>BJHF01000117.1 GCA_014191855.1 Deltaproteobacteria bacterium
CGGAGGCGCTCGGCTACCTGCACGCCTGCGGGCTCGTGCACCGCGATGTGAAGCCGGCGAACGTGCTTTTCGCGGACGGGCGAGCGGTGCTGGCCGACTTCGGCGCCGTGGCGGAGGCGGATGCGCCGGTGAGCGGCGGCTTCGTTGGCTCGGTGGCGTGGGCGGCCCCGGAAGTGCTGCTTGGCGGCCGGGTTGACGCCCGCGCCGACCAGTACGGCTTCGGGCTCGTGTTGTACTGGCTGCTCACCGGCCACCGCCCCTTCGACGAGGGTCGGCGCGCCACGCCGCGGGTGCCGCCGCGCCCCCCCTCCGAGCAGGATCCCACGGTTCCAGCCGACCTCGAAACGGTCGTCCTTCGCTGTATTTCCCTCGATCCCTCTCGCCGCTTCCCGGACATGGCCGCTGTTCGCGCTGCGCTTGTGTCCCTGCCGCCTTCGCTTGCGACGCGGATTGCCGGCCGCCAGCCCGCCGTGGATCGCGTCGCGGCCGCGTTGGAGCAGGTTGCGCGAGGCACGGGATGGGTGCTGCGGATCGTCGGTGCGGCGGGCGCGGGGCAGGAATGGTTGGCGGGTCTGGCGCGGGTGGCCGCCACCCGGCGCGGCCTGGTGTGTGTGGTTGAAGACGACCCCGGGCTCGCCGGGCGCGTGGCAGAGCGCGCGCGCGCCGGGGAGGCGATCCTGCTTTTGACGAGCGCAGACGTTCCCGCGAACGAAACCATGGAGCTGGCCCCGCTGGGGGTCGCCGATCTTCGCCGCTCGATCTTCGCAGTCGCACCGCGAACGCCGGACCTCGCCGCGGCGGCCGAGCGGCTCCGCGCCTGGAGCGGCGGACATGCGGCGCTCGTGGAGGCCGCGCTGGGCGGCGCAGTGCTCGATCAACGTCTCGATCTCGCCGCGCTCCCGACCCCCGATCTGGACCCGTGGTTCGGTCCGCTGGACCTCGACGCGCTGTGTGTGGCCCAGGCCCTCGCCGCCCTGCCCGAAGCGGCCACCACCGAAGTGCTGGAGGTGGTCGCGGCGGCGCCCGCAGCGGAGTCGCTGGCGCAGCTCGAACAGCTCGGCGTGGCGCAGCGGGCGGGCTCGCGTTGGCTCCTGGCGGCGGAGGCTTTCCGCGCCCCGTTGCTCGATCGTTCCATGGACCCGGACGGACTGCACCAGCGCGCCGCGCGCGCCCTGGGCCCGCAGAGTGAAGAGGATCCCGTGTTGCGCGCCGCTCGTGCCCGCGTGGATGCGGGGGATCACACCGCTGCGATCGCCGCGCTCCTCCAGGCCGTCGCTGCCGCCCACGATCCGGGCCGCGCCACGGCCGAGCGGCGCCTGCTCCTCGCCGCATTGCACTGGTACCTGCGCGATGGGGCCGGCGCCGCCGTGCAGTGGACCGCCGTTCGCGGCGAAGCCGCCGATCCTCGCCACCGCGCCCGCGCCGCCATCGGCCTCGGCGTGCTCCACATGCAGGCAGGATCCCTTGACTCGGCGTTGAACGAGCTCTCTCACGCGCTGCTCGACGCCGATCTCGCCGGTGATACCCACATCGTGATCCTCGCCTGCCTCGATCTCGCGGAGGCCCGCGCGCTGCGGGGCCAGCTCCCCGATGCGCTGCGGGCTGGGCGACGCGCCCGCGACGAAGCCCGCGCGCTCCGCGACGGCGCCCTCGAAGCCAAAGCCAGCCGCGCATTGGGCCAGGTGTACGCCGATATCGGGCTCTGGCGGGCCGCCGAGGCCGCCCTCGCCGACGCTTCGGCCTTGGCCCGCGCTGCGAACCTCGACGACGAGCGCCTCGTCGCCCACGCGCTCCGCGCGCAGGTCGCGCTCGATGCGCGCCCCGGAGACCGCACGGCCGCGGCCGTGGCGCTCGATCGGCTCCTTTCCCTGGGTGGCGGCCAGGATCCGGAGGGTCTTGGGGCGCTGGTGCACGCGGTGCGCGCGGAGGCGCACGGCCGACTTGGGGAGCCGGTTCGGGCGCGCGAGTCCCTGGCCCGTGCGGTGGCCGCGCGGCCCCCGCCGACCGCCGCCATCCGCGTGGACCTCCGGATCGCGAGGGCCTACGCCGAGCTTGGCGATGCACCGGCGGCGCGCAGCCTGCTGGAGCGGGCGGCCGCCGCCGCGGTGGAGCGCGGGCTGCCGGTTTTCGCGTGGCGCGCCCGCTGCGGTCTCGCGCGCCTCGATCGCGCCGCGGCTCCCCCCGCCGGCGCGCTCGTCGAGGGGCTCACGCCGGAGGAAGCGGCCGCGCTGGCCGGGAGCGCCTGAAGGGGAAGCCCGCCCGCCCCCCTTCCGTCCCCGCGGGACACCTCCCCCCGGCACGGGGAGGACTGGGGAGGCCGACCCGCACGGCCAGGTCAAAAACGCCAACGGGCGGAGCCGAAGCCCCGCCCGCGTTCGGCGGCACGCTGACCGGCCGCTAGGCTTCGGCGGCGACCTGAACCGGGATGATCGAGATGAGCTTCTTGTTCGCCCGCTTCTCGAACTTCACGGTGCCTTCGGCGATCGCGAACAAGGTCCAGTCCTTGCCCGTGCTCACGTTCTTGCCCGCGTGGAACACGGTGCCGAGCTGGCGCACGAGGATGGAGCCCGAGGTGACAAGCTGGCCTTCGCCGACCTTCACGCCCCGGTACTGGGGGTTTGAATCGCGACCATTGCGCGAACTTCCTTGGCCTTTTTTGTGTGCCATATCAGACCTCGATGCCGTTGATCTGGAGAACGGTGAGCTTCGCCCGACCGTTGCGCTGGGTGCGCGTGCGGCGACGGTGCAGGTAGCGCATGTACTCGGTCTTCTCACCGGATTCATGGGCGACGACCGTGGCCAATACCTTGGCACCGGGCACGTTGGGCGCGCCGACCTGGGGCTTGTCGCCGCCGATCATCAGCACGTTGGCGATCTCAATTTGCGCGCCGACTTCGTCCTGCATCCGGTCGACGACGACCTGGCTGCCTTCCGAGACCCGGTACTGCTTCCCGCCGGAAACAACGACTGCGTACACCTTTCACCATCCTGAGAGCCTGCGCGGCTAACCGGGCAGCACAAAGCGTGCAAGGACGATCCGAATCCGTTCCGCCCCATCGCGCTCAATCCTCGCCCCACTGCACCACCAGCGCCACCGTCTCGGTGACCGGGTGGCAGCCCGCCTCGTCGGAAACGACCGTCACTGCCTCAAAATCGACCGTGTGGCCGCTGGCGGTGCCCGACACCTCCAGGTCGCCTACCTCCTCGGGGGCGCAGGCCCATACCTCGCCTTGGAGGTCGCACGCGATGGGCTCCATGTCGGCCGCGGCGAACCCCCACCACACCTGCGGGTTTTCCAGGACTTCGCCGTCGAGCGAGCTGAGCGTGACCTGCACGGCGGGCACCTCCACGTCGGTGCAATCGAGGCCTTCGAGGACGAAGTTCAGCGTTTCCTGCTCCACGTGGCACTGGTCGGCGTCCATCCCCACGGTCACCTCCTGGGTTGCGGCGACGAAGCCGTCTTTCTCGATGGTCACGGCGATCACGCCGGTCTGCTCCCATCCGCAGACGTAGGTCCCGTCCGTGAAGCTCTCGCAGTCCTGCGCCGCGCCGCCATCCACGGTGAAGGTGGCCGTCGCATCGGCGATTGCATTTCCATCGGCGTCTTCCACGTGGGCTGTGACCGATGCGGCGGCGAGGTCGGTGCAGGCGTGTTCGGTTTCAGGGCAGCCGGCGAGGAAGAGCAAGAGGGAAGTGAGCATCGGGGAATCTCCTGCCCGGAGGAATAGCAAGCGCTGTGCCACGGCGGTAGTCGCGGGTTTTTCGCGGGCACCCGGCCTCGATCGCGGCGCTGGGATCGTGCCATCGCGGGGGTACGGCGGCGCCGCGGTCTCGCCACTGTGGGGCTTCGAGATAACCGGGTGCATGGCCACGCTTCGTTTCCCGCGCTTCCTCCTGCTTTGCACCGTGCCCCTCGCCCTCCTTGGCGCGGAGCCCGCCCCGCCGAACGACGTCATGCGGTCGGTGATGAACTCGTTCGAGATTCACGGGGGCGTAGTGCTGGAGAGCCCGGGCCAGATGCCTAGGGAGCGGCTCCACTTCGCGCCTGCGGGTGGGGCGGTCACGACCGTTGAGCAAACCCAACAGATGACGATGTCGATGACGGTGAACGGGCAGGGCGCGCCCGTGCCTCCCTCCACGACGGTCACGACCACTCGGTCGAGCGTGAATGGCCCCGATCGAAGCGGGAACATGCGGGTGCGGAGCGAAATCCTCGGGGTGCGTCAGTCCGGCGGCGCGGAGGGCACGTCGGCGGCGGTGGATGCGATGCGCGGCCTCGCCACCGAGCTGCTCGTTTCTCCGGAAGGGAAGATTGTGGGCGTGGAAGTGACCAACGCCGGGGATCCGGCGATGGCGGCGATGGTGGAGCAGATCGCGAAGGGTGCCGTGCAGAACCTGCCGCAGTTCCCGGCGGAGCCGGTGGGCGTGGGCGCGCGCTGGCGATTGGAGTACGACATCAGCGTGGCCGGGATGTCGATGTTGGCGGAAACGACGAACACGCTGCGCAGCCACGACGGAAACACGGTGGTCGTTGACGTCGAAACCTCGATTCAACGCGGAAACTCCGCGTTCAATTTCCCGGGGATGCCGCCGGATGTGAGCGTGGAGATCGGCTCCCTCGTGGGCAACGCCACCGGTACGATGACCATCGATCTCGCGACGTTGGCGTCGAGCGGCGAGCAGAAAATGACGATGGACATGCAGATGTCGATGACGATGTCGCAGGCCGGGATGCCGCCGATGTCGATGCAGATGCACATGGACCAGGTGATTGCGTCGCGGCGGGTGGAGTAGGGCCTTACCCCCCCGCGAACCTGTACTTCTCTTCGCCGCTCAGCGGCGGGAGGCGATCGCGCGGGAGGAGGCAGGTGCGCACCGACCAGAGCTCGGGGAAGATGCGATAGGCCAGGGTTTGGTCGAGGTATTCCACGCCCGAGCTTCCGCCGGAGCCGACGCGGCGGCCGATCGTGCGCTCGGCCATGCGCGCGTGGCGGTGCCGGAAGAGGAGCATCTGCTCTTCCAGTTCCACCACGGTGTCGAGCAGAAGGCGGGGCCAGGCGAGGAGCGGGAGGTGGCGGTAGCTCTCGATGAACACGAGGGCGGCGCGGGCGCGCCGGTCGGCGGCGCTTTCGGGGAGCAAGAAGCCGCGTACGCCCTCGATCGCCATGCCGACGCGGGCACGGATCTTGTCCTCGTCGGCGCCGTTGAGCACCGTCACGAGCTGCTCGCCGCCATCGCGCTGGTGCTGCTCAACCCGGGCGAAGTAGTCGGCGAGGAAGCGGTCCACCACCTCCGCGTCGCCTGGATCGCCGGGGGAGCTGCCCATGATCGGCGTACGACTCAGCCAGTTCACAACGGCGTCGCGCAGGCTCGACTCGCGCATCGTCGCGTCGAGGCGCGCGGCGACGGCCTTGCCCGAGGGCGAGTGCGTCTGGCTGCGGATGTGCTCGATGGGATCGGTGCCGGCGTACTTGATGCGGCGTTCGGGAGTCAGACCCAGGAGGATCTCCAGCTCGCGGAGCTGGAAGCTCTGGAAGCCGCTCGACGGCATGAGCTTGTCGCGGAAGTCGAGGAAATCCTGGGGGGGCAGGGTTTCCATGACCGCGAATTGATCCACGCAGAGGCGCAGGATCGCGTTCACTCGACCGAGGTGATGCACCACGAAGGGCACACGCTCCTCGGGGACGTGCGGCACCGCGAGGTGGTCCCGCGCGAGGCGGAGCTGGGTGAGCACCAGCTTGAACCACAGCTCATACGTCTGGTGAACGATGATGAAGTGCAGCTCGTCTGGCGATGGCGCGTCGTCGAGCCCGCCCTGGCAGTTGAGGAGCTCGGGGAGGTGGAGGTAGTCCCAGTAGGTCGGTGCGCCCATGCCGCGGCCTAACCCCTTTTCTTGATAGCATGGCCCGCATGCCTCTCCTGCTCCTGCTCGGCTGCGCCACGGTTCCCTGGGGAACGTGGGCGTTCACCCTCGCGGTCACTCAGCCCACGGGCGATGAGTGCACCACCACCGTGACCCACAACTTCACCGGTGCGCACGTTCCGGAGGCGGCCGACGCGGGGGACGAGGACTGGACCACCTCGGAGAGCGCAGAGTACAGCCCGATGCTGTTCTTCGGCCGAATCGAGGAGGTGGGCCAGGGCTCGATGCTCATCGTGGGGTCCGAGGCGTTCCCCGGCACCCACAACGAAGATGGGAGCTGGACCTTCGCGTGGGAGGGTACGAACGCGGGTGCCGACGCGGCCACGCACGCCTCGGGCTACGACTACAGCCACACCTATGAAACCTCCGCGACGGTTCGCGTGAAAGGTTCGTTCAACAACGAAACCTTCGCGGGCACCTACGCCGATGAGTCGACGGATGTCGACAAGTGGGAGGAGTCGGACACCTGGTCCGACGAAGCGGCGGCCTACGCGGGCGAGAACGGGGATGCGCCGGCGGGGAGCTACCTGGTGCTGACGGACGGCGCCGGCGTGGACTATGCGGCGAACAACGCGCGGGGGGCGTACGACTGCGACGCCGCAGGGTGCACGTTGCAGGTCGAGGCGGCGTGCGCATACGCGTACGAGTTGGCTGGACAGTTGACCAGCTTCGAGGGGAATGAGTCGGCCTGGACGGAGGACGCCGGTCAGCCGGCGGGCCTGTAGGTGCTGTGGGTCGTCGCGACCGCCTGGGCAGGCGGGTTTACGCTCGTGGACTCAGGCGTTCGCGCGCAGGGGCGGGCGGGTGCGTTCGTCGCCGGCGCCGACGACATCAGCGGCCAGTGGTACAACCCCGCGGCGCTGGCGAACGTGCGCGGAACACAGGTGAAGCTCGACCTGTGGGCGGCACAGCAGTCCTCGACCTTCGACCGGGAGGACCTCCCGGGTACCAACCCCTTCGACGAGGTGGAAAGCGCCGCTAGTCCGGTGCTGGAGCCTGCGGGCGGGATCGTGGGCCGGCTTGGCGGTCTCCACCCGGCGCTGGCGAATACGACCGTCGCATTTGGGCTTTCCGTGCCGACCGGCGCCGACTACGCCTGGCCGGACGATGGCGCACAGCGGTACGCGCTGATCTCCTCGCAGATCCGGCAGGTGCTGGTGGGCCCGAGCGTTGCGCACGAGCTCGCGCCGTGGCTCGTCGTCGGCGCGAGCGTGCAATACACCTTGTTGAAGGTGGATGAATCGCTGGTTTCGACGCTGTGCAACGCGGAGGACCCGGAGGCCTGCGGGAGCGACAACCCTTCGGACGACGTACGGCTGGACCTCTCGATGGACGATCCGGCGAAGATCACGGGGAACGCTGGAATCCTGGTGCGCCCGGCGCGGTGGTTGTCGATCGGCGCTTCGGTGCAACCGGGGGTGCACTTCGAGGCGTCCGGCGACGCAACCAGCACGTTGAACGAGGCGAACGGTACGGTGCGCCCGTACCTGACCAGCGACAGCTTCTCCGACGCCGATGCTACGGTGGTAGTCGACCTCCCGTGGACGGCGCGGATCGGGGTGCAGGTGGCGCCGACGGACCGGGTGCGAGTGGAGCTAGCCGGGACGTGGACGGGGTGGAGCGAGACGGACGCGCTGCGGATCACCGACCTTGACCTTGCGTTGACGACGACCGAAGAGGGTCCGCTCCACGGGGAGGCCATCGTCGTCACCGACGATATGTCGATCGCGACGGGCTTCGTCGACAACTGGAGCCTACGCCTGGGCGGTGAGTGGGACGCGGCGGCATTTCTGACCCTGCGCGCCGGGGTGTACGGCGAAACCGCGGCTACGCCCGATACCATGGCGAACGCCAGCGTGATCGACGCGGACAAAGCCGGGTTTGCGGCGGGGCTCACCGCGCGCGCGGGCAAGCACCTTTTTGTGGACGCGAGCGCGGTGTTCACGACCTTTGCCGACCGGGAGGTCACGACGTCCGGTTACGCCCAGCCGGCCCTCTATGTCGATTACAACAACAACTTCTCCACCACCCTCGGATCCGGGCGAAGCATCGGCAACGGAAGCTACACGTCCTCCGTCTGGGTGGCGGGGCTCGGCGTCGGATGGACGTTTGGAGCGCCCGGTGGCGGATGAGCCCAGCGGGCTGAGCGAACTGGCGCTGTTGTGGCGTTCGCGGAAGCTCTTTCGCGCGTTGACGGCGAACGATCTGAACGTGCGCTACCTCGGCAGCAGCATCGGCTTCTTCTGGACCGTCGTGAACCCGGTCATCGAATTGGCCACCTATACGTTCATCTTCTACGTGCTGTTGGACGTGCGCTTCCACGTTGGCCAAACCACGGGCCAGTACGTGCTCCGCTTGTTCTGCGGGATGGTGGCCTGGAACGCCTTCGCCGACGGCCTCGTGCGCGCCACCAGCGCGATCACGACGCACGCGCACCTGATCCGGAAGGTCAACTTCCCCGCGGTCGTGCTCCCCGCTCAGATGGTCGCCTCCGCGGTGGTGAACCAGCTCTTTCGAACGGCGGTGCTGTTGCTCGCGACTGTGCTGATCGGCGATGGCTTGAGCTGGCACGTGCTGCTCCTGCCGGTGTTCATGCTCGCGCAATCCGCGTTCTGCCTCGGCCTCGGCATGTTCCTCGCCGTGTTGCAGGTGCAGTTTCGCGATGTGGCGCACTGGGTGAACGCGACGCTGATGATCGGCATGTTCATGACACCGGTGGTGTACCCGGCCTCCGTGTACCCCGACCGCTTCAAGCTGCTGCTCTACTCCAACCCGATGGCGCAATACATCGGGATCTACCAGAACTTGTTGATGGAGCACCGGCTCCCGACCGCCGCCACGTCGGTGCTGTACGCGTTCCTCGCCGCCGCGATGGCGCTCGTCGTCGGCGCAAGCGTGTTCTCCCACAATCGGCGGCGCTTCGCCGACCTCGTGTGAGCGACGCGCCGACGTTCGGAGCGCGCTATTTCCGGGCGCGGCTCACTTCGTCCACCTGCGTTTCGAGCGAGCCAACGTCCATCCCCGCGGCCTTCATGCGCTCGAGCAGCAGCTTGCTGTCGACGAGGTAGGAAACCACGTTGGGCGTTTGCGGCAGCCGATCGGTGACGGTGGGCACGGCCGCAGCGTGCGCCGCGATGTCTCCGGCGAGCGCGCGGATCTTCGAGTCCTTCGACTGGAGCGCAGCTTCGGCCTGCGCCTTCCAGAGGGTAGGCGCGATCTGGAGGTGCCGCAGAAGCCGCGTGGCACCCTGCGGAGCGCCGGAGACCGGGACCGGCGAGATCGGGGACGACGAGTCGCCGCCGCCTTCCGCGCCGCCCATGCTGCCTCCCTGGCCGCCCCCGCCCATTCCACCTTCCTGGCCGCCGCCGCCTGTGCCCATCACCCCGCCGGAGGCGCCGCCCATCGCGCTGCTCTCCATACTGCCCTGGGCACCAGGCCCCGGGCCGGACATCTCGCTGGCGCCGCCGCCTCCGGTGGTCGCGCCCGCCGCGCCGCCACTCGCTGCGTCCGTTGCACCGCCCGCCGCAGCGCCCCCGCCCGTCGCGCCCGCAGCGCCGCCTCCGGCCGTTGATCCCACATCTCCGCTCGGCGTGGCCGCCTGGGCCGCGCCATTGGCTTGACCGCCCGCGGGCCCCCCGCCGCCCTGGCCTCCGGCGCCCGTCTGGCCGCCCTGGTGACCGCCGGACATCCCCGAAGAGAGCCCGTTGTTCGGGGACATATAGACCACGAGCCCGCCCACGAGCACGCCCGACAAGAACACCGCGATCATCCGGTCTGCATTCATGGGTAGCTGCCGAGTGCGGCTGCCTATCTCGTCGCCCGGAGTGCCGCAGGTGACCGGGCGGCCCGACCTGGTGTACGATCGGCGCCATGGCCCTGTTTCTGCTCGTCGCCTGCTCCACTGAGGAGTCGGCAGACTCTGCCGCCGTGGCGACACTTACGCCCTTTGATGCCCACGATCTCGATGCGCCCCGCGACGACGACGATCCCTACCCGGAGCGTTCGGCCATACTCTCGGGGAGCGAGGACGAGTATGACTGGGCGGTGCTGCGCGGCTGGGTGAAGGTCGGCGCCCCCGACATCTGGCCGGTGCTCACCGACCCGGATGTCGGCGTGAATCGCCGCGATGTGGCGTCCTGGACCGTCGCTGAGCTCGACGACGGGGACGTGGACGCCGCTTACGTCGTGACCGAGGTGGTGGAGGACCCGATCACTGTCGATTTCGACCTGACCTGGCGCCACGATCAGGCCGACGATCCGGCGAACGGGAGCGTTTCCGTTTGGAGCAAGACCGGCGGCACCGAGTTCATCAGCGACATCTCTGGATCCATCGTTGCGACGGGGCACGACGACGTCGTGGACTTCCTGGTGGTGTTCCACCTCGCGACGGTTGACAGTGGGCCAGCGGAGGCCGAGGAATTCGTCACCGACTTCTATGCCTCCGTGCTTGCGGCGGCGCACGGCGAGCCGCTGCCGACGTACGAGTAGCGGATGCTCGCCCATTCCCGCTGGGGCCGCCCGCTCGGCAGCGCGCTCGCCCTGGCCGCGCTCGCCCTCGCCCTTTCCTCCATCGATCCCGGTCCCGCGCCTGCGGGGAGCAATCCCGCCTATGCCCAGGCGCGGGCCCTGCTCGACGATGCGTTCGATGCCACGGCATGGTCCGCCCGGTTGCCCGCCGACTATGCACTCCCGCGGATGGGGCGCGCCGGGTTGGTCGCCTGGGTGGCCACGCTCACGCTGCCGGACGAGGTGCGGTCGCGCGTTGACGCGCGGCTGGCCGCCGAGGGCTTCGTGGACGAGCTGGTGCCCTTCGCGCTGTTCGTGAAGGAGACGTACGCGGCGCCGGAGGAGCCGACCTTCGCGGAGTGGGCACGGGGAACCTTGAAGGTTGATCCAGCCATTCCCGGCTGGGAAACGAGCACGTTCACGTTCTCGCCGCCGCGGGAATCCGAGGGCGGCGGGGGCCTCCCCCTCGCGCAGGCGGCCCGGTTCTTGCGGCTCTACGACGCCGTGTACCTGCAAGACACGGCTGCGACGGCTGCGGTGACCGACCGCCTCGTCTGCGAAGCGGATGACACGCGGATGGAGGCCCGCATGCTCCGGGCAAAAACCATCGTTCGCGAGCTCCTCGCCGACCAGGAAGCGGGGATGGACGCCGGCGACATGAAAGACGCGGTGGGCCACGTGCTGCGCGACGACACGACGCTCGAAGCGATCACGCTCTCCCTCATCGACTTTGTGGACGCCGAGGTGTGCAAACACTACCGGATCTTCGCCGGGCAGGTGCTCCGCGAGCGGCAGATGAACACCTGGCTTTCAACGGCGCTGTTGAACCCGGAGCGCGACGACGGCTGGACGTGGTTGCGTTGGCACGGGTCGCGACACATCGCCGTGCAGGTGGTGGTCGACGGACTCCAGGGCCACCTCGTCGAGTCCCTCGCCTCGGGCGCGTCGGCCGGCGCCTCGGCCGGCCCCCAATCGCCCTTCCTGGCCCAAGTCGCCGCTGAGGATGCGCCGGGCGCGATCCCAGCGCCGAAGCTGCGCTCTGCGAGTCCGGGCCCGGGGATGACCACGAAGTACCTTCACTATGCCGCGGAGCACGGGAGCAGCCTGAAGCTTCCGACACTGGCCGCGGCCGTCGCGTCACCCGGCTTCGCGCGGCACGGCATCTCGACGACGCCGACGATCAGCGTCCGCAACCTCCCCGTGGTGAAGACGGGCGCCGCCGTGGCCGGCCCGGGGAGCACCGGGATCCCCAACTTCCACTTCGTCGATCGCACCTACGTGCACGAAGGAGTTCAGCAGGGCCGTCCCTGGTATTTTTATGGCAACGATGCCCTCCAGCTCACGCCGCTGGCCGCCGCGTCGGGCATGAAGACCATGTTTTCGCGTCTCCGCCCGCTCGTGACCATGAGCTGCGGCGCCCAGTACGATGAGCTGGCTGGCTACAGCTTCGACGGCTTCTTGTCGTTGGCGATCGGGGAAACGTCGAGAGACTTCGGCGACATCCGCTGCGTCGCCGAGCTGGGCCGTCGGGCGAAAAACGAGCTGCGAATCGCGGAGCTCCGGGCGAGCCTCCTCGCTCGGGAGTCGATCCTCCACGAGGATCACCACCCCTGGGAGCTCTACGACCGGTGGGCGCAGGCCCAGGAGGAAGACGCTGTGCGGCGCGAGGTGGCGGAGCTGGCGTTGCTCCTCCCGGAGTCGATGCCCGACTACCTGCTCTACTACAACCCCTGGCCCGATCACTTCGCGCACGCGAAGGGCCCGTTCGCGGACGAGATCATCGGCCCGACCGGGGAGCTCGTGCGCCTGGATCACTGGCTCGGTCGCATCACAGAAACCTACGCGGAAGCCAGGCTCTCCGACCGCACCCTGTTCGGCATGGCCGGCGACCACGGGCTTACGCCGGTGCGCTGGTTGGTGTCACCCGAAGCCGAGTTCATCGAGGGGCTCAAGCGCGCCGGCCTGCCGCTCGTCGTGACCAAGATCTCCTCCGACGAAGGCGAGGGCCCGAAGCTCACCCATCGGCTCCGCCCCCCTTCCATGCGCGGCTTTGACCTCGTGGTCGCGAGCACCGCCGGCGGCAACTACATGATGGACTTCTTCGTGGATCAAGGGGACAACTGGGCGAGGCAGCCCGTGCTGGCCGAGCTGAAGGCTCTCCGGACGATTGGTGGAAAAACCATTGATGTTCCAAAGGAGCTGCTCGCGCGCCTCGGCGATTCGCTCGACTACCTCGTGGTGCGCGAGGCGCCGTGTACGCCCGATGGCGGCACGGTTGCCGCGATGGGTCCGCGCGGGGGCGTGGTCGCGACCGCGACGATCGAGCGGCGCGGACGCGCGATCTGGGTCGAACAGCAAGGGGCCGATCTGCTTGGGCTCTCGGAGCGTTCTCCCTACGAAACCCTCGACCCGGTGGCCGTAGCCGACGCCGATACGCTCCGCGACCATTGTCTATCCGCCAACCGCGAAGATCCCGCCTCATGGTGCGCGGAGTCCGAGTGGCGGGCGCTCACCCGGTTCAACCGTCGCCCCGACGCCGTTACCCAGCTCGCCCACCTCTACGACATCGACCGTGCCGGCACCGTGAACCTCTTCCCGCGCGACGGCGTGGGCTACAACACCAAGGTTCCCGGCCGCCATGCCGGCGAGTCGTTCCACGAGAAAGACGCGTTCGTCGGCATCTGGGGCGCGTCGGTGAAGGCCGGGGTTGAGCTGCCCCCGACGGTGAATGGCTCGCTGGCCCAGGCGATGTACGCCTGGATCAGCGGCACGAAGCCGGTAGAGGGCGAGGACGGCTGGGGTTGGCCAGCGTGGCCCGAGGGGTTGATCGCCGAATAACGACTACGGCTCCACCACCCGCCCCGGCGCGCCTTCCGCGCCGTCGGCCGTGTGGCAGCTCCCACAGGCGCCCGTCGTCTGCTCGGCGGACATCGCGGCGATCACGCCGTCGGTGCCCTCAACCTCGGCGGTGTACGGCATCGCGATGTCCTTGGTGCTGTAGAAGTTGCCGGCCGCGTTCGAGGTGAGCTCGATCAGCACGCCGTCGGCATCGGTGATGCGCACGAGCATCCCCTCGACGCCGTTGCAGTCGTCGGGATCGGCGTAGTCGCCCATGACGGTGCCCGCGATCGTGAAGTCAGGACCTTCTCCGCTCGAGTGGCAGGCGATGCAGTCCTGCCCGGGGTTCATGTTGGGCGACTCTTCGTTTCCGCCTGTCCACTCCGTGCCCGAGGAGCACACGCCGGTGTCGGTGGAGGCCGTGTCGCCAGCGGGAGGGCAGCCAGCCAGGAGGGGGAGAAGGAGGAGGAGGGAGTTGAACTTGAGCACGAGCACCTCAGGTGGCGGCAGCATGTTCGCGGGTGCGTGGAGCAGCAATCCGTCGTTTGTCCGCGGCGGCTTCGGGCGGATGACGGATGCGATAACGAGCCTCGTGGCGTCGCCTCGATCTTCCCGCATGATCGCCCTGTCCTTGGTCCTCGTGGCGATGGCGCTCCGCGCCGGGGGAGACAGCGTTCGCTTCGCAGCCGACCCCGCGCGGTACCGCGACGGCGAGGAGCTGCTCTCTGCGAGCGCCGGACTCTTCCTGTGGCACACCGGTTGGTGGAGCCACACCCTCGATCTGCAGTACAAGGCGTTTTGTGGAGGGTGTACTGTTCATTCGGTGACGGCGGCGGCCTTGCTTGGCCTCGGCGGCGACTCCTTTCGGTGGTGGAAGGTCGTCCCCGAGGTGTGGAGCCTCGTGCAGCTCCCCCTCGCCTTCCTGGCGTTGCGAGCGTTGTTCCCGGGCCGGCTCGGCGTTGGGGCGGGCTACGCGGCACTAGCGCTGCTGGCCCTGCCGCCGCTGGGCGCGAGCGATGTGGGCCTCATGGCGTGGGGCAACCACGCGGAGTCGGGGGTGTTTGTGCTCGGCGCGTTGGCGCTCGTGCCGAGCGCGGGCGGCACGTGGCTGTGGGCGGGGCTCGTTGCGGGGCTCGGGGTGTGGTTTTGCCGGACCACGGCCTACGTATTACCATTGTTGTTCCTGCTTGCTGGGCGAGGGGGCGCGCGGCTGTTGGTCGGCGTTTTCATCGGCGCTTCACCGATCCTCCTGCCGGCTGGGCGTGGCGAGGTCGGGGCCTATGACGCGGGGTTGACCGGGCACGAGGTGGGTGCGATCGTGTCGCGACTCGAGAGCCTCGTGCGTCCGGAAGTCGTCGCGACGCGGCTGTGGCCTGGCGTTCGGGAAGCGGGCCCGCTCAGTGGGACGTGGCTGCTCGCGGCCGGCGCGGCGGTGGCTGCGGGAGGGCGGCGAACCTGGCCGGTGCTCGTGCTCGCGGCCACCTTCGCGCTGGGGTTCGCCTTCGCCGACGTGGACATTCCGCACCGCGGCGGCAAGGTGATGAACCTCCGCTACCACGCCCCGTGGTTCCTCATTGTGCCGCTGCTCGTCGCCGCTGCGATCGGCGTAAGCGAAGGTTGGCGGCGCCGGGTTGCCGTGGGTGCGCTCGCCTTGATGCTGGCCGCCAACGGGGCGGGGCGCGCTCGCGGCTACGCGCCGCCCGCCTCGGCCTCCGTCGGACCCACGGACGGCTTCCGCGACTTCGTGAGCGTGGGGCTCCGTTTTGCCCCGGAGGAGCTCAGCGTCGTACACGCTGCCGACCCGGAGATCGAGGCCGTTGCCCGGCGAATGGAGGGCTTCGCGCTGGGCGCGAGCGTGCTGCGGGGGGAGCGCAGCCGCGAGGCCGCCGCGCGGGCCGCGCCGCCCGATGTGCTCGCCGGCCTGGGCGCAGTGCTCGCCGCCGCCGACCCAGCGGGCACCGCGGCCTGGGCGGCGAAGCTCCCGCCGGACACCGCCGCGGCGCTCACGTCCCTCCGCGCACCGCTTCGGCTCCCGCCATCGTTGGGGGGTATACTGCCCCCGCGATGATGTTGAACCCCACTCCGCCGGAGAAGCTGTGCGACAGCCGCGGGCACCCGTACTTCCTGTGGGACGTCGAGATGACGCTGCCTGAGTTTCAGGCGCAGTTGATCGATCTCGATCCGCATGTGCGTGCCCATGCGATCGGGAAGCTGCTCCGCCAGGACCGGCCCGACGACGCGCTCACGCTCGTCTCCGTCGCGCAGGTTCGCCACGACTGGGCGCGAGTGTTGCCGCACCTCGGCAACCGTCGCGAGTGCTGGGCGTGGCTGATTCCGGAGCTTGAGCGTCGTGCCGGGTAGCCTTTCGGCGTTAGCCAACCTTGCGTGGGTGCTGCGTTCCCTCAACGTCACTGCGTTGGCCCGGGCCGATGGCTATGACCCGGAACCGCTGGTCGCGTTTCGGAACGAGTTGGTTGAGCGGTTGTTGGGTTGAGCCGACCGAGCCGCCTGGCCTAACCCGCCTACAACTTCGAGATCTTCGAAGACTGGATCACGCACGCCTCGTTGTCCTTTACCGTGCAGGACGTCGAGTTCAGCGTGAGCGTGCACTGCGTGGCGCCCGCCGGGATGGAGAGCTTCTTGGTGACGCCGCCGGCGATCGACCAGTCTTCGAGGTGCCCGCTGCAATCCTTCTTGATCGAGTAGCTGTTCGCATCCTTGTTCGTGATCTGCCACTCCGCGTGGGCGAGGCTGGGGGCGAGGAGGACGACGGCGAGAAGGACGGTGCGACGCATGGAAGACTCCGAATTGGGTAGCCGAGGGTAACACCACCGCGCCGCGGCGCACGTTAGCCGTCGGGGGATGAAGACCTCCAACTTCGCCTCCTTCGCCGAGTTCTGGCCCTACTACCTGTCGGAGCACAGCAACCTGACCAATCGGAAGCTGCACTTCGCGGGCACAAGCCTGTTGGTCGTCGTGGCGCTGCTCGCGGCGATTCTGCAGGATGTAGGCTATTTAGTGTTCTGCCCCTTCGTCGGCTACGGCTTTGCCTGGGTGGGCCACTTCATCATCGAGAAGAACCGGCCGGCCACGTTCAAGCACCCCTTGTGGTCGCTGATGGGCGACTTCAGAATGGTGGGGATGATGTGGACGGGAAAGCTGTGGGGGCCGGCGGCCTAGTTTTCTGTGGCCGGGTTCCAGGCGTCCAGAGGGCGAATCTCGATGTCGGAGCCCGGGAGGCGGAGCGCCTCTTCCGCTTCGAGCTCCGCCACCGTCGGCTCGGCTTCGTTGTGGCGAACCCAGAGCGGGCCGGTGCCGAAGGGGGTGGACACGTCCACGTTCACCCAGCCGTCGCTCGGCGGGGCGCGACGGAACAGGGAGACGACAGTTTCGGTCAGGCCGATGACCTCGCCGCCGGGAGACGCGTAGAGCACCGCACCGCTGGGGAGCGCCTCGTAGTCGTCTCCGCTGCCGCGGAAACGACCCCA
>BJHF01000118.1 GCA_014191855.1 Deltaproteobacteria bacterium
CCACGGGTAGGGGCGTCGGGCCCGCGCTTGGCCCCGTGGGAGGGTCGTCGTCGTCTTCGATGGTGATCGCTGCGTTGGAGGGAACCGGCGGAGGCGGCGGTAACGGAGCTCGCACGGGCACCGGCGGCTGCGAGAACCTCTGGGGCGCAGGGCCCGGGAGCGGACGATGCGCCCCGCTCGCCTCTTCGGCTTGAACAAAGCCGCCAACGGCGAGGGGGGAAGCTGCTGGGGCTGCCGGCGGCGGGGGCGGCGGGCCAGGAAGGGTCGGGGGCGGAGGGGGCGGCGCCGGGGCGACCCGGGCATCGCTGCCGCCAGAGGAGCGCATCGCGCGCTCGACTCGTTCTCGCGCTTCGCGCGCGGAATCCCCGGACTGGCGCAGCAGGTCGGCCACCGCCTGGGTGCCTTCCTGGGAGGGCGCCGAGGCGGCCTGAGCGGCGGGCGGCGGCGCCGCGACGGGCGCCGCCGTGGACTCGGGCGGCGGCCGCCGACTCGGCGGCAAACGCGCACCCCCGATCGGGCTTGGCGGCGGGGTGGCGATTGGCGGCGCGGGCGCGGGTACTTCGGGTGTTGGCGCTGGTGTATCCCCCGAAGTGGTGCCGGCCAGACGAGGTGGGCGGCGGGCCGCTGGTAGCCCGCTGCCGGGCAGAGCTACGGGCGGCGCCGCGGCCGGCAGCGGCGGCGCAGGGAGGGCTACCGGGGCCCGAGCCGGCTCCGCCGCGGCCAGCGGAGCCTCGGGCGCTCGCGCGGTGGCCGGGCTGCGGGTGGGCATCGAGGCCCGCGGAATCGGCGTCGAAATGATGCTCGGCGTGGGCGCCAGGACGGGTGGCCGCGCGGCGGGAGTCGGCGGCGGCGTTTGGGGGGGCGGTACGAATTGTCCGCGGGCGGGCTTGGGTGCCGGCGTGTCGTCGTCTTCGCTGGCCAGGCGCTTGAGCTCATCCTTCGAGAGCATCGAGGTGCGCCCCGGGTCGAGCTCCTGGCGGGCGCGGGGCTGGTGCCGCGCCACCCGCTGCATCGACTCCCTCAGGCTCGGCCCCGTGACCGAGCGGTCGGCAAGGACGGCGTTCACCGCGTCGAGGAAGTCCTGCCCGCTCTGGAACCGGTCTCGCAGCTCGGGGCGCAGTGTTGTCGTGAGCAAGTCGCGAACGGCTGCGGGGAGGGCATCCTTGAACTGCTGGAGGCGCCGGCTCGTTTCGCCGCGCGCCGCCTTCGTTCGGATGTCGTTGATCAGGCCGTCGTACACTGGGCGGCCCGTCATCAACTCAAAGGCGATCAGGCCCAGCCCGAAGAGGTCGGAGGTGAAGTTCTCCCGCCGGGACTCCATCCGTTCGGGGGGGCAGTACCGGAACGCGTCTTCGCGCGGGATCCGGTCGGGCGCCTCGTGGAACACGAGGATCTCCACCTGGGGCAGGGCGTGGCCGATCACGGTTACGCGGCCTTCACCATCCAACATCACGCGCCACGGGGTGAGGCCGCCGTGGCTGTATACGCCCGCGCTCTCGCCCGACTCTGCGGCCTCCACCACCACCGTGCCAACCTGGGCGAGGAGCTCCAGGCCCGCCCGGGGGCCCCCGCTCTCTCCGAGATCGCTGAGGGTGCGAATCACCTCGGCGACGCTCCACACCTGCCCGGTCGCGTACAGGAAGCCGGCTTGCTCCCGGTCCTGCGCAACCAGATCGGCGAGGCCGGACACCATGGGCGATTCCAGGTAGCCAACCACCACTTGCAGGGCCGCATTGATCGCGTTGTGTGAGCGATACTCGGGATGGAACATGATCGCGGTGAGGCGGCGACCGTCTGGCGCTTGCACCTCCACGAGGTCGGACCCCGGCCCGAGCAATTGGCGACCCGTACGGGTAAAGCCTGCGATCGTCTGGCCGACGACTGGATCCATCTCGCGGCAATCCTCCCGGGCAGTCTATGTCGCCCGCGGGAGCGGCGCCGCCGGGGTTAGTTCGTGTCCGTGGCACAGCGCGTCGATCGCCGTCCCGGGGACAAGTCCGGCCCGGAGCTCCCGCAAGAGGTGCTCGCGCGCCAGAAGCTCGAAGCGGGGATGGACGCGCGCACCAAGGAAACGCGCCGGGCCCTGGAGAAGGCGCAGGGGGGGCAGGAGGTAGACGCCGAGGCGGCCGCCCAGCTCCAGGCGAGCCTGGGCAACAGCGCCATGCAGGCGATGGTGAAAGACGGCACCGACACCGACACGGCGACGACTTCGGCGGAGGCCACGCTCGACAAGGCACGGGAGGAGGAGGTCGACGAGGAGCTGGAGGAGGACAAGGACAAGGAGGCGGGCGAGCTCGAGCAAGTTCTACCTTCGTTTTCGACCGGGGGCGGAGGCGGCGCGGGCGGAGGCGGCGGGAACTCCCCCTGGGCGCTGGGCCGGATGTTCGGCGGGGACGGCGATCCGGAGGCCGCGGCGGTGGTCGGCCCGGCCAAGTGGCGTCCGATGCCCCTTCCGCCGGACCCGGACGAGGACGTGGAGCTGGAGGACTGCCTTCCGGAGGATGTACCCGGCGAAGCGCTGGAGGCGCCGCTAGCCGAAGCCGATGCCCGCTTCGGGGGGCTTGCGTGGTCGCCGGGCGTTCTATCCCGGGGGTTGCGCCACCCGGGGAGGCTCGTTCGACGGACGATTTTCGACGCGGCCGGCCACCCTGATGCCGTGTGGTCGCGCGCGCGCTCCGCGCTGCGGTTCCTCGCGGAGCACGCGCCAGATCCCGAGGCGCGCACGCTCGCGGCCGGCGGCGCCGAGATCGGCATCGGGCACGACGCGCCGTTGGTCGTCGCGCTGGCGCAGGAGCTCGCGATCCTCGAGGGGTGCCTTGAGCGCGTCGGAGTGGCCTGGCACGCGGTGGTCGATGCGGCCGCAGACCAGCGAGCGCGCCCGCGGGTGGAGGCCGCGGCGGCGCTGCTCGCGCCGGGTGCGCTCAGCGCGGCGGCGCTCCTCGCGGCGACGCTGGGGGCGGAGCCGGTAGCCGCGGCGGACGAGGGCGCGGAGGCGGCCCATCCGGCGGCGTCTGCGGCGTTGGCGGCCGCTGCTCACTTGGGCACGCTCCCGCGGGTGGAGGCCTGGCGTCGCGCCGCGCCGTCACCAGCGGTCGAAGCGGACGCGGAGCTCGACGCCATCGACGCGATACTGGCGGCTGAAATCGGGGGTGAAAGCCTCGAGCTGCCTTCCCTGGAATCGCTCTACGGGCAGCTCAACGCCTCGCTCACCGCGCTTGGCGGCGTACAGGTGGAGGTGGCGGCTGCGGCCCTGGCCGCCTGGCCGTGGCTCGGCGAAGGTGTCGCGGAAGCGGCGACGATTCGGCTTGATGCGCGGCTGCGCCAGCTCGCGCGGCGCCTCGTGGCCGCGGGGCGCGCGGTGGAGGCGGCCTCGGCGACCGGCGACATCGAGGCCGTGGAAGGCGCGGTGGCGGAAGCGGTTGCGCTGGCCTCCACGGGCGAGTTCGTCCGGTCCGCCGCGCTGATCGCCCTCGCCGGCCCGCTCCTGGATCCGGCAGGCGCCGCTGCGCCTCCGCTCGACCACGCCTGGGAGGGCCGGCGCACCTCCGGTCAGGCCGCGGCGCTCCGGGCCGAGCTGAACGCCATGCCCCCGTTTCACGCGTTCCCGATGCGCGCGCGCCTGGACGGCGCCTTTGTGGCTGGGAAAGCGCTGGCCGGGCTGGGCGGCCCGGCTACGTTGCTGCACGCCGGCGCGTTGCTGTCGGCCGGCGACGAGGAAGCGGCTGCGATCCGGCTCGCAGCCTGGGTGGGCGAGGAACCGCCGGGTCCCTACGGTCTGGTGTGGGCTGCCATCCTCGCGGCCCGCGCGCGTCGAGACCCCGCACTTCTGGAGGCCGCGGGGCCGGCGGTGTGCGCACACGGTGATTCCGGGGCGTTGAACTTGCTGAAGGCGGCGTGGACGGAGCTCTCGATCGGGGGCGGCTGAGCCCTACTTCCAGTCGAACGCGGCGTTCCCCGACGCATCCGAGAACCGGGCGCAGAGCCGAGCACGCGCGGTGCCTGCGGGCGGCGCCCAGTCCAGCGCGAAGCGTTGGCCGAGCGCCTGCTGCATGGTCACGAAGATCGGCGCGTACGGCACCCCGTTGCTCGCCAACGGGCGATCGTTCGCATCGCGAGCGTACGCCTCCACGGCGAGGCCGCTCCAGTCCACCGCCTCCGGGTTGATCGCCGATACATCCGCGGTGCCGGTGACCCGCAGCGTCGTCGACGTGAGGATCCAAGGGGTGCACGCGACGGAGCTGCCTCGCTGGTCGAGGCGCAGCGTGAAGCCCCGCGAGCCGCCCTCCGGGATCGGGCCCGGTTGGGCCGCCACGACCGTGGCAACCACCGTTGGCGCGACCGCCGCAGGCTCCGGCGCTTTTTCCTTCGTCGCCTTGGATTTTGCGACGACGGGTGCGGGCGGAGTCACCACCGGCGCCGGCACGGGCACGGCGGGAACCGGCGCCGGAGCCGGCGGCGGCGCCGCGGCGGAGGCCCCATCCCCTTGCTTCGACACGATCGAGAGCTTGTCGATCTCCAGCGCGCCGGTGGAGAGCACGAAGCGGAAGCAGAATTCCCCTTGCGTTGCGCCTGAAGGCACGGTGAGGCGTTGCTCCACGTCCTGCCAACCCGTGGTTTCCCGTACGTTCTTGATGAGCAGGTACTGGCCCCCGGGGGGGGACACGAGCGCGCCGAGCCCATCGCGAGGTCGCAGCTCGAAGTTCAGGCCCATCCAGCTTCCGGCGCCGGCGGCGAGCTCGGGAACCCGCACGCGGGCTCGCACGAACGCTTGCGGTCCCAGCGGGAGAAGCTGGGTGCACACCAGCGCGTCCCCCGGTTGCTTCACCTCGAAGCGGATGCCGCTCACGCCCTCGCCAAGGTCGCCGAAGGTGGCGGAGGAGGTGCTTCCTGGCGGCACGATGAACGCCATGCCCTCTGGCGCACCGCCGAAGCCGCCGGGCTTGTCCAGCTCGAGCTCCTTGAGGGTGCCGGCGAAGTCCACCGCGAAGGCGGCCGTGAAGAGCGCGACGAGGAGGCTCACTTCCCGTCCCCGTCGTCGTGCTCCATGTCGCAGTCCTTCACGTAGCCGAGCTGGAGCAACATCTCGCATTGCTCCTTGGTCATTCCGGTGCCCGCCTCGATGGGGAACTGCTTGGAGAGGGACTGCCCCGCCAGGAACCGCGCATCCAGAAGCGGCTTGAGACGCGCTACGTCGGCGCTCCGGCTCTCCGCGAGGTTGTTCTTCTCGAGCGGGTCCGCGACGAGATCGTAGAGCTTGGTTGGGCCATCCCCCACGATCAGCTTGAGGCTCGAAGCCGGATCGATCACCATCCGCTGCCCGGCGTACTCGCTGTAGATGACGTCGCTGTGGCCGGCGCCGCCCCCCATCGCGCCCACCATACTTTTCCCCTGCCAACCCTTGCCTTTTGGCAGCGCGAAGAGCTCGGCAAGCGTGGGCGCAACGTCGACGAGCTGCGCCCACGCCTTCATGCGCCCCGCCTTGATGCCGGGCCCACGCAGGATCACCGGAACGTGGATGTTCTCCTGATACAAGTTGCCGTGGAACACATTCTTGTGCTCTCCGAAGGCCTCACCGTGGTCCGCGACGAGCACCACCACCGTGTTCTTGTCGGCTCCGACCTTCTTCAGCTCGCTCCAGAGCCGGCCAAACTCGGCATCGAAGTACTCGATCTCGGCATCGTACAGCGCCAGTTCATGCTCCCAGTCCGCCGCAGTCACGGTTCCCGCCTTGAAGGCATCCTCAAGCTGCACGTGGGCCCCGTCCATCTTCCCGGCATAGCTGCCTTTATACTTGGAGTAATACGGCTCGGGCGCCTTGTACGGAGAGTGCGGATCCATGAAGTGGAGGTACGCGAAGAACGGCTTGCCCGACGTCGCCTGCGTCGTGAGCCAGGGGATCGCAGCGTCGTTCAAATCTCGCGCCGAGTAGCCCCAGGCCTGGTCTTTGCCGCCGACGACCTGGAAGGTGTCAAACCCCTGGGAGAACCCCTTGCTTGTGCTGATCACGGTCGACTTCACGAACGCGGCGGTGCCGTAGCCCGCCGCCTTGAACGACTCGGAGATCGTGTCATGCTGCAGCGACATCGTGTCGGTAGCGAGCTTCTCGCCGACCTTGAAGTTGAGCGTGCGGTGGGCCTGCGGGTCTACCCCGGTAAACAGGCTTGCGACGCTCGGCACCGTCCACGCGTTCTGCGACTCGGTGCGTTCCCACACCATCCCCCCCGCGGCGAAGGCATCGAGGTTGGGGGTGGTCTTGCGCTGGGTGTAGCCGAATGCGCCGATCTTGTCGGCGCGCAGCGTGTCGACCAGGATGAGGATTACGTTGGTCTTTGGTGCGGCTTCGGCCGGTGGAACCTGGACCATGCAGCCGTGCGGCAACGCAAGCAGGGGGAGGACGAGCGGCAACGCAGCGAACCAGCGGAACGACATGAAACTCCCCGGCCCCATACGAGCCTCGACCCTACCCGGACTGGGCGGAGCCCGCAAACGAACGCCGGGCTGCCCGCCCCGGTTCCATTCGCCTACTTGTAGTCGGCCGCGTCCAGCCCCAGCACCTTCATGCGATTGAACAACGTGCGCCGCGTGATGCCAGCGGCGGCGGCGGTGTGGATCAAATGGCCTTTGTGGCGCACGAGCTGTTTGTGGAGGTATGCCCGTTCCACCTGGATCAGCACCCGCTCCGAGAGCTGCGGCAGCGGCACGCTCTCGTCGATGAACAGCCCGGCCGGCTGCGTGTCCGGCTTTCCGCCGGTGCGAAGCTCGTTCGGCAGATCCTCGGCGCGAAGCTCCCGACCGGCGCACTGGATCACCCAGCGCTCGCACAGCGCGCGGAGCTGCCGCACGTTGCCCGGCCAGCGATACCGCATCACCAACTCCATCGACTCTGGCGTGATCGAGGGAGGTTCGAGCTCGTATTCCTTCGCCGCGTCCATCAAGAAGTGCTTGGTGAGGATCGGGATGTCCTCCGGCCGTTCTCGCAGCGGGGGGAGCGTGACCGGAAACACGTTGAGCCGATAGAACAAATCCTCGCGGAAACGTCCATCCCGAACAGCATTTTCGAGGTCTACGTTCGTGGCGGCGATGATGCGGACGTCGACATCAATGGGATCGATCCCGCCCACGCGCCGGAATCGCATCTCCTCCAGCACCCGAAGGAGGTTCACCTGCACGCTGAGGGAGGTTTCCCCCAGTTCATCGAGGAACAGGCTCCCCCCGTCCGCCATCTCGAACACGCCCGCACGCCGACCGATCGCCCCCGTGAAGCTGCCTTTCTCGTGGCCGAAGAGCTCGCTCTCCAGGAGCGTTTCGCTGAACGCGCCGCAGTTCACGGAGATGAGGTTTTTCGTGCGGCGGCGGGACCGATCGTGGATCGCGCGTGCAACGAGCTCTTTTCCGGTCCCCGTTTCCCCGCGGATCAGCACCGTGGCGTCGGTTCCGGCCACGGCGCGGATCGCGTCGAACACCCGGATCATGCGGGGCGAGAGCGACAAGAACTGGGTGAAGCCCCACTTGTCCCCCGAATCCTTCTGCGCCTGGAGGAGCTGCCGGCTGGTACGTGCGCCCGTGAGCGCCCGAATCACCTTCTCGGAGAGCATCCCCGGCGACATGGGCCGCCCCAGGTAGTCGGCCGCCCCCGCACGGAGCGCCTGCACCGCACCCTCCACCGTGGCGTGCGCGGCCAACACCACGACGGGCACCCCGGGGGCGCGATGCCGCAGCGCTTCGAGCAGCCGCAACCCCGGTAGATCGGCGGTATCGAGCGCGGCAACGATCACATCGGGCCGTAGCTCGGTCACATTCGCGAGCCCTTCCTGGGCCGACGTGCACACGTGGATGCGGCGATCCTCGGCGCCCAACGCCAGATGGTAGGCGCGGCCGCTCGGCTCGACGGGATCGATGACCAAGACCTGCTCACGCGCGCGCAGGACGGGGGCGGGGGAGGAGGGGAGCGCCATGGACGAACGGGCAGCCCAGTAAAGAGCACGGTACAGGCCCTCGCGCAAGGGGCCACCCGCAGTTTCCGACGCGCGCGCTGCACAGATTCTTTACCAGCCGCCGCCCGGGGCCGCCGGAAGCGGGCCATAGTAGGGCGCGCGGAGAATTGTGCCCATGTTGTTCGCTCTCTTGATCTCGTCGTCGTTCGCCGGAAGTGTGGAAGCCTGGTCCGTGAAGGCGTTCCCTGAGGACTACCTCGATGGCTGGGATGGGTGGGAGAGCGGTTGGAACGAGGATGCGTGGTTCGGCCTCGAATACAATGGGCAAACCTTCGCATCCCCGATCTACGACGAAAACGACGACGGCTCGATTGGCGATGGCGGGGCCCATGACAACTGGCTCGTGAACGCGGCGGAAGATGTGGTTCAAGGCGAGTTCGTCGTGAGCACCTACGCAGACGACGATGACGCCTGGGGCGTGATCTTCGACAAGACCGAGGACCACTACTTCATGTTGTTGTTCTGCGGCCCTTCGCGTGGCGGCAACAACACGGACTGCCCGCTCGACGAGCTGGATGTGCCCGGCTCCGCGCTCATCGAGGTGACCAAGGGCAACGTGGACGTGATCGACGGTAGCGGTCGCGGCTTCGATTTCGAGGCCGAAGTCGACGTTACCGTGGAGAGTCAGGACGGTACGGTGACGGTGACCTACGGCGACATCACCTACAGCATGCCCACGCCGGCCGACTTCGCGCTCAACGGTGTCGGCTTCTACGGGTACAACCAGGGGCAGTACGAAGGTGGTCAGGACGACGGATCGTCCACGTACTTCTACAACCCCGTGCTCTACTGGTCGGACGACGACGACGATAAAGTGGTGGACGACGATGACAATTGCGAAGGGGTCGCGAACGCTGACCAGGCGGATGCGGATGCCGACGGGATCGGCACCGCGTGCGACGACTCCGAGGCGGGTGGCGGCGATACCGGGAACGACACCGGCGGTGGGAACGGGAACGGGAACGGGACTGGCGACGGCGACGGACTCGACGGCCCCGGGCTCAGCGCACCGGGGCTGTGCTCCTGCGGAGTCACGGACCCGAAGTCTGGCGCGGCGCTCCTCGCGCTCGCCACGCTCGCGGCCGCTCGGCGTCGGCGCGGTTAGGCGCTGGGCCTATGCGCTGGCGCGAACTGCGCATCCTCGCGTTTGATACCGAGACCACCGGCCTCTACCCTGAGGAAGGCCACCGGGTGATTGAGTTCGCCGCCGTGGAGCTGCGGCTCGACGCGGAGGGCAAGGTGGCGGATGTGGTGCGCCACGAGTGGATGTTCAATCCGGGCGTCCCCATCCCGCGCGATGTCACGGAGGTGAACCACATCCGCGATGAGGACGTGGCCGACAAACCCGCGTTCTCGGTGAGCGGCGGTGCGATCCACGCGCTGCTCACGGGCTCGCTGCTCGTGGCCCACAACCTCCCATTCGACCAGCGGTTCCTCACCGCCGAGTTTGGGCGGCTTGGCCTCCGATGGCCGGTCACGGCCGCGGAGGTAGACACAAGCGACCTTTCGCGGCTGTTCTTCAAAGAAGCCCGGTCCCACAAGCTAGGCGAGCTGTGTACGCGCCTGGATGTGCCGCTGGTGGAGGCGCACCGCGCGGGAAACGACGCGGAGGCGTGCGGCCGCGGCTTCCTCGTCATGGCGGATCGGTTCGACGCACCCGCCGAGCTCGAAGGGCTGGGCGACTGGGGGGATGTCATCCTCGATCCGCCGGCAACTGGCCACATGGCGCGCAATGGGGAGGGCGTCTTGGCGTTCCTGGAGGGCGCGTACGAAGGGCAGGCGGTGGAGGCCCACCCGGAGATCCTGGCGTGGATCGGGATGGCGCGAGAGCGGCGCGAGGGGCGTTGGGACTGGCGTTTTCCGGAGCAGCTTCGCAGGTGGTCGGCGCGATGGCTGCGCGTGCGGGCCGCCGGCCGATTCCCGCAGCACATGAAGGGCTTCGGGCCGCTGGACTGGGGCATCGATCCGCCGCTCGGCGCCGCGGCGGCGGCCTCAACATGATCGCCTGGTTCGCCGGTTTGGGCCTGGCCCTCGCCGGACCCGCCGAGGATCACGTCCTCATCGGCCAGCTCGACCGCGAGGTGATCGCGCTCCGCCAGAAGATTGACCGCCTCGAAGGCGCGCTCGCGACCTGCAGCACCGACACTGCCCCGGATCCAATCTTCGCGGAGCTAAAGTCCGTGCTCGCCGGGCAGGAAGCGGTGGTCACGCGCGAAGGCACCCGCGTCGCGATCACGGTGCCGCTCGACAACTTCTTCGCTTCCGACGCTCGCACGATGCGCGAGGAGGCCGCGCCGCTGCTCGACCTGGTGTCCATGGCGCTGAAGCTGCACCCGAGCGTGCGAGTGACGGTGCAGGTGTACTACGACAACAGCACCATCCCTGCGGTTTTTCGCAAGGTGCTGCCGACCGTTTGGGAGCTTACCGCTTGGCGCGCCGCAGCGCTCACTCGCGAGCTCATCGACCAGTTCGGCGTGCCGGCCGCCCAGCTCACCGCCGCAGGGCGCGGTGATCAAGATCCGGTTTCCACCAACGACACGCCCGAGGGCCGGTACCTCAACCGGCGCCTCGTGCTGATCCTCGACCCCGGAGCGCCTCGATGAACCGCCTGTTCCTGATCCCCTGTTTTGCGATGCTGGCTTGCGATGCGGCGACGGAGACCGGCGCGGATACCGCCGTGGACTGCGGCGATCCCGACGGTGGCGGTGGGGATACCGGGGACATCCCGAACGTCGCCGGCGCCTGGACCTCCAGCTTTGCGGTGGCGTATTGGGACGACAACTGCACCGCGGCCGACTTCGACCAGGGCAGCGAGGACTGGGTGGGGGCGTTCACCATCACGGGGGTATTTGGAAGCTACTACGCTGAGTTCCACGACTTTCCCGACGATCGCTTCGAGGCGGGCATGGATCGGCGCGGCGGCTTCACCATGACGGGTGAGCACGTTCACGAAGCCGGCTTGATCTACGCCAACTTCTCCGGCCTCGTCTACACGGACGCGAGCGAGCGCTCGGGCATCGATGGCGCGGCGTTCCTCGGGCTGGACGCGAACGCCGACACGGTGATCGACTGCTACGCCCGTGCGAGCTGGAGCGCGAACAAGTCGGGGTTGTAGAGCGGCCTTCGGGCGCTCGGGCTGGAGACTGGAGGCGGGAGGCTGGAGGTCAGAGGGGAGCGGGTCGAGCCAGCGGCCCTCCGGCCTGAAGTCTCCAGCCTGTCGCCTCGGGCCTCAGAACATCCCGCTGGTAATGTTCCAGGTGATCGTGTCGTCCGCGATCCGCCCGATCAGCGCCTTGTCGAAGGTCTTTGACGCGGCGTTCCAGGTGTACTGGCGCAGCTCGCGTTGGTCGTCGGCCGCCACATAGAGCTCCAGCTCGCCGTTCCCGTCGAGATCCGCCGCCCAGCTCGCGTGCTCGAAGCCCGAGCTGTTGGTCTCGAAATTGGTGCTGGTCCAACCGCCTTCCGGCGTCTGCGTCAGGAACCACAGCCCGGTCTTCATGGCCGCCGCGATGAGGTCCGTCTTGCCGTCCTTGTCGAAGTCGCCGGGGATCAAGAAGCGGTTCTGCTTGTCGTCGATCGTCGCGACGACGGTGTGCTCAACCTTGCTGCCCTTGAAGCGGTACTGGCGGATCTCGACCGGGTGCTTCACCACCGCTTTATCCCCTTCCAACGCAGTGGCAGCCTCGACGACCGAGAAGAACTCCGCAGGGCCGCCGCCGTCCACATCCGCGCACAGGATCTCCTTCGCGTGGCTGTCCGTGAAGTCGTCCAGCATCGTCTCTTCCCACTGCTTGCCAACGGGCTGAGCTTCGTTGAACTGGTACATCACGACCTGCCCGGGCTGCGACTTGCCGCTCGACTGGTTGCGGGCCGAGGGCGTGGCGAAGAACTCCTTCTTGCCATCGCCATCGATGTCGCAGATCTCCACCTCGTGGATGAACGTGTCCGGCTGCTTGCGGAGCTCGGTCACCTCCAGCTTCCCTTCTGCGTTCCACGAGCCGACGCCGATCACGCCGGAGTCGTGGGTGGCCATGACGATATCGTCCTTGCCGTCCCCGGTCACGTCCCCGATCTCGACGTCGCGAACCCGGTTGAACTTGCCTTCCCACTTGGGGTTCCAGAGGCCCTCGCCCGCCCAGGCGCCGTCCTTCTTCGTCCAGTGCTTGAGGAACGCCTGCTCGGCGCCGATCGTGTAGAAGCCGCCTTTGCCATCCGGAAGCGCCTTGTGGAACACGTTGCTGTCCGGGTCTTCCAGCTTGGAGGAAGTCCAGGAGGTGCCTTCCTTCCGCCACATGGTGATCAACGCCGCGCCGGGCTTGGGCTTCCCGTCCGCGCCACGGAGAAACTGGGCTTCGGCGAGGAACAACGTCGGCGCGGGGCCTTCGACCTTCGGAGCCGCCGGGGCTTCCACGACGGGGGCCGGAGCGGGAGTCGGCGGGGCGGCGGGCTCGCCCGTGCACGCAACGAATGCGAGGCCGGCTCCGGCTGCGACGAGGGTGGTGGCGAGGGCGACTGGGACGATCCGCGACATGGGGGCTCCGAAGTTGGCGCGAGCTAACCTGTGCGGAAATCTCGGCTACCGTGAGGGGCGGGCCCCCGTGGTACGGTGGCCACGATGCTCTTCCTCGCGGCGTTCTTGAGCACGGCTTTGACCGCGCGCGCGCAGGAGGCGACGGCGGAGGGCGAGGCCCCGCTCGCCACGGTTCCACCCCGTTTCTTGGCACCGTTGCTCCTCAACTGGCCCGCGGATGTCGATCCGGCTCGGCCTCCGGCCACGGTGGAGCTGGATCTTCTTGTGGACGAGCGTGGCGTCGTCGTGAGCGCGGTCGTGATCCGGGGCGAGCCGCCGTTCGGCGATCTCGCCGTTGCGGCTTCGTTCGCCGCCACGCTCACCGCTGCGATGGAGGACGGGGTCGCCGTTGCCGTGCACGTGCCGTTGACGGTCACGTTCACTCCGCCCCCCGTGTGCCTCGAAGGCACGCTGCGCCTCGCGGGGGGCGGCGCGGCCGCTCTGGCTGGCGTGACCGTTCGGGCGGGCGGTCAGTCGACCACTACCGACCTTGAAGGTCGTTTTGTCTTTCGGGGAATTGCCCCCGGTCCGCTCCGGTTGGAGGCCGACGTACCGGGCGTGCGCCTCGATCCGGTCGAAACCACGCTCGCGGAAGGGGAGGTCGTGTCCGTCACGCTCTGGGCGCAGCCGACCGGCCTGGACCCGGGGATCGTCGGCACCTATTCGCGAGGCCGCGCGGAGATCGCGCGCCGCAGCCTCGATGCCGCCGAGCTGCGCGCGATGCCGGGCAGCCTCGGCGATCCGCTCCGGGCGGTGGTGAACCTCCCCGGCACCACGCGCTCGCCGCTCGAAACCGGGTGGCTGCTCGTTCGCGGCGGCGAACCTCGCGACACGGCGGTGTACGTGGATGGTGTGCGGGTGCCGCTGGTGTACCACCTCGGGGGCTACACCTCGGTGCTGCATCCGGCGTTCATCGAGCGGGTGGACTTCCTCCCGGGCGGCGGCGGCGCCCGCTACGGCCGCAGTCTCGCCGGTACGGTAGACGTCGTGACGCGACGGCCGGCCGCCAAACCTGAGGTGCGAGTCGGCGCCAACCTCGTGTTCGCGGGGGTGTATGGGAGCACGCCCCTCGGAAAGTCGGGTGCGTTCGCGGCCTCCGCCCGACGCAGCTATCTGGATGCCGTGCTCGCCCCGCTGCTGCCCGGGGGGGCCGCCGACTCGATCCCGCGCTTCTGGGACTGGCAGGCTCGCGCCGACTTTGGGCCAGATCAAGGCGCCTACGGCTTCGGGTACGCGGACTCGCTCGCGCTCGCGGCCGAGGATGGGGCGAGCGCCACCCTGGAGCTGGCGACGGAGCGCCTCCACTACACCCGGCGCGGCGAGATCGCGGGTCGTCCGTACCGCGTCACCCCGTTCCTCGCCTGGGAGCACCTCCGCTTCGACGTAGACGACTGGAGCCAGGTGTCGCGACGCGAGCACTGGGGCGGTGGGCTGCGTGCGGAGCTGGAGGACGATGGGCTCGGGCCAGTGGGCGGCTCCGCCGGCGTGGACGCCGAGGTGTTCTACGCCACGATCCGGTCGAACGAGCTGCAGCGCGGGGAGCCAGTCGCGATGCCGGATGCATACGGCGATCTCCGTATCGGGCAGGACACCCAGCTTGTTGTGGGGCTGCGCTTGGACACGATGCTCGTGGGCGACCAACCGACGCGCCTGGGCCTCTCGCCCCGCGTGAGCGTGCGGCATCCGTTGGGGCCTCGCGCCGCGCTCGAGGCGGAAGCAGGCGTTCGCCACGAGCCGCCGCCGTGGGAGCTTGTGTTGGGCCCGCCGGAAGGCGCCACGCTGGAGCTGGACGAGAGCTTCGGCGGCAGCGTCACGGGCGAGTGGGGCGCCGGACCGGTGGACCTCACCGGGGACCTCTACGCCCGGTACTCGAGCCGATTGACCGGGATCGAGGAGGATGGCACCGTGGACCAGGGAGAGGGGCTCGCGTTCGGGGCGGAGGTGTCGGCGAAGGTCACCGTGGCGCGGTTCACGGGCCTCGGCCGCGTGGCCCTCAGCTCATCGCAGCGTCGTGAGGATAACGACGTGGCCTGGCTTCCTTCACCGTACGACCAGCCGGTCACGATCGGGCTCGTGGGGAGCTACGACCTCGGTCGGTTCTGGACGGCGTCGGGGCGTTTTCGCTACGCGAGCGGCTTCTACGTCGGCTCGGACCGCCTCTCGGTGGTGGACGCGCTCACCCTGGAGAATGTGGGGGTTGACCCGGTCCGAAATCGCGTGGAAGACTACCACACGCTGGACGTCAAGCTCGCCAAGCGCTTCGTGTTCCGGACGTGGCGCCTGGATGCCTGGTTGGACGTGCAAAACGTCTACAATCATCGCGTACCGGAGCCCGTCGTCACCGGATTTTCCGACGTCGTGTTCGACGGCCTCGGCTTCGGCTTCATGACCCTCCCCATCTTCGGGGTGGAAGGGCAGTGGGGCGGGGATGCGAGGCGACCTTGACTGGCGCGGAAAAATGGGGCTTGGGCGAATCGCGGCACCCGGTCCCTTTCGCCAGGCGAGGTCGCGGCGATTCGCGGCGCCGACCGCGAGCTCGTCTGCACCTTCGTCAGCGCATGTCCCGCTGGATGAAACCGATCGTTTCGCATCCCAGGCTGGATGAAACGTCGCGGCGGCGAGCCATCCCCGCCCTCCACGGGACCCGAGAATAACGGGCGTCTCACCGTGGGGACGGGCCTCGGTTTTCCCGCGGTCGGGGCCGCGGTTTCATCTGGGTCGGGATGCGTTCCGATTCGTTTCATCTGGGTGGGGATGCTCGCGCGACCGAGCCCCTCCCCCGCGATGCGAGGCAACCCGGTGCGCCTCCAACGTGCGCTACCGCATCGCCCAACCCCGGTGTACGCTCCCGCCCGCTCCATGCGCGCCGCCCCTCTCCCGCCCACGATCCTCGCCCTCACGACCGCCTGCCACGGCACCGGACCCGAGATCACCGTTTCCACGGAGGTTGTCACCGTCGCGACCGCCACGTGGGGTGACGACGGAACGGCGAGCCGGGTGCGGGTGGATGGCCCCGAGGGGGCGTGGGTTGCCACCGACTGGCAGGAACCGAATCCGGAAGGACACGAGTCCCTCATCCTCGGCCTTTACCCCGACGAAGCGTGGGCGGCGTTCGTCGAGACCGCGAGCGGTGCCTCCCTTACCGGCGTCGACTTTCGTACGGGGCCGCTCCCGACGGACTTCCCGAGCTGGCGGACGACGGGGCAGCCGGGTTGGGAGGGCTACTGGACCACGTCCTTGCTCGCGAACAGCTCGTGGCCGGTGATCCTCGATGAGGCGGGGAGGGTGGTGTGGTATCGCGAGGTGTCCGGCTCCGGTCGCGTACTTCGCGCGCGGCTTCGAGGCGATGGCGGCGGCGTTCGGTACGCGCTGTCGCAGCTCACGGATGAAGACCAGAGCCCGACCCTCGACGCCGTGAGCTTCGAGGGCACTCTCGACGATCGATTGGACGCGCCCTACTTCACCCACGACTTCGTGGAGAAAAGCGACGATCTATTTGGGATGATCGTCAAGGACGCGCGGGAGGTCGAGGGTTCCGACGTGCCGGTGATCGGCAACCGGCTGATCGAGCTCGCGGCGGATGGATCGGAGCGGACGGTCTGGTCGACGTGGGACCACTGGGACCCGGCGGTCGGTGACTTCGTCGAGGAAGACGGCACGTGGACCCACGGGAATGCGCTGGATTACGACGCGGAGCGCGATGTGTACTCGGTGGGCTTCCGGGGGGTGGACGCGATCGTGGAGGTGGACAATGGCAGCGGCGAGGCGCTCCGGCAGGTCGGGGGCCCGACCTCCAGCTACGCGGAGCTCCCCAAGTCCGACCGCCAACTCGGTCAGCACCAATTCCAGTGGATCGACGGAGGGATCCTGATGTTTGACAACCATACGGAGGAGACCGGATCGCGGGTGCTGGCGCTCGGCTTGGATGACGAGAGCGATATCGCGACACCATTGTGTGCGATGGCGCACGACCC
>BJHF01000119.1 GCA_014191855.1 Deltaproteobacteria bacterium
GCCCGTGGCGGCACAACGCCAGATCAAGCTCGGCCATCGCGAGCTGGGGCGCGGCGAGCCTGGGCGCCGGCGCCCCGGATCGCGCAGAGCGTTCCCCCGCCTCCCCAAGCTCGCTCGCATCGCTGTACCGCCCCTGCGCCGTGAGCACGAGCACCAAGCCCGCCACTGCACGCCACGCGGTGCGCCCCTCCGCCCGCGCCCGCGCCTCCGCCCCCCGGAACGTCAATTCTGCGTCCCCAAGCTGCCCTACCGCGAGCTGGGTGTACCCGAGCGTGGTCGCGTAACGCACCAGATCGTGCCCGCCGCTCCGCAGCGCCAACCCCGCGGCCGACACGGCCGCCGGTAGCTCCCCCGAGCGGACGAGCAGGTCGGCGAGGTGCGCGCGGCCCTCGGCGGCGCGCCCATCCTCGTTGGAAGACTGCGCGTCCAAGCGGGCGATCGCGGCCTGGAGCAACGAGCGCTCCGCGTGCGGATCGGACCGCGCCCTCGCGAGCCTCGACGCCGCGAGCTCAACCTCAGCGGAGTCCGAAGCGTCTTGCGCGAGCGCCGCCGCGCGCCCGATCGCCTCGTTCGCCAGGTTGGGCGAGAGCTGCAGCTCGGCGAGGGACTCCCCATACAAGGTCCAGAACCGCACCCCCGTGGCCGGACCAAGCGCCGGGTTGCCCATGGCGAGGCGCTCCAGCAGGGGCAGCGCCTCTGCCCACGCGCCCGAGCGCACGATCGGCCACGCCCATCTCACGGCGATCTCCGCCGCTTCTTCGACACGTCCGGCCACGCGGCAGGCCTCCGCCAGGGCCTCACTCGGCAGCAGATCTTCGGCCACGGACGCGAGCCGCCTCGCGAGAAGGAAGCGCCGAACCGGTCGCGTGTGACCGCAAACCAACTCGCCCACGATGCCATCGCGATAGCACCAGAAGCCCCCTTCCTCCGTGATCATCCCCTCGTCGCGAAGGTGCGCCAAACGCAGACGAACCTCTCCCTCCGGCTCGTCAACGAGCCATGCCACTCGAAGCGCGTCCAGGTCGCGGTCGGCGAGGGCGATCGCCTCCAGGATGCGGCGCTCAGGCGCTGGCAGCGCTTCGATCCGCACCAGGGCATCGTCGCGGAGGGAAACGGGGATCACGAGCGGCGTTTGCGCCGTGGCGCTGGGCAGGGCCCGCACCAGCTCGGTCAGCGCACCGGGAAGGCCCCCGCTCGCGCGGAGCAGGCGCCGGGCCAGCTCGGGAGGAATGCTGGTTACTCCAAGCCAATGTGCCGCCACCGCGGACGTTTCCGCGCCGGTGAGCGGCCGGAGCGACACGCTCCGGATCCGCGGCCCCTTGGGGGGGGGCAGCCGCGACGAAGCCATGAACACCACCGGCGCCCCCCGCTGGGCCACAAGGTCCAAAACGCGGAGGATCGCGCTCGAAACGTGAGGTGGAACCGCCCAGAAACCGGGTGCCGCGAGCAGCGTGACGCGGTTCTCGGCGATGGCGCGGGCGGCCAGGAGGTTCGCGACCGCCGCGATCGTCTCCGGAAGCGGCGAAGCAGTGTCCGGATCGGCGTCCATCGCATCCCCGTCCGCCTCCGAGCGGAGATCCCGAACCGCCCATACGAGTCGCTGAAAGGCGTCGTCATCGCCGCCGACCGCCACCACGCGGGCGCCTCGCCGCACGGCCTCCTCCGACACCACCTCGATGAAGGTTCTCCGGCCGCATCCTTCGTTTCCGGACGCAAAAAGCACGCTCCCGGGGGTGGCCGCGCCGAGGAAGCGCTGCGCTACCGCAAACGCAGTGTCGCGGCCCAGGATCGGCGCGTGGCCGAGCCCGCGGCTCCCCACCTCCGCGGCGAACGGCGCGAGCTGCTCCGCCACTGTGCGGGCGTCCTGATGGCGGTCGGCCGGGAGCTTCTGGAGCAAGCGAAGCACGACATCCGCCAGTTCCCGCGGCAGCCCGGGAACCAGAACGGCGGGGTCCGGCGGCGCGGTGTCCAAGTGATTCCGCGCCAGATCATGGGCGTTGTCCCCCTCAAAGGGCCTCCGCCCACAGAGCATTCGAAACAGGAGAACGCCCAGGGAGTACAGGTCCGACCGCGCGTCCACCGCGCCGCCAGTGAGCTGCTCGGGGCTCGCATACGCGAAGGTGCCCACGAATTCGCCGAGCTGCGTGATCGGATCGTAGGCGTCGATCAGCCGGGCCGTGCCAAAGTCCAACAGCTTGGCCTCGCCGTCGGCCTGCACCATCACGTTGCTCGACTTCAAGTCGCGATGCACGATACCGCGGGCGTGAAGATGCCCAAGTGCAAGCGCCACATCGCGCGCGATTCGCACCGCTTCCGCCGTTCGCGCTCGCTCGCCGGGCCGGCCGATCGCCTTCACCCTCACCTGGGCCGGCACCCCATCGAGCATCTCCATCACGACGAATGGAATACCGGCGTCTGTCGAGCCAAGTTGGAAAACGCGCACGATGTTGGGGTGGTCGATGCGGGTAAGAGCACGGTACTCCTGCAACAGCCGCGGCACGCTCGCGCCTGGCTGAGTAAGCAGCTTGATGGCGAACCGTTCACCGGAGCGCGGATCCACGACTGCGTACACCGTGGCCATCCCGCCACGCGCCAACGTGCGCACCACGCGCCAGCGGCCGATGTGTTCAGGTTCAGAAGCGTCCACGCTCACGGATCCGAGTGTATCGCACGACGCGAGATCGACGGCGCAAGGGCCGGCCACTGGTTAGCGGCGGGCGGTCCAGGATCCCAAATGTTGTCGCTCATCCTTGCCCTCGCGTGCGCATCCGCTCCCACCGAACCCGAGCCCCTGGTCGCGCCGGGTCCCGCTCCCACCGCCCTGATCGCCCCGGCATACGCCGATGAGCCGACGGCGGTGGCCGCGTACTGGGATGGCGGTTCGCTCTCCTACGGTGAGGTTACCTCGCCGATGAAGCATCAGCTCGACCAGATGCTCGCCGAGTACCTGATGGGTAGGTACGACGCCGAATATCAGGCTACCCAGCAAAAGATGGACGAGAAGATCCTCGAGGCGGTGGCCAAGAAGCGCGGCCTCGGCGCGATTGAGGATCTGCTGAAGGTGGAGATCAACGACAAGGTGAGCAAGCCAACGGATGCCGAGGTGGCCGACGCCTACCAGGCGCTGCAGCGCAAGCTCCGCGGGCAAACGATGGAGGAGGCGCGCACGGTCCTCGAGCAGGCCGTTACCCAGAAAAAGCAGGGCGAACGCTACAGCCTGTACATCGAGGAGCTGCGAAAGAGCTACCGGGCCACGGTGCAGTTGACCTTCCCTGAGGTGCCCCGCATCGAGGTTTCGGCCGACGACGACCCGAGCATGGGCCCGGCCGACGCGATGGTCACCATCGTTCAATTCGCCGAGTTCCAGTGCCCCTATTGCGGGAAGGCGCGGGAGAGCACGGACAAGGTGATGGCGAACTACGAAGGGAAAGTGCGTTTCGTGTTCCGGGACTTCCCGCTGGAGTTCCACGACAAGGCGATCCCCGCGGCGATCGCGGCGAACTGCGCGGGCAAGCAGGACAAGTACTGGCCGGTGCACGATGCGTTCATGGCGGATCAGCAGTCGCTCACCGAGGCCGACATCCAGCGCGTGGTGAAGGCCGCGAAGGTCGACCTCCCGGCATGGGAGGAGTGCCGCAAGGATCCGGCGATGGAAGCCGAGATCAAGAAGGATGCAGCGGATGGCGCCGCAGCCGGGGTCACCGGCACGCCCGCCTTCTTCATCAACGGCGTGTTCATCAACGGCGCCCAGCCCTACGAGAAGTTCAAGGCGATCGTGGATGCCGAAGTCACGAGGAAGTCGAAGGGATAAGCTGGGTTGGGCGATGCGGTAGGCCGGGCAGCTTGGCCGCGCGTGCGTTGCGACGCATCGCGGCGTTGTCACGGGAGCAACGTCAGGGCCTCGCAATGACGGGGCCGGAGCATTGAAAAGTGCCTCCGATCCAGCGTAGCCACCTTCACCTCGCCGAGCCGCTCCACGACCGCGAGCACGGCGGCGTCCACGAACCCGACGTCGCTGTCGGCGTACCGGTCGATGACTTCCTCCACGCGGGGGTAATCGGCAGGTTCGAGGTTTTCAACGCGAAATACGCCTCGCCGAATGTCCCGAAGTAGGCTGACCATGGCGCCGGGCCCGAGGTGCCGGCTCACAAAGTAGTCGACCTCCGGCAGGATCGCCGACGGGATGACCAGCGCCTCCGTAGAGGCCTCCAGCAAGGCCCGGCAGGCAACGTGCGCCGAATCACTCCGATCCATCGCCGCATACAGCACGCCAGTATCGATGACGAGGGCCATCAGCGAGGGGGCGCCCGCCCAACGCCGGCGACCGAAGACACATCTGCGCGACCGGAGGAGGCGACCCCAAAGCAGGAGGCGGGCGGTCGGTACTCAGCGGCCTTGGCCTCAAGCGCCTCGCGCGTAATCTCTGCGAGCGACACGTCCCTGGCGCGGGCCAAGGCCCGGAGTCGGGCGAGAACGTCGGCGTCTGCCATGATCGTGGTGCGTACCATGGCCTCATTATGCCACCACTTAGGCGAAGGTCAAACCCAGATTTCTCACACAGCGGAGCATGATTCGGAGCGGTCCTTCCCCCGGCTCCTGCCGGGGGAAGGTGGCCGCAGGCCGGAAGGGGGCGGCCGAGAAATCCCCGCACCGCGGGGGCGTTTTGGTCACGGTGCTGGCTCTATCGGCGTAGAATACCGCGAACTCGGATACCCCCAGATGCTGCTGCTCGCGGCCGTCGCCTCCGCCACGGCCTACACCATCTGCACCACGACCGCGGAGTCCGCGTCGATCCCGGCGTTCACGCTGGAGGAGGTGCCGTACGACACCGTGTTCGCCGTCGGCGTGCTCAGTCCCCCCGATTCCTGTGCTTCGATCACGTCTCCTTTGCTCGTACCGAGCGTGGCTTACGACGACACCGAGCTCCCCGGCGAGTCGGGGACCCCACTCGAAGGAACCTCAGCGCTGCTGATGCAGCTGCGGCTCGACTCGCCGCTGGAGGTCGAAGCGCCGTACCTGCTGAGCGCAGGCGGAGCCGCCCACGAGTTCACAGCCACCGCCGAACCTGCTCCGACCCCCGAGGGCGCACCCAGCTTCGCAACGCTCACGGCAACCGACGGCGGCTTCGACCCCGTCACCATCACGGCCGAGATCACGCCCGTCGACTACCCTGAAGGCATGTCGCTCCTCGGCTTCGAGCAAGACGGCGGGGATCTCCTCGCGATCAGCGGCGGCACTTCACTTGCCAACGAAGATGCCTTCTACACCGACGGCGCCTGCTACACGCCGCTCCAGGTCTTCGCGGACGGCTCGATCGTGCGCGGCGAAACTGAATGTCCGACCCTCGGGTGCTCGACCGGAGGGGGGCCGATCGCCGTCGCCGCGATGGCCGCCGCAGCGGTCTTGGGGCTCCGTCGGCGCCGACAGAAGGGGACCGTTCCGGCGTCGGGTCCGCGATTCGCGGCGACAGCGCCTGACCCCGAAACGGGGATCCGCGAATCGCCCCCTCCAATCTCGGCCTACCCCCTCTCCAGCCGAACGCGCACCCGCTTCCCATCAAACACCGCAGCCCACAACCAGATTGGGTCAGCGCCGGCTTCCCGCAGCGCCGCCGCGTACTGCCGATCGTGGATCTGCTGCATCGCGGCGGTCAACGCCGACTCCACGGTATCGCCGTTCTCGACGTCGATCGACTTGAGCTCCAGCACCGCGCCCGCCCGTGGGCCGGGGACGTCAAGGCGCGGCCGAACACACACGTCGTAACGACCGTACCCGCTCTCCCGGTTGGAATCTACGACGTGCGTGCGATCGAGCTGCACGAGTAAGCCCACGAGGAAGGCCTGATAAACCGCCTCCGGTGTTTTCCCTCCGGTGTCGAAGTAGGAGAGCGAGTTCAACACCAGGCGCTGAAAGCGCGCCTCAAAACCACGCTCTTCGCCAGTCAGGAGCGAACGGCAGATGTCGTCCGGCCTCGCGTCGCCCAAGTTCATGTCGAGCCAACGCCGGAAGATCTGGCTGTAGGTGACACGAACCTCCTGGTTGGGGATGGAAAGGTGCGCGAGCGCCTCCCCGCCCACCTGCCGCACGTTCCGCGCCTTGAGATAGCCGGTGAACAGCAAAAAGCTCCATACATCGGCCGGGGTTCGGCCCAGATCCCGAAGCTGGATATTCTCCGAGATCGGTTGCACGATCTCGCGGCCCTGAATCAGCTCCGCGAGCTCCGCATGCAAGGCGGGCCCCTGCCGGATGAGCAGGTCCCGCAGGATGTCGTCGGAGGCGGTGTTCACCCAGTAGGGCTTCAGTCCATCCGGGAGGGCGGAGAGATAGTTGACGAGCGACCATGGGTTATAGACGATCCGCCCGCCCATCAGGTACCCGTTGTACCACTCCCGAACGCCCGCCAGGTCGGCCTCCGGCCCCGCCGCCGCGCAGAGCGCGGCCACCTCGTCTTCCGTGAAGCCAAACCAGCGCGAGAACGGCGTCGCCAGCAGGCTGAACACGGCGACGTTGTTCAACCCGGAGAAGATCGACTCCTTCGCCACGCGAAGGATCCCGGTCAGAACGCCGCGATAGAGGTGGGAATTGTCCTTGAGCGCGCCAGACAGCAGGTTCCGGAACAGCTCCACGACCTCGTCGTAGTAGCCGAAGCTCCATCCGCTGTGGATCGGCGTGTCGTATTCGTCGATCAGCAGCACCGCCGCTTCGCCCGTCGCGAGGTGAAGCGCTCGACAGAGCAGGCGAAGCGCGCTCTGTACCTGGGTGTCCGACCCGGTGCCCGCCGCTACGGCATCCAGGGCCTGTTGCTCATCCTGCGCGAGCACCGCCTGCCTCCACACGGCCTCATGGCGCAAGACCTCGTGCCGAACCAGGGCAAACACGTCCGCCCGGCAATCGGCCCACTCACGGTGCTTCACATCCTTGAAGGTCAGGAAGATCACCGGGTAGCGCTGAAAATGTGCGGACACGTCGGCGCCGGCCGTCGCCACTTCCAGTCCGGCGAACAACGCGGCGATGTCGTTCGGCTCCCCGGCACGAACGCGCTCGAACCAGTACCGCAACATGCTCAGGTTGAGCGTCTTGCCGAAGCGCCGGGGACGGGGGAACAGCACCGCCTCGTTCGTGGCGCGGATCAACTCAACGGCCAGCCCCGTCTTATCAACGTAGTAACTACCCTCCCGCCGAATCTTGGCGAAGTCTGAGGTGCCGATGGGAAAGCGCGCGTTCACGCCCGAAGGCTAACGCGAGCCGCTGCCCGTGTGCCCCACCCCACGAATTCCCGATCCGCTCGATCGGATCGTTGACGTTCGGCTCCGCTACGACTAACACTCTCACGTTCACGTAAGGGTTGATGTCTGAGGCGAGCCCAGCACTGATGCGCATTGGCGCCCTCGCCGACAAGGCGGGGCGCACCCAGCGCACGCTCCACTTCTACGAGGAGCTGGGTCTGCTCACGCCTGTTGGGCGTACGAAGGGCGGTTTCCGCCTGTACGACCAGGACTCGCTGCTGCGCATCCACTGGATCAGCCGCCTGCAGGACCTCGGGTTCTCCCTGCCAGAGATCAAGGTGTTCCTCGAAGAGCTGCGCTCTGCCCAGTCCGCTCCCGAGATGATGCTCTCGCTCCAGGGCTTCTACGCCCAGAAGCTGGAAGAAACGCGCACCCAGCTCCTGCGTCTCCAAGCGCTCGATGTGGAGCTGAACGGCGCTTTACACTACCTCGCCGGCTGCCGCACCTGCGCCCCGGCCACCGAGAAGTCGGCGTGTCCCACCTGCGAAGAAGGCGAACACGCGGACAGTCACGCGCCCCCGCTCGTCGCGGCAGTTCACGACGCCCACCCCTCCCCGGAATCCTGAGATGTCGCTGAAGCTGCCGGTCTACCTCGATAATCACGCAACCACCCGAGTGGATCCCCGCGTGCTGGAAGCGATGCTGCCCTACCTCACCGAGGTGTTCGGCAACGCCGGTTCCCGCAACCACGCCTACGGGTGGGCCGCGCAAGAAGCGGTGGAGCGAGCCCGCGAACAGGTGGCGGACCTCATCGGCGCGGACCCGAAGGAGATCGTGTTCACCTCGGGCGCAACCGAGTCCGACAACCTCGCGATCTTTGGTGTCGCCCACTTCTACGCCGAGAAGGGCAAGCACCTGATCACCCAGGTGACCGAGCACAAGGCCGTGCTGGACGCCTGCCATGCCCTGGAGAAAGAGGGCTTCGAGATTACCTACTTGCCGGTGGACCAGCAGGGCCGCATCGTCCTCGACGATCTCCGCGCCGCGATCCGGGCCGACACGATCCTCGTCTCCATCATGTGGGCGAACAACGAGGTGGGCACGGTCCAGGACATCCCCGCCATCGGCGCGATCTGCCGCGAGAAGGGTGTGTTCTTCCACAGCGATGCGGTGCAGGGCATCGGCAAGCTGCCGTTCGACGTTGCGGCGATGAACGTGGACATGATCAGCATTTCCGCCCACAAGATGTACGGCCCGAAGGGGATTGGGGCGCTGTACATTCGGCGCGGCCGCCCCCGTCTGCGCCTGGAGCCGACCATGTTCGGCGGCGGGCAGGAGCGCGGCATCCGCAGCGGTACCCACGCGGTGCACCAGATCGTCGGCCTCGGCGCGGCCTGCGCCGTTGCGAAGCAGGAGATGGCGGCCGGCGAGTCTGATCGCATCCGCGGCCTGCGCGACTACATGTGGGCGAAGCTCCAAGAGAATCTGGATGAGCTCTACCTCAACGGGAGCTGGGAGCACCGCCTGCCGGGCAACCTGAACGTGAGCTTCGCGTTCTGCGAAGGCGAAGCGATGATGATGGCGATCAAGGAGCTCGCGGTGAGCTCAGGTTCCGCCTGCACCTCCGCTTCCCTGGAGCCCTCGTATGTGCTCCGCGCGATGGGCGTAGACGTGGAGCTGGCCCACACCAGCATCCGGTTCGGGATCGGCCGGTTCACGACGCAAGAGGAGATCGACTTCGCGCTCGGGCTCATCACCGACAAGGTGCGTTGGTTGCGGGAAATGTCCCCGCTGTACGAGATGGTGAAAGAAGGGATCGACATCAAATCTATTGAATGGGCCGCCCACTAAGGCGCGCAGGAGCTCAACATGGCGTACAGCAACAAGGTCATCGACCACTACGAAAACCCCCGGAACGTCGGTTCACTCAACAAGAATGACGAGGACGTCGGAACCGGCCTGGTCGGCGCGCCCGCCTGCGGCGACGTGATGAAGCTGCAGCTTCGCATCAGCGACGACGGCATCATCGAAGACGCGAAGTTCAAGACCTTCGGCTGCGGCTCGGCCATCGCGTCGAGCTCGCTCGTCACCGAGATGGTGAAGGGGCGCACCGTCGAGTATGCGCTGAGCATCAACAACTCGATCATCGCCGAAGAATTGAAATTGCCGCCGGTGAAGATCCACTGCTCGGTGCTCGCCGAGGATGCGATCAAGGCCGCGATCGCGGACTTCAAGAAGAAGAAGGCGGCCAAGGCTACCGCAGCGGCCCCGGAGTAAGCATGGCCATCGAGCTCACCGAACGCGCGGTAAGCCGCATCAACGAGCTGAAGATGAAGCGGCAAACGCCGGACTACGTCTTCCGCGTCGGCATCAAGGGCGGCGGCTGCTCGGGCCTGTCGTACTACGTGGACTTCGCCCCGCAGCCGCTCGAGAAAGACAAGATCTTCGAGTTCGGTCCCGACGGCGAGAAGGTGAAGGTCGCCGTAGATCGGAAGTCGTACCTGTTCCTCAACGGCACGATCATCGACTGGAAGTCGGAGCTGATGAAGACCGGCTTCGAGTTCATCAATCCGCTCGCGAAGACCAGTTGTTCCTGCGGAGAGAGCTTCACCGTATAGGCGAAGCCATCGCTCCATGTCTTCGCCGCGCTCCGTTTGTTTCTCCTGCCACGAGCCCGTGAACGCGCCCTCGTGCGTGGGCTGCGGCGTGCTGCAGCCGCCGCCCGCGGCGCCCGACCCGTTCGTGATGTTCGGGTTGCCCCACCGTTTTCACCTCGACCTGGCCGACGTCGATGGCCGCTACCGCGCGCTCGCCCGGCAAACCCACCCCGATCGGTTCACCACCCGCTCGGCCGTGGAGCGGCGAATGGCGCTGATGTGGACCGCGGCGCTCAACGAGAGCAAACGCGTGCTCAAAGACGACAAGCTCCGAGCCCGTTGGCTCGCGACCGGCCGGGCGCAGCCCGCAGAGCAAGGCGGGCCCACGCTCGACCCGGCGTTCCTCGCCGAGATCTTCGACTGGCGCGAGCGCGATGAAGACGAGCCGGGCGTGATGCACGAGCTGGCCACCGCCGCACGCACGTCCTTGCTCGGCGAGCTCGATCAGGTTTTTACGGCATGGGAGGCCGGGAACGGCACCCTTGAGGTAGTCGAAGACCGCCTCGCCCGCCTCAAGTACGTTGAGGGGCTGCTCCGCGCCCCACAGGAAGTTTGAACATGGCGAACATCGGCATCGACCTCGGCACCACCAACTCCCTCGTCGCCGTGGTGATGAACGGGCGGGCGCGATGCCTGCTCAGCGACGGCGGGAGCGCGATGCTCCCGAGCGCCGTGCGTTACGACGCGGACGGGGGCGTGATCGTGGGCGCTGCCGCTCGCGACGAGGCGCCGGAGCACAGCGCGACGACCTTCACAAGCGTGAAGCGCTTCATGGGTCGGGCGCCCGCCGATTGCCGCGCCGACGCCTCGTTGTTCCGATACCGCATGGATGAGGAGGAGAGCCGCTTCGTCAGGTTCCTCGTCGACGATCACGCGCCGGTCACCCCCGTCGAGGTGAGCGCCGAGGTGCTGAAGGCGCTGCGCGCGCGCGCCATCGAGTGCCTCTTCGGCGAGCCGGGCGGCGCGGTCATCACCGTTCCCGCCTACTTCGACGACGCCCAGCGCCAGGCCACCAAGGACGCGGCGAAGATCGCCGGCTTGGAGGTGCTCCGCCTGCTGAACGAGCCCACCGCCGCCGCCATCGCGTATGGCCTCGACAAGCGCGGCGCCGGCACCTTCGCCGTCTTTGATCTTGGCGGTGGAACCTTTGACATCTCCATCCTCCAGCTCGACGATGGCGTGTTCCAGGTGCTCAGCACCGCGGGCGACACCCACCTCGGCGGCGACGACTTCGATCGCGCGGTGGCGGAGCTGCTCCTCGGCGGCGGCGAAGCCGCGAAAGCGCTGGACGACGGCGAGTTTCGCGCGGTGCTCGCCGCCGCCCGCGATGCCAAACACCAGCTCAGCGAGCACAACGCCGCCACGGTACAACTCCCCTCCGGGCCCGCCACGGTCACCCTCTCGGCCTTCGAAGCGGCGATCCGCCCGATCGTAGAGCGCACCGGCGCCGCGTGCCGCCAGGCGATGCGCGACGCGGGGCTCACCCCCGAGCGCATCGACGCCGTCGTGCTCGTCGGCGGCTCCACCCGCGTGCCGCTCGTTCGCCGCTTCGTCGCTGAACAGTTCGGCCGCGAGCCGTACTGCGACCTCGATCCCGACGAGGTGGTGGCCCTCGGCGCCGCGATGCAGGCCGACATCCTCTCCGGCACCTCGCAGTTCGCGGAGGACATCCTGCTCCTCGATGTGCTTCCGCTTTCGCTGGGCCTCGAAGTCATGGGCGGCGTAACCGAGAAGTTCATTCCCCGGTGCTCCACCATTCCCGTGAGCGCGCACCAAACGTTCACGACGCACGTGGACAACCAAACGGCGGTAGACCTGCACGTCGTACAGGGCGACCGCGAGATCGCCTCGTTGAACCGGTCGTTGGCGCGCTTCGAGCTGAAGGGGCTCCCGCGCATGGCGGCCGGCGTGCCCCGCGTTCGCGTGGAGTTCACCGTGGACGCCGACGGCCTGCTCCATGTCTCCGCGAAGGAGGAGCACACCGGCATCGCGGCGACCATCGACGTAAAACCAAGCTATGGGCTGACGGACGAGGACATCGAGCGCATGCTGGAAGACGCGATCGACCACGCCGAAACGGACGTGGACGAGCGCCTGCTCATCGAGGCCCGCGTCGAGGCCGAGGGGATCCTGGCCGCGCTCGACAAGGCGCTCGCGGGCGACGCCGCGCTGCTCGAAGGCAACGAAGCCGACGTGATTGGACAGGTGGAAGTTGCCCTTCGCGCGGCGATGCTCGGCCCCGACCGCGAGCGCATCGCCGCCTTGAGCAAGAAGCTCGACGAGGTGAGCGCCCCCTTCGCCCAGCGCCGCATCGAGCGCGACCTTACGAAGGCGCTCTCTGGTCGCGACGCAACGGAAGTCGGAACGTCGCTGGGGATGAAATAGATGGGAAAGAACCCGTACATGACGTCGGAGGCGCCCGCGCTCCCCACCAAACCCTACACCGTGCGCGTGAAGGGCACGGACGTGGTGATCCTGGTGGATCCCGCGAAGCTCCCCGAGGCCGATCACGGCCAGGAAGGCTCGTTACTCACGATCCTCATGGCGAACGGCGTGGATGTGGAGCACGTGTGCGGCGGGGTGTGCGCGTGTTCCACGTGTCACATCTACCTGAGCAAAGGGGACGCCGCGACCAACGAAGCGAGTGACGACGAGCTGGACATGCTCGATACGGCGCCGGCGCTCAAGCCCACCAGCCGCCTCGCGTGCCAGTGCGTGCCGACGGGCGCGAGCGACATCGAGGTGGAATTGCCGAGCTGGAATCGGAATGCGGTGAAGGAAGGCCACTGAGCCCAAAGCGCAGCCGCCGGCCCCCGTGCCGGCGGGCGAGGATCGCCGTGCAAGACGCGGCGCCGTTGGGGGCGGTAGGCTCGGGGCTCGCACGGCGATTCACCCCTGCGGAAGAAGCAGTAACGAGAGTGGTGCTGGGTCCTGCCGGGGCAGGCCGCCCCCGCCTCGTGTCGCAGCGCCACTCGGCGGCGACGGCCTACCCCGTCACCCGCCTCAGCAGCGCCCTGGACAACGTTCGGCAGCAGGCTGAAGCGGAGAGACAAGACCCGAGAATCCCGCGTTGGCTTGCTGCGACGGCGATCCACAGCGGTGCCGGTGCGGCGAGGGGCGGCGAGGGGCTACTTGAACACGCTCTGCCACCCGCCGAGCGTCGCAAGCATGGCGAAACCCACGACCGAGCAGCAGCACCACCCCGAGTAGCCCCAGTTGCCGCCGCCGAAGAGCATGACGAAGAGCGCGAGCAGCCCGCCGGTGATGACGGTGGCGCCCAGGGCGCCGGGGATCGCGCTGCAGCCCTTGGTGTCGCCGCTTGGAGCGGCTCAGGGGGAATCGGAGCTGCGGTTGGCTTCGCGGCGGCGTTCTGATTCGGCTTCGCGTTCGCGTTCTTCCTCGGCTTCGCGCTCGGCTTGCTCGGCGTTCTCCGGATCAATTTGCGACCAGGACTTGTGCCAGTCTCCTCGCATGATCTTGCGCCATGCCTCGGGGTTGAACTTGCGTTCGGCGGTGGTCATGGTGTGGGCGAAGGCCGTTTTTTCATGGAACTGAAGAGGATGTACCGGAGCTTCTTCCAAAGTGGGCCGAGAACCAAATGTTTCACGGTGCCGTCCTACGTCGCCGTCGGCACATCGACCGACTGCGACCACCCACGCTGCAGGGTCAGGGGCTCCCGCATCACGAAGGTGATCGCGCCACCTAAAGCGCGATCGCCCTCCGATTTGTAGAGGGTGCCTCTCCCGTCATCACGGAGGGAGCGCCACACACCCCTCCGTGACTCCGTGACTCCGTGGTGGAATTCCTCCTCGAACCTTGAACCCAGGCAAACGTCCTCCACCCCTCTCGGAACCTCCAAAGGGCGGGTCAACTCGAATTTGCGGCGGGGCCGCAAGGCATGTCGCGACACGGGACGGGGCACCCACGGGCACCCCCCGCGGCGGCCACTCTCCTTGCGCCCAGGGTGACGGCTCACCCCCCACGCAAAGAGAGAAACTCAGCGGTAAAACTCTCTTTGCGACCCTGGTGAGGGCTCACCCCCACCGATAGGAGAGAAAAACCGCCAACGAAACTCTCCTTGCACCCAGGGTGACGGCTCACCCCCCGCGCAAAGAGAGAAAACCTGCCGCCGGCCGGCGAAACGGCCCCGGTGGCTCTCCTTGCGCCCAGGGTGACGGCTCACCCCCCGCGCAAAGAGAGAAAACCTGCCGCCGGCCGGCGAAACGGCCCCGCTGGCTCTCCTTGCACCCCCCGCGGCGGAGGTGGAGCTCCCCCGCGGCCACCGCGCTGCAAGGCGACCGCGCCACGACAACGGGACCAGCTCGCCGCACGTGCCGCCGCTCGCGGCGCCGAAATTACGCGCTTCTTCGGTCGCAGCCCGTGGCTCACGGCACGCACAACACCGAGTACTCGACCGGCGAGTCGTACCACGACCCACGAATGGGAAAGCTGCTTGGTCCCTCATACTCGTAGGTGTACTCGTCCCCCCACGCGGCGATCACGCGTCCGAGGGCATCGTAAGTCCAGGTGTAGTCTTCGCCCGACTCGTCCCGGTAGCTGCGCACCCAGCCGTCGGCACCAAAACTGCGGGCGGCGGCGTACTCGATCGCCTCACGGGAAACGCCTTCCGTTGCGGCAATCACCCGGTCAAACGCCCATACATAATGATACTCGCGCGCCCACTCCGGGCCCTGCCACTCCGACGTCTCCCGCGTTTGCATGATCCCGCCCGAGGCATCGTACGCGTGCTCATACCGGTCCGTGCCCCAGGGCCCCTCGCTCTCGACAACGTTGCCCATCCCGTCGCATTCCTGGGCAAACTCAGCATCAAACGTCATCATCCCGCTGTCCCCCGCGTACGTACCCCATACGAGCGTCGGGCAGCTCCCCGCGTCCCAGCTCACGTTCTCGTCGAACCACGTGTAGGCTCCCTCGCGGTAGGCGTGCCGGGTGCGGCGGCCGACGGCGTCGTAGGACGCGAAGTACGTGGTCTCCCAAGTGTCCCCTGGGTCCGCCACTACCTCCCATACACACCCCGCCAGCCGTGAGTCGAAGAGGCCGCCTCCCTCCGGCGACATCCCCGCGTTGATGCCCGGATGTCGAAGCGGCGGGGCGGCCGCGTCGCAACCGCTCGAGCCCATGACCACGGCGACGAAGAGGGCGGAGAACGGCGGGAACGCGGACAACTTGCTGGAGCATACTGCATTTTGGCCTGCGTCGCGCCCGACTACTTCACCGCCCCCAGATCCTCCAACACCAACCACATCATCTCCTGCTCACACTGCCGAAGCGGCTGGTAGAACTCCCAGGCGCTGGAGGTCCACGCCGCATTTTCGCCGTAGGTGTGGCGGCTCGCCTTGGTCGCCTGGCCACCCTTCGGGGTGTACTCCCAGTCCACGACGATGTCGGCCCAGTACTTCATGAAGATGTCAACCTTGAGGTAGCGGAGGTCGCCTTTCACCACGATGTCCGCCTCCTCTGCGCTGGCCGCCAGGGTGGCCCCGTGCGCCACCAGCTCCCGCTTCAGCGTCGCCTCCAGAAACATCGCCGGCGGTTCGACCGAGAAGATGTCCGCAAGGTGCATGCCGTAGCCGTTCCGCATCCACCCGATGCTGGTCCAGTCCTCTTTGGACCCCGTCTTTCGAGCGGTGGCCACCAGATCGTCCCAGCGGTCGATCTCGCCCTCGCTCATCTCGGAGAAGGCGTAGCCCGTTGGGGTTCGGTGAGCGTTGAGCCCTTTCGCACCTCGGTGTTCATCAGGTCGGACCCGGCCGAAACCTCGACGAAGATGCTTTTTCCGGTGAGGGAGTTGGCAGGCGCGGCCGTCGTGCGGCCCACAAACTCATCGAGCACGAGCACCCGGCGAGTGGCGCAAGCGCTGAGCAGGGACAGGGCGGCGAAGGC
>BJHF01000120.1 GCA_014191855.1 Deltaproteobacteria bacterium
CCCCCCCCCGCCTCAACTCCGCGCCTTCCTCCCCTACTTCAAAACCTCATACCGACAATAAACCTCATCCCCCACCACCCTCGCGTGCAGCAATCGCATCCGCGGTGCGTCTGCATACCCAAATCCCGCGCCATCCGCGAGCGTCGGCGCACCCTTCCCGCCCAAAATCAACGGGCACACCGTCACGTACACTTCGTCCACGAGGCCGGCCGCCAACCACTGCGACAACAGGTCCCCCCCGCACTCCAACAGCAGCGTGTTCACCCCGCGCTGCTCCAGGTCGGCCGCGATGCGCTTCGGCTCCGTCGGCCCCGTCACGAGCCCGCGCACCGCCCCCGCTGCCGGCGAGTACACCACGGGCTCCACCCGGGAATCCTCCCAGAACCGCGGAGCCGCCGGCAGGTCGAGCGTACGCGTCACGATCGCGTTGATCCACCGGCGCCCCTCCAGCCTCGGCACCTCCGCGTCGAAGAACCCCCCTCGCCTCAGCCCTTCGATCGCCTCTACCTCCGGAACCAACGGCAACGGCCAGTTCCGGAACGTCTTCCCGCCCACCAGCACCGCATCCGCCCGCGCGCGCAGCACGCTCATGTACGCCCGGTCGAGCTTCGTCCCGAGCGCGAAGTGGTCGTAGTTCGCCGTGGCGATGCGCCCGTCCAGCGCGATCGCCGTGTTCGAGACGACGCGCATCAGGAAGGAAAATCCTCCCGTGAGCGCCAACACTCCACCGCGACGCTACCGACGTTCGGCATGTCGAACGGCGCCTTCGTCACCTTCACGCGCACCCGATCAACCGGGAACTCCGACACGAGCAGGTGCGCCACCTCTTCGGCCACCGCCTCGATCAGCCGATACTCCTTCGCCTCGATCATCTTCCCGATCTTGAGGTTGGCCTCGTAGTAGTCGACGATGCCCCGCGGTCGATCCGCCTTCGCCGCTTCGCGCCAGGTGGTCTCCGCCTCCCAGTCGATCACGATCCGCTGCCGGATGTGCCGTTCGTACTCGTGAAATCCGATACGGACATCGTAGGAGAACCCGTTGCCATGGACGCGATCACGCATCTGGTAGTCCTATCACGTTGACGCCCGGCGCTCCCTGAGTCACCTTCCCGTCAGGTGATCCGATGCGCATCCTGGTGGCCTACCCCCCGATTGAGTCCTCGAAGGGCAGCGCCATGCTCACGCAGAACCGCCAGTTCCAGTGGTTCACGGAGCCGAGTTACCTCTACCCGTGCATCCCCGCCTCCGCGGCCACGCTGCTCCAGAGCATGGGCCACGAGGTGGAGTGGGTAGACTGCATCGCGGAGCGGAAGAGCTGGTCGCAGTTCGACCGGCTGCTCAACGACTTCAAGCCCGAGCTGATCGCGATGGAGACCAAGTCCCCCGTGGTGCGCATGCACTGGAAGATCGTCGACCGGATCAAAGCGATGTTGCCAAGCTGCAAGATCGTACTGTTCGGGGATCACATCTCCGGCAACCCCGGGGAAACGCTCGACAGCTCCCAGACCGATTTTTGCATCACGGGGGGCGACTACGACTTTTCGCTTCGCAGCATCGTGTGGTACATGAGCGAGGGCAAAGCGCTGGAGAGCGGCATCTGGTGGAAGGAGGACGACGGCTCGATCAAAAACACCGGTCCGTACAAGTCGGAATACTCCCTCGAAACCCTGCCGTTCTGGGATCGGGATCTCACCAACGCGCATTTGTACTTCGAGAAGTGGAAATACAAGCTTCCGTTTTTGTGGACGATGGCAGGTCGTGACTGCCCGTATGGCAAGTGTACCTTCTGCTCGTGGACCGTCACCTATCCCAAGTTCAGCGTTGTCTCCCCCGAGCGCCTCGCCGACGAGATGGAGATGCTCATCACGAAGCACGGCGCGAAGAACATCTTCGACGACACGGGTGCCTTGCCCACCGGCAATTGGCTCACGCGCCTCTGCACCGAGATGATCGACCGCAAGATCAACGAAAAGGTCGTGTTCGACTGCAACTTCCGCTTCGATTACTTCACCGAGAAGAACGTACACCTTATGAAGAAGGCGGGCTTCCGCAAGCTCATCCTCGGCATCGAGAGCGCCAGCGAGCGCACGATCGACATCCTCGACAAGTCGCTTACGCGGGAACAGATCGTGGAGGGCTGCAAGATGGCCGCTTCAGCGGGCCTGCAGCCGCACCTCACGATGATGGTCGGGTATCCTTGGGAAACCAAGGAAGATGCGTATGAAACGCTGCGACTCGCCAAGTGGTTGATGTATGAAGGCTACGCCCACCATCTGCAGGCCACGGTGGTCATGCCCTACCCCGGCACGCCGCTGTTCAAGCTCTGCCAGGACATGGGCTGGATCCGCTTCAACCCCAAGGACTACGAGCGCTACGATATGACCGAGCCTGCGTGTGTGCTCACGGACATGAACCAGGACGAAGTGGTGCAGATGGCGGGGCAGTTCTACAAGATGTACATGCACCCGAAGTTCCTGGCGCACCAGCTCAAGAACCTGAATTCAATCGACGATCTCGACTATATGCGCCGAGGCGTGTCGGCGATCTGGGGCCACATCAAGGATTTTGCGGATATCCGCGCCGAGCATGGGCAGCATCAGTTGGGGGAGGCGAAGTAGGACCTAACTGAGCGCCACCCACCCCGCGCTCTTCTCCCAAAGCCTGCCGGCCAACTCAACGTTCTTCGCCAGCGCGATCGGCTCCTCCCGCTTCATCCGGTTCCAGTATTCCCCACTGCGACCTTCCATCTCGGGGCTCGCCGCGAGGTGGATGATCGGCTTGGCGCCATCTTCGGGTGTGATGAACGCAAAATAGCCGACCACGCTGATCAGCGGCTTCGTCCACGCGGGCGCCCGGGACCAGATGTTCGTCGCGACTCCACCGGGATGGAGACAATTCGCGGTGACCCCCCTCCCCTCCATCCGCCGGGCCAACTCTCGGGTGAAGAGGACGTTTGCCAGCTTCGATCGGCAGTACGCACCCATGATGGAATAGCCGCCCTTCTCGAAGCCCGGATCTTCGAGGTCCAGCGTTCCCCGCCGGTGCCCGCGACTTGAGACGTTGACCACGCGGGCCGGGCCCGACTTCTCCAACAGATCCAGGAGCAGCATCGTGAGCTGGAAATAGGCGAGGTGGTTTACCGCGAAGGTCTGCTCGATCCCGTCCACCGTGAGCTGCCGTGTTTCGCTGACGCCACCGGCATTGTTCACCAGCACGTCCAGTCGATCGGTGCGGGCTTTCACTGCCTCCGCGAGCCCCCGGATCGCCGCTTGTGAGGAAAGATCGCAGAGGAGCAGCTCCACCTTCTCGGAGCCGGAGCGAGCTTTCACCTGCGCCATCGCCGCCTCGCCCCGCGCCGGATCCCTCGCCACCATCAGCACTCGCGCGCCGCGCCTGGCAAGCACCACACAGGCTTCCAGCCCGATCCCATTGCTGGCGCCGGTCACGAGCATGACTTTGTTGAGCAGGTCCATCCGCCCTGCTTACCACGAGCGGCCTTGCTTCGCGCCCGGTTGGGCGATTCGAGCGGCCAAGTCGCGTGGTCAGGCGAGGCTCGCGCCGAATCGCGGCGTCCTCCTGGGGAGCCGCGCCCGGGATAGAGAGCGTCTCCTCCGAGCGCCTGATGATCTCCCTCGCCTTCGCCGCGGCCGTCATCTCGTCAGCCCACGCCCAGGGCGCACCGGCTCCCGCCGCCGGCACGCACGCCCACGCGATCTCGTTGCCCGCCGTGCCGACCGACAATCGCCTCCTCGGCGTTTGGGGAGGCGATCTCAGCACGGCGGTGGTGCGCTTCGCGGTGAGTGAGGGGCGACTTTGGGTGGACGCGTGGGATTCGCACGACGGCGAGTGGTTCGTGCTGCGGGAGCCGAAGCGCCAGGGTGAAGCGCTGCTCGTCACGAGCACCATGCCGTCCACGAACTGGACGCTGAGCAACTCGTGGAGCTGGGAGCCGACCGGCCTTCGATGGGTGTTTTCGGGCGACGCGAGCGGGAACGACGTCTCGCGTCGTGTCGACAAAGCGCCGCTGCAGCCCTAAGCGGCGCCCATGTCCGTTGCGATACCGATGCCGGTCAAGATGATCGTTGCCGTTCCCGGCCCTTGGACGTCCCGGGCGGAAGTGGAGCAGGCGGTGGTGGGACTGGGCAAGGAAGCCTGGATGGAGGAGGGAGCGGAGCCCCACTCGCTGTTCCTCGAATGGGTGCCGGCGGATGGCAGTTTGTCCGGGGCAGTGCTGGCCGGGGGCGCTCCGGGCGCGTTCACGGCGGCCGAGGCCGCCGCGCTCACTGAGGCGCGCGGTTGTGCGTTCGCCATCGACAAAGCGGCCGGCTCGGTCCTCTCGGTACGCCGTATGATGCGCTTGGTCGCGGGGCTGCTGCGCCGGGGCGGGCTGGCGGCCAAGGTAGAGTCGTCCGGTCGCAGCCATGGCCCGGCTCGTTGGGGCCGGCTGGATCCCGACAAGGTCGACGACCGGATGTATGCGTTCGTTACGCTCGTGGGCACCCCCGCGTCTGGCTACGGGAGCTGCGGAATGCACAACCTCGGGATGCCGGACACCTGGCTTCCGGGGAGCACCTCGCCGGCGGAGGTCGGCCCGCGGCTCACGGCGTTCAACCTGATGCAGTTGGACGCGGGCCTTGAGGTGCCGGCCGGCGGCACGTGCGAGGCCGCCATTGGCGGACACCGCTACCGGGCCGAACACACACCCAGTCGCTTCGCGTCGGGCACCCTCCATCACAATCCCTATGGGGAGTGGCGGCTGCGTCCGGAGTAGCGTCCGCTACCGATTTGCGGCCCCGCCTTGGCGATGCCCCTCCGGTGTCTACTGCTCTTGACGCAGCCACTCGGCTGTCGTGGTGAGTTTATTCAAACTTGCGGCCACGTAAAATAACGGTGCTAAGTTGATTTCGTCGGATTCTCCCTCGAGATCGCAAGTGCCGCGATCCCGAGTCGGAGCATCGCGATGTCCAAGAGTCCCCCCAGCCCCGCGCGGGTTGCCCCTCCCCCTCAACTGCTGCGCGATCTCGGCATCCTCGGCTGGGAAAGCCTCGAGCCGCTTGTCGTGGCGGCCCTTGCGATCGAGGCGCCGATCCTGCTCATCGGCCCCCATGGCGTGGCCAAAAGCCTGCTGTTGGAGCGGCTCGCCGGAGCGCTGGGGAGCGTTTTTCGCCACTACAACGCCTCCACGCTGAACTTCGACGACCTCGTGGGCTTCCCCGTTCCGGACGGGGAGCGCGTGAAATACCTGCGCACACCGGTCGATGCCTGGGACGCCGAAGCGGTGTTCCTCGACGAGATCAACCGTTGTAGGCCGGACATGCAAAATCGGCTGTTTCCACTGATCCACGAGCGGAAGCTGCAGGGGCATCCCCTCCCCCGGCTGCGGCACCGCTGGGCGGCCATGAACCCGCCCGGCGCGGGCGAGGAGCAGGGGTGGATCGGCGTCGAGCGCATCGACGTTGCGCTTGCGGACCGCTTCCCGTTCGTCGTAGAAACCCCGGAAGCGCCGCGGGGCGAGGACCGGATCGCGCTCATTCGCGGCCCTGAAGTGCAGGGGGGCGCGGCCGAGCGCCTGAACGCCGCTGTAGCGGAGGCGCGGGGGCGTCGCCAAACCACGGAGGCGGTCCACGGCAGGGGGGTGGCCCAGTACATCGACGCGCTGGCGGACGCGCTGGCGGTGGCCGGGATCGACCTGTCGGGCCGACGCCTCCGATTTCTTTACGATGGCGTGCTCGCGGTCATCGCCACCGAGCGGGTTCCGGAGCTGCGCGACGCCGCCTTCCTCGCGGTTCGCTGGGCCATCCCTCAGCGTGCGACGGGCGGGGTTGAGGAACTGAAGCTCGTGGCCGCGCACCAGGCAGCGTGGAGGTACCTGTCCGGGCCCGCCGATCCGCTCCGCCGCGCGCTGCTCGGTGAACGGGATCCGCTTACCCGCGTTCAAATCGCGGCGGGGGGCGACGACGAATTGCTCACGGCCACCCTCCTCGATGCGCGGGCGGGACTCGCGCCCGTGGAGCGGCTCGCGCTCGGATCACGAATCTTCCCTTGGTTGGTCGTGCATCGGCCTTCGCTGCCCGGCGTCGCCTACGAAGCGTTGGCGGAGGATGTGGCGAAGGTGAACGCGGTGGTGGAGCACCTGGAGCTGATCGCGACGCACGCACCGGAATATGGGCTCGCCGGCGAGATTTCGCGTGCGATCGCGGGCTTTGCCGCCGACGACGCCTGGATCATCCCGGTCCTCTGGGCGGGCTTCGCGAACAAATTCACGATGCCGGTTCCGGCCACGGTGGCCTTTGCCCGGCGCGTCGCGTCGGCCTTCGACCCGCTCCAGCCCGCGGCGGCCGCATGACCCCGGACTGCCTCCACAACTACGGCGCACCCACCCGCTCCCAGGTGGTCATCGCGGCGGGAATCGAGCGGCCCCCTCTGGTCATCGTCATGGCGCGACACTGGTTGCCTACGAGCGGCCTGCCCTTTCTCCGGTCGCTATGCCAGTCGGTCGGGTTGCTCGCGACCGACGATCTGGAGCGACAACTTCTGGTCGCGACAGAAGCGGCGCTGACTCGGGCCAACGCGCCCGCGGCGGCCGTTGTCGCCTCGCACAACGTCGGCGCCGAGTTCTTTCGCGCCCCGATGGAGGGTTCCGGCGAGCTCGACGTGATCGAGCGCGGGCTGGGCGGCACGTTGATGCGGGACCGCCTCCTCGCGGTAGCGATCCTCGCCCGTACCTCAGGCAAACTCTTCCTCCGCGCTCGCTCCCCACGCTTCGACGAAGACGCGATGGGCGCGGCGCGCGCGTTCGTTCGCCACACCTTTCGGGAGACCGAATGACCCCCCTCCAACGCCGAATCGCCGGCTGCATCCCCCTCCTCGATTTTGGCCTCGACGCGGTGCTGCGGGTGCTCACCATCGAGGAGACCGAGAGCATCCCCACCGCAGCCATCCCCCTGGGCGGCACACCGCGCCTCTTGATCAACCCCCAATTCGCCGCCGACGTTTGCCCCTCCGACGAAGATCTTGCGGTGCTCATCCTCCACGAGCTGCACCACCTCCTTCTGGGCCATACCCGGCTCTACTCGCGGATCTCGGAGCTTCACAACATCGCCTTCGACGCCGTAATCAACGCGATGATCGCGCGAAGCCGGCCACAACCCCGCTGGCTCGCGCTGTTTCGCCGCTTGTACGCCGCCGATCAATTCCCCGAGCAGCTCCTCCGTGCGCCGGAGGGGTTCCCCGGTCCGCCAATCTGGCCGGCCAACACGCCCGACGGCGTCCGTTACGTGCTCACGGACCTCTACTACAGTGGCGCCGGCACGTTTCACGACGCCTTCGAGCTCCTGCTCCGCGCGCTGCCGCAGCTCCTCGGCGGGCCGCCGCTCCTCCTCGGCTCTCACGGGGAAGACCCCGGTGGCGCCATCGCCGACGCCGCAACCGCCGCCGCCGTGCGCGCCATCGTAGAGCGATGGCCTCCGGGCGATCCTCGGGTTGGGAAGTCGGTCAGCAGCGCGCTGGATGTCCTGGTTCGCGCGCCGGCCGCTCGTCGGCAGGAGCCGGTGCTCGTGGCCGCCCTCCTCGCCGCCGCTCGGGCCGGCAACCGGGCCACGGGCCTGCCGGAATCCCGGGAAACGCCGGCGCTCATCGCGTGGCCGACGCGGGACCGACGCGCCTTCGCCCTCGCCGCTTCAGGCTCGCGTCCCCTGCTCTACGCCGGCGCCCTGCGAGGCCGGCCGCAACGGTCGGGGCTCACGCCGGTATCCGTTTACGTGGATGTTTCAGGGAGCGTAAACGAGCACCTGCCCCGCCTCCTCGCAGCGATCGTCTCGTGTCGCGACCGCGTAGCGCCTATCGTGTATCAGTTCTCCTGCGGCGTAGAGAAAGTGAGCCTCGATGAGCTGGCGCGGGGCGTTGTCCGCACGTCGCATGGCACCTCGGGCGCGGCGTTCGCGGCTCATCTCGCGGCCAGCGCGACCCGGGGCGCGGTGGTGATCACCGATGGCGACGTGGGCGGAATCCCGCCCGAGCTAGCCTTCGCGTGCCGACGCGCCAACCTCCAAGTGGTGCTCACCCCGCGCGGGAGCCCCCGGGACCTTGAGGGTTCCGCCGCGAAGATCTACATGTTGGAGGCCGCATGACGCTCGCTGAATGTGTGCTGCCCGGGCATCCGGACAAGCTCTGCGACGCGATCGCAGATCGCATCGTGGACCTCGCTTGCGCTCGCGAGCCCCGCGCGATGGTGGGCGTCGAGGTGGCCGTCCATCGCGAGACCGTGTTCATCACCGGTTGCGTGGCGACAAACCCGCCGCTCACCGCGTTGAACCTCGAGGACTGCGCGCGCGCCGCGTTCCGCGCTGCCGGCTTCTCTGCGATGGTCCTGCCCGATCCCGAGCACCTGCGCGTCGTGACGGACGTGCGGCTTGGTCCGCTGGACGCCGACACCTCAGCGCTCCGGAGCCTCTCCGACGACCAGGCGATCTGCATCGGTTGGGCGGGCGGGCGCGCCGAAGATCGGTGGTTGCCGTTCGCACACCGGGCGGCGTGGCTTGCAGCCGACGCCCTCCGCACGCTCGGTGCGCCGTACGGACTCGGTCCCGATGGCAAGGTGATTGTGCAGTCCGAGGGGGGAGCGATCACTCGGATGTCCCTCTCGATACAACACGCGCCCGGCGTAGACCGAACCGCGCTGTTCGTGATTGCCCGCCAAGTCGCGGCGGCGGCGGGGTTGCTCGACCTCGACCGAGTGAGCGTGAACGCCGGCGGCGACTTCGATGTCGGCGGCCCGCATGGCGACAACGGTTTGTCGGGAAAGAAGCTGGTGGTTGACGCGTACGGCCCGTCGGTGGCGATCGGCGGCGGCGCCTGGAGTGGGAAGGACCCGCACAAGGTCGACCGACTGGGCGGCCTGCGTGCCCGCGAGCTGGCGCTTCGGGCGGTGAGCCGCGGGATCGCCAAGGAGGCGGTGGTCTCCCTCGGCTGGTTCCCCGGCGACCGCGAGCCTTCGGTGGTCACGCTGCGGATGGACGGCCGGGATGCCCCCCTTCGGCTCCTCGGACCAGCAGATCTCACGATCGACGGCACCTGGCGGGAGCTGCGCCTGGGCGAACGAACGTACGCTCCGCTCGCGGCGCGGGCCGCCTGGTTCCAGGGCGCCGCCGACTCGTGATACCGGGCGCCATGCTCCTCCTCCTCGCGCTCGCCTGCGTCACCGAACCCACGTCCGACAGCGGTGTCGACGACGGATCGCTGCTGGACGGCGACTGCGATCCGCTGGTGCCGGAGGTCTGCGGCCTGCCCTTCCCCTCGAACGTGTATCTCCGCGACGATTCCTCAACCGTCACCGGCAAACGTGTCGCCTTCAAGGCCGGAACGCTCCCGGTATCCGTCGATGGCTATCAGTCCAACCCCGACAACCTGAACCTCGCGGACGGATTCTCGCCGGCCGCCGGTCCCCTCGCCTTCCTGCCCGGCGCCACGAACGCCGGCTTCGCTGGTCCGAACACGCCAGAATTGTCGCTGACCGACACCAGTCCGACGGTGATCCTCGACGCCGAAACCGGGGAGCGCATCGCCCACTTCGCCGAATTGGACAGGAGCCACGACGATGACAGTCGCCGGGCGATCAACCTCCGCCCGATGACGCTGCTCACGCCCGGCCACCGGTACATCGTCGCGTTGCGGAACGTGCTCGATTCGTCGGGTGCGCCGGTCGCGCCAAATGACACCTTCCGCGCGCTCCGCGACGGCACTGACTCGACCGAGGTGAGCGTCGATCGGCGGCGGGAGTTGTACGACGACATTTTCGCCCGTCTCGACGAAGCTGGCGTTGCCCGTGAAGAGCTTCAGCTCGCGTGGGACTTCTCCGTCGCCAGTCGGGAGAGCGCCACCGATCGCCTGTTGCACATGCGCGATGCGGCGTTGGTCGCGATCGGCAGCGGCGCGTCCTACACCTTCACCGAGATCGATACCGCCCCGGAGGACGAACACCTCGCCGTGCGGATCGAAGGAACCGTCTCCGTTCCGCTTTTCCTCGACAATGGCGGGCCGGGCGGCGTGCTGGTCCTCGCCGATGATGGGCTCCCCGAGCAAAACGGCACGTTCGAGTACCCCTTCGTCCTGTTGGTCCCGAACGCTTGCGTAGGCGTGAGCTGCCCGATCGTGCAGTACGGGCACGGCTTGTTTGGCGACCGCTACTCGGTGGATACGGTCGGGTACGCCGAAGCGGCCGACACCTTTGGTGCCGTGGTGATTTCCATGGACTGGATCGGGATGTCTGGCGATGACATTCCCGAGATCGCCGGTGCCGCCGCGGCAGGCGACATCGACCAATTCGCGACGATCCCCGATCGCAGCCAACAAGGCATGGTGAACCTCGCGGTCGCGCTCCGCACGCTTATGGGCCCCATGGCCGAAGATCCGGCGTTGATCTTCGATGGAATCCCTGCGGTGGATCCCAACACCCGCTACTACCTGGGCGGCAGCCAGGGTGGCATCTACGGCGCAACGTACATGGCGATCACCCCCGACATCGAGCGCGGCGTGCTCGTAGTGCCCGGGGCCGCGTACAGCCTCATGTTGCCCCGGAGCGTATACTGGGCCTCCTACGCCACACCCTTCGTGGTGAACCGCTTCGAGGACCCGCGCACCGTGCAATTGGTGCTCGGCTATGTGCAGATGCTGTGGGACCGCGCGGAGCCCTCGGGCTACGCGAGCGCGATCACCGGGGACCCGTTTGCGGGGACGCCGACCCACCACGTGATGCTCATGGAAGGAGTGGGAGACCACCAGGTTCCCAACCTCTCAACGGAGCTTCTGGCTCGCTCCATCGGGGCTTCCTACCTTGGTCCGGGGAATCGCGTTTTGTACGGATTGCCGGCTGTAGAAGGCCCGATCTCGGAGTCGAACACCCTCCTGGACTTTGACTACGGCCTCGGACCCGTTCCCGAGGAGAACGTGCCGATGACCGAAGGCGCCGACCCCCACGATGCCGTGTTCTTCGAGCCCGCCGTACAAGCCGCGTTCTCCACGTTCTTGAAAACGGGGATGGCGGTGAATTATTGTGAGGGGGCTTGTGATCCGGGGTGAAGTGAGCACGGGCTGGGCGAGGGCGGTTTCGGGTGGCGGCGGCGTCGGGGAATCATGAGTTTGCGGTTGGGGCGCGTCGGAATTACTGTGGTCGGTCGCCGCCGAGGTTGAATGCCCTGTACACCCGCCGATGCCGCCGCCCTCCAGAACCTTTTGGCCCTGTCAATCCCAGAGCGCATCGTGGTTGTGCGTGCCGATGTCAAATCAAGAGCCGACCGTTACGCGTGGATGAAAGCGCATGATCTTGCCAAAGCGTTGGGGATCGAGGATTCTCGGTCACCCGGAAACGACTGGTCGCGTGAGACACAGGCGGATGACCTTACCGTGGAGGAGTACGCGGAGCAGGTGTTCCCCCCTTCGACCGTGCTGGACTGGCTCACCCCGAGCGCGCGACGGGCGAAGGTACTCGCGAAGAAGGGCGAGCAGATCGACGCCAGCGGGGTGCTGGATTTTGGCTTCCTCACCGATAAGGAACGCGACACGATCGAAGCGGCGATCGACGCTGACCAACTCGAGAGCAACGCGAGCAACGGGATGGGGTGCATCGCGACGATCGGCGTCGGGGAGGAACTGCGGGAGTACTCCGGGGATGAGCCAGCGCGGAATCCAGGGGAGAGTGACGATGACTACCTCCTGCGGATGTTTGAGGCGGAGGAGGACAACCGCGTGCACTTCGAAGGCCAGATCGAAGACGACGGGGAGTGCATCTTCCTGAAAACGCCCTACGACCTTCGGGACGAGGAGCCTGATAGGCCTGTCAAGATTTCCAGATCCCATTGGTAGCGGAAGCGCCAGCGGGACGCGGGCCCGACGAGCTCCGCAATGGGCGATCCTCGGTGACCTGTCCATTCCATAACTCCGCGAACCGGCCCGGGACACGATCGCGATGCCCAGCAACGCCCACCAGGCAACGAAATCAGGCCTGCGGCATCGCCCCCATCACCCCCCAAGGGCCTCCACCACCGCCCGCTCCACCGCCACCAATGCCCCCGCCAACGGCAAGCTGATCGAAGCCCCCGCCGCCTTCGCATGACCCCCACCTGCGGGGCTGATCCGCTGGGCCAACGCCGCCACATCCACGCCGCCGCGGGAGCGGAGTGAGAGCTTGCATCGCTCGTTTCCGCGCTCCACCAGCAGCGCGGCCAGCTCGACACCCGCGATGTTCTGCAGCGCGTCGATGATGCCCTCGACGTCGTGTTCGTCCGCGCCCAGCTCCGCAAAAGTGGCCCGCGAGATCACGCCCATCGCGACACGATCGTTCGCGAGCAGGCGGAGATTGTCACACACCCGAGCTTGCAAACGGACACCCGGCAAGCGGCGCTCCATCAGCACGCGTTCACAGATTTTCCAGTGTTCGATGCCGTGGTCCAGCAGCTCAGCGGCGACGCGGTGCGTGCTTGCCGTCGTGTTGCTGTACCGAAACGCGCCCGTGTCGAAGATGATGCCGGTGTAGAGTGCTTCGGCGTAGTCCCGATCCAGCGCGATGTTCCAGGTTGCCAGCAGCTTCCGCACCATGACACAGGTGCTCTCGCACTTGGGTTCCAGCCAAGGGAGCGTGTAGCCGTCGAGCCCGCTGGAGCGGTGGTGATCGATGAGGCCCGTCCACCGCGCGGCGGCGAAGCTGCGGCCAACCTGCTTGGGGAGCCGGTGTCGGTCGCCATCGAGCACAACCACTCCGTCGTAGTCGCCGACCTTGTTGTCGTTCAGCATCTCGGGGGCGCCGAGCAACCAAGAGTAGCGGAAGCCGGGGGTGCCCGCGACGTCGATGGCGACCCCGGGCACGAGCGTACGCAGCGCGCGCTGCAGCGCGAGGCAGGCGCCAATGCTGTCACCGTCGGGGCCCTCGGGGCCGGTGAGCAGCACACGTTGGCTGCGACGAACGGCGTCGAGGAGGGCGGGGGCGAAGTCCTTCAAGGGGCGAGTCCGGAGAGCCGCGCGCATTATCGGGCCCGCGGGGGAGCGCAAGCCCGGGGGATGCGTTAGACGCCGGTTCCTTTCGACGGAAGAGAATGAGTGACGTAGACACCGCGCTTGCAGGCGCGGAGCCGGCCCCAAGCCCGGTAACCAGCCGCAACGACTACAAAAGCGACCGCATGTTCGCGGACTTTCCCATCTCGCCGACCGCGCTCCAGGCGCTGGCCGACATGGGCTACACGCACGCCACCCCGGTGCAGTCCACGACGATCGAGCCGGCCCTCGCCGGTCGCGATCTGATCGTTCGCGCGAAGACGGGCACCGGGAAGACCACGGCGTTTGGCCTGCCGATGATCGAGCGCGTCGAGGAAGGCGCGCGCATCACCCAGGCGCTCGTTCTCACCCCCACCCGCGAGCTCGCGGTGCAGGTGGCGCAGGAGATCGCGCAGCTCGCGAAGTACCGCGACGTGCGCATCACCGCGATCTATGGCGGCGTCGGCTTCCCCCCGCAAGAGGAAGCGCTCCGTGATGGCAGCGAGATCGTCGTCGGCACCCCCGGCCGCTTGCTCGACCACATCCGGCGCGGAAACCTCAAGCTCGACCAGGTGAAGGTCGTCGTGCTCGACGAAGCGGACGAGATGCTCTCGATGGGCTTCTTCGAGGATGTCCGCAAGATCGTCGAACGCACGAACCCCGAGCGCCAAACGATGCTGTTCTCGGCCACGCTGGACGAGAGCCTCAAGGGCTTCGCCCGCAACTACATGAAGTCGCCCGAGGACATCCACCTGAGCGCCGATGGGGACAATGTCCACCTCATCGAGCACTTCCTGTATGAAACGTCGCCCGACTACCACAAGGCGCGTGCGCTGCTCGATCTGATCGAGCTCGAACGCCCCACTTCGGCGATCATCTTCTGCAATACGCGCGAGGATGTGTCCACGGTCTACACCTACCTGGACCGCCAGGGGCTGAGCGTGGAGATGCTGTCGGGGGAGCTGGCCCAGAACAAACGCGAGCGCGTCATGGCTCGGATCAAGGCCGGCGGCGTGCAATTCCTCGTGAGCACCGACGTCGCCGCCCGCGGCATCGACATCAGCGACCTCTCCCATGTCATCCACTACGCCCTCCCCGACGACGCGGCGATCTACTTGCACCGCAGCGGTCGCACGGGTCGCATCGGCAAGGAAGGGACGGTGCTCGTGCTCGCCGGCGGGATGGACTTCTCCACCCGGCTCACGCTCGAGCGCAAGCACAAGATCAAGTTCGAGGTGAAATTGTTACCGACCGCCGAAGAGAGCGCCCAGCTCCGCACCGAGCGCTTCGCGCGCCTCCTCAAAGAAGCCTCCGGCACCATGCCGTACGAGTCCTACCTCGACGCGGTCCGCGCCATCAAACAGCGCCCCGATGCCGACACGCTCATCGCCGTGGCGCTCAAGGCCTTCCTTGACTGGGACCGGCGGCGCAAGCTCATGGCCGCGGATGCTTCTCTCGATGGCGGCGGCGAAAGCGGCGGGGACGACAGTCGCGACGGCGAGCGCACGGCTCGCAGCGATCGCCAGGATCGTGGTGGTCCGCCGGACCGGAACGTGCGCCCCGAGCGCCCTCGCGACGGAGATCGCGGCGGGGACCGCGGCCCGCGCAGCGCCGGCGGCGGGCGCGACGATCGCGGTGGGCGTGGCGGACGGGACGACCGCGGTGGACGTGGGGATCGCCCCCGCGAAGACCGGCCGCGCGAAGATCGCGGCCCGCGCCCGGCGCTGGCCGAAGGCGGCGCGTCCCCGGCGGTGGCCGGCGGCGAGCGTCGTGAGCGCACCGAGCGCGGGCCCCGGCCCGAGCGCGCGCCCCGCGTCGAGGCGGCGCCGGTTGCGGCGAAGCCTGCGACCAGCACCGAAGGACCGGAGCTTGACGAGCCGGACGACGGCCCGGAGGAGGGCGGCGTCGAAGGCGCGGTCGGCGCCGATGGGGTGGCGAAAAAGCGTCGTCGTCGTCGTCGTCGTCGCGGTGGTGCCGCGGGCGGCGAGGCGGGCGTGGAGGCCACCGAGGGCCCCGCGAGCGCGGGTCAAGACGGCGGCGAGGTCGGCGGCGGGGACTGAGTCTGACTGCCCCTGTTGTCCGCACCCGGTGCTCGGGGGCACGACCGAGCCGGCAGGACCCAGCGCAAATCCGGGTGGGTGCACCGGCGCTATCGTTGACCACGCTCTCCCCCGGGGCTTCCGCCAGGACGGCGCCGCGTCGTGCACGGCGATCTCGCAGCGGCTAGGGTCGTGAGTGGGGCCGGCCTCTACGGCAAAAAGCTCGCCGCATACGCCGCTTCGTTGCACGCATCGGCCTCGGCCAGCGTGAGGATCTCGCTGTCGATCAGCAGCTTGTACTCGCGCCGCAGGTTCGTGCGGCAGAGGTAGGTGCCATCGGTGTTGATGGAGAACGGAATCTTCTTCGTCTGTAGAGTGCCGAGGATGTACCTGAACTCTTCGAGGTGCCGCACCGCGCGGGTGTGGAGGTTCGAGGTCGGGCAGATCTCGAGCAGCGTGCCGGTGTCGGCGAGGCGCTGGAGGGCCTCTTCGTTGTAGGTGGCACGGATGCCATGGCCGATGCGGGCCGGCTTCAGGCGTTCGAGAACCGCGATCACGCCTTCGGCTCCGCTCGACGCCGTTTCCCCGGTGTGGATCGTGGTGCCGAGCCCCGCCTCGCGGGCGCGGGCG
>BJHF01000121.1 GCA_014191855.1 Deltaproteobacteria bacterium
CGAGCGGACGACCTGAAACGGGAGCCGGGGCGCAGAGCCCCGGCTCCTCGTCCGCGACGGGGGCGCCCTGATCATGACTGGCGGCGACCCAGCCCGGGATTTCCGTTCGACGACCGCCGATAAAAGTGTCTGCGGGGCTGGCGTTCGCCCGGCGGCTCGGGCTCGGTCTTCCCTGAGTACTGAGCGCCCGTCCGCGTCCCGCCCCACCAGCGACGGCGTTCGTGATTCGGGCCAATGGCGCGGTAGCCGCAGGGCGCGGGAGGGCAGGAATCTGACTTCTCCGGAGAAGGGCAGTCGCCCAGCCGAGGAAGCCCTCGATCGCGGCCTCGGTCCATTCGGAAAATCCCCGCCCCTCTCGGCTCACCCTTTATCTGCCCAAGTGACCACGACTTTGGCCTCGACTAAGCCCTTACTGGGCAAATCTGGGAGCACCGATAGGGCTGCCTCGGTCATGCTCTCTTCCAGAACCCGGGCGGCCACGTCCGCCTCGTCAACCGGGGCGAGCAAGACGATCTCGTCGTGCACAGCGAGAATGGGAACCACTCTGCCACCGAATTGCGCGAGGTTACGGTGGACGAAGCCCAAGGAGGCGTGAATTATCTCCGCTCCCGCAGCCTGTGCGGGGTAATTCAAAGCCTCTGTATACTTGGTAGGATAAAGGGGCCGACCCATGGGACTTTGCAGCAAGCGGCCACCCTGCCACTCCTCCACCAACCGGTTCTGGTACTCGCTGATTTTGGGATAAGCCGCGAACCAGCTCTCCCGGACACGGGCAGCCTCGTCGGGAGACAAGGCCACACCGTAAGTCTGGCTTGCGTAGGTGCGAAAACCTGACACTCCTTGGCCGTATAGAAGTCCGTAATTTGCAGCTTTCGCAACCTGCCTGTCTCGTCCTTTGGGCTCGATCTCGTCCACGGAGCAACCGCGAATAGCCGCCGCTGTAGAGACATGGACGTCAACGCCCCGTGCAAAGGCGTTGAGAACCGCTCGATCACCGGCCAACGCGGCAGCTACCAAGAACTCGATTTGAGAATAATCAGCCAGCACGAGCCGATGCCCCTCGGGTGCACGAACGATCGAACGAAGGGCCCTTGGCAGCCCCTGTATGTTTGGGCCGGAGCACGACATGCGGCCGGTGGGGGCCCCAAGCATGTTCATATGGGGGTGGACGCGGCTCACATTGTAGTGAGGAAGAGCCTGCTCTAGGGGCAGAAGGGCCTTGTAAGGGAGGATCACGTTGCGGAAATGACTCCGGAGGGGTTCTGGGAAGTCAGGAATGTACTTCGCCAACACCTTCGTGCCGGTCTCAAGGGCCCCCTTTGGAGTTCGCGGCCAAGACTCGGTCATCTCAGGGGGCAACCCCTCGATCAGGAGCTGCTCCAACTGAGTGCTGGATCGAATGTTGAAAGCAGGCCCGAAGATCTCCCGAGCCCGTGCCTCAGCGGCAGCCTGCTGGGGCTGGACCTCGGCAAGAAGCCGCTCAACCTCCTCGCGGTCGATGGGAACCCCAGCCAGCGCCATGCTGACGACCGCTGGTTGGGCATCTCGGGCAAGTTCGTAAGCCCGGGTAGCGCCCAGCCGCTCCAGTTCTGCCTGAAGAACGGGGAGTAGCTGTCGGGCAGCCTCGGCGTTGGCTGCGGCGTACTGGAGCTGCTCGGGGGAGAGGTCCCCGCTCCAGCCGGATGCCTGAAACTCCGTGCTGCCTTCGACGGTCAGCCCGAGCCGGTCCCGGAGGACATCGGCAAGGGACCGTGTCTTCCCGGTGAGCACATGATCGGCAAGTAGGGTGCAATCAAGGGTGAGATCGAGGCCGCCGTGATGGCGCAAGAATCCCATCTCGAACGTGCTGCTGTGGGCAACACCCCGGAGGCTCCCAAGGTGCTCCGCTAACGCCGAGAGACCACCTGTCTGGTCGAGGTCGATCACAGCGACCGGGCGGTCGGGGGCGGCGACCTGGAGCAAGCGGGGGCGTGAGGTGAGGGCAGGGAGGCTTTTGGGCTCAAGGGTGACGCCTACAGTAGCCCCCTGAGAACAACTTAGGACTGCCTCATTTAAAATACGAACGGCCTCATCCCTTGAAATAATGTAAATATAGGGGGTCTGAAGGAGACGTGGAGACGTCGGAGACGTCTCTTTCCCCTCAAGTTCTGAAAATAGATTTTCTTCTTCCTTATTATGTGGGGGCTGGGCTTGGGAAAACGACGTCTCCGACGTCTCCGTCGTCTCTTTGGGGCTTGAGTGCCAAAGCCAGACCTGTCCCTGATTGCTATTGCCAGCCCTCGGCTCCAGCCAGTAGGTCTCCCGGCCCAAGGTGTATCTGCGTCCCCGGATGCTTCCGAGCACGCGGCCCAGCCGGTTGGCGTCAGGAGTGTATCGTGACGCTCCGAGGGTCTTTTCATTGACGAGGGTTTCGATGGCCTCCCGCAGGTCGGCGTGGGCTAGGTCCTCTTGGGCTCCGAACAGCCGACTGATTACCTGCCTTGCGAGCAGCCCCTTCCTCTCGGGGTCTAGCACGGGCCACCCCGTCACGAGTGCCCTGCGAGCTTGGTCGACCGGGTCAGAGACCAACCGCATCTCTCGGCGGGTGTCGAGCGGGTCGGGCAGGCCGAGCCACAGCAGGCAGTGCCGGATCAGGCTCGACCAGCCCTCGAAGGCGCCGAATGAGGCAAGGCCCGGTGTCTGGGGCATTTTTGCCGCCACAAAGCCCTTCAGGATTGTAATGGCAGCGCGTTGTAACCCCGGTAGGTTGTCCCCGACCCAGCGGTCGAGAGGGTCATGTCGAAACCCGGCCCGTTCCTCTGGGCGCTCCAGCGTAGTCCGAAGGCGGATGAAGACGGTCCGCCGCATCGTGTCCCCACCAATCGATAGGTTGTTCCCCGTTGCAAGAACGACAAGACGGAAGGGGACCGTGCGCATGAGGTTTGTTCCAAGGACTCGATGCGAGAGGTGCCCCGAGGTGAGTGCCGCATCGAGCGAGGGGAGACGCAGCGCGTCTGCGATGTTGTCGAGGATGACAACCCGCTGCCCAGAGGACGCAAGCGCGTGGAGGGTTTTCTGCATTTCCTCGTTGCCAGCGTTCCCAGCCAAGAGAGCCGGGGTGTCATCGATACCAATCCGCGTGATCACGGTAGCCAGTAGGCCCTTGCCAGACCCGGGCGTATTCGCATCAAGCGCGATCAGCGGAATATTTCCCGAGATGGCCGGTTCCGCGATGAGCGTGAGGATCGCCGCGACCGCAGCCGACCTGTCCGCCTCCGTTTGGAATGGGAAGTCCACAAGCGCCTCCAGCAGGAGGTCGAGAGCGGCTCTGCACTCGTCAAGGCTTGGGCAGTCCGGGATCTGCCCAATAGGCCTTCGCGGCACGAACAAGAGCCTGCCCGCCCGATGGTAGCCAGCCTTCTCCGTCACGCTTAAGCCGGGGAGGAGGGAGGGAGCGTGGGTGACGAGGTCGAGAGGGTTGATGCCCGGCCAATCCTGCGGAGCAAGGGCGGCTGCGACGACATCGTCCGGTGGCCGGGTGGGCGTCATGACGACTTCACCGGGGTTTCCTTTGCCCACCCGCTCGGCCTTTTGCCAGTTTATCAGTCGCGAGAGGCTCGCTCGCATCGACGCCATGGTGTGCGACTCGATCCGCGCCGTGGTTGTACCGCTCCTGCCCGTCGTTGACCGCCGGACGTATGAGAGTCGATCCCCACAAACGAAGACGTCCTGATCGCGGGCGAGCGCTTGGATGGCACCCCGCGTCATGAGATCGACACGGCAGGATACCGTGATACTCCTCCGGACGGGGTCGAGTGCCTCCTTGGCCCCTGCGAGCAGATCTTTGAGTAAAAGGCCCCGGGAGAGGGCGTCGTCCATGCCGACTTTTAATCCCTCTGGGCCCGCTTCTAGGACGACGAAGCGGACGTCCGCGCCCCGGGCCTCAAGGCTCCGACCGAGGCTTTGTGCTGCAGTGTTGACTTCGGGCTTCTGTGCGACGTCAGAGTCAAAGGCAACATATGCCCTGCGCCCCTGCATTGGGATCGCATCCAGCACCGCTGCGGAGGTTGGGGTGTTGAACGTCCAGACCCCGGGGATTGAGATCGGGCAGAGGGGCGCCTCCTCCCGCCGTGCGGCAGAGAGAATCGAGTCCGCTTTTTTCGTACCTTCAGTGATCAGCAGGGGTACCGTGACATCGCCGATACGCGGGGAGGCTAGCGGGTGAACATCCGGCGCAATCGTGGAGCCAGCCTTGTTCTCGTACTTGCGGGTTTTGCCGTTTTCCGACACATGCGGGACATCTGGCCGCATCTCGACGCTGCGCAGCTGGCCATCGGTGCCCCACAGGCAGAACACGAGCGCGGGACCCGCCTCCGCCACAGCTGCCTGCTTGGCGCTGAACCCTTTGCGCCGAAGTTCTGCCGGTGTAGTGACGCTAATCACCCCACGAGCATCAGCAATGTCCGGTGCAATTCCCGCGAGAGCGAGGAGTTCACGGTGGTGTGGGAGAAGCGGGTTGGAAAATTCAAATAAGTTGTATTCATCGAGCAGGGATGGAAGCCCTACCGGGCTATCTGTGATTCGCATTATTCATACCTTTCAGTTCATCAAGACCTCCCGTCACATGGTAAAATGAGACATTAGCCAGTGGGGCATCGTGCTTCTTTACGCGGTGGACGGTGTCAGTTGGCGCTTCTAGCGCCGGTTATGCACCTAGCGGTGCGTTAATAGGGATGGCCGAGGGGAGAGCCCCTTCGGTCGTTTCGAGTCAGGTTCGACCGGCCCGGACAAGGTGTTCAACAACCGCCTCAGGGATTCGGATTGAGCGGCCGAACCGGACACTTTCAAGGCGTCCGCTGGCCAGCCAGCGTCGGATCGTGGCTACCGAAAAGCCAATACGGTTTGCTGCTTCTGCTACGGTAAGAAGATTGCGCATCATTAGAAAATCACCTCCTTTGTCGAGTCAAGTCGACTCATTTCCACTTATTATGTCACAACTAAGCTCACCCGTGCAACTCCAAGTTGCTTTAATTCGGTACGGTTGGGGGAAATTATAATTATCGTAAGTGATACGCCTGCCCCCCATCGCGGCGGCCCGGGTTCTTCGATCCCCGAGGAACCGGGATCGGCTGCCAACCCCGCTTGAGAAACCTAAGTGCGAAATCCGAACTACAAGACATCAGAACGACCTCCGAATGACATGGGTGGACCGCACCGTGCGGGGCCAGTCATTAGGCAGGTCGCGGTCGGAGCGGACGGAATGGTCGTGTTCATGAGGCCTCAGTCAGAGCCCCCGCTTATCTAACCGTTGCCTCGGGCATGTCAAGAGGAGCTAATGGTAAACATTAGTCCATCTAACCCAGTAGGTACCTGTCGTCCATCTGCCCCTCAGGAGTTGGGGGCCCTTCCAGCCGCATCAGCCCGAAGTGCCAAGGCGGGGAGTTGCTACGGGCGCACGAGGGCGGCCGGGGAGGTTTCGCCTACCGGGCTCGCCCCCGGCTCCCAGCTCGGCCTTGAGTCAGACAGGCCCAGCACCAGCCAAAACCCGGCCAACAGGTGTCCATCAGCGCTATGGCCAGACGGCTCGGGGTGGGATGGCGACCGGTCACTCCGGCCGGGGCTGAACACCCCGAGGGCGCATCGTCGGAGGGGCCCGGCGAGTCCTCCGGAGCGAGGGGATCTCGATTCCCGGGCTCGTTCCCAGCTCGGCCGTGAGTCTTTGGCCGAGGGGCAAGCCCTGCAGGCGGTGCCTGCCATGCCGTGTTGAAGGCAACGGGCACGGCGACGGCCGCGGGATTGGCTGCCTCGGCGGAGGGCATGGACCCACGCGAAGATAGCCTCGGGCCCTCCTCGGAGAGCGGGGCGAGGTCGCTGGTTTTCTTGGGAAACCGGTGTGCCCCAGCCGCTTCCGGGTGCTCACCGGCTGCTGATTGACACCTCTATCCAAGAGGGCGATGCTACCCCCGCGCTACCCCAGCACTTTTTCGGGGCCCCCTAGGCCGACCTGCAGACAAAGAAAACCCCTGTGTTTGCAGGGGGTTTCACAAGAGCCACCCGCCGGAGTCGAACCGGCGACCTACTGATTACGAATCAGTTGCTCTGCCAACTGAGCTAGGGTGGCGCGAACGCCTCCCTCGTAACGCAGCCCCGTGAACCCGGCAACGCCCCGGGGGTGCCGTCGGGCATCCCCCCGGTCCCGGAACCGCTCCCGCCGACGGCGGCTCCGCGAGGGTGCCCGTGCGACCGCCCTCTCCGCAGGAGCCGTCGTCGGGATGGCCGCCGCGGGCATCGCACTCGCCTGCGCCGCCGCTGTACCGGGGCGCGCTCGCAGGATAGCGTCGGGCGCGGACGCTCTGCCGACACCCGAGGAGGTACTCATGACGAAGCTCCGGACCACCGCCCTGCTGTTCGCTCTCTGCCTGGTCGCCCCCGCGGCCGCGCACGCCAATCGCCAGCACGAGGTCATGCGTACCTGCAACACGAAGGCGTCGGATACCGGGCTGTCGGGCGCGGAGCGCAAGAAGTACATGTCGACTTGCCTGAGTTCTGCCCGCAACGCCCAGCAAAAGAAGATGAAGGAGTGCAACATCTCCGCACAGGGCAAGGCGGGGACCGACCGCAAGGACTTCATGAAGGGCTGCCTCAGCGCAAACTGAACCCGGCGGCGCCGGCGCGGCTTCGCTCCGCGGGACCCGGTCCTCCACGACGGCGGCCCACCCCCGCGAGGCGGTGCTGCTTGCGGGAGTCGCCCCACGGGCTTAGTACTGCGGCGCCATGGAGCGGGCCGCGCAGGGATCGGCATGGAGCAGGGCGAGCCGCCTGCGGGGAGGGCTGCGCGGGCTCTGTCGAGGTCTGCTCCTGCTGGCGGCGAGCCTCGTCGCGATGGAACTCGCGCTGCACCTCGCCGCGCACCTCGCCGGCGAGCGCCTCGAGAGCGGGCGCGACGACGCGGCTCTTCTCGCCACCGCCGATCTCGCCGTCTACGGCGACTCGACGCCCTACGGCTATCACGCGACCACGAGCTTCCCCGCGGAACTCGCGTACGCGACCGGGCTCTCGGTCGTGAACCGCAGCCGCCCGGCGCTCAACTCGACGCAGATCGCCGCCCTGATGGAGCGCGAGTTGCGCGACGGATCGCCGCGCATCCTCGTCGTCATGGCGGGCGTGAACGACGCCTGGAATCTCGCCGACGTCGACCCCGATCTCCTCGGCCCGCTCGGGGCCTGGCGTCGCTGGCTGCCGGAGCCGCGCCTCTGGCGCATGGTCCGCATCTGGTCGAAGGCCGGCTCCGCGGACGAGCCGATCGACGGAACGCGGCCGCGCCGCGGCGACTGGTCGCGGCGCGCCGAGACCGACCGCGTCCTCGGTCGCGAGGGCGTCGCGCGCATCACCCGCCGGAGCATCGACCGGATCCTCGCGCTCGCGCGTCGTCACGGCGCCGAGGTGCTCTTTGTCGGCTACCAGGCGCCGGGGTGGAACGGCAGCGCCGAAGCGGTCGGCGAATTGCTCGCGGCCGAACAGCCCGGGCGCTTCGTCGAGGTGCGCAGCGGCTTCGCCGGGCGCGAGGCGGAACTCATCCAGGCGGATGCGTTCCACCCGACCGACGAGGGGCATCGCATCATCGCCGCGCGTGTGCGCGATGCTCTCGCCCTGCGCGGCTTGCTCGATCGTCCTCGGACATCGCCTCCCCCGGCGCCGTCACCGCCGGTACCCGCCGCGACCTAGCCGGACATGGAGCCGTCCGTCGGGGCGGGCCGCTGCCCCCTTGCGAGCCGCCCGCCCCGGGGCGCACGAGTCCGGCGTGGACCGACTTGCCGCACGTTTCCGAGTTCGCTTCACCCGAAGCATCGGCCCCGCGACACCCGACGAGCCGACCGCCAGATGATGGAGGATCCCCGCGATGATCGACTTTTACACGTCGCCCACACCCAACGGACACAAGGTCTCGATTGCGCTCGAGGAACTCGAGCTGCCCTACGAGGTTCAGGTGGTCAACCTCATGTCGGGTGACCAGAAGAAGCCCGAGTTCCTCAGGATCAACCCCAACGGCCGCATCCCGGCGATCGTCGACCGCGACGAGGACGGGTTCGCCGTCTTCGAGTCGGGCGCGATTCTGCTCTACCTCGCCGAGAAGACCGGGCGCCTCATGCCGAACGACCGCAAGGGCCGCTCGCGCGTGATCCAGTGGCTCATGTTCCAGATGGGTGGCGTGGGGCCGATGATGGGCCAGGCCAACGTCTTCTTCCGCTACTTCCCGGAAAAGCTCCAGCCGGCGATCGACCGCTACCAGAACGAATGCCGCCGTCTCTTCGAGGTGCTCGACGGCCGGCTCGGCGAGAGCGAGTGGCTCGCCGACGATTACTCGATCGCCGACATCGCGACCTGGCCCTGGGTGCGCACCTACAAGTGGTCGGGCGTGAACATCGAGGGCCTCGATCACCTGCAGCGCTGGATGCAGGCGATGAGCGCACGACCCGCGTGCCGGCGCGGCGTGGATGTCCCGGTGAAGATGCCGTCGCTCGACAAGGAGGAAGACGCCGAGAAGTTCGCGAAGGGCGCCCAGACGATCCTGCAACGCTGAATTCGCGCGCGACGGATCTCAGGGCGCCACTGCGGGAACCTCCACGCCGCACTTCTCGCCGGCCCGCAGCGACACGTAGACCCAGTCGCCTTCGACGGGCGTGAGGGCGATCGGCTTGCAGGCCGGGTCGAGGAACCGCATCCAGCGGGCCGGGACGAGCAGCTTCGTCGGTGCGCCCTTCTCGGGGAAGCGAAAGACCCGCGCCTCGGGGCCGTCGGCGGTGGGCATGCCCTCGCGGTGGACGAGTCGCTCGACGAAGATCTCGGGAATCGGGTTGTAGAACTGCGGAAACCGGCGCAGCAAGAAGCGCGCGGCGGGCTTGAGGACCAGGTAGTCCGAGCGCGCATTCTTCCCCCACACCCCGTAGTGGAGGACGGCGGCGACCTGGAGGCCGACGACCAGCGCCGCGATGCCGTGCACGGTGCGCCGGGGCAGCGTCGCGAACGACGACGCCACCGCGAACGCGATCGGCATCGAGAGCCAGTAGGCGTAGCGACCGAGCACCGAGTGGCCCTGGTTCCAGTTCGTGGTGATGAGAGCGGGCAGGGCCATGGCCGCGGCTGCCGCAAGCAGGAAGACGGTGCGTCCGAGGCGCGTGAGAGCCTTTGGATCCCGGGCCGAGGCCGCCCCGAAAGCCGAGATCACCAGGACGCTCGCGACCCCGAGGATCAGTCCCGGGTTGGCCGCGATCACGCCGATATTCGGGTCGAGGAAGATCGACTGGAGTCGTGCGAGCCCGATGAGCGAACGATCCGTGCAGCCGGCGGCGATGATCGGGTTGGGTACGCCGACCGTGTACAGGTAGAAGAGCGGGGGCGTGACCGCGACGAGCGTGGCTGCGATGACCCAGGCGAACGTCGCGCGGTGCGCTCTCGCGAACGAGCCGAACGAGCCGTGTTCGCGCCGCGCGGAGAAGAGCTTCCAGCACCAGGAACACCCGAGGAGACCGCACAGGACGAGCACCGGCGGGTTTTGTGTCGACGCGAGCGCGGCGCAGAACATCGCGCGGTCGGGCCGCCGGTCGTCGGCCAGCATGAACGCCAGCAGGACCATGGCTGCGGTGAACACCTCGGGGCAGGTCCACCACGCGTAGTAGGTCGTGCCCGACAGCAGGAAGAGTGCGGCGAGCACGTTCTTCTGGAGCAGGGTGGCCCGCCACGCGAATGCGACGTAGGCGAGGGTCGCCAGGATCAACGCCCAGTTGCAGAGCGCGAAGGCCCGGGGTGCCGGCAGGCCGAGGCCCCCGGTGATCCACAGGAAGGGTGCGACGAGTGCGGGGTAGGTCCAGAAGTGAACCGAGTACCACGGGGTGTCGGGCCCCTGGGTCCAGCCGACGTCGAGCCGGACGCTCGGACACGACGCGGGGTCCGAGGCGTCGGACCCCGCGTCGGCCGCCAGCGCCGCCGCCGTCCGCGGTTCGTTTGAACGACAGCGCAGCGCCATGACGTGCTGTCGGAAGGCCGGTGCCCCTTTCGTCAGCGCGCCCCTCGCCTCGTCGAGATCCGCGATCGTGACCCCGGGCGTTGCGTGCGCGGCAAACGCCGCCGCGGTGAGCAGGTAGTGCTCGCCGTCCCCGGTCCGCTGCGCCTGCGGCAACGAGAGCGCGATGAGCGGCAGGAGGAGCACGGCCCACAGCGCCAGGATTCCGCGGGAAGAAGTCATGCCCGGCGGTGCCGCTCCCCGCCCTCGCGCGGCCGTTCGTGCGAGCGGAGCGCGACTCGCCTCATGCGTCGACTCCCTCGACCCGTCGCGCGGCGGTGCCGGAGGAGCCGTTCTGCGCCGCGCGGGACAGCAGGGCGAGGGCGCCGGTCCAGGTCCCGGCGCAGAGCAAGCTCCGCACCGACCACGGCACGAACGCCACTGGCAGCAAGAGGGGGAGCGTGGCGAGCAGGAGCAGGGCGAGCGCTCGTCGGGCGGTGCCCGGCTCGACCGGCTGCGCACCCGTCCGGCCCTCGATCATGCCGGAGGCGATGCGTGCGAGTGCGACGAGTGCCGGGATGGCGAGCATGTCGTCGTAGACGCGGTGATAGAAGGCGAGGCGGGCCACGAGGCCGGCGACGCCGAGCAGGATCCAGGGGTCGTCGTCGCGGTGGCGCCAGGCCCAGGCGCCGAACGCGAGCATCGCCAGGATCGGCGGGAGAAATGACCAGGGGCTCGCGAAGCCGAGGTCGACGGCGAGGTTCTGCAGGTTCGCATAGCCGCCGTGGAAGAGGGCTCTCGTGTTCTCGATCGACTCGTGTCGCAACACGAGCAACGCCTGATCGCCCGGCGTCGGCGGTGCCGACCGCGCTCCGGGAACGTGGCTAGCCGTCGACCGCAGCGCGTTGCGCACCGCGTCCGCCGACATGGTGAGCAGACCGTAGAGCGCGGCAGCCCAGATGGCGGGTCGCCACGATCGCGGCGCGAAGAGGAGCAGCCAGCCGAAAGGTGCAGCCAGGGTCGGCTTGATGGCGGCCACGGTGAACATCGCCGCGGTCGCTGCGTCCCGCTTGGGTAGCCGCCCGCGATCACGCGGTTCGCGCGCACAGCGCAACGTGCACGCGATCAGCAGCGCAATCGAGATCGGCGTCACCTGTCCGACGGCGAGTGCGGCCGACGTCGCGATCAGGCCGAGGGGCAGGAGGCCCATCGCGAGCCGCGCGAGCGGGCGGGACGCACGGGACTCCCGGGCGCAGGTCGCCGAGAGCCAGCCCAGGGCGACCGTGACCAGCACGGCCCACGTCCAGCGCGCGGCCGGGGGGGAATTCCAGCCGATGATCGGCCAGAGCATCGCGTAGCTCGCCGGCGGGTAGACCTGCCGGAGATGGTTGTGCGAGGCGAAGAAATCCCTGGTTTCGAAACGGCGCATGAAGAGATCGACCGCGCCCTCTCCCTCGGCGAGAGAGAACCCGGTCGATCGGTGAGCCGCCTCGGCGAAGAGAAGTCTCTGGTAGCCGGCTCCGAGTCGCCAAGCCGCGAGGATGGCCAGGAGGACGACGGCGATGCGCAGCGCCAGGTCCTGCCGTCGCCAGCGATCGGCATCGTCGCGCAGGTCCGTCGCCGCGCTCGCGTCGCTCATCGGCGGTCGCCGGAGGTGGACATCGGTCGGGACGATACAGCAGGAGCGCCCCGGCGTGCACCCGGCGACCTCGCGAGCCTGGTCGCGGCGCCGGCCCGGCCGCGCGGCCACCGGGCGGGTGAGCGCGGCCGGCATGGGCGTGGCGGAGCCGGGTGCCTGCGCGCCCGGCTTCTGCGGGAGATCCGGGCGGGGATCGGATAGCCTGCGCGTATGGACGGGATCGAACCGGGGAGCGGACCGAAGCCGTGAAGATCGGACTCTCCCTCGACGAGATGGCGATGGGCGGTGGCCCCAAGTTCATGCTCGACCTCGGTCGTCGGCTGGTCGCCGCCGGCCACGCGGTGACGGTCCTCGCGGAGGGGGCCGGGGCATGGGAGCCGCTGGTCGCCGCGAACGGACTCGCGGTCTACCACCCGCCGCCGCACCCGTGGGCCACCTTCCGCCAGCGCGCGCGCTCGATGGCCGGGGACTGGAACCGGGCGTCCTTCGACGCGATCGTCGTCAACGCGAGCCACCTGAACCGGCTCGCGATGTGCGCGCTCCATTTCGTCGACGTGCGCACGCCCGTCATGCTGGTGCTCCACGGGGACTGGGAATCGCTCTACTCGCTCGCCGAGCAGCACCGGCCGGTCTGGAACTGCGCGGTCGGGGTCGGTCCGAAGGTCCATGCCGCCGCCGCGGCGCGCTTTCCGGGCAAGCCCGTGTTCTGCATCCAGAACGGGGTCGCCCTTCCGAGTGAAGCGCAACTGCGGGCGCGCCGCGATGCGGGGGCACCGCTGCGACTGCTCTTCGTCGGCCGACTCGTCGACTCGCACAAGGGCGTCTTCCGGCTCGCCACGATCCTCGCCGCCTGTCGCCGCCGCGGCCTCGACGTGCGCCTGACCGTCGTCGGCGAAGGGCCCGACGGCCCGCCGCTCGTCGAGCGCTTCGCGGCGGAGGGCGTGGCCGATCTCGTGGAGATGGCGGGAGGACTCGAGCCCGACGAGATCCCGGCCGCGATGCGCGCCCACCACGTCTTCCTGTTCCCGACGAACACCGAGGGCATGCCGCTGGTCGTACTCGAGGCGCAGGCGAACGGTTGCGTGCCGGTCGCGACCCGCCTTGCGGGCATCACCGAGGCGGCGATCGAGGACGGGGTCACCGGCCGGCTCGTCGAGCCCGGGAACGTCGAGGAATTCGCGGCGCAGGTCGGGGCGATGGCCGACCCTGTGGCCTGGCGCAGTCACAGCCGCGCAGCCGCGGAGCGGGCGCGCCGACTCCATGCGCTCTCCACGATGGGCGATCGCTACGCCGGACTGCTCGCCGAACTCGCGCAGGGGCGCTACCCGCTCGACGCACCCTTCCGCGACTCGCGCGAACTCGCGCCGATGCCGTTCACCTCGGAGGACCACCTTCCGCCGCTCGTGCTGCGCACGGTACCGCCGCCCGTTCTCCGGGCGCTGATCCGGGCCAGGCGGCGGCTCGGCGGGGCCGTCTCGTCCTGAAGGCGCGCTCCTCGCCGGGCTCCGCGTCGACGAACCGAGGCCGCGGCCGATCGCCGATGCTGCCCTGGATTCCGCCCCGGCCGACTCCGTGCCGCGTCGCGACGTGCGCGACGCGAGCGCGGTCGGCGGCGCTTGACGCCTCGCCCGATGGGAGTTCGTCGAGTGCATCGGTGGCTTCGTCGAGCGCCCGGCGGTAGCCTGCGGCGATGTCGATGGTCACCGCGATCGTCCTCAACTGGAACGGTCGGGAGGACACGCTCGTCTGCCTGCGGAGCCTCGCCGCGCAGGTGGAGCCCGTGGCGGTCGTGCTCGTCGACAACGGCTCGACCGACGGCTCGGTCGAGGCGGTGCGGCGGGAATTCCGGGAGGTGACGGTGCTCGAAACCGGGCGCAACCTGGGCTACGCCGGCGGGAACAACGTCGGTCTGCGCCACGCCCTGGCGGGTGGATCGCGTTACCTCTTCGTGCTCAACAACGACACCTGGCTCGCCCCGGATTGCGTCTCGCGGCTCCGCTCCGAACTCGCGGCGTTTCCGGACTTCGTCGCCGCGGCGCCGAAGTCCCTGCAGGGGGCGAGTCCCGACCGGATCCACTTCGCCGGTGGGCGCATCGCGCGCTCGGGGATCTCCTACCACGTCGGCCTCGGCGAGCCCGACGGCCCGGCGCACGACGTCGCCGGCGAGACCGAGTGGATCACCGGGTGCGCCCTGTTCGCATCGCGCGAGGGTTTCGAGCGGGTCGGGCTGTTCGACGAGCGCTATTTCCTGCTCTTCGAGGACCTCGACTGGTGCATGCGCGCGCGCCGTCTCGGATGGCGGCTCCGCTACGTCCCGGGCGCGCGACTCTGGCACGCGGGATCGCAGAGCTTCGGCGGCAAGCGCGCTGCGACCTACCAGTACTACTCGACGCGCAACGGTCTCCTGTGGATCGAGCGGAGCTTTCCGCCCTGGCGCCGGCCGCTCCTGTCCGCCGGGTGGCTGCGCGAGGCGTGGTCGCGCGCCGGTCGTCTCGGCGCGACGCCGGAGACCCTGCGGTCGCTGCGCTCGGCGACCCGCCGGGGCGTCCGGGATTACCTCGCCCGCCGGTTTGGACCGGGGCCGACCTTCGCCGGGGACGAGGCCGCCCCGACGCCGCGGGTGGCCGCGCGCAGCGGGCCGCGCTGATGGCAGGCGGAACCGACGCGAGATCGCGTCGCCCGGCCGGGTGGCACGGCCTCGGGCGAGACCTGCTGCGGCGGTCGCGGGTCGTCGCCCGGAGTTTCCTGTGGCCGGTCGACGAGCGCGTCGCCGAGCCCCGGCCATCGGTGCTGCCCGAGGCCCCCCCGGTGACCGTCGTCGGCAGCATCCGCGGATCGACGGGCATGGGCGAGGTCACGCGCGCCGCGATCGCGGCCCTGCGCGAACGGGGTCACCCGACGTCCTTCGTCGACCTCGAGCCCCTGCCGACGCTGGAGCCGGCCGAGGTCCCGGTCGAGGCCCCTCTCCCGTCGGGCCACCGCGCGAACCTCGTCTTCATGAACGCCGTGAACGTGCGGGACACCTACCGTCGCCTCGGCCGCGCCTTCTTCGCCGGACGGATCAACGTCGGCTGCTGGAGCTGGGAGATGACGACGTTTCCGGCGCAGTGGCATGGAGCGTTCGCACCCTTCGACGAGGTGTGGGTCGGCAGTCGTCATACCCAGTCGGTCCTCGCTGCGGTCTCCCCGGTTCCGGTGCTGCGGATTCCCAACCTCGTCCGGCCCGCTGCGCCCTCGGCGCGGACGCGCGCCGATTTCGGATTTCCGGATGACCGCTTCGTTTTCCTGTTCTGCTTCGATGCGTGCAGCGTCGTCGAGCGCAAGAACCCGGCGGCGATCGTGCGCGCGTTCCGCCGGGCGTTCGGATCGAGTGCGCCCGGGACGGGACCGTTGCTGGTCCTCAAGATGAACAACGGCGACCTGGCCGCTCGTCGACCCGCGCTCTTCGGCCTCGACCCGGGCTCGATCCCCGCGCTGGCGCAGTCGCTGGAGGAGGTCGGCGGGATCCTGCTCGACGAGCGTTTCGATCGCGCGACGACGAGCGCGCTCATGTACGCCTGCGACGCCTACGTTTCGCTGCACCGCTGCGAGGGCTTCGGGCTCACGATGGCCGAGGCGATGTCGATGGGGAAGCCCTGCATCGCCACCGGCTGGTCGGGAAACCTGGATTTCATGACCGCGGCCAACAGCTACCTGGTCGGCTTCCGCCTGGTGGCGCTCGAGCGCGACTACGGACCCTACCGGGCGGGCGAGCAGTGGGCGGAGCCCGACGAGGAGGACGCCGCCCGCTGGATGCGCCACGTACACGAGAACCGCGAGGAGGCGCACCGACGCGGCCGGGTTGCAGCGTCCGACCTCGCGCGCGAGCACGGAGCGTCGGCGGCGGCTGG
>BJHF01000122.1 GCA_014191855.1 Deltaproteobacteria bacterium
CCCCCGCGGGGGGCTCCAGGGCACAGCCCCCGTCCCACCCCGCGCTACCGGTTCACGCGCGCGGGATGTGGGTGCGTCGGGTGGGATCTCGGCCCGCGCCAGCGGGGGTAATCAGTGGGATGGGACATCTTGGGCATGATTTGGAGCGGTGCGTCGAGGAGGTGGATACGGCCGGAACCCTCGCGGCGAGAACGCTTCGAGAGGATGAGGCCGTCGAGCAGCGGGGAGCGACGCTTGCCGGTCGCATCCTCCGCGGTCGGCAACGCCCGCCGCACCATCTCCACGGCCGCATCGAGTCGTCTCACCTCGCGGCCTTCGCTGGCCCTCGCCGCCCGCTCGGCGACCTCACGAAGGTGGTCCGCCGCGCCGGGGAGAATGCGCACGGGCACCCGTGCCCGCAACGTGTCCTCGGCGCTTCGGCGAAAGACCTCGCCGCTGGCTGGGGGCGGGGTCGGCACCGCCCCGTCGAACCGCCGGGCGAGGCTGCCGAGCGCCACCGGCGCGAGCTTGAACGAGTAGGCCCGAACGCGCTCGCTGGCACCCGGCCGGGATGACCCGGCGCTCTCGGCACCGACGCGGGCGAGAAGCGAGCCGAGAACCCGGACCGCGCCGCCCCGCCCCCTCGGCGCTTTGACGCCGAACAGGCGCAGGAGTTCGCCTTCGTATCGGTGGCAGTAGCCTACGAAGGCCGTCAGATCGGTGCTACGGACGCCAACCACCACCGCGCCGCGCACCAGCCGGGCGATGTCAAGGTTGGCTGCACCGAATGCCCCCTTGATGAGGGCGACGCGGAGCTGTGCGTGGGGGAGGTCAGTACGGACGCTTGCGTGTTCTGCCGCGTCGCGGTCGGTGTCGCGTGCGGCGGCGGGCGTCACGACGGCCAGCAGCATGCCGAGGGGGTCGTCGCACGGGTGTGTCCGCTCCAACCAGTCGATCCCGGCGAGAGCATCACCTTCGAGCGCTTCGGTCGTCGTCGGCAACGCAAGCTCGCGGAGCCGACGTTCGACCGTCTGGTGATCCACGGGGCCGCGTTCCGGGGCCGCGAGGTCGGAGATGTAGGCGTCGTCGGCCGCCCGCCGCGCCTCCGTCCACCGCTTGACCTCCGCGGGCGGCGGCGCAACTGGGTCGCAGGTTGTGACCTGCCATCCGTCGCGCATCAGTCCATCGACGAACGCATCGCGCGGCGTGGGGGTAAGCGACGCAAGGTCTGCCGCGCGAAGGATCGCCGCTATGCTGTCGAGGTTGCTCGCCGGGCTCAGTGGGTAGCGGCCGAGGCGTGCGGAGGCGGACGCCGCGGCCTCCTCCTCCTCGGAGATGGCGGCCGACGTTCTGGGGCACACTACCGTACGGGGGGCGTGGAACACGAGGTGCGGACGACCCCGTACGCGCGCGACCATCTGCTGGGCGTCGTCGAGCGTGAGCCCACCGGGCCAGTAGCGAAACTCCATGAACACGCGCGGGTACTCCGGCGAGCCATCGGAGCGGGCGTCGATGCTCAACCCGGACACGACCGTTGGGGAGAGGATCACGAACGGTTCTGTGCTCCCCGTGGGGTGCGCGAGCCATCTCTGCACCCGTGCCTGTTGGAGGGTTCGCGCCGAGACCATGAGGGGGTCGAAGCCCACCCGCACGGCCTCGGCCAGTAGGCGCTCCCCCTGCTTCCGAGACGTCGAAGCGTACACCACCGGTCCGCTGGCCGCCGCGTGGAGCGCCTGGAAACGCAGGTCCTCCGCTGACGGTGCCTCGGTGGCGATGCCGCGTTCCTCCGGGGTCTGCACGCGGACAACGAGGACGCGTTCCGAGCGGCCGGCCCGGGCGACATAGAGCGCGACCGCGCTCAGGTAGTCGGCGCTCCACCCGGCCTGCGCCAGCCACACTTCGCCGCTCTTCCGGATGAGGTCCCGGAAGGCGCTTTCGACCTCGCCGCGTCGGTGACCTCTCAGCTCGCGCCCGGTCGTGAGGGTACGAAGGACGTGGATGGCCTCATCGATCACGAGGGTGTCGAGGGCGACGTCGCGTGCGAAGAGGCGGGGAGTGGTGTGGAGCGTGGCCGCGTACCGGGCCGCGTTCGTGGCCTGGTGGTGGATGGCCCTTCCCGTGGAGCCCGGATCGCGCCTAAGCTCGGCCCCGAACCGCTCCGCGATCTGCGCGGTCAGCGCCGTTCGGTCGCTCACGATGACCGCGCGTGCGCGCGCCACGCGGGCGAGCGCGTAGGTCTTGCCGCCCCCCTTCGGCGCGTCGAGCACACGCACGGGGTAGCGTTCCCAGACTTCTCGCGTGGCTTCGAGCGCCGCGAGGACATTGGGCGCGGACACGCGGAGTACGTCGGCGAGGAGGCCGGGGCGCACCTCGACCCCCACGTCGAGGTCCTCGACCTCGAATCCGTGCGCGCCGTCAGCCACTGCGCCTCCCACCCCACCGGTGGTGGCGCGCCGCTATCGGATGGTCGTCACCCCCTGGTGGGCCGTCGTCCCCGCCTCCGCGCCCGCCGCCCGAGCCAGCGCGGGTCGGGAGGCGGCGGCGCGGAGCCCGTGAACCGTTGGGCCGCAACCTGATGGGGCGACGCATGAGGCGGAGGACTCCGACGGGAACTCGCGGCCGTCGGTCGCGCAGCTTCGCGGCGGACCGAGCGAAGAACAGGCCGATGTCGCCACGCTTCGCGAGCCCCTTGATCATCGCGGGGAGCGGACGGTCCACGTGCTGCGGCTTCATGCGCGCGCCCGCTTGTCGAACCGCAGGACGGTGATGTTGCTCTGCTGCCAGTCCACCGCAGGGATCATTTCGACAGCTCGCCGCGAGGCGCTCTCCGCCGGTCGGGCGTAGTGCTTGCCGCGGGTGGTCGAGGGAGCGTGGCCAACCAGCCAGTCGATCACGTTGTCGCCGACCTGTGCGTCCATCAGGTGGTACTGGAATGCCGCCCGGAAGGCATGGTCTGGCCTTGCCTTCTCACGGTTGCTGGGTGCCCACACCTCGCGGCGGGCCTCTCCACCCTCCGTGGCGGCTTCCCACGCCTCGGTGACGTACTTGGTGGTGTTCCGGTAACTCCTCATCGGCACGGTCGGGTTCTTCAAGTCCGAGAAGAGCGGCCCGACGGGACAGCCGCGTATCCAGTCGCCCAGGTCCGCGACGAGCCCTTGCGCAATGGGTACCGTTCGATTCAGCGCCTTCTCCCGCTGGCTCTTGCCCTTTCTGATTAGGAGCGTCGCGGCCGAGAGGTCGAAGTCCTCGCGGTGGATGAAGACCGCCTGTTCCAGCCTGAGGCCCGTGTACCGCATGATCGTCGCGAGTCGGCGCGGCACAGGAAGTCGGATCTGGCGAAGGCAGGCGTCGGCCTCGGCCCATGTCGGCACCTCCTGAGGTGCCTCGTAGGCGACGGTGGGTGGCATCACCATCTTGCGGTTGTGCGGGGGCGACGGGATCACGTCCCTGCAATCCGGTTGATCGGCCGCCCAGGTCCAAAGGTCCACGACCGCGGCCATGCTCTGGTAGATCGTACCGGGGGCGTACTTCTCGTCGCGCCACCGCCCTACAACGGCGTTCACGGTGTCCATCGTGAACGTCTTCCCGCTCACCACCTGATCGACCGCCAACCCCTTGACCGCCCGTACGGCCCTGAACCAGCGGGTGAGGGAGCCAGCGAGCGACATCAGCGTGTTCTTTCCCGCGCCGCGCGGCCCCTTCTTCCACGTGAGCCAAAGCTGCGCGAGTTCCTCGGCGTTCACGTCGAGCGGTTTGATCTTCGACGCCTCGCTCGCCGGTTCCCACCACCCCCGCTCGACCACCTGCTTCTCGATCTCGATCTCCAACCGCTTCCGCTCGTCCACGCTGTACACGTAGACCTCTCGCTGGACTCGCCTCGCCGAGCCACCCGGCTGCGCCTCGTTCTGTCGCCAACGCAAGCGCCACTTCCCCTGGCCCACCTCACTGACCGAGATGCCAACCGCGTGACCGACCTTCATGCGAGCCTCTGAGCTCGCACAGGCTACCCCGTTGTGGGGCAGATGTGGGGCAAAATCGGATGCATCGGCTCGTGTATACGGTTCTACGCCGTCGTTTTCACAGCTAAACGTTGAACCGAAAATGCATCACATCCCCATCCTGCACCACATACTCCTTCCCCTCCACCCGCAGCTTCCCGACCGCCTTCAACCCCGCCTCGCTCCCGACGGCAACCAGATCCGGCACCGTATAAACCTCCGCCCGGATGAATCCCTTCTCGAAGTCGGTATGAATCACGCCCGCGGCCTGCGGCGCCTTCGCCCCGATGGGAATGGTCCAGGCCCGGATCTCCTTCACCCCCGCCGTAAAGTAGGTCTGCAAACCCAACAGACGGTAAACGCCCCGCGCGAGCAGCGCAAGACCAGGCTCCGCAATGCCCATGTCCGCCAGGAACCCCGCCCGATCCTCCGCGGGAAGCTCCTGGATCTCCGCCTCGATCTTCGCACAGAGCACCACCACCGTGGCGCCCTCCGCGGCTGCGCGCTCGCGCACGATGCGAATATAGTCGTTGTCGCCCTCCAGGCCCTTCTCGTCGACATTGCAGACGTACAACACGGGCTTCGCCGTGATGAGCTGCGCGTCCTTCACGCTCACCCACTCGTCCTCGGTCCACGTGCCGGAGCGGGCGGGTTTTCCGTCGTTGAGCAGCTTCTCCAGGCGTTCGGCAACTGCGAGATGGAAGAGCTGCTCCTTGTCCCCACCCTTGCTGGCCTTGCGACAACGGTCCACGCGCTTCACCAGGGTTTCGAGGTCGGCGAGGGCCAGCTCCGTGTCGATCGTGTCGATGTCGCGGAGCGGATCAGGGTCGCCATCCACGTGCACGACGTCGGGATCGTCGAAGCACCGCACCACGTGCAGCACCGCGTCCACGCCTCGGATGTGACCGAGGAACTTGTTGCCGAGACCGGCGCCGGTGCTCGCGCCGCGCACGAGTCCCGCGATGTCCAGCACCTCCACGGCCGCCGGAATGATCACGTTGGTCTTGATGATCTTGTGGAGCTGCTCCATCCGACCGTCCGGCACCGGCACTACGCCCACATTCGGGTCGATCGTGCAAAAAGGAAAGTTCGCCGCCGTAGCCCCCGCCGCCGTGAGCGCGTTGAACAGCGTGCTTTTGCCCACGTTGGGGAGCCCGACGATACCAGCCTGAAGCGCCATGGAAACCTCGCGAAGCGCGCGGCTAACCCGGAGAGGGCCGGAGGAGGAGCCCATCTGGGCGAATGGTCAGGCCCGGTCGCTCGGCGAGCGCGCATCGCGGCCATTCGCGGCGCCACCGGGGCCGCCCGGCTCAGTCGCAGGTGATCTCGTAGGATTCCGCGCCCACCGGAGCGTCGCGGCGATTTGGGAAACTCGCTCGAACGAGCTCTCCGCAGCCCGAAGGTCAAGGATTCGGCACACACCCGCACGAAGCTGGGAGGCGGTGACAGCCATGGACGTACCGTAGCCATCCCGCACGTACGACTCAACATCTCGTACGTACGAGACTAGCGCTTCTCCGCCTCCACCAGCCACGTCGCCCCGTCGATGGCCACGCGCACCGATCCGTCTTCGTCAGTCCGCCACACGTCGGCGCCCACCTGGTCCAGCGTGTCCAACGTCACCTTGTCGGGATGCCCGTAATCGTTCCCCTCGCCGGCGCTGATGAGCGCGAGCCTCGGCTGCATGTCCACGAGGATTCGCCCGCCGCTTGAGTCGGATGAGCCGTGGTGATGCACCTTGTAGATGTCCACCCCGCCCGCGTCAAAGTAGCGCTCGCAACCTTCCGTTTCGCAATCGCCGCCCATCAAGGTGCGCACCGAGCCGTAGGTGAGCTTGATCACCACCGAATTGTAGTTCTCGTTCTCCGTCGACCCGACATCGCTGTGAAGCACCTCCACGAGCAGGTCCGGCCCGAGGTCCAGGGTCTGCCCCGCCACGATCGTCGTTCGCCGATTTCCCGCCGCCAGAACGTAGTCGTCATACGAGTCGCTCGTCGCCACGCCCCCGCCATCCCATGCGAGGCCGACCTCGGGATGATCCTGGAGCACCCGGTCCATCGCGCCCATGTGGTCTGCGTGCTGGTGGCTCACGAGCGTGTAGTCCACGCCGCCCGGCGCGTGATCCAGTAACCACCGCCGAACGCCTGGATATGCGGACTCGTCGCCAGCATCCACCAGCATCGTGAACCCGGCCGGCGACGTGATGAGCAGCCCATCGCCCTGCCAGACGTCGATCATGTCCACCTGCAGCACCCCGCTCGCCTCGGCCGAAGGGCACTGACACGTCGTCGCGCAGCGCCCGGCGCACGCCGAATCATCGCTACCATCGCACTCTTCATGCGGCCCGCCAACGCGGCCGTCGCCGCATGCCAGCCCGTCCACCGCGGTGTCCGCGCCGCTGTCACCCGATGTATCAGATGTATCATATGTATCATATGTATCAGATGTATCGCCCGCGGGGTCCGCGGTGTCCCACCGCGGCCGCCTCCCCCCGGGACCTTCGGCGTCGCCCGAAACATCGCATCCCAAGCCCAGGAGCACCCACAGCGCGGCCGTCGTTCGCATGCTGACAACATACCGCGGGAACCCGGGTTCCGGAGCGCTGTCGTAGCGCGCACCCTGGAGCCCCGATGCGCCTCTCTCCCGCCCTCTCGCCCTGGTACCTCGACGAAGAAGGACGCTTGTTCCGTGTGTTGATGCTGGTGTTCGTCCCGACGCTCATGGGGGGCGCCCTCGCCACACGCGCCTACGCGCTGCCGATGGTGCCCGAGGATCTGGGGCTGTCTGCCGAGTACGCCGACGCCACCCTGCGCTCCATTCCCCCGATCCAGATCCACATCGACCTGCCGGAACCGCAGGAGGACCCCTCCCCCGTGGCACCCAGCGCCGGCCCCGCGCGGCCCTCGCGCTCCGAAACCCCCGAAGCCGCCGGCTCGAACGCGCCGAAGCCCGAGCAGCACCTCGATCTGGCTGCGCTGGGCTCGCTCGCGGGCAGCGTTCAGTCCCAGCTCGGCGCGGAGGTCGATGAAACGAAGGAAGCGCTCGACAACGTGGACCCCAATCTGCGCTTCGCCACGCACGTTCGCGCGCGCGGCGATGGCAATGACACGCCCCGTGAAGACGCCGAGGTGCCCGATTCCAGCGCTGGAGGAGGCGTTCCTGGCGCCATCGGCCCCATCGGAGGCCCCGCCCCGAGCATCGACATCGTTCGCGAGAAACTGCGCGATGAGGTGGCCCCCGAGGTTGCCTCCGCAGGGAACGTGGGGGACGTGGTGCGCGGGTACCGAGGCTCGGTGGAGACCTGCGTACAAACCGCGATGAAGGCAGACCCTTCGCTCGACGGGCGCCTCGCGCTGGCATGGCGCGTGGAGGATGGCACCGCAACCTCCATTCGCGTGCTCGACAACGCGACCGACGACGCCGATCTCGCCAAGTGCGTGAAGCGCGCCGTCGGTCGGATGAAGTTCGCGCCCGGCGCGACCTTGGAAGTGGACAGCTACGCGTGGGTCGTCGGCGGCCGCTGAGGACCGCGACCGCCGCCGTGCTTCAGTTGAGCGTCTCCGCGACCGGCTCGCACGGCTCCCCGATACACGCGACCCAGAGCTGATGAACGGCTCGGGTCGCGGCCACGTGCAAGAGCCGACGGTGGTGCGGGCGGGTGGTCCACACGCCGCGGCTCGCGTCGAGCACCACGACATAGTCGAACTCCAGGCCTTTCACCTGCGCCACGTCCACGCAGTCCACGCCAGGCGCGAACGCGAAGGTCTGATCCTCCACGAGGCGCACGTTCGGCACCTCCATCCGCTCCAAACCTTCGTAATAGAGCCGGGCCGTGGCTTCGTCGATGGCGATGAGCGCCACCGAGGCGTTCGGCTCCTGGTCCATCAACGCACGCAACGCAAGACCGAGTGTATCGACACATGCACCATGCTCGCCGAAGGTGAGCACCTCGACCGGCGGACCGTCACGCGTGGTGGCCGGAGCCCCCTCATCCTCGGCCAACTCGCCGAGCACCCCACGCGCAAACGCCGCGATGGATGAGGTGGATCGGTAGGAGATCCGGAGGGTGCTGAGCTCCGTCGAAACGATGCCGAGTCCCTCGAGCAGGTCCTGCCAGCGCAGGCTGCCCCCCTTCTCCATGATGTGTTGCTGTGTATCACCCGCCAGGGTGACGCACTGATGCTTGTCCGTCATGCCGATGAGCACGGAGATCTCCATCGGAGAGAAATCCTGCGCTTCGTCCACCGCGATGTGCGCGTATTTGAGGTGGCCGCCCTCCTTCGCCTTGAAGGCGCCAACACGGAGCTGATAGGCCCGCAGCAGGATCGCGTCATCCTCCTCGTCCAACCAGGTGTTCGCTTGCCGATCGCCCTCGGCGCGCGCCGCCAGGGCCCCTTGCTGCGCGCGCGCCCACATCACGGCGGTGTGCACCTCGGAGGGGGAGACGCCGCTGAGCTTCGCGAGCAGGGCGCTGTCGCCGACGAGCTGCTTCCAATCCTCGATGGCCGAGCCGGGCGTCGGCGGGATGTGTCGGCTCGCGATCAGTTGCTCCAGAAGTCGAGGTAGCTCCGGGTGAAGCTTGATACGCGCGACCGCGCTGGGAGTGTTGGCGTTGTCGTGCCCTGGCAGCGAGGGGAAGTGGCGACGTACCATCGTGCGCGCGAGATCCCACCACGTCGTCACGCCCACGCCGCTCACGCCGAGCGAGGGCAGCACCTTCGACACGTAGTCGCGGAGCGCGCGACCCCACACGACCACCAGGATCTTGTGGGGGGCGAATCGGTGCGGGGCCTGGTAGGCGAGCCAGGCGATCCGGTGAAGCGCAACCGTGGTTTTCCCCGAGCCAGCGCCACCGCGGATGATGACCGGCCCGCTGTCGGCCCGGCTGATGAGCTCAAATTGGGCGGGATCGATGAGCGCGGCGATGTCGGGGAGGTGTTTGTCCTGCCGCAGCGCCTTACCGGTTGAAAAACTACCCGATTTGCGGCCATCCTTCTGCTCTGGGCGCGCGGCGAGCCGAGGGGCTTCGTTGGCCACAGTGTTCCAACGGTCGCCGTCGCGCAGAAAGCTGCCCTGCGGACAGGTGACCCGCTCGAGCTCGGCTTCCCGGATCGACACCGAACGCCGCGCGAGAACCGCGCCTTCCACCGTGCGAACGCCGAGGTCTTCCTCGTAGTCGTCCCCCTCCTGGTACCGGTAGTAGATGCGGGAGATGGGGGCGTGGCGCCAGTCCACGATGCGCATGCCGTCTTCGAGGCACGTCGCCTTGCCAAGCAGCACGTCGAAGGTACGACCATCGCTGCGAAGCCGCATGTGGGCGAAGTAGGGGCTCTCGGGATCGGGCCTTCCTGCGGGGCGGCCGCGCCGGAGCTGCTCAAGCAAGCGCACGAGGTGCTCGTACTGCTGCTCGAACGCGCTCTTGTCGTCCGACTTGCCGCCACGGATCATCTCCTGGATATGCTGCAGTTCGGCGATGATCTCGTCTTCCGAAGCATAGGTACGACCTGCGGCTTTTCGCAGGCGGTCGCGCGCGTCGTCAAGCAGCTTCAGCTCCTCTTCAACGACCGGGTGGGTTTTGGACATCCAAGCGCGCTAAGCGCCTACGCGGTCGGCGGCAACGTGAGCCACTCCACCATGAGCGCGGCGGGCCACTGCCACGGCTTGCCGTCGAGCAGCGCCTCCCCTGCATGGGCGAGCGCGGAGAGCTTCGACAGTGGGATCCCCGTGTTCTGGGCGAGCACCGCCTCGAAGCGGTGTTGCTCCTGCGGGTCCACGAAGCGCATCCGGTGGCGCACGGCGTACGCCACGTGCAGCCAGGCGGGGCGCATGGCCACCCCCGCCAGGCCAAGACGTTCCGCGATGCGTCGATGCAGCTCCCCGGCCTCCCTGGCCAGGCCCAGGCCGGGCACCTCCTGGCCAGGAAATGGCCCACCGGCGCTCCGAAAGGCGCCGAGCGGGTGGCGCAGCGTGAGCCAGTGGACGAACAACACCGGAGTCTCTCCGACGCCGCCCCGCGCAAGTACCGACTCCGCGAGCAGGTGCTCCACGCCCGCCGCAGTGCCGTACAAGCGGAACCGATCCCCCAGCTCGGCGCGGTCGATTTCCACACGCAGATCGCGGTATCCGAGCCGCCGCACCGGCTCGGCCAGCCCGTACCGCTCCAGCGCCAGCTCCACCGCGGCGCGGGTGTACCGATCAAGGAACCGCGGCGTCTCGTCGCGACGGGGGCCCAGAAGCCCGTCCACGTCCTCGGCGTCGAGCTCGATGCCCCCGAAAGCATCGGAGAGTCTGCGCCCGACACGGCGAAAACGAGCGCGCATGGGATCGAAGTCTGCGCGCAACTCAAGGCGGCGGTGTCCTGCGAGAACGAGCGCCGTCCCGGCGAGCACCCGCCATGCATCCGAACGGTATCCGCCCCCCGGCAGCCACACGCTCGGGGCGCCGGCGAGCGCGTCGAGCACGACTTGATCCCGTTGACGAACGCCGGCTTCGGTGAGGCCAAGGCCGCCGAGCGGATCCCCGGCGCGGACATCGCCGCCGGCCACGACAAAGGTGATCGTGGCGCGGGGCATCCGCTGAAGGAGCTGGTCCAACGCAGCTAAATAGACCCCGTCCCCCACGCAAGCCGGCACGTGTACCTCGTCCACGTGGCCCGGAGCGTCCCACATGGTCCCCGAGATCGAGCCGATCCAGGCGGTCGTGCCCAGGCAGGACGCGAGGCCATCGGGGGGGTGGGCATCGACGTCGAGCACGGCAATACTCCCGGCGAAGCCGGACTCCCGTAGGGCGGCGACGGCGACTGCGATGTCGTTCACCGCGCAGAATCCACCCCCGGAGCCCGGTGCGGCGTGATGGAAGCCCCCGGAGAGGTTGAGCACCGGTCCCGGCTCCCCGAGCGCTCGCCGGGCCGCGAGCAGGGTGCCGCCGCAGATCCGCCGCAGGGAGTCCAACAGCGCGTCGCTGGGGATATCCCAAGCGTCGACCGCGAATACGGAGGCGAGCGTCTCCGGCTGGGTGAGCGCCTCCACCCACTCCGACGTGTGCACTCGCGACAGATCGGCCCAGGTGACTGATTCGGGCGAGAGCAGATCGGCGTCGGTGATCACCCCAAGCTCAACGAGCGCATCCACCACCAGCTCCGCCCGCCGGGGATCGAGGCCGGTACGAGCGGCGATGCTCGTGAGGGGAAGCCGGTATTCTGTGTGCCAGACAATACGCGGGGCTCCGCGGATCCGACGGTTGAGGGCTCGTGTCCAGGCCGGCACGGCTCCGGTATACCCGCTAGTGATGCAGCGTGACGGTGTCCAACACGGAGGCCGGCTCCGGCTGCACGCTATTCCCCATTCCGATGAAGGCAAAGCTCAGGTCGCTCGGGCTCACCTCGGCGCTCAGGAAGCCCTGGATGCTGTCCTCGCTGCGATGAGCCTCGTCGGAGGCGTGCTCGTTCGGGGCCTCGGGCCACGCCAAAAGCCCAAGTTGTTCACCCCCTTCTGCGTCCGCATCCACCAGCGCCGACTCAAGGAAGCTGAAGCCGGCCGCGGGGGTGACGAGGTACAGCGTGCCGTCGTCGGGATCGAGCCCATACTCGCCCGAGGGCGCGAGCCTCCCGTCGTATTGAAGGGGAAGGAAGCGCTGATACATGTGCTCGTGGCCGGAGATCACCGCGTCGATCGCGCCCTCGAACACTTCGGTGAGCGGACGGAACGTCCCCGACGTGCTCGCGAAGCGCTCCCCGGCGTCGTAGCTCGGGATGTGGAAGGCGGCGAGCGCCCAGTCCACGCCACGTGTGTCACCATCCCATAAGTCGAGGGTCTCGGCCCGCATCCACTCGTACTGCACCCCCCCCGGGGCGGTTTGAGCCGCTTCTTCACTGTCAATCGCGAAGATCCGGGTACGACCATAGTCCAGCCGCCAATACACTTCGCTACCCGGAGTGGCAGGCAGATCGAACCAATATCGCCAACTCGTGGTATCGGAGCTTGAGGGTACACCCGGATCGTCGTGGTTCCCGATGGCGGGCACGATGGGCACGTGGCTGAACAGTTCCCGTCCGCCATCGAAGAACAGCCACCACAGCCCAGGATGGTCGTCGGCGGGCAGGTCTCCCGGAATCAGGACGAACCGCGCATCCGGCGCGGTGGCGCCCATCTGCGCCGCAACCTCGGGCCACCGCTCCTGGGAGCCACCGGTGTCCTGCATGTCGGAGGCGACCAGGAAGGAGTAAGTATGTTCGCCGACTTCCGCCGTTCGGAACGTCGACCATGCCGACGCCCGCCCCGCCCCGTCGCGTACCCGGTAGGCGAAGGTCGTCCCCGCGGGAAGGCCCGTGAGCGCCGCATGGTGGATCGTGTCCACCACCGTTCCCACGGCGAAGGCGACGTTCTCCTGATCCGGCCCATACTCCACCACGCCGAGCCCGGGTTGACCGGTCACCCAGTTGACCACCATGCCCCCCGTCGGCGTCGCGACGTCGTTCCAGCTCAGATACGGTCCGACCGATGGAAACTCAAGGTCCCACGTGTACTCGTGCCCCTCCGCATCGTCGATGGTCGCGCCGTCGTCGAAGATCATGTGGACGACGCGCGCGGCCTCCGGGACGTCCACCTCCGCGATCCACTCGCCCTGGTCTGGGACCATAGGCTCCGTGAGCTCCGCGCGCTGCTCCTGGGTGTCGTACAGCACGAGCACGGCCCCGGCCGATGCCGACCGAGGCGCCCACCCATCAACCCCGTACGTCAGCTTCAGCTTCGAAGAAGCCGCGAGCGGGCCCCGATAGTGCACGGTACCGTCGGCCACCCACGCGGTCGCCGGAAGCAGTGGATCGAGCTCCTCCTCCACCTCCACGATGTCGGCGTCCGCGCTGGCCGAAGCCACCTCCACACCGTTTAGCCACGCCCGCGCCGTACAGGTCCATCGCTGACCCGGTCGGGTGTACCCCGGAAACACCGTGTCGCCAGGGTGAACGGTGGTGAGGGTTACCCCGCTCCAGTCCACGCCGTCCAACTGCCAGCCGTAGGTCCACGTATCCGCCTCAACTCCTGTGAATTCGCATGGGACCGGATCGACCTGCGCCCGCAGCCCGGTGGGCACCCCCACCTGCGCTCCGACGGCGGAGTCCGACGCGTCGGGGCCGACTGCCGCGTCTACCGCCGCCTCGTCCGCCCCCCCGAAGGGCGCAGCGGGAGTACACGCTCCGAGCAACACGACGACGCTGAGCACCGAGGCACCGGGTTGACCCCAATGGTACACGAAAGCGCCGCGCGAAGGAGCAGCGGCGACCATTTAGCCTACAAGACCAGGAAGTCCGCGTAGCCGAAGGCATGCCCCACTCCGAGCGAAACGCTCCACAGCGGCTCGTCGCTCGCCGAGAGCTGGTCGATTCGCCCTGCAGACGTCCAGTCCACGAGCGTCACCTCGCCGGGCAGACGCCGCGCCTGCCCGAGGAAGGTCACCAGCGTGCAGTCCTCCCCTTCCCAGCGTTCCACCTCGGATGCGGTGCCCCTCGCGACGTCGAACTGCAGCTCGGCGGCCCAGGAGCACGTGCCTGCCGGATCCTCGAAGAAGTCCCCACGATTGAACACCAACACATTTCCATTCTCGAGGATCTGCGCAGAATGCGGCGACTCCGTCAGCCCCGGGTCGCCAGCGAAGGAGCCGATGTCGGTGCCATACAGCAGCTCCGTCTCCCCCGTGCTTGCGTCGATGCGGGCCACGCCGCTTTGCGCCGTCATCGTAACCATCAGGTCGTTGGAACCCTCGTCCCACGAGATGCTGTTCACGTGCGACCAGTCCACCACGGTCGCGTCGGGCGGGTAGTATCCGGCAACCCAGCCTTCCCCTGGTATGAACGGGATCGAATCAAACGAGTTCCAGAGGGACGTCGCTCCACCGCCCGGCTCGACGATCATGACGTGGTCGCCGAGAAGGCGCAGACCGCCCTGCTCACGAATTTCCCAGGTGAGCGCGGCGAGTCGGCCCTCGTCCAGCTCCACGAAGTCAGTGTGAATCCCGGTAACCGTGGCCATCACCTCCACGGCGCCGTCAAAGCCCACCTTGGCGATCCACCCCTCCGATTCGGCGCTTTCGGCCTGCCCGTTGAACAACACCCCCGTCCCGTCGCGGGAGAACGCGGCGGTCATGAGGCTAAGGTCGCCGCCGGGCGCCGCCGACGTGTCGTACGCCCAGATCACCCTCCCTTCTTCGTCGAACACCAGCAGCCAGTTGTCCCCCGCGCTCGCACCCGAGAGCACGGGCACCAGCGTGAGGCCCGGGGAGGCGCCTGCCGCCACGGTGGCGTTCACGGTGGGCACGCCGGCCGTCAGGGGCCCGTTGGTGCCGACACCCGCGGCCACGCACCGCACCCCCTCGCGATCGCTCACGAAGATCTCCCAGGTGAACTCCGCGCCCGGCACGATTCCGAGCAGGACGGCTTCAACCTCCGACGCTCCTGCCACCCCGACCGCCGACCGCGTGCGCCCGGCACCGTTGCTGAACTCCACCCAGGTCGTGGCGCCCGACTCCACCGACCAGGCCAGCCGCGGCGCGGTGGCGACCTCTGTGGCGCTGAGCGTCGCCGTCAGCTCGTCGCCGCAACCCGCTGTTACCGAAATCTCCTGGTCAGAGCCGACTAAACCTCCAGGATCGGCCGAGCATGCGCCGAGGACGGAAAACAAGACGAGCCGGAGATCACGCATGCCGGCAAGGTGCCCTCCCGCGCCGGTGCCAACAGTCCAAAATCCGCAAACTGTGTGCTCCGCGCTGTCAACACTCCGCAAACGCGCGCCGGGCCGACCCGCTATGCTCTGAACATGTACTGCGGCAGGCCCAGATGATCGTCGCGCGCCGCACCACCATGCCGTGGAAGAACGGCGGAGGCGTCACCCACGAGCTCTGGCGCACCCCCAAGGCGGGACCCGAATTCGACCTACGGATCAGCATCGCGGAGGTAGCCGCGAACGGACCTTTCTCGTTGTTTCCGGGCATCGATCGCATCATCACGCTGCTGAGCGGCGAGGGCTTCCGCCTGCGCGGCGGCCCGATCGACCAGGTCGTGGGTACGGTCGGCGCGCCGTTCGCGTTTGGCGGCGACGTGCCTCTCACGTGCACCCTGCTCCACGGCCCCGTGCGGGACTTCAACGTGATGATCCGCCGGGGGTGCGGCCTCGGTGCGCGCGTGCGCCTCGCCCAGGGCGGGCTCCTGCCCCGCGAGGGCTTCGTGCTCCCTCTCGACGACGACGCCGAGGTGCACGGCGCCTGGGGACTCATTCCCCTTCCCCGGGAGGAGCTGACAGTGCTGGACGAAATGGCCGGAGCGACGGTGCTCGTGGCCCCGGGCGCGGGGGCGCTGGTCGTCGAAGTGTTCGACACCTAACGAGCAGGAATGCCGACGGGAGCGCGGCTGCACCCACACGGCGGCGCCACGCGATACGTTCGCGGAATGCGGACCGTGT
>BJHF01000123.1 GCA_014191855.1 Deltaproteobacteria bacterium
GACACGAGCGTCGTCGCGTTACGCCGAAGTGCGCCAACCCGTGGGACACGCCAACCGGCGAGATCCCAACGGTTCTACCGGTAGAACGGCGTGGGATCGAATCGGGCGGAATCGGTGGGATGGGACAGTTCAACGGCGGCGCCGACGGACTCGGCCCCGAGGCCGAGTGGATCCTCGAAGCCGCGGGCTCGGAGGGGGACGAGAACCTTCAATCTATCTCGGCTCAGTCGGCTTCCCCGTCCGCGCGTTGGCGAGCCCGGAGCTGGACTACTGGCCGCTCGCCGCGGGCGATGTCAATGGCGACGGGTTCGGGGACGTCGTCGTTGGCGAGAGGCTCGGCGACGCCACAGCGGTGGGCGTGTACCTGGGATCGTCCACCGGGCTCGACGCAGAACCCATCGTCGCGGCCGGCGCGGGCCGAACCGGGGTCCGCCGGTCGCAAACTGCATACGATCCCTCGGTGGTAGTCGCAAATCGGGGGGATGCCTCTCGGCGGGACGGCGGGCCTCGGTAGGCGCGCCTCGGGGCGGCGAAGCCGCCTCACCCGCAAGTCGAGTCGCCCTCGTTGGCCCGGCGGCGGAGTCGAGTCGGACTGTTCAGCCGTTTGGGCGGGCGAGCGCGCGATCGCGGCGCTCGTGCGAGGCAACGAGCCGTCGTCGGCGTAGGGACGAACGGACGATCGCCGCTTTTGCTGGAGTCGCGTCGACGCCTCCGCGCGCTGCGGTCGAACAGCGTGGCTCGACTTCGTGGGGAGGCCAAGGAGGAGGACTCGACCTTTGGGCGGGCTGCACTCCCCTTCGTCGGGCCGGCGAACGACGCCCCCCTCTACAACCCCGCCGCCCACCGGTTCGCGATGGCCCCTCTCGTTGCCAACCTCGTCGATGAACCGTTCCGTTTCTCGCGTGACCGGGACACCCTCCGCCGGGAGGAGCCGGCTGACGCCGCTCGTTCGCCTGGGACCGCGCCGCGATACGCTTCGCCCATGAGCGAGGCTCGCGATGCGCGGCGGTGGGCCGCCTATGAGCGGCTCGCGGGGGACAGCGCGGCCGCTCCCAACGAGCGGGCCCAGGCCTTGGCGCGTATCGCTGCGTTACGCGCCCGTTACCCCGGGGGGCGGCCCAAGGTGGCCGACGCGGCGGAGCCTGCAGGGAAGGCACCGGGCCCGCGGTGGCGGTGGGCAAACGCGTCGAGCGCCCAGGAGGAGTCGCGAGAACCGCCACCGCGTCCCGACCCCGAAGCGGCACGAGTGCGCCGCGAACAGGCCGTTGCCCGGCAACGGGCGGACGTGGAGCGGGTTCCACGGTGGCAGAGCAGTGAAACGCTGCGGGCGCTACACGACAGCGGCACCGAGTGGTCCACCGAAGAACAAGGCTGGTTCAAGGAGCAACGGGTGCGGCTGACCGGCTCGAGCCGTGCGGTGGACTTGTGACGAGGTTCAGGGCCCCAGCCTGTGCAGGAACCCATCCAACCGCCGCGCCCATCGTTTCGCCTCTTCGCGCCTGACGGGCTTGCCTCGCAGCCGCGGGCGGGCGTACCCTGCCCCCGTGGGCATGCCGCCATGCCTTTCATCCGTCTCATGCTCCCTCCTTTCGCGGTGATTTCATGCAGTGGACCCACCCCATCGTGATCGTGCTCCTCGTCGGTTGCGACGGAGCCGGCTCCCCCGTCAGGGACGCCGACGATCCCGGCTCAGGCGACTCCGGGAATAACAGCGACTCCGGCGGGGACACCGACACCGTCGACACCGAAGCGCGGGCTACCCTCGACGGCGAGATGTCCTGGACGGTCGACTTCGGCACCGACTCCGAAGCCGAAGGGGCCACCGACTGCACATACACCCGGCACTACACCGGCGTGGAAGCCCGCTCGGCACCCTGGCTGTGCCCGGACTGCGATCTCACCTTCCTCGCCGATGTCGAGATGGTTGCCGGGCTTGACGACTGCTACGCCCAGATCTCGACCACGGCGCCGTTGGAGACCGAGTACCTCGGCTTCGGGGGGGGCGTGTGGTACCGCGGCGCCGGCTCGTGGCTCACCGAGTTTGGCGAAGCCACCGTGGCCGGGGCCTCGGTGACCGTCACCCACAGCTTCACCGCCGAAGAGCTGGGCGCGGATTATTCCTTCGAGATCGCCGGCTCGCTGACGGTCGCGACCGACGACGGCGACCCATACGACGGTTTTACTCCCCCCGACAGCTACGCTTGTGGCTGGCCGAAGGCAGACCCCGCAGCCTACACGGGCGGGTACGTCGCCGAGGTCGGCGAAACGCTCCCTGACGGCGTGTTCACCGATATCTGCGAGGAGCCTGTGCGCCTCCACGACTTCGCCGGCGAGTACGTCATCGTCGACATCTCCGCGATGGACTGCGGGCCCTGCCAGTCCGCCGCGGGGTCCGAGGAGGCGTTCGTCGAGGAGATGGCAAGTGCCGGCATCCCGGTACACGTCATCACGCTGCTGGCGCCGTCGCTCAGCGACACGGCCGGCAGCCCCACACAGCGCCAACTCCAGCAGTGGATCGACGCCTTCGAGCTCAGCTCCCCGGTGCTGGCCGACCGGGTCTGGGGCCTTTCGGTCGTGGGGCAGCCGCTTGGCGACAACTTCGGCTACCCCACCTTCGTCGTGGTCAGCCCCGAGCTGGAAGTGCTGGAGATCTCGACGGGCTTCGGTAGCTTCGACGACATGGGCGCCACCATCACGGCCGACGCCGGGCAGTGACGGGCGGAGTCCGAACCTCCCTCGCTCTTGGCTCGGCCCTGACGTGAGCGGTGATCCGGCCCACGAAGCCTCCGATCCCGGTGAACGCGCGCCGCACATCGGGTAGGCTGGCGCCTCTCCTCCGGTCCTTGCCCATGCGCCTTCTCCTCACGCTCGCCGTCCTCTCGTTCGCCACCGGCTGCGGCCCCGCCGACAACGCCACCAAGCTGGTTACCGACCACGATGGCGATGGCCTCGAGGGTGCGGCGGATTGCGACGACGCCGACGCCACGGTGGGCGGCCCCACGACCTACTATTACGACGGCGACCTGGACGGTCATGGGGCGGCGGATGGGGACGGCTTCTGCGATCACCCCGCAGGCTACGCGGAGATCGGCGACGATTGCGACGACACAAACGCGGCGGTCTACCCCGGCGCCGAGGACGTTTGCGATGGGCTCGACAACGACTGCGACGGCGATGTGGACGACGGCGCGGTGGCCTCGACGTACTACACCGACGCCGATGGCGACGGGTACGGCGACGACGCGGCCCCGGTGATTGCGTGTGCGCCACCCGAGGGAGCGGCGGTCGCGGGCGGCGACTGCAACGATCTCGATCCGGCCTACAACCCCGGCGCGGCCGAAGCGGACTGCGAGGATCCCAACGACTACAACTGCGACGGCTCGGTGGGCTACGCCGACGCCGATGCCGACGGCTTCGCGGCCTGCGAGGAGTGCGACGACGCCACGGCGGCCGTGAACCCCGATGCCGCCGAGGTGTGCAACGATGCGGACGACGACTGCGACGGACTCGTCGATGACGCCGACGACAGCCTCGACGCCTCAACCGGCTCGACGTGGTTCGCCGACAACGACGCGGATGGCTACGGCGATCCGGGCGCAACCGCCCAGATGTGCGAGCCGGGCCCGGGTTGGGTGGCCGACGCGAGCGACTGCGACGACACCCGTTCGGACCTGAACCCCGGCGCCACCGAAGCCTGCAATGGCTACGACGACGACTGCGATGGTCTGGTCGACGACGCCGACGACTCGCTCGACGCGACGACCACGAGCATCTGGTACGCGGACACTGACGGCGACGGCTATGGCGACGATACCCTCACCACTCTGGCCTGCGACGCGCCGGCCGGTTCCAGCGGCATCGCGGGCGATTGTGACGACGCAGACGCGGCCTACAACCCCGGTGCCGTGGAAGCGGACTGCGCCGACCCGGCGGACTACAACTGCGACGGATCTACCGGCTACGCGGACGCGGACGGCGACGGCTACGCCGCGTGCGAGGAGTGCGACGACGCGGACGCCGCGAACAACCCTGCCGCCACCGAGCTGTGTGACGGCGCGGACAATGACTGCGACGGCACCGTGGACGAAGCCGACGCGTCCGGCGCCAGCACCTGGTACGCCGACGCCGACCTCGATGGGTACGGCGATGCCGGCGCCGCCACGGTGGCGTGTGATGCCCCGTCTGGCGCGGTCGCCGACGCAACCGACTGCGACGACAGCTCCAGCGCCGTGAACCCCGCGGTGGTGGAAACCTGCAACGGCATCGACGACAACTGCGACGGTGTGGTGGACGAAGACACGGCCTCTGACGCCAGTACCTGGTACGCCGACACCGACGGTGACGGCTACGGCGATGCCGCCGCGAGCACCGATGCGTGCAGCGCCCCTGGCGGCTACGTCAGCGTTGCCAGCGACTGCGACGATGGCGAGAGCGCGGTGAATCCGGCCGCGCTGGAGTCCTGCAACGGCATCGACGACAACTGCGACGGCACCGTGGATGAAGACGGCGCCTCGGACGTACGCACCTGGTACGCCGACAACGACGGCGACATGTACGGCGCCGCGGGCACGAGCGTCGAGGACTGCACCCAACCCGCCGGCTACGTGGCGGACGACCAGGATTGCGACGACAGCGCGGCCGGCGTGAACCCCGCCGCCCTTGAGCTGTGCGATGGCCTCGACAACGACTGCGACACGGTCGTGGACGAGGCCACCGCGGCGGACGCCGCCACCTGGTACACCGACGCCGATGGCGACAGCTACGGCAACTCCGCAAGCGCCACCGTTGCTTGCGACGCACCCGCAGGATCCGTGGCGGACGCCACCGACTGCGATGACGGCGACCCCGCCGTGAACCCGGCCGCGACCGAGGTTTGCGACGGAATCGACAACGATTGCGACGCCCAGGTGGACGACGACGACGGCTCCCTCGACCTGTCCACTGCCTCCACCTGGTACGCCGACGCGGACAGCGACAGCTACGGAAACGCCGCGAGCGCGACCGTCTCGTGTGACGCACCCGCTGGCGCCGTGTCGGACGCGGCGGACTGCGACGACAGCGATGCCGCGATCAATCCCGCGGCCGTGGAGGTGTGCGACGGCGTGGACAATGACTGTGCGCTCGGCGCGGACGACGGTCTCCCCACGAGCACCTGGTACGACGATGACGACGCGGACGGGTGGGGTGGGGCCGCCGTGGTGGACTGCACGCAGCCCGCCGGCACCGTGGACAACGACTACGATTGCGATGACACCGACGCCTCGGTGATCCCGGGTGGACACGAGGACTGCGCCTGGGACAGCTGCCTCGGCCTGCTCGACGACGGCATCGCCTCCAGCGACGGTGACTACTGGATCGACTTCGCGGGCACGCCGACGGAGACCGAGTGCGACATGACCACCGACGGCGGCGGCTGGACCCTCGTCTTCGCCGATGACTTCACGGCCGGGGCCTACGCAGGGTGGAGCGGCACCACGACCACGTCATGTGGAGTGTGGGGCACCATCCTCGGCGGCTACGGAGTGATGGCAGGCGGTACGCTGGATGTGGATGCCACAACCTTCAGCATCAGCCACACCGAATCGTGGGTCACGCTCGACTACATCGCGCTCGACAGTTGGGATGGCGAAACCGCCTGGGTGGCGCTCGATGGCACGACGGTCTGGAGCGCGGCGCTGAACAACCACAGCACCGCCTACAGCGAAGTTTGCGGCTGGAATCGCGGCTACTACGGCTCCTACGACAGCAAGTGGCCCCTCGACTACACCGTCAGCCACACCGCGGCTTCGGTAAACGTGCTCGGTGGCAGCACCCTGGATCAGGGGCCCACCGACGAGAGCTTCGGGCTCGACAACGTGAACGTCTGGATTCGGTGACCGCGGGTGGTGGCCCGGCGCTTGGCCACAGGCCAGGCTGACGTGGCCACCGGGGCCGCGAGGCGTGTCGGGCCCGCCGGTACAGATTTCGGTTACGCCCTGCGCGAGCGGAGGCCGCCATCGAAGACCCCAGCCAACTTCTGCGGAAAATCGGCAACAACCTTGAGGGCCCGGGGGTGGGCGCGTTGCTCGCGCTCCTCGCCGGCCTGGCGCTGCTGTACGTCTTCGCCACCTCCGGCTGGGCTGAGCTCAGCTTCCGATCCCGCTGCACCGCGACCCAGGGGACGGTAACAGCCGCTGCGCAAGGCACCCATCTGGAGCGGGTCGGCGATGGCAGCCGACGAAAGATGAAGGCGACGTCCAGCGTCACCGTCACCTTTGTGGCGAACGCCGCGACGCAGACCTTCACCCAAACCTGGCAAGGCGGACTTGGTGGGCTTGAAGCTGAAATGACCGTGCCGGTGGCGTGGGATCCAAACGATGTGGCGTCGGCGCGCATCGACACCTGGACGCAGCGGGGATGGCTGCTCGCCACGTTGGTCTTCCAGCTGTCGCTCGGGGTGGTTTTTGTCGGCGTCGGGCTGGCGGGCCTCCTGCGGTAGCGGCTACCGGCAGCGGAGGGCGTAAGCCGCGCGGGGTACGCCACGGGAAACGATCGACGACGCCGAGGAAACGATCGTGGTCATCTCCTGGTTCGTCGACGTGGATAAGGCCGGGTTGAACGTTGAGCACGGCTGGGCACGGGGCTTGCACTCGCCCCTCCCGAGGTCTGCCATGCACTCCCTTCGTCGCCCGCTCCCCGCCCTTGTGGTCGTCTCGTTTCTCGCCGGGTGTGCCGATCCGGTCGACCCGGCCGCCCGGCCAGACTCTGGCCCGGGAGGGGCGGATACCGGCGCGGACACGGACACCGGGATGGACACGGACACCGGGGGGAACGCCGACACCGGGGCGGACACGGACACGGGGTTCGACACCCACCTCAGCTTGGAGGTTCGCTACACGGGGAGCCTCGCCGGGCGCGTGATCTCCGTGGAAGGCATGGATTGGAATGAAACCAAGACCCTGGCCGCCGAGCCCGCCTCCGGAACGGTCACCCTGGAGATCGAGCCCGGGCCGATTTATCTTTGGGATTCGCCCTGGGCCGGCGTGAAGTATGGCAGCGCGCGGATCGCGGTGTTCGACGACGCGGATGGGGAAGGCGACCACGACATCGACGCCGAAGAGTGGCGTGGTGTCGCCTCGGAGGAGCTGCTCTACCTCACCGGCGCGCCGACGTCGGATGCGTGGATTGCTGGCCTTGAAGCGGGGTGGAATCTGATTCGGTACAACTATTCAACCGGTGGGTACGACGCACTGCCCGCGTCCGCCGGAGCGAATCTGGAGGAGGCGCCGCCGGTTGCGGAGAACCTCTTCGTGAGCGGGACGAGCGTAAATTCCGGTTCGCCTTGGTCGATCGGCGTCTTTTCGACCAACGATGGGCGGAGCGTGTTCACGGCCGAAGCGATGGCCGCTTGGACGTATTCCTTCGATGGTGCCCCCTCGGAGAGCCTCCAGGAGTACTACGGCGACACGGATCTCGTGACGATGGTGCTCCTCGGATTCGAAGACGAGAATGGCGACGGCGAATGGACCGACGGGCGCCGCCCCGAGCCGCAAACCGATCCGATCACGCTGGACGGCTCCGTCGCGTACCTCCGGTGGATCGATCCGACCAACCTCTATAACTGCGCGCAAACGCTGGCGGACGGCGCTTGTTCGGGATGGACGGTGACGACGGAAATGAACATGCTTCAGCCGTCGACCACCCGCCGGTGCGGTGGAGGCACCGGCTTCACCCTCCATTGGTGAGGATCGCGGGCAAACGGGCCGTGGCCCCCCACCGCTACGGCGACCGGCCGCGAACGGGGCGGTTGAGTTGGTGACCGAAGTCGGATACCTCCGCGAATGACGTTTCGCCGGCTCACGCTCAGCGCCCTCTCCCTACACGCTGCGGCCTGCTCGTCCTGCGATCCCACCGAGGACACTTCGCTCCCGCACGACACCGGCGACACGGCTGTAGCCGACACCACGCCGGCCATTCGGATCGTCGCTCCAGTCGCCGAGAGCTCCGTAACCGGTTGCGCCACGTTCGTCGTAGAGATCGACAACTTCACGCTGGTTGATTTCGAGACAAACACCCAGAACGTTGAGCGTGAAGGACACTACCACCTCACGTGGGACGATGGCTACGAACCGTGCATCGAGCTTTCGTGCGTCGTGACCTTTCAAACGGAAGGTTTCCAGTCCATCACCGCTCAGTTGATGAACAACGACCACACGCCCTACCTGGACCAAGACGAGCACACCATCCAGTACGCCATACCCCTGCAAGTCAATGCAGGTGCGTGTTCCGAGTAAGCGGCTTCCTTGAGCGCCTCCGCGGACCTTCCCGACGTGTTGTCGGCCATCGCCCACGCTGATGCGACGGGCGCCCGCACGGCCACCTTCAGGGGGGCGTCGGCGCGGCGCGTGGCGCCTGGACGTGGCGAGGCGCTCGTCGTTCACGAGGAAAGCGGCGAGGTATTTGTGGGTCTTCGCCGGATCGCAAGCTTGGGGGCCGGGGCGCCGAGCGCCCGGATGCTCGTCGCGGCCGCGGGGGACGGTCGGGGCTGGAGCCGGACTGAGCTCTTCGAGTACGTGTGGGTGGGCGCGCGGTATCGCCCACCGTCCTCGGACAACAACGTTCGCGTCACCCTGGCGCGCCTGCGCGCGGCGCTCGGCGAATGGGCCGCGGTGGAACACACGCCGCGCGGCGGGCTCGCGCTGGTGACCGATCGGGCGATTTGGCTCGTATCGCAACTCTCAAGCCGCAGCGGCGATCCGGCCTCAAACGCGTCGTTGATCGGTCGTGATCGGCTGCTCGCCGAGGCGTGCGCGGCGCTGCGCGTGCCCGGCGGGAAGGTGGTGTTCACCGGACCGATCGGCGTCGGAAAGACGGCTTTGGCGCTGGCCGTCCTGCGAGAGCTCGACGGGTCGGCGGTGGTTGTGCGTCGCGCCGATCAGGCCGCCGCGGGTGCGAGCGCGTTCGGCGCCGCGCTCGTGGCGCTTGGGGTCGCGGTGCCCCCGAGGGCCCATGCTCGGGAGCTCGCTGGCGTGCTGCGTCAGCGGCTCGGGGGGGAGCCGCTGCTGATGTTCGACAGCGTACACGAGGACTTCTTCGACACGCTGGGTGATCTCGCCGTTCTCGCTCCCCGTGCGCGCTGCCTGGTGACCACCCGCCAGAGCGGGGGGCTCGAAGGCTGGGAGCGCGTTGCGGTGCCGACGTTGGGCCTCGCCGGCGCTCGGGACGTCTATGCGGGTGCGCTGAATCGCCTCGGGGCGCCGCTCGGTGCCGCCAATTCCGAGGGCGTCGATACGCTCCTGGCCTGCCTCGGCGGCCTCCCCTTGGCCATCGAGCTGGCCGCACGCCGCGCGCTCGCCATCGGTCCGGAGGCGCTCGCCGACCTCATCTCCCGCGACCTGGCGGTGCTCGGCGCGCCGCCTGGGGCACCGGAGAATTCGCCGCTGCACGTCATCCTCGCCGAAGCAACGGCCTCGCTCAACCCGGAGGATCGTGACACCCTGGTCGATCTCTCCGTGTTCGTGGACGGTTGGTCGCACGACGCGGCTCTGGCGGTGACCCGTCGGAGCGCGGGCGAGCTTCTGGAGTGTGCCGCTCGATTGGTAGACGCGGGCATGGTGGAGCCTCACCCCGTGGGGCCCGGGAGACTTCGGCTCCTGCCGCTGGTTCGCACCGCCGCCGTTCAGAACACGGGGAAAAACGCCGAGCGCCGCCGGCAGGCCGCGCCACGGTTGGTTCGTTGGCTACACGCCGAACTCGTTACGCGCCTCGGCCCCTCGAAGCGCGCGAGCACGCCGGCCCAGATCCGTTGGTTGGCGGACGAGCGGCTCAATCTGCTGTCCATGCTCGACTGGGCGATCGAGAACGAACCGGAAGCGGCCGCAGGCCTTGCGCACGCGGTGTACCTCGTGGCCGTGACCTCGGGGGGTGTCGGAGAGCTCCCTGCGCGCCTCGACGGCGCCAGGGAGGCCGAACGTCGTGCCGGTGACGATCCAGAGCGCCTCACCCTCCTGTTGCGCGCCCGCGGCCATGCGCGCCGCCTGGCCGGCGATCTCAACGGTGCCGTGGACGACGCGCGTGCGGCCATGGCCCTCAACGCCTCGCCCGCGGCCGTGGCGCGGGCTGCGGGGATGTTCGCACAGGCGCTGGCCGACATGGGGGAGAGTGACGGTGCCCAACAGGCGTACGTGCAAGCCGAGGAGCTCTCCCGAGTTGCCGGCGCGGAGGATCTCGTGGCCCGCGCGGTCGAAGGGCAGGCGCTGTTGCAGATGGCTCGCGGCGAATCACAGGCTGCAATCGGCCAATTCGAACGGGCTAATGCAATGTTCATGCGCCAACGCGACAGCTTGTCTGTTGCCCGTACGCACTGCAACCTCTCACAGATCGCGTTGCGCCAGCGGGAGTTCGCGAGCGCGCAGAACCATGCGCGGGCCGCGATTCGCGCGAGCACCTCGCTGGGTGATCAGTTCATCGAAGGCGAGGCCCAGGCCAACTTGGCCCGGGCTCTTCAAGCGATGGGCGACTCGTCGGCGGACGCCGTTTGGCACCGCGCCGAAGAGCTCGCCAAGCTGACGGGGAATGCCATGCTTCTGCAGACCATCGCGGCGGAGCGTCTGTGACGCGACGTTAGGCGTCAGTCGCAGGTTTCGCCGTCGGGAAGGAGCACGACGTCGTCGATGAAAACCCAATACCGCGGCCAGTTTCCGTAGTATACTTGGAACGCCAGAAATGCGTGTTCGGCGTCTTCAGCAAGGGACAGGATGGCCGTGTTTTCCTGCCAGTCCGCACTGGTGTAGTAGTTTCCGGTTTGATCCAGCGCCGTCGAGCAGAGCAAATCTGCAGGGTACAGCACCTCGCCGTCGTACTGCTCCACCGTATCCGGCGTCGAACTGAACGAACCGAGACCGACCTCAAACCGCGGGTTGTCGCGCGTGGCGCACCCGGCAACCTGCTGCGCCTCCGCCGAAACCTTGGTCCAGTAGGTAACCTCGTACGTCCCAGCCGCTAACGTCCCGATATCCTGATACATCGCGCTCCCCAGCACCTCGGCGTCCTGCTCCCACCCGACGGTCGCCATTTTGTCCCCCGTGCGCGGAAGCACCATCGCTTGGTTTAGGTACGAGGAGATCGCGCTGCCGTTGTACAGCCAAGTCCAGAGGGCCGCGTCGTCGCCCTCGAACCCGCCAGCGTTAACCCGATTGTTCGGACACGCGTCGAGGATCGCCTGGGTGGAGGGCGCTAGCTCGTATTCGCTTCCGTCGCCGATATCCGTGACGGCGTTCGCCGTGAACACAATCCCGGCGTCCAACTCGGCCTGGGTCGGGGTGTACGAGAAGGTGCTCGTTCCGGGCCCGGACACCGCCAATTCCTCAACCAGCGTGAGTTGCGGCGCGGCAAAGTCGGAGGAGGGATCCTGTTTGTAGACCCGGATCGCCTTGAGGCTATCAGCCAGCCCGAAGACGTTCGGCGGCCAGGAGGTGTTCACGGCGCCATCCCAAGCCTTCGTTGCGGGGTTCAACGTGAGCTTCAGCGATCCGTCCGGGTTCCCTGCCAGCTGGGTGCCCGGGAGCGAAAGGGCGGGAATTGCCTGCAGTGCCCGTCCCCATTCTGCGGCGAGAATGGCCTCCGCGCCTGTCGTTCCCTCGATCGCCGTTCCATCCGCCATTGCGTAGGCGTTCCGCACGCTGGTGCTGGCGGCCTGGGAAGGCAAATCTCGGATTGTCGAGGTCAACGTCGATAGACTGTTGATTTTAGCTAACGAAAGGAACGGGATAGAGCCCAGCGCCGGCCGGACGTCCAGGCTGGTGGTGGTGCCGGCCACCGTCGTGCTGGCGAGGGTGTAGCTCCCCCCGGGGGTCGTCAGGACGGGCTTCAAGCGCACCTCCGACGCGTCACTGGCCCGCCATTCCAGTGCGGCGCCACCGGCATCCTCCCAGCCATAGGTTCCAGTCGCGAGTACGTCCGCATTGAAGCCCAGGCCGAGGCCGCCTCCGCTTGCGGTGAACTTGAAGTCCGCTTCCACTCCCGGCGTAAATCCGATCTGGGTTTGAGCGCCAAGCACGCCCCCCACGTCGATGGTCGCGGTGCCGAGTCCCAAGAAGCAACGACCTTCTGCCAAAACCGAGTCGTCGGCGTTCGCCGTGCCCTGAAACGAAGCGCCCACCGTGAGCGCAAGAGATGCGCCCGAGTACGACGGGGCCGAGCCGGTGAGGGCGAAGCTCAGGTCTGGCTGCAGGGTGACCCCAAGAACGGTCACCGAGAGATGGGAGCTGGTTGCAGAGCAAAACGGATTTCCCTCAGGCCCCTTCTCCGCGCTAGCCCCGCCCCGCTCGATGCTGATTACCCCGTCGTCCAGGCTCGCCACCCATCCGTCGGGCAGGTCGGTAGGCACGAACGCTTTGGCGGGAATCGGGAATTCCAGGTCGAATGCGAAGTCGTCCAGGACCTCCGCCAGCGGGCCGGACTCCCAATCGACGATGGTGGTGCCATCGGCCGCCTCCGTCACCTTCGTGACCGTCCCCGCGATGCGGCTGCCCTCCGTCGCGACGATGGGTTCGCCAACCTTGACGTCCACGCTCGTGAGCTGTGCGCGGTAGGTAAACGGAGGCAATCCGTCCTCGTCCGCTAGAACCACCTCGCCGACGACCTGCGCGTCTGCAACCAGCTCCGCGTTGGCGGCCGGTTGCGCGATTACGACGAGCGCCTCGGCCTCCTGGTCACCAACGAGAGCGACGATGCGGGCGGCGCCGACGTCGCTCAGCGCGGTGACGTTCCCGTTTGCGTCCACCGCCACTTCCGCAGGGTTCGAGCTGCTCCAGACGACGGTCTCCCCTGCCATCGACGCAGGCAGCGACGCCGCAAACGCTCGCGTCTGACCCGTCTGCGTCAGCAGCGCCGCCGATGGCGAAACCACCAGGTCGGTGACGACGGCTTCCGGCCGCGCCGAGACGACCCCTTCTGGATTCTCCGCCTCACAAGCGACAAGCACGATGAGCAGGGAAGCGGGAGCGATTCGGAGCATGGAAGGCCTCTGTGTGAAACAAGCTTAGGCCCGCCCGCCATTACAGCGGCATTACTTCGCAGGCGGCGCAACGGGCGGCGCCCTGGATGTGGATGCCACCACGTTCGCCACCTCCCACACCGAATCGCGGATCACGCTCGACTACATCGCGCTCGACCGTTGGGATGGCGAGACCGCCTGGGCGGCGCTCGACGCACGACGGTCTGGAGTGCGGCGCTGAACAACCACAGCACCGCCTACAGCGAAGTTTGCAGCTGGGGTCGCGACTACTACGGCTCGTACGACGGCAAGTGGCCTCTCGACTACAACGGCAGCCACGCCGCGGCTTCGATGAACGTGTTCGGACGGCCGCACCCCGGAGCGGGGGCCCACGGACCAGAGCTTCGGCCTCGACAACGTGATTGTCTGGATTCGGTGACAGCGCGCTGATTCTCTGCATTGACCGGCGCGTATCGGACCCGGCGTCGCTCGCCAAAAACGTGTAGGATGCCGGGACGATGTCCATCCCCACCCTCGGCAATCCTCCGGCGAGGCTCGTTCGATATCTGACGCGGTGGGGCCGATGAGATCCTTGCGCACCGCGGCCCGCCGCTTCGCTGCACGCCCGGGGGACAGCGAGGAGGTGTCGTTCGAGAAGGTTCTGATCCTCGTCGTGTCGCTCGCCTGCTGCGGGTGCGGGATCGTGTGGAGCGCGATGTATTGGGCGGTCTTCGGGGTGGGACCCACGATGCTGTTGCCACTCTTATTCGTGCTGGTGGTCGGAACCGCGCTGGTGGCGTCCGCGAAGCTTCGAGATCACCGGCCGGCGGTGTATGCGGAGCTGCTCTGCATCACATGGATCTCGGCGCTGATCGAATGGACCATCGGCGGTGCAGCCGAGTCGGGCCTGGTCATCGCGTGGAGCTTCCTCGGGCCGATCGGGGCGCTGATATTCCTTGACCTCAGGAAGGCCATCGCCTGGCTCGCGATGTTCCTGCTGATCGTCGCCATCTCCGCCGGCCTGGATCCTGCGCTGCTCGGGCACAAGTTGACGGTCAGCCGGACGGTTCAGGCTCTTTTTCTGAGCATGAACCTGGGCGTCTCCCTCTCGGTTACGTTCGCTGCCGCCGCCTGGTTCGTAGGTTCAATGAAGATCGAGCGGGCGCGGTCGGACCGGCTGGTCGCCGAGATGCTCCCGCCGTCGATCGCGCGCCGCCTCAAGGCGGGTGCCCCGATCATCGCGGACGCGTTTCCCGCCGTCACCGTGCTTTTCGCCGACATCGCGGGCTTCACGGACTACTCGGCGAGGGTCACGCCGGAAGCCTTGGTCGATGAGCTCAACGTGGTTTTCGCGCGTTTCGATCAGCTCGCCCGCGCCCATGGCGTTGAGAAGATCAAGACCATCGGAGATGCGTACATGGTCGTGAGCGGGGCGCCGGAGCCCCGCGTGGATCACGCGGTCGCAATGGCTCGGTTCGCCGTTGAACTACAAGCTGCTGCCGCCGGTATTTTGCGGCGGGACGGTCAGCCCTTCCAACTGCGGGTCGGCCTGCATACGGGCGCGGCGGTTGGTGGCGTGATCGGCTCAAGCAAGCGCGCGTTCGACCTTTGGGGGGACACGGTGAACACCGCAAGTCGCATGGAGAGCCATGGCCACGTGGGCAGGGTTCATCTGTCGGCGGAAGTGGCAGCGGCGTTGGCCGGTGCGTTCGCGCTGGAGGAGCGAGGAGAGATCCTTGTCAAGGGAAAGGGTAGGATGCGGACCTAATTTCTTGTCGTAGCGCTCCCCACCCCATCGCCGGCAAGTCGAGTCGCCCTCGTTGGCCCAGCGGCGGAGTCGAGTCGGTCTGTTCAGCCATTTGGGCAGGCGAGAGGGCGACCGCGGCGCTGGTGCGAAGCAAGGGGCGGTCGTCGGCGCGGGGTCGAACGGACGATCGCCGCTTTTGCTTGAGTCGCGGCTACGCATCCGCGCGCCGCGGTCGAACAGCTTGGCTCGACTTGGTGGGGAGGCCAAGGAGGAGGACTCGACCTTTGGGCCGGCCCGCCTCGCCCGCGTCGGGTCGGCGAACGACGCGCCGCTCCACACCGTCGCCGCCGACCTCGGGGAGGCCGCGATGCGCCGCGAGCCGATCCTGACGAAGGCCCCAAGGGATCCGCATCAAAAATAATCGGCGACGAACGCCGATTGTGCTTGCATTGCATTCAAGACGGACTAGGTTGGTCGCCCCCGGGAAACGTCGATAGTCGGCGTTTCCCGGGGAGATTCGCCGCGCGCATCGGCTACCAACAGG
>BJHF01000124.1 GCA_014191855.1 Deltaproteobacteria bacterium
TGGAGGAAGAGCCCCATCGTCAGGCGAAGGAAGCTGCGAACGGGCACATGGTCGCAGTCGAAGATCGCGATGTACTCGCCCGCTGTTTGCTTAAGCGCCGCGTTGATGTTCCCCGCCTTCGCGTGCTTGTTGTCGCGACGAACAAGGTACTCGATTCCCAGCTCGGCAGCCAGCGCACGCATCTCGGGCCGACGGCCGTCATCAAGCAGGTAGATCGTCTTGTCGGGCCACTCGATGGCGCGCGCGCCGATGATGGTGCGCCGCAGGATGTCTACCCCCTCGTTGTAGGTCGGGATGTAGACATCGACCGAAGGGAGGAGATCATCCGCCGGGAGCGCGAGCGGAGCGCGTGGCTGCATGATCGCGGTTTGGAAGTAGCCGAGCACCAGCACGCCTACCCCGTACAGCTCCGCGCCGTAGAGTAGTAGGCTTAGAACAGCATCTTCTGGCCTGTCCAACGCGAGGGTGACCAGCCCTCGCCAAACGACATAGCGAACCGACATGCAGATGGAGAGCAGCGCCACGGCCAGCCGCCAGTGGGGCGCGCGTCGCAACGTCCACAAGCTGATCGCCATGATCACTGCGGACAGGATCGCATGCGAGCGCAGCGGCAAGTCGGCAAAGGCGAACACGCAGGCGGGAAGTAGCGCAAAAACAACGATGGTCGCCATCATCACGGGAGAGGCCATCGCCTCCCGCGCGAAGCGATCGAACAGGCTCGATCTGTCCGCGGGGGTATCCTGATCGTCGCCGGCGGCAGCCATCGGTCCTGTGGGGGAGGCGCCATTGTACGGCTTTCGGCCGCACACGCAAGCAGTGCGCACGCGATCGACCGACCCTTTCGCGCGTGAGCCCGTGATATCCTCTGGCTCATCGTGAAGTCGACCATGGTACCAACCGCGCATGAGGTCGCCTGGCGGCCGCGGGGCAAGCGCCCGTGCCGGTGAGCGCGCCCCCACCGCCCGGGCCCCCGGAGCGCGATCCGCTGGTCGGTCGGCTCGTCGATGGTCGATATCGGGTGCTCTCTGCGCTCGCGCGCGGCGGGATGAGCCGGGTGTATCGGGCCGAGCAGCACCCGCTCGGCCGCACGGTCGCGCTCAAGGTGCTGGCGATTGCCGGAGATCCTGCACAGGAGGAGGAATTCCGCCAACGCTTCCAGCTTGAGGCGTCGGTCTGTTCGAGGCTCACCCACCCAAACACCGTGAGGGTGTTCGACCACGGTCAGATGGGCGACGAGCTGTTGTACATCGCCATGGAATTCCTCGACGGGCGAACCCTCCACCAGGTGATCAAGACGGAGGCGCCGCTCACCGCCGGACGGATCGTAAACATCGGAAAGCAGGTTTGCGGCTCGCTTCGGGAAGCCCACGGGCAAGGGCTGATCCATCGCGACCTGAAGCCGGCCAACGTGGTCCTGATGCAGCACGGGGACGACGAAGACTTCGTGAAAGTGCTGGACTTTGGGCTGGTCAAACAGCTCCGCACGAACGACGAGCTGACCGGGGTAGACGCCGTGGTGGGCTCCCCCTCCTACATGTCGCCGGAGCAGATCCGGGCGGATCGGCTGGATGCGCGCAGCGACATCTACTCCCTCGGCGTCATCCTGTACGCCTGCGTTACAGGTAAAGCGCCTTTTGTAGCGGACACTTCGGTGGGCGTACTCCTCGCACACCTCAATCAGGCGCCCCCACGCATCGATGCGGCGAACCCCGCCCTTCGAGACTGCGCGACGCTGCGCTGGGTCGTGGACACCTGTTTGGCGAAGGAGGCGGCGGACCGCTTCGCGGACGTGGACGAGCTGATTCGCGCGCTGCGCATCTGTGAGGCGGAGCTGCGCGGCGAGCGCGTGACCCCGCCGAAGCTGGAGGGGGGGCGATTGTCGAGAGCGGCGCCGGCACCACGGAGCGCCCCACCCCCGAACCGTCCAACCGCGCCGCCGGAGCCCAGCGTGTCGACCGTGATCTCGGCGATCCGCAGCCGCCGTGGCCCGATCCTCGCGGCAACGGGCGCCGTGGCCGGCCTCACGCTCCTCGGCGCCGTGGTCGTGGCGGGGGTGGTGCTCGCGTGGTGGTGGAATCAACGACCCGGCAATCCAGACAACATCGTCGCAACCACCGACCCGATCGCGGTCGTCGCTTCGCCCGTGCGGGTGACGACGATCCCCACCGGAGCCACCCTCAGCCACGAGGGCGCCCGCCTCGGCACCTCCCCGCTGGACCTGCCGATCCCGCCCGGCCCCGGGTGGGATGTGCAGGTCACCGCTCCCGGCTACGTCGATCAGACGGTCCACATCACCTCGACGGGCCTGGCCGGACCCCTGACCCTCGTGGCCGTACCCGCTGATCCTGTCGAGCCAAGCCGACCTTCGGCTGGTCGAAAGCCGCCAGGCGGCGCGCCGCCACCTGCCGCGACACCGGCGCCGGCGCCGCCCGAAACCCCGCCGCCCGCGCCGAAGCCGTCGCCCCGCCCCGGCGGTGACCTCAAAGACCCGTGGGCTCCATGACGCTGCTGTTGATCGCGCTCCTCTCGGTGGCCCACGCACAGGAGGGCACGGATCTGCGGGCGCGCGAGCTGTACGCGACCGGCGTGACCTTCTACGAAGAAGGCCGCTACGAGGATGCGGTCGCCGCGTTCGAGGAGGCCTATCGGCTGAGCAACCGCCCGGCGCTCCTCTTCAACATCGCGAACGCGCAGGAGCGCTGCGGTCGGTGGAGCGACGCGCTGGACGTGCTCTCGCGCTACCGCGCGCACGCGCCCCCCGAGGAGCAGGAAACGCTCGATCGTCGCATCAGCAACCTGGAGCGCCGAATCGCGGAGGGGAAAGAAGCGCCGCCGGTTCCGGTCGTGGTGGCGGCTCCGCAGCCCGTCCCACCCGCCTCAACGGCGGCACCGGCCACCCTCCTCCGACCCCTCCCCCTCGCCATCGCGGGCGCCGGCGTGCTCTCGTTGGGCGTGGGAGCGGTGCTGGGTGCAAGCGCGCTCGCGGCGCACGAAGAAGCCGACGCGGCCTGCGTGTTCAACGCCGGCGGCAGCGCAGTGTGCAAGGCCCAGGCCGCGGATCCCCTGGCCCGGGAGGCGGGAAACGCCATGGGCGCGGACGTGCTGTTCATCGTGGGCGCCGTGGGGGTCGGCGCCGGCACCGCGCTCGCGCTGTGGGGCCCCGGTGGGCCGCTAAGCGTGGGTCCAGGCGTGTTCGTCCTGCACGGGGAGTTCTGATGTTGCTGTTTTTGGGCCTCGCGTGCAGCCTGGGCGTTACCCCTTGGGTTCCATGCGAATCCGGCCGGGAGTGTCGCGACGCATTTGGGTTCGGACAGACCTGTGGCGAGGCTGGGTACTGTGTGGCGGTTGATCGCCAGGCCCGCTGCGACTCGACGTGGCCGGAGGATCTCCTGGTTCGCCCAGAGGAGTACAACGGCGCGCTGATCGTGGGGAGCCTGTACGACCACACGACGGACATCCCGGAGCGGCAGGCGACACGGCTCGCGGTGAAGCAGGCCGACCAGAGCCAGGGGGTAGACGGCCACACCGTCGGCCTCGTGCAGTGCAGCTACGAAGAAGACCAGGTGCTCGACGGCCTCACCTCCGATGAAGCTGCCGTAGAGATGGCGAACTACCTGGCGGATGACCTTGGAGCGTTCGCCATTGTCGGCCCTGCGACGTCCGGAGTCACCGAAGCCGTGTATAACGGCTTACCGACGGATGGCCCGCTGCTGGTGTCCCCCTCCGCGACCAGCCCCGCGCTCTCCTACCTCGACGAGCCCGACCGCCCGGAAGGCGGCGCAGGCCGGCTGTGGCGCACCGCGCCACCGGACTCATTGCAGGGAGAGGTGCTGGCCACGCTCGTAGAAACCAGGTTGGGTAACGGCAATCAGCATGTGGCCCTGGTGTACCAGACGGGCCCTTATGGCGACGGACTCGCGGAGGTGTTCGTGGCGAACTGGTCGGCCGCCAACCGCGTGGCCGACCGCTACCCCTTCGAGAACGATACGCAGCGGAGCACCGCCGCGAGCAGCGCGGCCGCCCCTACCTACGACGCCATCATCTTCATTTCGAGCGATCTGCCTGATGTTACCGCGTTCCTGGAGAGCATCGCAGTCGACGAAGACGCCGCCGAGATCCCGATCTTCCTCGCGGACGCCGCTCGCGACGCAGAGCTGCTTGCACAGACAAAGAACACCGACGCCGAGGCCCTCTGGCCCAACGTCACCGGCACCGCGCCCGCCGTTCCCTCCGGCAACCAATACGACGCGTTCAACTCCGCGTACTCTGGCGAATATGAAGGGGAGTCTGCCGACGACTCCTCCTACTCCGCCTACGCGTACGACGCCGCGTGGCTCACGATGTACGGTGCGTCCTGGGCCCTGGCGAATGAGCCGGCGCTCAATGGGCAGAACGCGGCGGAGGGCCTGCGCCACATCACCGACAAGGCGGCGGACAGCATCGAGGTCGGTCCGGTAACCTGGAACCAGGTGCAAGCGGCCTTCGCGGTCGGGGAAGACATCGACGCGCGGGGAGCGTCAGGAACCCTGGACTACGACCCCGAGACGGAAGAGACGACTGGGCCGATCGAGGTGTGGGGCATCGGCTACGACGACGACGACAGCCCGACGTTCCTCGTGCTAACGACCGTAGAGCCTTGATTCTCGCGCTCTTCGCTTGCCAGCCGGACTCTGCCACGGCGTTTCGCGAAGCGTTGGCGTCGGGGGGGTGCGGAGACGTAGCGGAGGCGACCCTCCGCGACCGTTGCTGGGTGGAGCACCTCGAGTGCGCGAGAGTCGAGAGCGATCGCGAGCAGTCGGAGTGCGCCTTTCGCGAGGCGGAGGCGACAAAAAACCCGACCCACTGCGCCGAAGCGGGCCCCTTCGCCGCGGACTGCCGGATGCACCTGTGGACGGCCTCCTTCCGCGAGTGGGCGCCCAAACGAGCGCTTCCGGGCGAGGTCGACGCAATCGCCGCCGAGAAGCTCGCGGCCTACGGCTTCGACCCCCAGGACCCGGCTCCGTGGTCGGCGTGGTACCGGTGGACGCTGGGCCATTCCCGGCCGCTCGACCGGGGGCTGTGTCGACCGCTCCTCCCGCCCGAGCGCGCCGAAGCCTGCCTCCAAACCGGCCTCGCGCTCTATGGTGACCTGCTGAACATGGCCCGCGATCAGCAGCTCTACCCCTGCGACGGCGGGCCGCTCCCACCGCTCCTCGAGTACACCCCCGATCCCGAGCTCGACGCCCTGCGCGCGGCGAGAACTGACCTTTGTCCACGCTGATCGCCGCGATGGTGCTCGGCTGCGCGCGCTCCGAAGCCGAGGCGTGGGCCGCTGCCGCAAATCCAGACCTGCCGCTGGCCCAGGCGCTCGACCTGTGCCGGAGCACGGGCGCCGACGCTGACGCCTGCGCCACGGAGGTGTTGAGGGCACGGCCCGGCTCCACGGTTCGGGACTGCGCGGCGATTCGAGCGTCGAGCTGGCGCGCGGAGTGCGCCTTCGCCGTGGCGGATCGTCACGCAAAGGCGGGCGATCGAGCGGCCGCGCTCGCGGCGTGCGGCGAGGCCGGCCGCTACTACCAGGAGTGCCTCTACCACGCGTGGACCTACGACATGCAGGGGGCCGTCGCCGGCGGCGGGCGGGCCACGGACGAGCTTCCCAGGGGGCGGGAGGTAGTCGCCTATTGGGCGCAGCTCCAAACGCTCGGCGGCGACCCGGAGGAGCGGATGTGGCTCGACTGGTGGTACTTCGCGCTGGACGCCAATCGGCCCGCCGACCTCTCCGACTGCGAGGGGCTCGCACCGGACGACGCGCGATGGTGCACCGCCGGCACCCTGCAATTCGTAGAGCGGGAGATCGCTCAAACCCTGAAGGACAACCCGGGCAACGCCCAACGACGCAGCCGCGTTTGCCGTGGTGGCCTGGCCGACATTGCCGCGCTCTGGCCAGACCTGTACCGCCCCGCCGAAGCGCTGGACGCGCGCGCCATCGCCGGTCGCGACCGCGGCTGCTCGGTCGTGGAGGGCCTCGACGTCGGGCGCCCATGGAACCCCATCTTGCTGGAGCACCGCACATGGTCCGCTGGGTAGCCGGCTGGCTGGTGCTCGGGGCGATCGTGCTTGGGGTGGCGCGCCTCACGGTCGTGCCGCGGGTCGAGAGCTGGCTGCTCATCGGCGCAACCCGCGATGAGTCGATCGTGGTGGCCCGATACAGCGTGAGCAATACGGGGTTGTTCGCCGATCAACTCACGACTCGCCTGGCGCTCCTGCGGGCCGACGCAGCGCCGATCGCCCACCGCTCGATCGCGGGGCCCGCCCAGGTTGACGGGGCGGGGGTACATGGCGCGCTCGACCGGATTGAGCGCGAAGGCGACGCCTGGAACTGGCACATCGCGGGAGATTCCCTGGTTGGAAATGGCGTGATCAGCGGCTCCGCCGCGGGATGCCCCACCGCCCCCGGGGAGCTCCTCGGCTTCCTTCACCTGCCCGACGGCTTGGGCGCGGAGGGAGAGGCGATCCCGCTACGGGGCACCGCGGTGGCTGTTCGGACCGGAGCGCGCGGGAACGCCATCGGCTCCGCCCTGTACGCCTTCGATCAGAACGGCGTCCTCGGCCTGGATCCCCTCGGGGAGTGCCCTGGGTTTCTCACCCTGGACGGCATCGCCGCCGCGGGAGCGCCTCCGTGGATTCCTCCCGTGCCCGACGAGCGCTTCACGCTCAATTTCGCGGGACACGTCCTCGAGGTGCGCGTCGGAAAACACGAGATCGAGGAGACTCCCCTCACGACGACGCTGCTGCCCGAGCGCTGGCTGGCGGCTGCGGTAGGCTACCACCTCCCCAGCTCAAGGGTCGTTCGGGCGCGCGTCACGATCGACGGTCGTCGGCCCTGGTCCGCGGTGCTGATGCTCGGCGCGCACTGAGCGGTTTCGCGGGTTAGCGGCCCCCCCATGTCCGCACTGCTGCTCCTGCTTTTGACCTCGGCCCCGGCCAACGCCAACGATCTTCGCGGGCGCCTCGGCTTCGGATTCCACGCCGGCCTCAGCTCTGTATCGTCGCTGTCCGTACGTTATGCGCTTCCGACCGCACGCCCGGAAGTCAACGTACAAATCGAGCTGGACGCCGGCGTGGATCTGGCTGGAGGCGAGCTCGGGTTGGTCGCGGGCGGGCGTGTGCTCTACGGAGTGGTCGCGGAGGACAACCTGAGCCTCTACATGGCCGCCGGCGGCGCCTATGTGAAAGAAACCGACGACGCCGTCATCCGGCTCCAGCCTGCGATGGGCGCGGAGTTCTTCATGTTTGGACTGGAGAATCTTGGCTTCGGCGTCGAGTGGGGCCTCAACGTGGACCTCGGCACAAGCTTCGCGCTGCGCACGGTATCGGGGGCGCCGGCGGTCACCGTTCACTACTGGTTCTGATCCGGCCCGACACGCGGACAAGATCGCCGCGCGAAACGCGGCGCCGTCACGGCGGGATCCTCGGGGTGGACCATCGTGAGCGGGAGACGCAGACGTTCGAACCCAGGTCAGCGCTGGGTCCTGCCGCCCCACGTCGGTTCGGCGTTCGGTCCGAAGCGGCCCTCAGCCGAACCGACGCGGGGCGTCACCCGCACCTTCACCTCACGATACAACGACAGCGGAGATCCGGAACCGGAGGGTAGACCCCGAGAATCCCACGGAGGCTTACTGCAGCGGCTAGGTCGCGCCTCCCAGGGCGTTGCGGGCCCGAAACCGGCTCAGGCGGTATGCGCCCTACTCCCGCCGCCGCTGCACGATCCCGAGCGTCGCCAGCAAAAAGAGCACGGCAAACAAGCTCAACCGCAGCACGAGCGTCGGGATGCTGAGCCCCATGTCGGATGCGGCATCGCCCTTGAAGCCCAGGTTGTAGAGCGTGCCGGAGAGCTGCATCGCCTCCCAGTCGAGCCCGCGAGAGCGCGGCGCCCCAAGCTTTTCTCCCGTTTTCACCAGGGCATCGAAGGCGAACCGCGCTGGGTTCCACCACGTGAGCTCGCTGGCCAGGCTCGGCATGCGCTTGAGGCTGAGCAGGACGCCGGAGAAGGCGATCTGCGGGATGAGCAGCAGGGGCAGGCTGCCGACGGCGCCCTCACTGCTGGCGTTGATCGCCGAAACCAGCAGTCCGAGCGCCATCCCCACCACGCCCGTGAGCGCGGAGACGGCCGTGAACGCCACGACGTCGAAGCCGAATTCCGTAACCAGCATCGGGTGCAGGGCGAGGTTGAGCAGGGCAAAGCCAGCGCATTGCGCCGAGACCAGCACGCCGAGCACGTGCACCTTGCTCCAGACATAGGGCGCAGGCCGCACCCCGATCCGGCGTTCGCGCAGCCAGATTACGCGATCGGAGATGAGCTCGCGCACGGCTGCGCTCATGCCGAACCACATGCACGACAGCGAGAGCATGAAGATCATCTCCCGCGTAGGCTGCGGGAACACGATCTTCATCACGATGGCCAGCACCGGCGCCTGCGCCACGAGCACCGCCAGCCCGCCGATGTCTCGACTTTTCACCCGCGCATACCTGCGGATCAGCGTTCCCATCTGCGCCCACGCCCCGGGGCGTCGAACCGGGGTTTGCGCGACGCGAGGCTGCGGCGCGTCGTCGATTTCGCCGCGGAGCCCCAGGAGCTGCTCGCGCATCGCCACGAAGGTACGGGCCTGATCACTGGCGCGATACGCGGCGCCCCACTCCGCAGGTTGCCGGTCCGAGAAGCGGTTGAAGATGGCGTCAGGAGTCGCGACGCCAAAGTATGCGCAAGCCGCGGCCGGCGGACCAAAGAACGCGAGCCGCCCGCCCGGAGCGAGCACAAGCAGGTGGTCGACCTGCGCCACGATCTGCGGCGTGAGGTCGTGGGTGACGACGAAGATGATGCGCCCCCGATCGGCGAGCTGGCGTACGAGGCGCACGATGTCCTGTGATGCCCGGGGATCGAGGCCGCTCGTCGGCTCATCGAGGAACAACACCCGCATGCTCCGTGCGAGCAGCTCTTGGCCCAGGTTCACCCGCTTGCGTTGCCCTCCGGAGATCCCTCGTCGGCTTGCATCGCCGATTCTCGAGCCCCGGATGTGCTCGATCCCGAGCTCCGCCAGCACCCGCCCCACCTCGCCTCGCGCATCCTCCGCCGTCGCCGAAGCCGGAAGCCGGAGCCGGGCCCCGAACGTCAGGCTCTCCTCGACCGTGAGCTCCGGATGCACGATGTCGTCCTGCGGCACGATGCCCACGCTCTCGCGCTCGGCGCGGAGCTCCGCGTGGAAGTCCACGCCATCCAGCTTCACCTCTCCCGTATCGGCGGGTGTCACCCCCGCGATCGCATTGAGCAGCGTCGTTTTTCCCGACCCGGAGGGCCCGATCATCGCGACCACCTCCCCCGAATACACGGTGAAGCTCACGTCATCGAGCAACGATACGGTACCGATGGTCCGCGTGAGGTTTCGCATGGACAACGCCGCGAGCGTGCGCTCCCCGCACACCTCCACCGCGGTACCGTCGTTCACCAGGCGCAGCGAGTAGGGCCCGATCTCCAGCTCGTCCACTGCCGAGAACGGCGCGGCGGTGACCGGGCGCCCGTTGAGCACCGTTGGCCGCCCCGACTCCGCATCCACCACCCGCCAGCCTTGCGCGGTGCGCTTGATCTCGGCCTGCCGCGCCGCGACCTGCGGGTCTGGAAGGTGCACCTCGCACACCGGAGACCGTCCGAGCCGCACTGTTTCCCCTTCCAGGGCCACCCGCCACCGGCCGCTCGCCAGCTTCTGGTCGTGCCGCCGATGGATCGTGGAGAACACCACCGGGTCCACGCCGAGCGCCTCCGCGGTCGTGCTCAGGCGGAGGAGATCCTCTCTTGCGATGCTCCCGCCCCCCGCACACACGGAAAAGCAGGCATCGAGCAGCAATAGCGCCTGCGCGGCCCCCTGCTTGCGCGCGAAGCCCTCCAGGCTCATGTCGCTCTGCTCTTCGGCGAGCAGCGCTCGGCTGGCGACGTCCCCGAACCGAGCCTTGTAGGCTTCCAGCTCCGCGTCGCTCACGCGGCTGCGGAACTCGGGCGTTTCAACGACCGCCAAGAGCCGCACCGCGGACTCGCTCACCAGTCGTGTGCGGCGCGCCAGGATCCCGAGCATCGCGGCATGCCGAACCGGGAGCAGCTCCGCCGTCGGCACGACGACGGAGACCAGCAGCAGCGCAAAATCTACGGCGAAGCTCGCCGAGTCCGCGTCGGGGAGCGGCACGCCGGAGCCGCGCAACGCTTCGAGGATGCGCGCGCTACGGGAGGCAGTGCCGCCCTCGGCCGCCACGCCTACTTGTACGTGACCGCAGTGGCGAGGCCAGCCTTGCCACCGGCCTCCTTCAGCTTCGTGGCGTGCACAGCGACGTAGTACGTGTCGGTAGAGCCCGCTTTGTAGCTGACCACCGGCTCGCGATCCTGCGCGGTGTCCTTCATCACTTCGTTGCCGAGCGAGTCGTACAACACGATGTCGGCGTTGACGATGCCGTCATCCCCGCACACCATGATCTTGTACTCCGTGCCAGCGTACAGGGTGACGAGGTAAATCCGGTGTTCACCCTGGGCCAACGTGGCGTTGGTCGCCGTGCGAACCGCCCACCCCTGGTTGTAGCCTTCCCAGATCTTCGTCTTGAGGCAGGCCTCCGCGGAGGCCTCGTCGGCGTGCGCCGGGGCGAGCGCGGCGGCAAACAGTAGCGCGGAAAGCATGGGTGCTCCTACAACAGCGCCAGAACGGCGTCGGTCTGGGACTTGACTTCCTTCACGTCTTCAAGCGTGAGGGCGGGTTTGCTCGCGATCTCCTTGAGGCGGGTCAAGGTGCCCTGAAGCTGCTTGAGCACCTCATCGGGGGCCTTTCCTTCTCCTTCCACGCTGACGTACTTGATGAAGTAGTCGGCCACCTGGGGCTGCCGGAGCAGCTCGGTGCCGGCGGTGGTGTTGTTGGCGTTGATGATCGCCGAAGAAACGAGGTTGCTCCCCTCGAGCCAGCTCCCCGCCTGGATGAGCGGCACGGCGCGCTCGCCCGCCTCGAACTTGATCTCGGGGATGATCGCCCCGTGCATCTCGTCGAGCTCCTTCACCAGGTCGTCCCGCGAAACCGAGTTGTTGACGACGCGGGCGTTGATGTCGTCAATCGTGGCGGCGATGTCGCTGCCGCCGCCGAGCGCGGCCATGCCCGCCTTCACGGTGTTCAACCGCCCGGTCAGCGTCTCCGGTGGCGCATCCTTCACGGTCAACAACGCATCCGCAAGGGCGACGCCGGTGCGCACCGCAATGACGTCCTTGTTCTCAACGTCCATCTTCAGCACCTTCGCGGTGACCATGCCGCTGAGCCCGGTTGCGATGCCGTTCTTCTCCAGCGCACGTTGCATCTCAGCGGGAGAGGGCACCAGCGCCACGTTCACCGCAGCAGCGGACAACGCGGCAATGTCGAGCTTCTCCGGGCCTACAGGCACTTCCGGGGGCGGCTTCGGTGGCTCCACGGGAGCATCACCGTCACAACCACTCAGATGGAGCAGACCGACAAGCAGAACGGACGACAGCATCGAATTTCCTCCAGCGGGGGGGCACGGCAGGGTACGCCAGAGAGGTCGTTCGTGCAAGCCCACCGGTGACCTTTCGCCAATCCTACACGAGGGGACGCACGCCCACCGCGGCGAGCCCGGCGCTCCCGGCTTCGTACACCCGCACCTCCTCAAGGCCCCCGGCCTCGAGGAGCCCTCTGAACGTGGCGAGGCTTCGCCGCGTCATCGGCCACTTCAACAGGTGGTGGAAGATCAGCTCATCTGGCGCAGCGGCCATGGCGGTGACCACCATGCGGCCGCCCGGCGCGAGGCGCGCGATGAGATCGCGAACGAGGGACACGACCACCCGCTCCGGTAGGTACTCGACGAGGCCATCCACCACGACCACGCTTTGCGGGGGATACTGCAGCCGGGCCCGACCGCTGCAAAGCGCGGCAACATCGTCCTGCACCAACCGCACTTTCAGGGTTCGCGGGCGGCTTCGGAGGTCGGCATCGACCACCGTGAGCGCCTCCCGATTCGACTCCACGCAAACGATCTCCGCGCCCTGGCGCCCGATCGCATCCAACTCCGGCGCGAGGAGGCTGGCGCTGTTCGCGCCGATGCAGAGCACACGACTCGGAGGGTTCACGGGGAGGCTCTCCGTCACCAGCTGGCCCGCAAGCGCCCGCCGCTCCCGCAACGCCCGAGAGGTCGGAAGATCGAGGAACCACTCGTCGATCATCTCGCCGAGCGGCCCATCCCCGACTGGACGATGCGCGCAGATGTGCGCCATGGTGCCGCCATCGCCCACCCACCCCTCCAAGCGATCGTTCGCGATCTCGCCGAGGTGGGAGCGCATGACGTACGGATGCAGGTCCGCCGCGACCTCGCCCCCCGCCGCAAGCTGATCCACCCGTGCCAACCGCGCGAATGTGGCCTCCAGCTCCCCCTGGAAGTTGTGCAGCGCGGTGCGGAGCTTCTGCTGTGCCGTGGGTTTGTCGCGCCGGATCAGCGGCTCGATGTCGGCCATCATCCCCTTCACCCGCCCCGAGATCGCTCGCGCCTGCTGAGCGGCCGAGTCGCTGCCCCCCCCCTTCCCACCGGCGAGCGCGCCCATCATCGCATTCGTCGTGATCGTGCGGCTGCGGTCGACAGCAAGGCCGGCCAGAGCTCGATAGAACACCGCGGCATACGCCGGATCCCCCTCTAGCACCTTGATCAGGGCGCCCCGATCCCACCGCTGGCAAACGGAGGTTTCGGCCGCGCGAACGTCGGCCGTGCGCACCTGCTCTTCAAGGAAGCCCATCTCGCCGACCATCTGCCCGCGCCCGATCACATCCAACACCACGGCCGGCTGCTGACGACCGTCGATCACCTCGAGCTCGCCTTCGACGACCCGGTACACGTCTCCGCCGCGCTCTCCTCGCCGGATCAAGTATTCGCCACGCGCGAGCCGAACAGTCGTGGCCGCAGCCAGGAACCGCTCCCGGTCACGGTCGCTGAGGCGTTCGAGGAAGTCCACGCCGCCGCGTATCCCGCGCACCGGTTAGAAGCGGGGCCACCGGAGACCACCATGGACACGATCAACCAGCTCGTCGCGACCTTGCGGCAGGCTTCGTACACCGAACGGGAAGGGATCAAGGAGCAGTTGCTCGCGCTGGTTCGGGGGCCCGGCGGCCCGGCGATGCGTGAAGCGCTGGAGACAGCGCGGAAGGGCGAGCTGCTCGAAGTGCAGTGGGAGATCGAGGAAGTTCTGGAAAAAACGGCGCCGCCCAAGCCAGCCGCTGCCGCCCCACCGCCGCCGCCGCCCGAGGAGAAGCCCGACCCGAACAAGCCGCTCACCGCCAAGGACCTCGTGCTGGTGTACGACGATCCGCGCGGGCTCGTGCTGCACAAAAGCAAGGTTGGTAATCGTTGGTTTGCCACGCAGGTGGACCCGAAGACCCGCCAGCCGCAGACGTTCGAGCTCCACCCGCAAGAGATCGAGCAGCTCAAAACGCAGCTCGCGGGCAGCCCATACTGGGCGCTCGGGCACGGGCCCGTCGCCGCGCCACCCGCGCCGCCGCGGCCGGCGGGACGTTGACTCGCGAGGCGTACGTCGCCTCAGCCCGCGAGCGCGCAGAGCTGCTCTACCTTGGCGAGGCTGTGGCCCATCGAAGCTGTGGAATCGCCCTGGCGGAGACGTTCGGTGTGCCCCCGCGGAGCTACCAGGCGCTCCGGCGCGGCGGCCTCACCGGGGAGGGCACCTGTGGCGCGCTCCAGGCGGGCGTGCTTTTGCTCGGGGAGCTCCTCGGGGACCCCGACCCGACCGCGCCGCCCACCACGGAGCTGAAGGATGCCGTTGCTCGATACCGGGCCGCGATTGCCGCAGAAGCCGGCGGCACTCCGGACGACTCCTGCAACCGGCGCACCGAGCGATTCCCCGCGTTCTCCTCACGTCCGCGGCTGGTGGCGTGCACGGCGCTGGCGGGCATCGCCGCGGCCGGCGTGGCCGGCGTGCTGTGGGATCTGGAGCGAACGGTGGTAATCCCGCCGGCGCCGGAGCGGTAGGTCGGCAGAAACACCGCTCGCGCGGTACATTCAGCCAGAGAGGCCCGAATGCACACCCTCCTGCTCTTTGCCGCTCTCGCGTTCGCGGGTCATCCGCATTGGCATGGGAAGCTGCCGCCCAACGGGGACTTCGACAAGGACGGGCTCAGCAATGCCGCGGAGCGAGCGGCCGGCACGAGCCTGAGGCGCACGGACACCGATCGCGACGGCTGGCTCGACGGGGAAGAGGTCGCTTGGGGCTCCGATCCGCTCGACGCGACGGCCGGGCCAGACGATGACGCGGATGGACTCTACGTCGTGCAGGAGGTCGCGGCCGGCACGGACCCGACCGTGGCGGACTCCGATGGGGACGGCTGGCTCGATGGGGAAGAGGTGGCTTGGGGCTCCGATCCGCTCGACGCGACGGCCGGGCCAGACGACGACTCGGATGGACTCTACGTCGTGCAGGAGGTCGCGGCCGGCACGGACCCGACCGTGGCGGACACCGATGGCGACGGCTGGCTCGACGGGGAAGAGGTCGTGTACGGGACCGATCCGCTCGATGCGGCGGTGTTTCCGTAGGATCGCCAGCTTCGCACTGGGTCCCGCGGACCCCGGCTTGTCACGCATCCGGGCGATGCGAGCGGCCATGTCCCTTTAGCGATCGATCGTCGTGTCGCATCGCGTTTTTATCACGAAACGGTTAGCCGCCGCCCTGGCGGGCGGGACGACGCACCCGCCCCAACCGAAGTCGGTGTTCACCGAGTTGAACGCCGACTTCGGTTGCGATAGGCAACCGAAGTCGATGTTGAACGGGATGAACATCGAGAGCGATTTCGTGGCCAAACCGAAGTCCGACTTCACCACCACGAACATCGACTTCGGTTGCATTGGCGGTGTTCGTTGTCGCGACAGGCCGGCCGGATCCCGCAACGCGCACTACCGTGTCGTCACACCATGAATGTCGGCCTGCGTCGCGCAGGAACCTCGATCGACCTGCGAACGCCCCCGCAATCGCACCGCGGTGCGCCGCGACTGCGCCTGACCACGAGACCGGGAACCGCGCACCGCCCATCCTGAC
>BJHF01000125.1 GCA_014191855.1 Deltaproteobacteria bacterium
TCTCGTTCACGCCGCGGGCTTCATCGCTCGCGAGGAAGACACACATGGCCGCGATCTCTTCGGCGTCGAGGAAGCGATGCTGGGGGCTACGATCCGCCAACTCCTGGCGAACCTCCTCTCCATCGCGCCCCGTCTTGTCGACGATGTTCTGGATGGAGTGCTGGAGCAGGGGCCCATCCACGTAGCCCGGGCAGATCGCGTTCACGGTTACGCCCTTGTCGGCGTACTCGACCGCGAGCGCCCGAGTGAGGCCGATGAGGCCGTGCTTCGAGGCGCAATACGCAGCGAGGTACGGGTATCCCTTGAGGCCGGCGACGCTGGCGATGTTGATGATGCGCCCGTGGCCGCGGCTCGACATGCCGGGGAGCACCTTCAACGAACAGAGGAACGAGCCCGTGAGGTTCACCTTGAGGTGCTCTTCCCAAACGCGAACGTCGGTTTTGAGCACGGGCGAGGACCGAGCCACGCCGGCGTTGTTGATCAGCACGTCCACCGGGCCGGCTGCCATGAAGGCGGCCTCCACGCTGGCGGGCTCACCCACGTCGCAACGAACGCCGTATCCGGCGACCTCGTCGGCGATCTTCTCGACCTCCTCCCGGGTACGAGCGAGAACCGTGATGCGGTCCCCGAGCCGGGCGAAGCGCCGAGCGATCTCGGCCCCGATTCCGCGGCCTCCACCTGTAATCACGACGTGACGACGCTTCACCATGAGCCCACTCCGGCCGGCCCATATGCCCCGTCCTATGCGTTCTGTCAAGGCGGGCGGCCGGCGGGGCGGCCGCTGGGACGCTCAGCCGAGCAGGCTCGCGACAAACTCCGCCACCGCCGCGCCGAGCACCTCCGGAGCGTCGAGATGCACCATGTGTCCGGCGTTGGGAACGGTCAACTCCCGGCGATGCGGCATGGCTCCAACCAGCGCGGCGACGTCCGTGGCGGCGAAGGGGCTGCGCTCGGGGTACACGCAGAGCACTGGGCACTCAACCCGGCGTAGGAACTGCACATGGTTCGCGTGGCGGTACGGGATCGGCCCCCGAATCCGGTGTCGCGCGTCCCACGACCACGTTACCCCGCCTTCTACCTCACGAACCCCGCGAGCAATCAAGGCGTCGGCGACCTCGACCGAGAGCGCAGGGTGCGTACGACGCAGCCGTTGGGCCGCCTCCGCCCGCGACACAAAAACCTTGTTCACCGGCAGGACGGCTGTTTCATCGAGGAATTCCAGCATGCGCTCCACGGCGCGTTCGCTGGAGTCGGGGAGGCCAAGCCCATCCACCGTAACGAGGCCAAGCACCCGCTCCGGCCGAACCCCCGCGTACATCGACGCGATGGTGCCACCCATGGAATGCCCCACGAGCACCGCCGGGCCGAGCTGCCGCAGGAGATCGTCGAGGTCGGCCAGGTACTCGGCGAACTGGTAGGTGACGAACGGGTCGGCGTCGCTGGGCGTGAGGTGCGGCGATCGCCCGTGCCCGCGGTGATCGTACGCAATCCGCCACCCCGGCACGAGAGGCGCAACGCCCGCCCAGGCGCCCGCGTGATCGAGGTAGCCGTGCAGGAACACCACCGGCGCCCCCGCCGGCTCGCCCCACTCCAACGCGCCAAAGGGGCGGCCACGGATCGTCCAGGTCGTTTCGCGCACGCGGCGGGATAACCGCTCGCCCATGCCCGTAGAGGTGCGGTTCACCGAGACGATGTGGGGCTGGTTGTCGCCAGGCGCCGAGTTGTCCCACGAAGCAGCCGCCGCCGCCGGACGCGCCGCGGGCCAGGGCGCGAGCTTCACGTTGGTGGTGGCCACGCCCGACTCCGCGGCGATGGTCGCGGATCCGAACCACCGAAACCCCGCGTTTGGGCTGGTGGAGTGCCCCGAGCTGCACCCGCTCCCGCTGCGGGTATCCGAGGGCCACCTCGACCTGTTCGTGGATGCGGCGCCGGGGGTGCTACACATGCACTACCGGCTCGCGCTCAATGCCGACGATGGCGCACGCTACACGCTTAGGGGCATCAAGGAAGTCGTCCATCGAAGCTGGTTTCCGACGTCGCTGACCGACACGACCACCCTCTTCGTCGACGTGTTTGACGGGCACACCACCGAGGGCCGCCCGCGGCTGCGCGGCATCTTCTGGATGGGCCCCGGCGGGGTGCTCGCTCAGGGGCTCTCCTTCCGCGGCACGCTACGGGGAATCGCGAAGTTCCTTAGCTACTACGTGCGACGCTGCGTGCAGGTCTACCTCGGACCGCGTCGTGAGCCGATCCGTCCCACGTGGGCACAGGTGCCGCCCTTAAAGGCCTAAAGCCTAAAGCCTAAAGCCTATTGGAGCGGTGCCACCACGATCGCTGGCTCGCTCCAGTGGCTCTGCGCATCCGCCACCTCAATGGCCCACTCCACCGACGTGTAGTCGTCCACCAGGTTCTTCGCCGAGAAGGAGAGGGTCATCCCGCTGTCGGGGTAGTCGCACTCCTCCCCTTCGTCGAGGGTAATGGTGTTGAAGGTGGAGTTCGGGTCCCCCGAGGTGTCCACCGCACCGTCCACCTCCTTGTCCATCCACGCCCGGATCTTGATCTGGTACAAGTCGGCGTCTTCGTCGGCCATCTCGAAGTGGATGAGCATGCCGGGCTCCTCCTGGCCACCGAAGTCGTACGCCGGATCGAACGTGGCTTCCAGCTCACTGAGCACCGGCGCGTGCGAGCCGCACGTCTCGTCGATGACTCCATCGCAGTTCTCGTCGACGTCGTTTCCGCCATCCTCCTCGACGCTCGGGTTGTACATCGCGTTCGTGTCGTCGCAATCGGAGTCGTCGGCGATGAAGCCCCCGGGCGCCTCGCAGCCGGAGGTGGTTTCGCCAGGATCCCCGTATCCATCCGCGTCGTCGTCGGCGTACCAGGTGAGCAGGGCAGCCTCCCCCACCTCCTCATCGATCTCACCATCGCAGTCGTCGTCCTGGCCGTTGCAGGTTTCGGGCACGCAGCCGTCGTCCCCCGCCGGGCTGGCCGGATCCCTGATCCCGTTGAAGTCGCAGCCAACCAACACCAACGCCATGAACGAGAGCGTGCGCATGTTCCACCCCTAACCTGTCGCCCCGATTGTTCCGATCCAGGCCTTGGAGTCTCCGATGATCCTCCTCCTGCTTGGCTGCGCCGACTTCCTCGCCATCGCCGAGGCCTTCGATGACCTTACCAACCCGCTCGTGGTTCAGGCCAGCTACCTGGGCGTCGAGCCGCTCCCCGAAGGGCTGGATCTAGGCGAAAACACCTGGGCCAACGGCGGCGCCGCGCACGTGTTGATGGCCGACGCCGGCAGCGTGGATGATCTCGAAAACGCGCCGATCACCGACGCTTCGGTGGTGCTGGAGGGCCCAGGTACGACGGTCCCGATGCGCAGCGACGCCGCGGGGAGCTGGGTTGCGGACGGCACCGACGGGCTGGCCTGGAGCCCCGGCGACGACGCCAGCGTCACGGTAACTCGCGACGGAGAACATTCGCTCACCCTGACGACGCCCGAAGCGCCCGACCTGGACATCCCGGAGCAGATCGCCTCGGGAGACGTCTTGATCATCGACCTCGAAGGCCAGGAGTTCGACAACGTGCTGGTCACTGTGGTGCGGCTCGCGGACGGCGTGACGGTGTATGACTCCACGCCAACCGACATCACCGCACTCTACAAGCTCACCCACTCCGCGGGCGAGCTGACCACGGAGGTTCCCGGCTCGGTATTCTCCGAGCCCGGTGCCTATGCCGTGGGCGTCGCCGGCCTGGTCAACGCCGATCCGGAGGAGTATGAGGGCGTGAACCTCGCGTTGAGCGCGCTCACCGGCGGCTCGCTTCAGTTCGCCGGACTTGCGGTCGGGCCCTGACGGGGGTTGACGGGAAGCGGCCGGGTGGTTAGCTCCGCGCCCCTCGTTTCTGCGCCGTTCGGGACCATGCCCGGCGAAAGCGGTACGAGGTTCCAGGAGAAAAAACATGGCTTTGCATCCGACCCGGACCGCCGAAATCGTCGCGTCCCACCGCACCCACGAGAGCGACACCGGCAGCACCGAAGTGCAGGTGGCGCTCATGACCGAGCGCATCAACACGCTCACCGAGCACTTCCGCACCCACAAGAAGGACCATCACGGTCGCCGCGGGCTCCTGAGCCTCGTCGGTTCGCGCCGGCGGCTCCTCAAGTACCTCAAGCGTGAAGACGCCGCCCGCCACAGCGCGCTGATCAAAAAGCTCGGACTTCGCTCCTAGCTCCATACGCGGCGGCCCCCCGGGGCCGCCGTTGTTCTTTCAACCCCCCACCCCACGCACTCCCAGCGTCCCCGCTCCGCGGGTCTTCGCGGGCTGAGCACCTCCGATTTCGGAGGCCGGCTCAATCCGAGCAGGTCCACGGCTCAAGGAAGAGGGTCGTCTGAAGTGCTACACAATAGGCATTTCATGAATCCCCAATCCGTAAGCGTCGAAATCGGCGGCCGCAATATCACCATCGAGACCGGCAAGTACGCCAAGCAGGCCGATGGCTCCGTCATCGTCCGCCAGGGCGACAGCGCCGTGCTGGTCACCTGTGTGGCGGCCCACGTGCCCGCCCGCTTCGACTTCCTCCCGCTCACCGTCGAGTACATGGACCGCACCGGCGGCTATGGCAAGATCCCCGGCAGCTTCCCCAAGCGCGAAGGCCGCAGCAACGAGCGCGAGATCCTCACCTCGCGGATCATCGACCGCCCCATTCGCCCCCTCTTCCCGAAGACCTGGCGTTACGAGACGCAGATCATCTGCACGGTAGTCTCGTTCGACACCGACAATGAGACCGACGTGCTCAGCGTGTGCGGGGCCGCCGCGGCCGCTCACATCAGCGACGTGCCGCTCAAGCAGCCGGCCGCCGCGGTGCGCATCGTCCGCCATGCGGGCATGCTCATCGTCAACCCGACCCGCGTGCAGATGGACGAAGCGGACCTCAACATCGTGGTCGCCGGCACGGCGGACGCGGTGTGCATGGTCGAAGGCGGCGGGAAGGAAGTCTCAGAAGCCATCATGCTCGACGCGATGGACCTCGGCCACGCCGCGATCAAGCAGATCTGCGCGGCGATCGACCAGCTCCGCGAGCTCACCGGCAACGTCGCCAAGCGCGCCATCCCCGAGGCCCCCAAGGCCGACGAGGCGGTGGTGGCTCGCGCGAAGGAAGCGGCCGGGGATGCCGTGAAGGCCGCCCTCAAGGTGCGCGCCAAGCACGCCCGCCAGGACGCCGTGAAGGCCGCCAAGGTGCTCGCCGTCGCCGCGGCCACCGCCGGCATCGACGATCCGACCCTCGCCGCCGCCGCGGGCGTCACCGCCAGCGACACGGTGGACAAGCTCGCGAAGATCGCGATGCGCACGCAGGTCATCAACGAGGGCGTCCGTATCGACGGCCGCGCCACCGACGAGATCCGGGCCATCTGGACCGAGGTCGGCGTTTCGGCCCGCGCGCACGGCTCGGCGATGTTCACCCGCGGCGAAACCCAGGTGTTCGCGACGGTCGCGCTCGGCGTCGAAGATGACGCGCAGCGCATCGACTACGCCGGAACGACCTCGATGTTCCGTCGGTGGATGCTCCAATACAACTTCCCCCCGTTCTGCACGGGCGAAGCCTCCCCGATGCGCGGCCCCAAGCGCCGCGAGATCGGCCACGGTGCCCTGGCCCACCGCGCGATCCAGATGGTCCTTCCGACCACCGAGCAGTTCCCGTACGTCATCCGCTGCAGCGCCGATGTGCTCGAAAGCAACGGTTCCTCCTCGATGGGCACCGTGTGCGCGGGCACCCTGGCGCTCATGGACGCGGGCGTTCCGATGAAGGCCCCGGTGGCCGGCATCGCGATGGGCCTCATCAAGGAAGGCGACGAGTTCGCGGTCCTCTCCGACATCCTCGGCGACGAGGACCACCTCGGCGACATGGACTTCAAGGTCACCGGCACGACCGGGGGCATCACCGCCTTCCAGATGGACACGAAGATCTCCGGCGTGAGCCGCGATGTCATGACCAAGGCGCTGATGCAGGCTCGCGAAGGCCGCTTGCACATCCTCGCCGAGATGGCCAAGACCATCGCGACCCACCGCGCCGACCTCTCGGTGTGGGCGCCCCGGATCACGACGATCCAGATCAAGACCGAGAAGATCAAGGACGTGATCGGGCCCGGTGGCAAGGTCATCCGCGGTCTGCAGGACAAGACCGGCTGCCGCATCACCGTGCACGACGACGGCAAGATCGACGTGGCGAGCAGCGATCCGGCCAAGTCGGCCGCGGCCATCGCGATGTTGCGCGAGATCACCGCGGAAGCGGAGATCGGCAAGCTCTACGTCGGCGTGGTGAAACGGATCGTCGACTTCGGCGCGTTCGTCGAGATCTTCCCCGGCACCGACGGCCTGGTGCACATCAGCCACCTCGCCAAGGAGCGCGTCAACAACGTCACCGACGTGGTGAGCGAAGGGGACGAGGTGCTCGTACGAGTCATCGACATCGATCGTTCGGGCAAGATCCGGCTGTCGCGCAAGGAAGCGCTGGAAGACTAAGCGTTCCGACCTTTGGGTAGCGGCGGCCCCCTGAGGCCGCCGTTTTCGTTTCACACCCGTGTTGCTTGCGGTCCTCGAACTCCTGGCATATATCGAAGGTCAGTGCGTACCGTGCGTAGATGGCCCCGCCTCCTGATGGTGCTCGCCGCGGTGGCGTGGGCGCTGGTCGGGATGGCGGTGGACTTCCACCATGCCAGCGTCAGTCACATCGTATGCCCAGAAGATGGGCAAACGATTGAGCTGCATCACGACCGGCAAGCGCAGAGCGAGGACACCGTAGCGCCGGCCCCAGGGCAGAAGGACGCGCACGACCCGTGCTCGGTGCCCGCCGCGCCGCCGGGGGCGTCTACCCTGGCGAACCTGAGCCTTTCTTTCGCAGCGTTCGATGCCGTTCCCTACGACGCCCTCGGTGAGCTGGACGCACGCGTGTCTGGCCCGCTGCGGTTTGCCCCCAAGACCTCTCCGCCCCACCTGAGCTGATCCGCTAGTCGCCGCGATCCCGTTGATCGCCGCATCTCGACGTGCTCCGGCGCGTCCCCGATCTCCTCACTGGCCGAGACTTCTCATGCTGACCCCCCTCCTATGGGCGTGCCTCGCGCACGCCGAAGATCCAGCTTCTCCAGCTTCGGAGCCGCCGCCGGCGGAGCTGCCCGCACCGCCCGAAACGCCGGCGCAAACCCCGACCTACCTCGCCCCGCCCGAGCCGGTTCAGCAGACCTTCCCCGGCATGATGAATCCCGCGATCTCGCTCAACGGGCTGTTCGTCGCCGGCGCCGAGCTGGACGACGGCACGCTCGCCCCCCCGCAGCTCGGCGGAGAAGCCGGAGAATCCGCCTTCCCCAGCGCTGGGGGCACCTTCGGCACCGGGCTCAACGTGCAGGAGATGGAGCTACAGATCGCGGCGAACGTCGATCCTTTCTTCAAGGCGAACATCATCCTGGCGATACCGGGAACCGAGGGGGTGGAGGTGGAGGAGGGCTACGTGCAGCTCCTCTCCCTCCCGCGCACCATCGTCACAATCGGCAAGATCAAGGAAGCCTTTGGGCGAGAAAATCCCACGCACACCCACGGGTGGCTCACCGTGGACAACTCGTTGATCGGACAGGCGCTCCTCGGGGGCGAGGGCCTCAACGACGTGGGCGTGAACGCGGCGGTGCTGCTGCCGACACCGTGGTACTCCGAGCTGACGGCCTCGGTCGATCGGGGGAGCAACGAAGGGCTGTTCAACAGCGGGAACCCCACCGGCTTTGGCTACCTGGCGCACTGGAAAAACCAGATCGACCTCTCCTACGAGAGCTCCATCGAGCTTGGGCTCTCCGGAGCAGCCGGTGAGAACGACGGCGGCGGCGTGACGAAGCTGGGCGGTGTAGACGTGACGTTCAAGTCGCACGGTCGCGGTCAACACCAGTTCAACCGGGTGATCTGGCAGTCCGAGCTGATGTTCATGGACCGCGACGGCGACGGCGCCAGGCAGCTCGGCGGCCTCTACAGCACGCTGGAGTACTCCCTGAGCTCCCACGTCTGGATCGGAGGCCGGTACGATCTCGTCGGACTGCCGGCGCTGAGGGACACCGAGCGCGCGCAGGCGGCCAGCCTGATCGGCGTCTACGCACCCACCGAATTCTCGGCATTCCGCCTCCAGGCCCAGCATCAGTGGCTGCCGGGAGGCCACACCGTCGACTCGATCGTCGGCCAACTCAACTTCACCATCGGCGTTCACCCCGCCCACTCGTACTGAGGATCGACCATGACCCTGCTCCTCTCTGTTCTTCTCGCGACACAAGCCGCCCTCGCCACCGTGAACGTCGTCGCAACGACGCAAGACCTCGCTGCGCTGGCAGATGCCGTGGGCGGCGCCGACATCTCCACGACCTACATCGCGCGTGGGGACCTCGATCCGCACTTCATCGACGCGAAACCCTCCTTCATGGTGAAGCTCGCGAGCGCCGATCTCGTGCTGTCGGTCGGCGCGGAGTTGGAGGTGGGGTGGCTGCCGAGCCTGCTCACCGGCTCGCGAAACAGCAAACTCGTGACTGGCGCACCCGGCAACCTCGACCTCTCGGGAAGCGTCGTGAAGATCGAACTTCCAACCGGCAGCATCGACCGCTCGCGGGGCGATCTGCACGCGGCTGGGAACCCGCACTACTGGCTGGACCCCGAGAACGGTCGTCGCATCGCGAGAGCGATTGCGGCGCGACTCACCCTCATCGACCCCGGGCACTCCGCCGACTACACGAAGAACCTGGCGACGTTCGAGTCCCAGCTCACGGCCAAGGAAGCGACGTGGGCCGCGAAGATGGCCCCGCTCAAGGGCACGAGCGTGATCGGCTACCACTCCACGTTCAACTACTTCTGCACGGTCTACGGCCTGAAGATCGTGGGCTTCGTCGAACCAAAGCCGGGGATCCCACCTACGCCCAGCCACACGCTGGAGCTCGGCACGGCCGGGAAGGCCGCGGGGGTGAAGTGGATCTTCGTGGAGCCCTACAAGAACCCGAAGGATGCGGGGCCGATCGCGGGGATGACTGGCGCAAAGGTTCTTTCAATGCCCACTTCCGTGGGTGCCGAGTCGGGAATCAAGTCCTATCTCGACCTCTTCGACGCGCTGGTCGCCCGCGTGGCCGGGTAGGGGGCCGCCATGTTCGAGCTCATGCTGCCGGCGCTTGTCGCCTGCCTCGTACTCCTCGGAATCCACGTATACCTCGGCTTGCACGTGCTCTCCCGCGGCGTGATCTTCGTCGACCTGGCGCTGGCGCAGGTGGCGGCGCTCGGCACGACCGTCGCCCTTCTGGGGGAGGCAGAGCCGGGGAGCGCCCACGCCTATTTCATGTCGCTCGCGTTCACCGTGGGCGGCGCGGTGTTGTTCACCCTGGCGCGCACCCTCTCCGACCGCGTGCCCGTGGAGGCGATCATCGGCATCGTGTACGCCGTCGCGTCGGCCGCGGCCGTGATCCTGGCGGACCAGCTTCCGCACGGGGCCGATGAGATCAAGGAGATCCTGGTTGGGAGCCTGCTTTCGGTGACCTGGCCGGACATCACCCGCACCGCCGCGATCTACGCGGCGATCGGCCTGTTCCACTTCGTCTTTCGGGAGCGGTTCCTGCTGGTGTCCACCGACCCGGACGAGGCCAAAAAGCGGGGGTTCTCCATCCCCTTCTGGGACATGTTGTTCTACTTGACCTTCGGCGTCGTCATCACCAGCGCCGTGCAGATCGGCGGGGTGCTCATCGTCTTCTCGTTCCTCGTGATCCCCACGGTGATCGTGGCGTTGTTCTTCCGCGGCCTGGGCGCGCGGCTGGTGGCGGGCTGGCTCGTCGGGATGCTCGGCACTGCGTTGGGATTGTTGGCCAGCGTGCAATGGGACATGCCAACGGGCGCGGCGGTCGTCGTCGCCTTCGGGGCGTTGTTGGCGGTGGCGAGCGTCGTGGCGCAGTTCTACAAGCCGGCGGGCGTCGGCCAGCTACCACCCGGAAACGCCCACCCGTAGTACGGCTCAACGGGAGCCGACCTCCACTCCCGTCGAACAGCTCTTGGCGCCGGGTGCGGTCCATTGCCCGTCCCCGTCTGCGTCCACGTAGATGGGGTTGGTGATGAAGCGCGGCACGTTCGCGGCGTCGTACGCCTCGAAGCCACGAGGCATCGGGGCCGCGCCGAACCCGAGCACGACGATGTACGCGTCTTCAAGCAGCTCAAGTGCGAGGGCAACGTCCACCTTCACGAGGCCGCCCGGGTCCGTCGCGAGCACCGTCGTGACGAGATCGCAGTTCACGAGCACGTACATCGTCGTGACATCGATCTCGGGAAGCGCTTGAACGGCGAGCGAGAGCGTCGCTTCTCCCCCCAAGGCGGTCGCGAGGTCGCCCGGGCCGGCGCCCCCGACGTCCACCCGCGCGAACGCGCCGGAGCTCATTACAGCCGCCCCGTCGAGCTCCCCGTCCGCCACGTCGTCCGCGGTTACAACACCGGGCGCGTCGTCGGGCACCTTCACATACACACGAGGTTGGCCCGGAATGTCCAGCCCGTGCACGTCGGTCACGGCAACGCCGGTGACGCGATGGCCGAGATTCAAGAACGCAAACCAGTCCACGAGCGCACCGGTGTGGCGCGGATCGGTGGGATCCAGCAGCGGCGATCGGTTGCTGTTCATCACCTCAAACGTGTCGAAGTCCCAGGACCAGACGGTGGTGTCCTCGGGCATGGCGAGCGCGAGCGGGTCGTCCGTCATCGGGTCGGCGGCGCCGCGATCCCAGTCGAGCACGCAGAGGATCCCGCACTCGCCGTTCACGCGGGAGTGGTTGAGCTGAATCACCCGCGCGCCGCGCTCGCGTTCAGCAGCGTAGATCCCGGGGAAGCCCAGCTCGTACCAGCGCACAGGCGCGCCCCGCGCGTCCGAGTCGTCGATGGGGAAGGGCCACGCGTTCGTGTGCTCCGGCAGCGTGGCCGTCACCTCACTTCCCAGTCCGTAGCTCACGAAGTCGCGTAATCCCGAAGCGTCCAGCGCTGGCGCGAGGTCGAGGATCGCTTCGTGATCGGTGCTGATCACCACATCAAGGCCAGAGGCAGCGGCGGTGCGAAATCGATCCGCGCCGAGGGTCTGGCTGTCGGCGCTGGCCTCGGCGTGCACGTGCGTATCCACGGACGCCCATCCATTGGTATCGAGCACATGCTCCAGGGTGCCGGTGAGCGTTGCTGTCGAATCCGCAGCGATCGTTACCCAGGTTTCGCCTATCGAATACTCGAAGCCGCGCGTGGCCCACACGTGCCAGGTGCCGGGGGGCACATCGATCTTCTCCCCTGGGAGCGGGTATCGTACCTCGATCGCCCCGTCTTCGCGCTCCAGCTCCAGCCGCACCGGGAGCGAGCGTCCTTCCTCGTCAACCAGGTTGACATCCAGTTTTCCGGCGCCCCCCAGCTCGATCGAGGCGTCCTTTCCATCCGTCGCGACGACGGCTTCGCTGGGGTCGCGACCCTGCGCGGTGGCCACCAACGTCCAGCCGGTCCCGAGGTCGAGCACCCGCCCTGAAAAGCGACCCGTCGCGTCCGCGACGAGGTGATCGATCACCTCCAGCGTGCCTGCGCTGTTCTCGGCGTACACCCAGATGTCTGCCCGTGGAATCGCCGTGCCGGAGGAGGTGACGCTCCCGCGCAGGTCACCCCAAGCCGCGCCATCGATCGGCTCCGGAAAGTAGGGTTCGAATCCCGCGCTGGCGCTGGCAGCATCCCCAGCGCCGACGCCGAGCAACAGCGGGGTGGAAGGCGCCACGCTGGCGCCATTCACCACCAACGGCGAGAACGCCTGGTTCATATCGAGAAGCGCCCGTACACCGCTCACTTCCGTGTAGGCCATCGCGGCCTGCGGCATCGCGATCGCCTGGCTCCCCTCCCCGCTTCCCATCCCGATCCAGGGGACGCTGAGATCGAGGCCAAACCCGCTGATGTTGAGCGCGCCGTCCGCGAATTCGTGAACGTCAAGCTCGTCGGACGGGAACACCAACGCGCCCACGAGGAAGCCGTCTGTCACGGGCTCGCCGCCGAGGAGCACGTCGATTTGCAAGGCGCTCGCGCCCGGATCGAGCGTGTACCGCAGCGTGATGTCCAGGCCGAACAGCGGGCCCAGCTCCTTGCGCCCACCGTCGTTCCAGACGTTTCGCGCGAGCGTTTCCTCGACCAACCAGAAGCGATCATCCGTGGCCGCCACCTCGACAACGGCAGCGCCTCCATCACTCCCGTCGCTCAAGATCTCGATCGCCGTGCCCCGCACCTGATGGAGGGTGGAAGCGTTGAAGTCGGCGAGATCGAGCTGTCCGACCACGAACCCGAGCTCCTCCAACAGCTCCGGCCCGGCCTGCTCGCAGTCTTGCACGGCGACCGCATCAATCGGCGTTCCCCCATAGGAATAGTAGGTCTCCGGCGCGTCGACGTTTTGGATCACGAAGGCCGCCGCTTCGTTCACCAGCAGCGCATCGCCGGGGCCCGCGAGCGCCTCCTCGCCCCACGACGTCTCCGCGGCAGACTCCAGCAGGCGTGCGCGAGCTTCGCCCGCCACGGGGCAGCCCTGCGTAAACAGGCCCGTGCCTTTCGGCGCGGCGCCGGTCTCCTCCACTTCCGGGCATCCGAGGGCGAGCAGCAGGATCATCGGGGCACCGTATTCCACCGGTAGTTCCGCCGCGCTAAGGGGCGAACGATGGAAGTGATCCCGCTCCTCGTGCTGCCCCACGGCGAAGGACTCGCGCTGCCGGCGCGGGCCACGGCCGGTGCCGCAGGTTTCGACCTCCGGGCGGCGATCAACGAGCCGATCACCCTGGCGCCGGGGAAGCGGGCGCTGGTTCCGACCGGCATCGCGCTCGCGATCCCCGATGGGTGGGAGGGGCAGGTGCGCCCGCGCTCAGGTTTGGCCCTCAAACACGGGATTACCTTGATCAACAGCCCCGGAACCATCGACAGCGACTACCGCGGCGAGGTGCTCGTGCCGCTCGTGAACCACGGCGAGGAGAGCTTCGTGGTGGAGCGCGGCGAGCGGATCGCCCAGGTCATCTTCACGCAGCTTCCCTGGGTGGAATTGGCGCGCGTGAAGGCGCTGCCCGCTGCGGGCGGTGGGCGGGGTTCGGGCGGCTTTGGCAGCACGGGGCGGTCATGACCGACGTCGAGCTTACCCAAACGCTCGCTTCCTTCGGAGTAGACGCCGCATCGCGACAGGCGCTGGTGCTCCTGCCCGTCGTGTGGGTGGCGTGGGCGGATGGGAGCATCCACCCCGAAGAACGAACGATCATCCTGGAGATCGCTCGAACGCGCCTCACGCTGGGCCCTGAGGGGGAGCGCGTGCTGGAGAACTGGCTGAGCTTCGTGCCCGCGCCCGAGCGCGTGGAGCGGGCCGCCGCGGCGCTCGTCGCGCTCGACATGCGAGGCGGAAGCAACCATGAAGGCGACGTCGTGGACTTGTGCCGGAAGGTCGCGCAGGCGGCAGGTCCGTTTTTCGGCAGGATCGGCACCCCGGAACGCGAAGCGATCGAGACCGTGGCCGCCTCCCTTGCCGTCGAGCCCCACCAAGCGCTGGACACGCTTCGGGCCCGCCTGGTCGTGGAGTCGCAGGCGCCGCTGGACGAGTGGTTCGATGAGGAACGCACGAACCCCCTCGGGATCTCCCCGAGCCGCGCGCAGCCTTCGCAGCAGCAGCCCCCCCCGAAAGCCGGCCCGGTCGGCCTGGCCTGGCGTGATTCGGCGGGCGAGGCCAACGTGGAGCTGGTCACCCGGATCGACGTCGGTCGCGGTCGCGACAACGACCTGCAGCTCGCGCACGACGGCCAGCTCTCCCGCCACCACGCCACCTTCGAACGGCGGCCCGAAGGCGTTTACATCCTCGACCGGGGCACGCTCAACGGCGTGGTGGTGGACGGCGAACGGGTGAAAGAACGCCGGCTCTTTGGGGGCGAGGTGGTGGTGCTGGGGGAGACCGTGTTTCGGTGGCGGGGGTAGGCGGGAGTCGGCGTCTGGCCGGCACGCGAGCTCGTGCCCGGTAGAAGCGGGGACATCGTGGTTCAGGGCACGATAGATCGCGCGAGGCGGAACCCGAGGCTGTCGTAGGAGGCGTCCGGAGCGGTGTCCCAGCGATTGGCGAGGGGCAAGTAGTACGCGCCGCCGCGCCAGTCGCCACCGCGATAGACACGGTCGGATCCCTCGCTGCCTTCGCCCGAGCCCGTCATCGGCCCCGCGGGATCCTGGTCGCTGCTCCCGTCCCCGTAGCCGCCGTAGTCTGGATCGTACCAGTCGTTCGTCCACTCCCACACGTTTCCAGTCATGTCGTAGAGGCCCCAGGCGTTCGGCGCGAGCGTCGCGACTTCATGAACGTAGGTGTCCTCAGGGTCGGTGAGCTCATACGTCCACGCCACGTCGTCAAGCCTGTTGGACCCCGAATACTTCGTGTCCTCCCCGGCGCGTGCCGCGTACTCCCACTCCGCCTCCGTCGGCAACCGATAGCCCGGGCAAGCGTAGGGATCCGCGAGATAGGCCGCGGCGAGGTCCATACCGACGGCGCGGTAGCAGGGGGTCAACCCCTCCCTCGTCGAAAGCGCGTTTGCATACCTGGCCACGTCATACCAAGCTATCGAGTCCGCTGGGCAGTCGTTCTCGGCCGTCGAGGTGGTGCACGGGTGATCCGGCATGCTCTCGTACTCCCAGCCTGCGTTGCCACCGTACGACTCCCACTGCCCGCGCGTGAGCTCGGTTGCACCGATCCAAAGGTCGTGGGTGAGCGTCACCTGATGGTCCTGGTAGCCACCGGATGGATCGCCCACGCCACCGCCCATCGTGAACGTTCCGGCGGGGATGCGAACCATCGGGGTGCCCCATGCCGTCGTTTCGGTATCTAGTTCGGTGTCAGAG
>BJHF01000126.1 GCA_014191855.1 Deltaproteobacteria bacterium
ACGGAGGATGCGGCCGCGTCTGCACGCCACATCCCGCCGTTCGCCGCCGTGAGCTACGCCGCGTTGGCCGTAGGTTTGGCCTCAGCCTCTGCCCACGTTGCGCCGTGACCTACGACGCATCCGAGCCCGGTTTCCTCCTCGATGATGCGGCGCAGGCGCTCGCACGCCTCGGCCCCGGTGCCTTCTGGCACGATACCCAGCGCCCCGTCGAACATCGCGAGCGCAACCCGGTAGCCGGCGATCACCCGTTCGGCTCGGTTCATCACGAGGTCGAGGAGTCGTCCCTCCTCCACGCAGAGGAAGGTGCTAACAGCGTTCCGGGGGGTGGCTGCGTGCTTGCTGCCGTCTGCGAGCGTGACGAATCCCGTCCGCCGCGCCTCGTCCGACAGCCGCCGCATCCACTCCTTGAGAACCGGGAACGTGCGCTCCCAGTTCGCGACGAAGTTCTCCGCGTGCGGACGGGAAAAGCCTAACTTTTTGACGAGCACGCGTTGGGTTCCGCCGTTCAGAAGCGCGCAGCACGCTGCCTTCGCCATTCCCCTGTTCACGCCGAACCTCGCGGCGACGGCATGGTAGAGCGTGCCGTCGTCCACCAAGACCGCGAGTCCGGAGTCGCCCGAGTGGCGCGCCGCGAGCGCCATGTGACTGCTCCCGAAGTCGAAGCTGATGAACGACCAGCCGATGGGAGCCAGTATGTACTGGCGCACTTTTCGAGGGATTCCCGGTGGATAGCCCCGATTGGTGCTGTAGGTGTACAACCGGCCCTTGGTGCGTCGCGCCGTGGATCGGTGAGGGACGAAGAATCCGCTCGGGTCGTTGCCGACCGAGCGCTGAGCCTGCCTCGCTCGCGCCAATCCCTTCGTGTCCCCGTCTCGTTCCCGCTCACGAATCACGCTGGATAGCCTCCGATCGAGGCCGGGGAGTTTGCGAAACCTGACCGGTGCCGTCCCCCCGTCACATCCTCCGTAACTATGACTCTCTGTACGGTGGCTGTGACACCCCTCGGGGTCAAGCGGCAATCCCACGGCTTGCGCTGTTTTGCGGCTATTTTTCCCGAGGGTGTAGGTGCGTTCGCTGATGACCACACCACCAAGGCGGCGCTGGCGGCGATTCGACACGAACCCAAGGGCGCGCATCATCCCGCCGAAGCAGGTGGACAGGGAAAGACGACGCACGGCGGGATCGGCCGCGTACAAGAGTGGCATGTTGATGCGAACAGCCAGCAGGGCGTCGCGGTTCTCCTTGGCTATGTGCTCGAATCGCTCCAACTCAGCGGCCCCGACGGTGATCACTGCGCCCCGCCGCAGGCCGGTAGCGTCGAACCCCATCCGCTCCAGCGTCCTGTAGCCCACGGTGGCGAGCGCGTCGGGCGATTGCCGCCAAGCCGGGGGCAGCTTGAACGGTGACGTTTTGCCGCGGGCCTCGTCCACCGCGTAGCGCTCCCCCCAACGCGGATCGATGAATGCGCGGGAACCGAGCACTCTCCTTGGACTTTCCGCAAAGCAATACCGCGCCTCGGGTGCCTCATGGCCCGCCAGCGCGTCAACCGCCGTGTCCACTTCCGGTGCGCTCAACCAGTGAGCTACCAACTTGAGGGTCGCGACCCGAAGCCCTTCGGGGAGCGAAGACTCTTCGTCAGGCAGCGGGGAGGCGAGGCTCTGTGCCCCGAGCACCTCAACGATCTCGGCGACGTGAGGCACGCTGAGCATCCGTGCGTAGTGCTCCACGTTCAACTTCTCCGCGTTCGAATCGTAGAAGGCCACCGGCGACGCTCCGGAGGGTTGGTGTTTCTGCGAGTAGCCGGCGACGAGGCGATCACGGGCGATCTGGTACGGGATTCGCGTCGAGGTTGTGACCGGCTTCCTCGGGGCGGACCACCAAAGCCGACGCCGCGGCAAATAGAGGGCATTCCACCAGTGAACGGGGTCAACCTTCGTGTGTCCCGTAACTACCACGACCGCTACCGCCGTACGTCCCCGCAGCTCCGGAACATGCCGCGCCCCGTACAAGCGAATCGTGCCGCGAGGGATCGTGCTGAGGTTGACGTACACCTCCAGCTCATCGCGCGAGTAGCGGTGTCCGTCCTCGCACGGAATCCCGAGTCGGTCGCAATACACCTTCATCATCGCCCGTTCCTTGCGAGAGCCGATGTAGGCTACCGGTTCCCCGAGCCGCGCTTCGGCAGCGGCCCGCTGCCGGCGTTCAACAGCCGTCGGGGAATAGTGGAGACATCGTTGACTCCCCGGTTCCGTCACGGATGGCTTGACAGTTTTGTCCGAAGGGGGTACGCTCATGTTGTCACCCGGTTGTGCGGTGTGGCACCGGATCGCAAGGATGATCCTTTGATCCAGCGCAGGCGGGCCGTTGGTTGCGGGCCGCCTGCTTGCGTTTGGGCGGGATGCCCAAAGCTGTTCGAGTGTGCCCCGGCGTTGTGAAGTTCGCCACTACGATTCGTGCTACACAGTCAGCCGTGAACGCTGACTATTCGCGCATATGCGTGCGCGTACGCACGCTCATATGCGAGTGGGCGACTTGGTCTACACACCCGCTTGGGCGACGTTGGCCGCCGAGAGTGCTCGCCCGGCACTCGCGCCATCCTAGCGTCCCCACACAACGGGGGAGGTAGCTCGTCAACGGAGGATTTTTTTCCTCACGGGCGAAGTGCTCCGGTCGCCGTCGCCGCCGTCCGACTCCGCGTGCGAGGCGGCTTCACTGGTGCCGGCAACTCGATCACCTCGCCGGAAAACCCTCGCGTTGAGCCAGCAGGCCCGCCTTGGGGTTCATGGGGACAATGGGTCGTCGACTTGGCGAGCCGCGACGTGGTCCAGCCCAAGAGCCGCTTCAGAGGCGGTCAGTCCGCCGTGCGCAGGTCCGTGAACGAGGGGTGACGCGGCAGCCCCTCGGCCGCGGCGCTCACCCAATTCGGGAGCGTTCCGTACACCTTGCGGAGCTGGCCGTCCTGAGTGCGGGCGCACAAGCGCGCCTCGACCCCGTCGACCGAGTTGTCGAAGACGTACACGCGGTGGGCGATGTCGATCGCCAGCGGGAGGTTGGCCAATGAGCGCTCGTACCGCTTTACGATCTTCTCGATCGGCACGGTGTGGCCCCCGCGGATGACCCGATCCGCGACACGCGAGGCGTTGATGCGCGGGTCACCCGTCCCGATGAAAAACACGCGAACGAAGTAGCCGGCCTGCCGAGCGCGGTGGATGAACTCGACCTTGTCGGGCGCGGAGAAGACGGTCTCGAACGCGATCCCCGCTCTTGACACCAGGAGTTCCTCCCGCCGGGCCTCGGCCCATCGCGCCGCGTGGAGTACCGCCTCCGGGGAGTTCCAGTCACCGAAGCGATCTCGAGCGATGTCGTCGGGGTTCAGGTACTCGACGCCCTCGCTCCAGTGGTCCGCTCGAAGCCGTGTCGTGACCGTCGTCTTTCCCGCGCCGTTCGGCCCCGCGATGAGGAGCAGGGCCGGGTTCACGAGCCGGCGTTCGTCGGCTGGTTGGCGGCGAAGCGCGCCCGCGCATCGACCTGGAGCCGCTCGATCCGGGCCCGCATCGCACGAAGACTCTCTTCGCGCGCATCGCGGAGCCCGCTGAAGGCGTCGTGCATCAAGCGCGCCAGATCGTCGTCCGACGGCTCGTAGTCGGGGTCTGCGAGGTTGATGCGGGCGGCCACGGGTCGATCATAGCGCCGCGAACCGCGACCGGCCACGGCGCCTTCAGCCGGGCGAAGGCCCCGCCTCCGTAGTGCTACCAAGTACCCGACGGCCCGCCAAAGGGATCATCGCCGCGCTATCGGGTGGGGGTGAGGAGCGAGGAGGTGAGGAGGCCGAGGGCACGCTCGCCGGGATAGTGGCGCGATCAACGACTCGCGCCACTTGAACTGGCGCGATACGTCGATCGCGCCACATAGGAGCCCTCGATATGGCGCGATCTGTTCCCCCGGGCGTGTACGACCAAATCGTCGCCGAGATTGCCCAGCACCCCGGGGGGATCGGGACCGACGACATTGCCGCTGCGTTTCCCGCGCTCCCGAGGCGCACGTTGCAGCGCCACCTTGCCCGGCTGGTAACTGACGACAGAATCCGGGGTGAGGGCCAGGCCGCCGCGCGGCGCTACCTGCCGGTTGTGGTCAGCATCCGCGACGCCGCCGTGGTCGAGCCCCTGATCGACGCCCGGGCCTGGATGTCGGACGCCGGCCGGGAGGTGGAGAGGCTGGTCCGGCGCCCACTGATGCAACGCAGGCCCGTGGGCTACCAGCGATCCCTGCTGGACGTGTATCGCCCGAATGTGGACGCCTACCTGCCGCCGGCGATGAGGCGTCACCTGTACGAACTCGGGCGATCCCCGGAAGGTGATCGTCCCGCCGGGACCTATGCCCGCCAGATTCTGGATCGGCTGCTGATCGACCTGTCGTGGGCGTCCAGCCGCCTTGAAGGCAACACCTACACCCGGTTGGACACCCAGAACCTCATCGCCTTCGGGCAGGTAGCGGAGGGCAAGGACCAGCGCGAAGCCCAGATGATCCTCAACCACAAGGGCGCCATCGAGATGCTGGTGGAGGACGCGGAGACGGTCGGTTTCAATCGCTACACAATCCAGAACCTGCACGCGCTCCTCGCCGACGACCTGCTTCCGGATCCGGACGCGGCGGGCCGGCTGCGGTCGATCCTCGTCGGCATCACGGGCACCACCTACCAACCCACCGGGATCCCTCAGCTCATCGAGGAGGCGTTCGACACCTTGCTCGGCAAGGCTGACCTCATCGAGGACCCATTCGAGCAAGCGATGTTCGTGATGGTTCACATTCCCTACCTTCAACCATTCGAGGACGTCAACAAGCGCGTCTCGCGCCTCGCCGCCAACATCCCGCTGATCAAGCACAACCTATCGCCACTGAGCTTCGTGGATGTCCCAGAGCGGGCCTACGTCGATGGAATCCTCGGCGTGTACGAGCTTAATCGCGTCGAGCTTCTTCGCGACCTGTTCGCCTGGGCATACGAGCGATCTTGCCATCGATACACCCTGCTCCGGGATGCGGTCCCGGCACCAGACCCGCTGCGACTTCGGTACCGAAATGAGCTCGGCGAGATCGTCCGAGAGACAGTCCGCGGCGGGGATGCGCTCGACATCGGCGCAGTGCGCGGGCGCGGACGGGAGTTGGTCCGCGCGGACGACCTCGATGCGGTCGTGGCGATGGCCGTCAACGAGCTCCACCGACTACACGAAGGAAACATCGCTCGCTTCGGCTTGCGCCTCAGCGAGTTCCGCGCATGGAAGAAATAGCGCGGCCATGACCCCTTCGCCTGCCCTCATGCCGCTATGTCCAGGGGTGAATGATGCTCATGGAACCTTTGGTTCGGATCACCATGATCCGTTCGGCCCGCCTGAGGGGTCAGCCCCGATAAACCGACGCTGGGTTCTGTGCGGGGAGGTGTCGAGGCCGAAAGTGTACGTCACGGCGGCATTGTAGCGCGATCCGCTCACTCGTCGGGCGCCGAAAGCTCGCGCTCGATCTCCTCCACCGAGGGCAGCCCGGCGGCGAGGTCGTCGGGGAGGCTCTCCACGAGTTGGGTTTCCCAGTCGGCGACGCCGATCGGCCGGTGCAGCCCCCGGAGTGCGTACTCCGCCTTGATCCGGTTCTTCCCCCTGCAGAGGAGGAGCCCGATCGTCGGGCCATCGGTGGGATGTCGGACCAAGTCGTCCACCGCGGAGAGGTAGAGGTTCAACTGGCCCACGTCTCCGGCCTCGAACGGCCTCGCCTTCAGCTCGATCACCACGAAACAGCGCAGCTTCAAATGGTAGAAGAGAAGGTCGATGTAGCAGTCCTCGTCGCCGACCTCCAGGTGGTACTGCCTCCCGACGAAGGCGAACCCGGCGCCAAGCTCCAGCAGGAACCGCTCGATGTGCACCACCAGAGCGTCTTCAACCTCCCGTTCGCTCGCCGCGCTGTGCAGCGTCAGGAAGTCGAACAGGTAGGGGTCTCACGTGGCCTGCTGCGCGAGGTCCGACGTGAGCGGTGGAAGAGCGCCTGCGAAGTTCGAGATCGCCATCCCCTCCCGTTGATGAAGTCGGCCATTGATATGCGCCGTGAGCGCCGCGCGGCTCCAGCCCCGTTCGAGTGCGTTCACCGCGTACCAGCGGCGCGCTGGCACGTCTCGGAGTTTCTCCAGCAAGACCCCATTGTGGCCCCAGGGCAATTCTGCCACAGACTGTGGCAGAATCCCGGAGTCGCCGCGCCATGCAAGGTAGAATGCCCGCATTCGCCACAGGTTCCTTGGGGAGAAGCCCTCGACATCCGGGAACTCCAGCTTGAGGTCGAGAGCGAGTCGGTCGATGACACCTCGCCCCCACCCGTCCTGTGCCTGCTGCTCCACGATGGACCGGCCGAGGTCGAAGTACAGCATCATCACTTCGCGGTTCGCCGCTGACACCGCGCGCAGGCGGGCGCGGAGGATTCGTTCCTTCAGCTCCGCGAGAAGCGCGGGGTAGCCAGGAGGCAGCACGGTCGTCAGGCGGTCGGCCATCCTCGCCTCCTATCCCGAGAACACCCGCGCTGCCGGGTCCAGCGCGGTCCGGCAGGTCACGGGCCCGCGGCCTACTTGGCGTCAGCCTGGGGTGGCCGGGGCGTCGGGTCGGTGGTCGTCGTTCGGGTGGAACTTGACGTCGGGAGTGAGGATCGCGAATACGAGGAATGCGGTCCGCTCGTCGGCCGACCTGCCTTCCCTCCGCGGGCGGACGAACGCCTCATCCTCCGCATAGGGTTGTGGTTGCAGGGGTTCTGCGGGCGGTCCACGTTAGGCTCCGGGTCCAGGTACCGCATGTTCATCGCAGGAATATCAGCCCTGACCCCTCACCCAACCCCTGCGGTGCAACGTTCGAATTAATAAGGTAATACCTGTGCTGCGCAGGCTTCACCAACCTCCACCCGGCCCGCCTGGGGGGTCAGGGATGATAAACCGGGGGTGGATCGCTTGCGGGGATGTGTCGAGGCCGAAAGTGCGCATCACAATCGCGCTATAGCTCGTCACGGCGTCCGGTGGTCGCTGCGTCCGTGTGGATCGGGACGCCGCTCGGGCTCACGCGAGCGGTCGGCATCCGGCAGGGAGGTTCGCACCAACACACACGGGCGCCGCGAACTACCCGCGTGTCGCGGCCGGCGCCCAGGAGTGCCCGACCGGGTGGAATTGCGTCCCGAGGCCTACCAGGCCGCCGGGTCGTCGAAGGGGATGGGCCAACCGAACCAGATGCCGTTGGGGCCTTCGTTGAGGACGTTCACGGACAGGTCATCGCAACCATCCCCGTCGATGTCGCGTGAAGCGTATGCGGTGTACGCATTGCCAGTCAGGCCGAAGCCGCCGATGGGCTCGTACATCGTCGGCATCCGGTGGGGGATGACGAAGGTTGTCTCAGTCGAGTCGTCGTCGCCGAGGTAGGAGGACTCCAAGAGGAGGTCCAGCTCCCCGTCGCAATCGAAATCGGCGGTGCCCGCCCAACCCGTCCCGTAGTCGGAGGAGTCTCCCCCCACCCACGAACCGATCGCAGCGCTGTTGTTGATCGCACCGCGCGCCGACCCGTCGAACATCATCAGCTCGTAGTGGCGGTAGCCCATCCGCTCGGAGTCCGAGTGGCCCACGAGCAGGTCTGCGACACCGTCTCCCGTCCAGTCCCCCGCGGTGCGCAGGCGGCCTTCCTGGCTGCTGATCACGCCGAGTCCCTCGTTGTCCAGCGTGATGAACGCGAGGTCTTCCCCGTACGCCCCGTCTCCGGCGACGGCATCGGGGCCGGAGATCACCAGGGACGGGGTGCCGTATTCGCGCCGAGAGACCGCGACCTCACCCAGGCCGTCCCCGTCGAGATCCTCGATGATCTTCGGTGGGCTTGACGTGGGGATTCCCGAGGAGGTCAGCAAGTAGGCGACCGGGTCCCCGTACACCGCCCCACGGAATACGGAGACTAGGCCGGCCGGGTCGTCGTAGACAGTCGGGTCGCCGAAGTCATCGGCCACGAAGTCCCGGATCCCGTCCCCATCGAGGTCGCCGCCCACGTCCCAGTTTGCAACACCGGGCTCGCCCCACCAGTTCCCGTCGAACACGGCGGAGTACCCGTTCCGAAGGTCCACGCAGGTGCCGTCGGACGGCAGCGGCGCGAGGATGAGGCCGTACACGCCTTCGAAGAGATTCTCGTCCAACAGATCGCCGAGGCCGTCCCCGTTGATGTCGCCGATGGGGTGGAGGGTGGCGCCGTATTTGTGGACAACACAGCCCAGCCGATCCATAGGTGCCGGCACCGGAATCACGGGGCGTGGTCCGCCTGCGTACAGCACATTCCCTCCAGCCGTGCCCCCGTCCGCCGTGGGCAGAACGAGGTCATTCACGTAGACCAACCAGTCATTCCGCCCGTCCCCAGTCATGTCGTCCACGGGGAGCGCGCGATACTGTGCGTCGACCACGACTTCAGTGATGACTTCCTCCCACGGCCGCGGCGCAGCACAGGAGCCTGGGCGCCACGTCACGCCGTCGCAATCCTGATCTACGTCGTCGCAGGGGTCGACCGCCCCGGGAAACACTGTGGCATCGGCGTCATCGCAGTCGAGGTCGCTGAAACTCCCGTCGCCGTCGGCGTCTACGGCAGGGGGCGCGGAGTCCTCGCCCGAATCGCCGGTCTCCCCTGCGGAGTCGCCCGTTTCCGCGCTGTCGCGCGCGGAGTCGCCCGAGTCAGGGATCGCGGGCATGCCGGTGTCCGCGGGCTCGGGCCTGCCCTCCGGCTCGACGCTGCACGCGGCCAGCAGGCCTACTGCGACGAGATGCGCAGGTCCCACACGCCACCTCCGCTGGTGGCCACATAGAGGTCCTTCATCACCGCCTGCGGCGGGCCGTCGCCCGAGCCCCAGGCGAGGTCGAGCACGGAGCGGTGTTCGAGGCCGGGGCCGGAAAGCGCCTTCCAGGTCCACTGCCAGGTGCCGTCGGTGCTGCGATACCGACGCTGGAGGCCGTACACTCCTCCGCGGTCGGAGGAACCCTCCGCGGTGAAGCCGCCGAAGTAGAAGGCGTCGTCCACGCGGGGATGGGTGAGCATCGTCTCGATCTGGATGTCCAGATCATCGCCGTCCACCACCTGCTCGGCGGCCGCCGCACCGGTGAGGTCGATGGCACACACCCCCCCGTCGGCGCTCGTCGTATCCGGCCCTCCGTAGGCGAAAAGCCAGGTGGCATCTCGGTTGACGGCCACGCCGCGCAACACCGCCACGTCGAGCGTGCACGCTCCGAGGTCCATTGCGGTCCAGGTGGTGGTCGTGCTGTCGGTCGGGTCCGCACCGTCGAACTCCACCTCGACGACGCCGCAGTCGGCATACAGCGAGGTGAGCCAGGCGCGCGTGGTGCCGGCGGCGTCCGAAGTCTCGTCGAACACGAGCTGCACCTGGCTGCTCCAGGCGAAGAACTCGGTCTCGGAGCAAGAGGCGGCGCCGAAGGTCACGCCGGCCGTGGGGTAGGGTACCTCGGCGTAGCTGATCGCGCTTCCGGTGTAGCTCGCCATCCACAGGCCTTCGCCGCCGGCAGCCGCGCTCGGTACCGGGGTCCCCGGCGCGGCCACGAGCAGTGCCGTGCGGTCGGCAACGGCCGCAACACTGACGACCTGCCCGATGTCGGCCGCCACGAATACGTCGAAATAGTCCACGCCGGTGGTGGCCTGGCACGACGACCAGTACTCCCCGCCCGTCATTGCGGTGCGGTGCGCGATGTCGGAGTCCTGGCAGAACAGCTCGTAGAAGCCGTCCGGCGTGTCATCCGTAGGCGTCGTCCACCAGTCATTTATATAGTTGGGATTGGTGATTCCCGAGGTAGCCGTCGCCTCGTACCCATCCCAACACCAGTCGTCGCCGGTGATGTCGTCGAGGTAGAGGAGCCCGCGGTCCCAGGTGGAGTCGTCTTCGTCGCTCTGGTTGATCAGGCTCATCCAGGCGTTGCCGCCACCGCTGCCGTCGGCCCACACTGCCACGTCCTTGCCCGAGCTGTCGAGCATCTGCACCTCGCAGGCTCGATCGGCGGCCTTGCGTGGTCCCGTTCCCGGTCGGCCGTACATCGTGGCCATCTTGTAGTCGCTCACGCCCGCGGCAAGCAGCACGTCGACCGTGGCGCCGGCCACCTGCGCGCAGCCGGGGCACACCGCCACGCTATTGACCACCGAGTCCTGAAACACCGCGCTCTCGCCGTCCCACGCCAGCTCCCACAGCGCGGAGTCGAGGATGGTGCTCGTTACAGCGCTGGGTTGCGCCGAGTCCCAGCCATAGTCGACGCCGTCGTCGGGGAGGACGCGCCAGAGGAAGTTGCCCCCCAACATCAGGTCGTAGTCGGTGCCATTGTATGCGAACGCGGCGTCATGCGTGCCCGCCCCCGCCCAGTCCTCCAACAGCGGTTCCGACACCATGAACGCGTCGTAGTCGGCCGACGCGCCAGTTACCGAGACGCTGGCGCGTCTTGCCGCGGCATGCGTCGAAGCATCGTAGAAGTCCATGTCGTCGAGGGTCCAGCCCTGGAAGGGTTTCCACGGCGTCACTTCCTCGTCCACTTCCACGATCTCGGTCCGGAAGGTGCGCACGCAGCCGTAGTCGCGCTTCAGGTCGGGGAGGGGGTAGAACACGAACAACCACTCACCCAGAGGGTCGACGGCGATGGACGAGATCTCGTACCCTTCCGCTTCGCCGCCGCGCGGCGGCACGAGTTCACCGTAGGTGTCCGCGAACTGGTGGTCCTTGTCCGCGCAGGCATCGTAGTTGGTGCCGAGGTCATAGTAGTAGTCGTCGCTCACGCCCGTGTCGTCGGCCCAATCCGGGATGGAGTCCACGGTGGCGCCATCGGTGTTGGCGTCGGTGTCGTAGAGGTCGACGGTGACGGTCGTCGCAAACGTGCCGCCCGCCTCCACCACGAACACCGTCGACTCCCCCGCGTCGCAGGCCGTCGCACTGGTCGCTCGGCGCCCCCCGTCGGCCACGAAGAAGCGCCCGGTCGTATTGGGATCGGCCTCGATGTCGCGCACGTCGCCCGACCACACCGCGTCGGCGTCGCTGGCCACAAGTTCGCAGTCGTAGGGCGTCGCGGCGTCGAAGTCACCCGGGCAGAGGTACAGGGCGCCATCCTCGACGCTGGTGAACAACGGGCGATACCCTACCAGGAGGAACTCGCCGCTGCTGTCGAGGGCCAGGGCGGACGGGATGCCGTCCGGAAGGGACGTGTTGAACGTCTGGGCGGCCGGAGCCGCGCCGCCCTTGGTCCAGGTGTAGAGCCCGAGGGTGTCGGGATCGCTGCTGGCGACGAGGAAGATCGTGTCGGTGGTGTCGTTCGGCTCGTTGACGATGAGCTGCCCCGAACCGATGGGCTTGCTGCTGAGGTTCGCGCAGGTGTCGGTGTGTTTGCTCGCGCCGAGACCGCTCCCGGCATCCGTCCAGACCTGCACGGGATCGTCGAGGTTGTCGGTGTAGTACAAGCCGCCTTCGTCGCCGCTGTCCTTGTCGCCGGTGAGCGCCAGCACCGTTTGCGTGGCCAGCGACGCTTCGTCGCGCGCCCACACCTCCCAGACCCCCAGTTCCCCGCTGTCGAGCCACTGCGTGCTGACACCGTTCGCCGTCGTCCACGTTTCGCCATCGTCGCTCCAGCCGAAACCGCCCACGTCGCTGCCCACGAACTGCAACAGTCCGGGGAGCCCGCTGCTGTCGAGGCTCGAACGCACCACCGACTGCCGACCCATGCCGGGAAGGCCCATCGTCGTGGCGTTGCCGTAGACGTCGAAGAGCGGCCCGAGCAACACCGGACCGTTGGCGACGGACAGCCAGTCCACGTCGACCACGCCGGCGCCGCCGGTGCACTCCAACCTGAGGGCGGTGATCGTGTCGCCGGGTGCGAGGCCGGTGTTCGTCGCCGGGTCGTAGGCCCACTCCAGCACCTTCACGCCCGTTCCCGCGAAGTTCCGGGTCGCGGCGGCCATCGACGACGACGTGACCGTGACCACGCACGCGGGGCCTGCGAAGGCCTTCACGTTCAGCGCGATCGTGAAGCGCCCGCCCTCGAAGGTGAAGTCGTCGTCCATGGTGGCCCAGGCGTTCGCGCCGCGGGTGAGCCGGAGCAGGTCTTCGCCCGAGGCTGACACCAGCGCCGCACCCGCGCCGCGCGTGAACTCGCTGCCGAAGGTGCTGTTCATCGCGGTCACATAGCTGCGGTGGATGAGCGAATTCCCGTCGCAGTCGCTGTCCACCGCGTCGAGCCCATCCTCGGCGGCCGATGGGTGAACGGCGGCCGCAGCGTCATCACAGTCAGCGGGTGTGTCGGTGGTGTCCCAGCCATCGCTGTCGCCGTCGGCAGCGTAGGCGGGAAAGACCCGGCAAAAACCGATAAGTACAACGAGGGCGGTATACGGTGTGCGGTGGTTCACGAAGGGTAACACGAAGGCTCCATGGGTGCTCTGCACCCTACCACACCTGGAGTGGTGCGACGGCCTGTGGTGATCGGTACTCGGGTTGTCGGGCGTCGTGGATCGGCGACTCTACTCCGCTTCGCGCACGCCGGATCGCTCGATCACGCCGCCGCCGCGCTCGCATCCAGCGCCGACCCTTCCCTGCGTCGATCGCCGCCGCGCCCCGAGGGCCGAACGGCTTCCCAGGATCGCCTCGACGTCGGAGCGGCGCGCGCCCTTGAAGCAGCGGGAAACCTGCTCCACACTGATGGCCTCGTCGCTTCGGGTGAGCGCCGCGCGCACGGCCGTGATCCGGTCGGCGAGCGTGGCGCCGTCTACATTCGCCGACACGGGGCCTCGACGGCACGACGCCGGGCAGGACGTCCATGCCAGCGATCTACCCCGTCACGGGAGCCGAAGGGTGGGCCGGCGTGGGCCGGTGAGGGCGAAGCCGAACCCGCGGCGCGGGTCCGGCTCGGGGTGATGACGGAACGGGGCCGAGTGCCGAGGGCCGATCCAGCGGGAGGGGGTGATGAGGGGCGATGACGTCGCCCCAGATGGGCGAGGCCGATGACTGAATTATCCGCGTGAACCCGTGTCATCATCGACATCACCCGGGTTGGCATCGGGCGTCATCGGCCCCGTCATCGGGGCTTGTCATCGGCGGAGTCATCGTCATCGGCATCGCGGAGCTTGACTTCGATTCCAATGTTAGTATAGATAACGTGTGCTGCCCCGGAGCCTCATGCCTTCCCCCGCCCCCGCTCGTCCCATCGTGGACTCCGCAACCCTGTTCGGGCGCTGCGTCGCCGTCATCCGCGCCGACCTGGGGCTCACCCAGGCCGAGATGGCGGCGCTGCTGCGCGTTTCCCGACCGACGCTCACTCACTTCGAGACCGGGCGTGCGACGCCGTCCTTTCACGTTCTCCTCCGGCTCGGGCAGCGCGTCGCAAAGGCGCGCGTGGACAGCGACGCCACCGCCGTGCTCGCGCTGCTGCACCTCACGGCGCGCGCGCTCCAGGCCGACGGCATTCGCGTGCTCAACCGGCCGGTCCGCGAAGGCGACGTCATCCTCGAGTTCGCCAAGATCGATCGCGTCGTGGGCCGCGTGTTCGACCGCGAGTTCCGCGAGTACGTCCCCGCCAAGCTCGCCGACTTCTCCGGCGACGACGACGAATAGCCAAGTTCAACAGACCGAACAAATCAGGAGTAGCTCATGGGCAAGTACGCATTCATCGACAACATCTTCGGCACCGACGACGAGGAGGAGACCGAGGCGAACGACGCCTTCGACGAGGAGGAGGAAGACGACGACGCGGACTCTGGCGAGGAGCCGGACGACGAGGACGACGGGGACGACGTCCCGGCGGAGGACGACGCTGCGCTTGCGCGGCTGGCCACGGCGTACCGGAAGCTCCGCGCCCGCGTTCGCGCCCTGACGGACCTGTCCGAGCTTCGCACGATCCGGGGGCACCAGACCGAGTCCCTCGCCGGGCGGCTCACGCCAGCGCTCCGCCTTCGTACACAGGACATCGTCGAGGAGATCGACGCTCGCGTGACCGACATCCGCGCCGGCCGCGGTCCTCGGAGCTCGTGATGTGCGCCGCCGCCTTCGATTTCGTCGCCGAACGCGGGTTCATCGAGGCCAGCGTGGACCCCCACGAGATCCTCGACTGGATGAGTGACTATGGCCGGCGGCGTCGCGCAGCGGCGGGGGAAGGCGACGACGCGGCGGCAGCCGAGTTCGACGAGTTGCACTGTGAGGCCGAGGATCGCGTGGTCGAGCTGAAGGCAGCGGCGCTGGGCCCGGCGGCGAGCGTGCGCGCGGACGCCGACGTGGTGGCGCCGCCCACTCGGCGTGAGCGGGTCGCCCCGCGTCCGGAGGCTGCGCCCGCGGCCCAGGCAGCGCACAGCACCCGGGTGCGGATGGCGGATCCCGACGAGGCCGGGCGGCGCGAGTCGGCCCGCCGCCGGGCGGAGGCGCAGGCGGCAGCGGAAGCGGACCAGGCCGATCGAGACCGTGAGGATCAGGAAGAACTCCGGCAACCCCGGGAGCGGGCCGCGCAGGCCACCG
>BJHF01000127.1:0-5620 GCA_014191855.1 Deltaproteobacteria bacterium
GGAGAAGAAGCTCCAGGCGGGCGGCGCCCGTCAGAGCCCGGAGCCCGCTACACAGGTCTGTCTAACGTGGGAGCGTCGGCAAAAAACAGGCGATGGAGGCCCATCGGGTCCGGGATAGACGGGCTGGCTTCCCCTCGCTACGCTCCGCTGGGGAATTAGACGGGGGGCGGTCGAATTGGCGTTCGGCAGACAAGGGCGGCATGAAGAGGTGGCGGATCGAGGCTGCAAAGGCGGTGGCGTGAAGGTGGTGGTCGGGGCGGGTCAGCGGGCCGCGCGACCCCCGCCATCCTCTTCTGCCGACGGTTGTATGGACGCGTGAGCGTCGTAGAACCATCGGCGTCCCGAAACGGTGTCTGGGAGTGGATCGGCGGGGGAGCCTCCCTCGTCGGTTGACGACAACGACTTCGTCACCATCGACCCCGCGGATTTGACACCCGTACCAGTCTTCAACCACTCGCGTCCGCGCAGATTCGGGCAGGGACCGTGACCGGCGATCGGTCAACTGGGCTGTTCGGCTCCCCCCCACCGACCGCGAAGCACCTGCTCCTGCATCGCGAGGAAACGGCCGAGAGCCGAGGTCCTGTCACTCACGCCCCGCGCCGTGGACACCATCGGCAACCGCCTCAGGAACAAGACAGTTCGCTTCTTCGCGTACTCCTCGTTGAAAAAGCCAAAGTGCAGGACGCGGCCGAAATCCACCCCGTCACCGAGTGAGCGCTCCGGCTGCCCCGCTTTGCACTGAATGTCGAGCACGCCTTCCAAGCGCAGGCGGGAGACCACGCGAGCGTGATCCGGACAATCAGCCAGCGCCAACGCGGCGGCGAGGTCTTTCGCAGCCCTGTCCGCGATCACCAGATCGAGGAGGCCCTCCGAACCAGCAGCCCGCGCCCGGATGTCCACCACATCCTTGCCCTTCCCCACACCGATATCCGGTGTCAACCCAAGATCCTGACAGAAAGCGAGCGCGGCCGTTTCCACAAGAATCGGATTCATGGTGTTCACTGTCAGATCGGAATCGACTTCTCCGAGGAACGGCTGCTCCCCAAACTGCTGCGGGCATTCGCGCCTGAGTATCCCACCAAGATAGAGGCGAACGAATGCGGCAAATGGCTCCTCTAACGAAAGGTTTCCGTGCCTGTAGACGTCGTCGGGTGGTGCCGGCGCGAAGCGCAATTCAGCCCCCGTGGGGCCAGAGATACGCCATAGCGGTCGGCAAGTGCCTCGGTTGAGGTATTGGTATACCGCCAACGAGTCGATGCTGGTGTAGAGCGTCCGTCGCTCGACCTCCGCAAGCAACTTGACTGGCAGGGTTCGGAACTGCTCAGTTGGCGGCCACTTTTTTTCACTTACAGACTTCCCCGGTGCGAATTCCTCCCGCATCGCCGGAATACTGCTGAGGCAATCCGCCGCACAGTTCCAAAGCGGATCCCCGGCGCGATGCACGACTGGCTCCCCGTCAACTCTCCAGAAACGCAGGTAGTGCTTCGAGAACGTCAGCAGAACGAACCGGGAGCGGTGCTTCGCGCTCGCCACGACGCGGATATGATGGTATTCCCGCGAAAAGCTGTGATCTTGGTCGTTAAGAAACGACAAGTCGTCGAATTGGAGTCCGGCTTGGGCCTCAGAGTCCTTGAACTCCGACCAGAATCATAGGCAAAGGTGATGGCTCCCGGTCTGCTTGGCCGCGCGATCCGTGAACGTGTCCCAACAATTGCCGCTACCGTTTTTATACACGAAGTAGTGGACTGGTTCCATGATGGCTCCGGGGGAGGCGCAGGCTAATAGGGGGGGCGAGGATGGGGTTCAATAAAGCAGCGCGGAGGCGGCAAGACCGCGAGAGTGTACCCCAGCCGGAGACAGCTATCAAGGGTGAGGGGCCAACGGATGCGACCATCTGAGTCCAAAATGGAGTCGGGTCGCGGTTCCGCCCGCGTCCCCGCCTCCACGGAGCTCCCTCGGTCGTGGCCACACCCGGAGGAGGGCGGAAGCCGACAGCTCGGCGGCGGGCTTCCGCCGCCGTACCTTCGTCGTCGAACCCCTCCGGCGTTACTCGGCGCCCTTCGCGCCTGCCTCCACCAGCCCAGCCATCGCCATCAGCTTGGCGCGGCGCCCGAGTCGCCCGTCGAACGGGCGGTGGTCGGGCCACCGTCGAGGCCAAGACCATGTTGCTTCAGTGCCGGTCGCGATCAGCAGTGAGCCGAACAACGAATTGCAGCCGACGATGCCGGCGAAGCGCCGTCCTCGCGGCTGAATTCGGGCGTTCGCTGGATGGGACCACCCGGTGGTGGGGCCACCGGCTGCCGCCCAAACGGTCCGTGGTGGTGGTGAACGGTCGGAGGCTTCGGCGGGGCCGGGGGCCGGACTTTTGGAGCGTTGAGGTGGGAGGGTGGGCGCTCTGCGGCGGCCGGTTGCGATGGGGAGGGGCAGGGAGTGGCGCGCGGGGACAGATGTCGCGACGTCCATCGTGATGCCGGGTGGCGGCCGTTGCATCGAGGCGGGCCACGCTCAACGCCGGGCCGCGGGTTTCGTTCGCATCGCGGCCAAGCACGACGACACCGGCGGGGTCGTCAGGGGATGAACCGGTTCGTGCCGAACGCCCCACGCTCCGTTCTCGACAGCAACGCCGCCGACAGGCGAGTCGCCCGCGGATTTGGCACCGCCGGCGTCGATTTGTGCGACGTACAGCCGGTCGGTCACGACGACTTGCTCTCCTTGCAGCAGGGGTGCCGCCCCACCCCATGCGCGAGGAGAGCGCGGCGGCGGCGTGGACGTCATCGTCACCGCCCGCGCGTCCCTGATCAACGGTACAACGCAGAGAATTTCGCACTGCCGTGGAGTGATTCCCCGCCGGCGGCGGTCGCGTGGCCGACTTGGCTCTCCTTGCGACAGGGGTGACCGGGCACCCCCTCGCAAGGAGAGCCGGCCCATCGTCGTCGCGCTCCCGGCGAACGCGAGCCGCCTCACTCGCCGCCGCGATCGGCCGCCACCCCCGCCCGACAAAGGGGACAGGGCCAAGCCGATCGCCCAAATCCCGCCCGCAAACCTCCAACTACGGCACCGCCATCACCGACGCGGCGTCCGGAGCTGGCGCGGCAACCGGCGCAGGAGCCACCGCGCCCTCGACCGGTGCCGATCCCGGCGCCACCACCCCTTCAACCGGCACCGTCCCCGCAGGTGTCGGCACCCCCTCGACCACCCGAAGCCCCGGTTCGACGCCGATCGCCAGGTCGTCGCCGTCGGTGGTCACCCCCCACCCCAGGTACACCGTGGCGGCGGGGCTCAAAGCGTCGAGCGCCGCAAGGATGTCGGCGAGCGTGGAGTCGGTTTGAATGCGGAGGATCACGTCCCGACCGGCGATGTCCTGCAACTCCCTCAGCTCGATCACGTCCAGCCCGTCCTGCACGAACTTGCCGGGCACGAGGATGAGCTCGCGCGGGTTCGGCATGGCGCTTGCAACGCGGAGCTTCAGCGGGAAGGAGCCGCAGCGACCCAGCGCGAGGAGCGGCTCCGATTTGATCTGGAGCGCAGCGGAGGGCGAAACCGGCGCGCACCCAACCAGCGCGATGTTGCCGGCCGGGGCATCGACGAGCAACAAATACAGGTCTTCGGCGGTCCAGGAAGCTGGCATCAGCACACCGTCCCCCTGACGCAGCCCGTGGCCGACCTCGTTCGCGGTGCCGACAACGCTCTCCCGACCGGCGCCGCCGCCATCGCGCAGCTCCACCCACTGCGAAACCGGATCACCGGGGATCAGCACGCGGGGCGGCAATACGTCGCGACGAGGAACATCGTAGCCGGGCGCAGCCGCGAGGACCCAGGCGGCGTGTGCCCCGGCGAGGCGGCCGAGCATGCTGCGCTTCACCAGCACCCAGGCGACCGCCATCACGGCGCCGCCAAGCAGCGCCCCGCTGGCCGCGATGTCGAGCCCCTGCCGGGCGTCCTGGTCTTTCGCCCGTACAAAACCGAGACCCGGCAGAAGCGCGGCGACTGCGAAGGTGGGCAGTATGAGCACCGCCAGCGCCGCCGAGCGCGCCAGCCCCTCGTGGGCCGCCAACGCTCCCACGCGGGTGTGGGCGACCAGTAGGTCGTCGAGGATGTCCGTTACATCCAACTCAAGGCCCGCGAGCGTGGTGATGACCAGTCCGAGCGCCGCAACGAGGAACCCGGCCACGCCGATCCCCGGAATCGCCAGGTAGCGGGGGCGAATCGCCGCGAGGCCGCCTGCCGCCAACAGCGCCAACAACGCCAACAGCAACCCCGGCACAGCCAGCGCCGGCCGCCCGATCACCATGCCCACCACCACGAGGCCCATGCCCGATAGCAGGCCTCCCGTCGCCGCGAACAACGGCCCGATGTTGCCGCGCTTTTCCTGGCGCAGGGCGGACACGGCCGCCCCGACCATCGTGGGCACCACGAGGCCGAACGCCATCATCCCGGCGAGCGGCGCAGGCGCGGCCGCTTCGGCGCGGTCGTAGAAGGTGTACCACGGCGTCCAGGCGGGATCGGCAGCGTCCCAGAGCGCCCGTTGAAGCTGCGTATAGTTGGTGGATACTCCCACGAGCCCGAGCACGATCACCGTTACGGGCGCGAAGATCGTCATCACCACGGGCACCCGGCGGCCCGCGGCGATGGCGAACCCGAGGATGATCTGGAGCGGCAAGCCGAGCCCGGCGATGCCGATCGCCAACCAGCCCCACTGTCCGAGCGTGCTCCAGTCCATGGTCGGCGTCCCGTTATCCGATGAGGGCCCGCACGGGGCGGCGTCTTGCCCCGCGCCGTGTACGCGTGGTCGTGATAAGGGGCGACCCCTCTCGAGGTCCTGATGAACGCTCCTATTCGTGTCGCCGTTACCGGCGCGGCCGGCAACATCGGCTACGCACTCCTCTTCCGCCTCGCCTCCGGCTCCTGCTATGGCAAGGATCAGCCGATCATCCTCCAGCTTCTCGAGATCACGCCCGGCATGAAGGCGCTCGAAGGGGTGGTGATGGAGCTGCAGGACAGCGCCTTCCCGCTGCTCCACGGCATCGAGATGACGGACGACCCGAACGTGGCCTTCAAGGGCACGAACCAGGCCTTCCTGGTCGGGAGCCGCCCCCGCACGAAGGACATGAACCGGGCCGACCTCATCACCGCCAACGGCCCGATCTTCGTCGGCCAGGGCAAGGCGCTCGCCACCCAGGGCGCGAGCGACCTGCGGGTGCTCGTCGTCGGCAACCCGTGCAACACGAACGCGTTGATCGCGATGCATGCCGGGAAAGAGCTGCCGAAGGATCGCTGGCACGCGATGACGCGGCTGGATGAGAACCGCGCCAAGGCCCAGATCGCCAAGAAGACGGGCGCGCTCGCGGGCGAAATCACGAACATGGGCATCTGGGGCAACCACTCCGACACGATGTTCCCCGACTTCAACAACGCGAAGGTGGCCGGCAAGCCCGCTACCGAGGCGTGCGACCGGGAGTGGCTGGAGGGCGAGTTCCTCAAGACCGTCGCCACCCGCGGCAAGGCGATCATCGAGGCGCGCGGCGCTTCTTCCGCGGCCTCCGCGGCGGCCGCAGCGGTGGACCATATGTCCAGCCTGTGGCATGGCACCCCGGAAGGCGAGTTCACCTCCATGGCGGTA
>BJHF01000127.1:5630-14511 GCA_014191855.1 Deltaproteobacteria bacterium
ATGGCGGTATGCTCCAACGGCGACTACGGCGTGCCCGAAGGTCTGATCTTCAGCTTCCCGGTTACGACGAAGGGCGGCGACTGGAAGGTGGTTCAGGGCTTGGCGCAGGACGACTTCGCGAAGGCCAAGATCGCGAACACCATCAAGGAGCTGGAGTCTGAGCGCGAGACCGTGAAGGATCTGCTGAAGTAGTCGGCAGTTTCCGAGGCACCGCGCGGCGGCGGGCTGCGGCAGGAGCGATTAGCAGCGACCGGTCAACCCGGAATTCGCATGCTCTTCCTCCTGTTCGCGGCCTGTTCGGTTTTTCAGCCCCTCGATGGCACGTGGCTGTTTCAGTTCGAGCGCGACAGCTCCCTCTCCGGCGACTGCGCGGGAGAGGACTCGGGCGGCGCCGAAACGACCTACGAAGGCACGAACGACATGTGGGTGGATGCCTACACGGTGAGCGGCAACCAGGTCGTGATCGTGCTGGGTGATCCGCTGATCGGCACGCTCACGGGGGGCAACGTCGAGGCCTCGCACGAGACCGGGTACAAAAGCGGCGGAGTGGACGAGTCGGAGTCTACCGTGCTCGAAGCGGCGCTCTCGGGCGGCACGATGGAGGGCACAGTGACCAACGAGCAGAAGTGGAGCGCCGGCTCCGACTCCTACCGCTGCACCAGCGTGCAGAAGTTCACCGCCGCGCGCGCCACGTCTTCGCCCGATTCCTACGCGGGGAACTAACGATGGGCGCGCTGCTGCTCATGCTGGCCGGGTGCGACCCGTACGCGGGCACGTGGATCCTGCTTTTGGAGGTGACGAAGGCGCCACAAGAAGAGGAGGTCGGAGAGGACGTGTCTGGGGCGATTGAGCTCTACCCGCTGGCGGACGGTCGCTACTCCTCCGACGGGTTGGGCGTGGTGCTCACCGGCACGATCGAGGCGAACGAGCTCGACCTCGCCTACACCCTGAGGAACACCACCACGTCCGACACTTGCGATGAGAACACCACGCTGCTCGATTACCAGATGAGCGGCACCGTGAGCCCGGACGCCGGGCTGGATGGCACGCTCACCGTTACCCAGGAGTGGAAGCGCCAGGGCTGCGGCGGCGACTTCTCCGACAAGACGTCGTATGTGTACAGCGTCACCGGGGTTCAGGTCGAAGCGAACGACGACGCCCACATCAGCAGCAGCGATAGCTTCGGGTTCTCCCCCTGACGCCGCCGGCGGAGTCGTGGCGCACGCAGCTCGGGCGCGCCCTCGATTTCGTTGGGCGGAGCATGCTGCCGGTGGGCGCCGGCGCTGTCGCCGGATTCTGGGCGGCTGACCAGGGAATGCGGCTGTTGCCGACGCTGGCGGAGCTGGTGCTCGCGTGGGGCGTGGTGGCCTTGCTGCTCATCGGGCTTGGCGCGGCCCTGCGTGGCAAGCTGTACGTGGACACGCCGCACGGCCGCTCGTGGCGGCGTCGCGCGATCGTGCTGCTGGGCCTCGGCGCGCTCGCTGCCAGCGTTCGGCTCGCGATGTGGCGGGCTGACCAGGCCGACCTGGCGCGCCTGTCCCCAGCCGAATTCGAAGCCGCCTTCGCGATCGACAAGCAGCGCTACGCCGACGACCGCACCGCGCTCAAGGGGCTCGTGGCCCGGCTCGAAGTCGAGGGCATCCCCCCGCGCGGCGACAACGCGGTTCTGACGGCGGACGACGAGGCGAAGCTCCTCGACGCCTGGGTGGCCCTGCACGACTACGCCATCGACCTCGACCAGGTGCGGGCGTACTGGGAGGGGTACTACGCGTACGACCCCTCACGGGCCGAGCGCGCCTACCACCTGCGGGCGTACCTGCTCACCTACGCGGCCGAGCTGACCCTCTACGCCGAAACCGCACAATTCACGGCGCTCGTGCTCCGGAACGACAACGCCCGCAAATACCTCGACGCCCCCCACCCCGAGCAAGGCCTCGGCGCCTCCTCGCTCAGCCACCTCCGGGAAGACGTGCTGGGCGCCCGGGATCAGGCCCGCGTCGTCGCCGGCGAACGATACCTCACCGCGCTCGCGGTCGGCGCCGGCGCCCGCGACGAGGCGCGCCAGCTTGGGGTCGATGCGTTGTGGCTCGACATCGAGGCGGCGCAGGCCCAGATCACGCGGGAGTCCCTGCTCGATCGAGCCGCCGTTACCGTCGCGGCGGATGCGCAGGAGCTGCGCCGCGGCGTGAAGCATGTGTGGTTCCCGGTGCAAGCGGAAACGGCCGAGTGGATGGGCGACGAGCGCGTGCGGCGCGTGGGCCGCTACCTCATCCCCGAGGAGCAACAGAACGAGCTCGACGCCAAGCTGGAGCCGGGCGACGTGATGGTAGCGCGGAAGAACTGGTACCTGAGCAACCTGGGGTTGCCCGGTTTCTGGCCTCACGGCCTGCTCTACATCGGCGACCCGGAAAAGCTCTCCGCCTGGGGCACCGATGCTGAAGTACAGGCGTGGATCGCCAGTGAAACCGGCACCGCTGAGCCGCTGGACGTGTACCTGGCCCACCGTTTCCCCCGCGACTGGGCGGCGTACCAGCTCGGCCAGGAGGGGCACCCGATCCGCACGATCGAGGCGATCAGCGAGGGGATCTCGTTGTCAGCGTTTCCGCACGTCACGGGGGACTACGTGGCCGCGCTGCGCCCCCGCCTGAGCAAAGCCGAGAAGGCCCGCGCCATCGTGGCGGCATTTTCCCACCTCGGAAAACCCTACGACTTCGACTTCGACTTTGCCACGGACCACGCGCTCGTTTGCACCGAGCTGGTCTGGCGCTGCTACCACGCGCCCGAGGGGTCCAAAGGCGTCGAATGGCCGCTGGTCCCCGTCGCGGGGCGCATGACACTTCCCGCGAACGAGATGGTAAAGCAGTGGGCCGAGAGCGCGGGCACCGAGGCCCAGCAGCTCGACTTCGTGGCGTTCATCGACGCAAGTGAGAAGGAGCAGCGCACCTTCTTCAGCGACGAGGCGGCGTTTCGCGAGTCGTGGAAGCGGCCGAAGTGGGATTTGATGCAGGAGTAGGGAGAGTCACGCCGCGCTTCTCCATCACTCCGCCTCAAATCGCCCCACCACCTCGGTGTCCCCGTCCATCGGTAGCGTCAGCGTCGCCCCCGCCCCCGACGCATCGCCGCTCCAACCCACAAATGCGTACCCCGCCTCGGGAACCGCCCGCACCGTCACCGGTACGCCCTCGTAATACGTGCCGACGAACCCCGACTCTACGCTCACCACCGTCAACTCGAAGCGGCCAGCGCCCTCCGGATCCGCCGTGAGGGAAAGCTCCACCGGCGAGAGCCCAAGGTGCGTGCGCAGCGTCTGATCCACGATCCCGGCCCGGTTCTCCGCAAAAGTCTCCGCGTAGTCCACCGCCGCCTCCCAGTCGCTCATCGGCGCGCCACCGCACCATCGATCCCGCTGCATTCCCATCACCGGCCGCACCTCGTCCGCGAGCGCGCGGAAGCGTTTGGCCGCTTCGTCGCCACGCGCCGACGTGTTGAGAAAGTCGGCATGTACGTTGGCGAACAAATCGCGGAAGTCCTGGTTTCGGAGCGCAGCGCCGATCGGCAAGCCCTCCCAGGTGCCCGTCGTGGTGGTCGCCAGGTGATCGTAGCGCCAGTCGGGCCACCCGTGACCAAAATCGTACGCCATCCAACGGAAGCGCCCGTCGTCCACGCGGGGCCGCCACAGCCGGAGGTTGTTCGACCAGAAGTCCGTGTTTCCGATCCAACCTTGCGCCACGATCGTGCCGGCGAGGTTCTCCACATCCACCCGCGAGACGAAGTCCGCATACGCCGCGTCGTCACGCAAGTCCTGGCTGGCGATCAAGGCCTCCAGCTCGTCGAAGGCGACCGTGTCACCTTGCTCCACCGTCCAGTTCGCTTCGTGCGTCCAGCCCACCTTGAGAAAATCGAGGTTTCCGGGGTCGGCGTCGCGATGCGTCGCTGGCCAATACTCATCGAGGCGCTCTTTCAGCTCATACAGGCCCCAGAAGTCGCCGTTGATATACACGAGCGCGGGAGCGTAGGCCTGGGCGTCCACCGCTTCGCTCCGCACGCCGGCGTCGTCGCGGAACAGGGACTGCACCGTGCCGTCCACCAATTGCGTGCCGCACCAGTCGCCGCCGTTTCGCAGGTAGAGTTTGTGCCACTCGGTGTTCGATTCGTTGGGGAACACCTGCGCGTCGAAGGTCTCGGGCCCGTACCCCGACCGCGCGATGATCTCGAAGTTGCGCTGGTCAAACGCACGGCTGTACCCGCCTGCGATCTGGATGCCCCCGTCCTGATCGATCACCCTCGCGCCCCCGGGCGCGAACACCTCCACATGCACATCGCGCTCCCACACCTCCCAGAAGTTGGCCCCGAAGTAGGGATACCACGTCTCGTAGTCGGGCGGGCCGTACTCATAGATCCCGGTCACCCGGTCGAACAGGTCGCCCGGCTCCGCCGTCAGCGAGATGACCGTGACGCCCGATTCGGGAAGGCTCGTGCTCGTGGAGTAGGTTTGGGTCGTCACGCGGCTCGGCCACAGCCCGTCCACGAACGCGCGAACCCGAATCACATCCGGCTCGTCGCCCCCAACCGCCACCGCGCCAGGGTATTCGTCGTCGTCCTCGCCCGGCACGCCCCCGTCTGTCGTGTATCGCAGCGTGCCCGTGCCGCTCGCGCTCACGACCGTACCGGCGGCAACGAACCCGCCGGAAGGCGACAGCGCCGGCGGCTCCGCGAAGCCGGGGCGAGACTCGGTGGTGTTGGATGCGCCGGGCGTGGGTTCCACAAAATACGCCCACGAACCATCGATCGCGCGGCCCAGCGCGACATCCGCATACATCCGGGGCGTCGTCACGTGCTCGGCCACGCACCCGTCGGGCTGGTGCAGGAACACCGCATCGCCCAGCGCGCTGAGGCTGAAGTTGGCGTGGAGCGCCTCGCCGGTGCGATCCTTGTCGGAGGCCCACACCTGCAGCGGCGCAGCACCGAGCGTGCGCGCGGGGAGGGCCCAGATGGAGAGGCCGTCGTCGGAGAGGCCCCAGCCGTCGAGGTCGGTCGCGAGCGCCCCATCGGCCAGTGCAAGCTCCAACCAGTCCGCGGTGTCGCCGTCCTCATCGAGCGCGCCGTGGTGGTTGGCGACGACGATCTCGTTGATGCGAACTGGAGAATCTCCTTCGCAAGCCACCCAGGACGGGGCGGTGTCGGCAGGGAGGGCCGAGGCGGTGTCGCCCGACGACACTCCCGCTCCCGAGTCGGAAGAGGCGGTGCAGGCGAGCAGCAGGAACAGCACGGGCCCAGCGTACCGCGAAGGGGGCGACCCCGCTGACCGGGGCCAACGAGATAAGGCTCGCCACCCGCGGAACCGCCCCGTGCTCGTCCCCCTGGTCGACGCCGACCCCGACCGCATCGGCGGCAAAGCCGCCGCGCTCCGCCGCCTGCTGCTTTCGGGGTTTCCAGTTCCGCGAAGCTGGGTTTTACCCTACGAAGCACTGCGGGCCGCGCTCTCCGCGAACCGCCTCCGCGGCGACGAGCCCGATCTGGCCGCGCGCTTGCTTGCGGCCGACCTCCCCTTTTCCCTACCGGCCCCCGCGATTGCGCCGCTCGCCGTTCGCAGCAGCGCCGCCGGCGAGGACGGTGCGGCGCGCTCCCACGCGGGGCAGCTCAGCTCGGTGATCGGCGTGGTTGGCACCGAAAACCTCGCCGACGCGGTGCGCGCAGTCTGGGCCAGCGGCGCCGCCGACACCGTCCGCGCCTATCGCGAGAGCGCGTCGCTCCCCGACGTGGCCGTGCTCGTTCAGGAGCTGATCGACGCGCGGGTGAGCGGCGTGATCTTCACGGTGAACCCCGTTTCCGGAAGCTGGCGCGAGATGACGGTCGAGGCCGTTTGGGGACTCGGGGAGGGACTCGTCGGCGGCACCGTCGTCCCGGATCGGTACGTCATCCGCCGCCCGCGCCGCACCCCGCGTCCGATCCAGCGCCTCCTCGCGCGGGTACGGTTGGAGCGCACGAGCGAGGTCGTCGCCAGCCAGGTGGAGGAGCGCGGCCTGGCCCAAACGGGAGAGGTCGTCACCCGCCCAACCGAGGCGCCGCACGCCCGAAAACTGGTGATCGATGAGCTGCTTCGCCTGGGGCGACTCGGCCTGCGGATCGAGGGCGCCATGGGCGGCCCCCAGGACATCGAATGGGCGATCGACCGGGGGGGTACGCCCATCATCCTGCAAGCGCGCCCGATCACGGCGCTCACGCGGCTGCCGCGGGGTGGAGCCGCGCTGTGGACGCGGCGCTTCATCGGCGAGCGGTTCCCCACCGGTGCCAGCCCGCTCGGGTGGAGCCTGCTTGAGCCGCTGTTGAACTGGTTTATCGACTACCCCGAGACCAGCCGCAGCTTCCTCGGCGGCGAACGCGCCCTTCGCCGCGTGAACGGCCACCCCTACCTCAACGCGACGGTGTTTCGACACCTCGCCTTCAAGGCGCCCGGCTTCCCCGCCCCTCGCTTCATGCTGGAATTCTTCCCGCCCGACGAGGTGCTCGCCTGGACTCGCCGCGCCGCCGCCCCGCCCGACCTCCGGGTGTACGCCAGCATCTTCGCGACCACGTTCCGGGAGCGCCGTTGGGAGCGCTTCCGTTGGAACCCGTTCGCAAATCACCTCGCGTGGCAACAATTCCTCGCCGGCCTCGACGCGCGCCTGATCGGCCTCGCCGCGGCCCCGCCCATCGCGGTGATGGACGCAGCAGAGCCCATTCTTCGCGACTACATTCGCGTTCACATCACCTCGCTGTTGTTCGCGAATCTCTGGTGGCAATGGACCGAGGGCTTCGTCAACGACGCCGACCGCGATCTGTTGTTCTCCCCGGCCGAGGGAAGCCTCACGACGCGGGTGAATCGCGAGCTTCGCGAGTTGACTCCGGAGAACTTACCTGCCTTTCTGGTTCGTCACGGCCACCGGTCAGATGCGAGCTGGGAAGTGTTTTCCACGCGGTGGATCGACCGCCCCGACCGCGTGCTTCAGTTGGCCAATCTCGCACGCTTCGCACCCGAGCCCCCGCCCGCCGGCGACGTCGAGACGCGGCTGGCCTCCCTGAGTCCGACCCTCCGCGGCGCCGTTCGCCTCACCCGCGCCTACCTGTCCCTACGCGAGGAGCAGCGCTACCACCTCGAGCGCATCCTCTCCGTGCTCCGCGGCGGACTGCTCGCCCTTGGCGCCCCGCTCGCCGACCCGCAGGACATCCGCTTCCTCCTCCGCAACGAGCTCACCCTCGATCCAGCGGATTGGCCCGCGATCATCGCCCGCCGCCGCCTGGAGCCGGTCGATCCCTCGCCCCCCGACTTTCTCCGCGGCGACGAGGCGATCCCCATCGGCCCCACCACCCAGCGCCTCGACGGCCTGGGCATCTCCCCCGGCGTGGCGACCGGCCGTGTCCGCGTGCTCCGCTCCCCCGACGAGGCCGGCCGACTCCGCGACGGCGAAATTTTAGTCACCGCATCCACTGATCCGGCTTGGACGCCGCTATTTTCCCGAGCCGGTGGCCTGATCGTGGAGCTGGGCAGCATGCTCAGCCACGGCGCCGTCGTCGCGCGAGAGTACCGATTGCCGGCGGTGGCAAACGTCCGCGGCGCCACCCAGATCCTCACCACCGGCATGGAAGTGACCCTCGACGGACGGAGCGGGAGTGTGTGGGTGCGGTGAGGGGGTCAGGACGTTGCCATTGCATTTCAACGTGATTTCGTTTGGCGGCGACCGACGACGGCGGGGCAGTACGGCTGGGGTCAGGACGTTTCCATTGCGTTTCAACGCGATTGAGTTCGGTGCCGGCGGCGCGCCCGGCACGCTACTTGCTCTCCCACACGCCCGATCGGAGCCAAGATGTTCACTCTCCTCCTCACCACCCTCGCCTGCACCACAACCACCCCCAGTGAAACCGGCGATTCCGCCGACACGGCCGACACCGCCACGGACAGCGGCGACACCGGAACCACGACGCCCGTGTCGCTGAACGAGCTGCTCCCCACGAGCATCGACCACGCATGGGGCTGCCGCTGGCTCTACACCGTGGCCGAGCTGGGCGAGCTGACCGTGGTCGCCGACCTCACGCTCCCGCCCGACGACGAGCTCACCCGCGCTCCGCTGAGCTACAACCGCGCGCTCGAGGCCGGAGAAACCCTGCAGATCGGCGGCGGCTCGGGGAGCGGCGACCTCTCGGTGTTCGATTGCAGCGACGTGATGGATACGATGCAGGGCGTCCACGTCTGGACCGCGACGACCGCCACCCTCGCGATCGAGGCGAACTACGTCGAGGATCGCCCCGATTGGACGTGCGACGGCACATCCGACAACCCGGTGTACGACGTGAGCCTGATGATCACGAACGCGGCGTTCACCGACGAAGCCGGTGTTGAAGGGGAGCTGGACGCCTGGGGGCCGCTGCAGGTACGGGTGGCGGATTACTGTGGGGGGTGAGGGGGCGGCGGGCGACGTGTCGCGACACTTTCTCGCAACGTGGCAGGGGCCGGCCCGCCCTCGACGTTGTGAGAACATCCCGGGCCGATAGACGCGTCACTTCCTACGTTATGAGAAAATAGAGGACAGAAGTTCTCACAACGGACCGAGCGAGGCCCTCGCCCCGTGCGATGTGAGAAAAACGCACGCGAACCGTTCTCACTTCGCGAGGGGGGACCAGCCCCAAGTTGATCACCGATCCTTTTAGAACCTGGGTTTTCCATCGCTGTAGGCACACACAGCATAGAATAACATATGTTTATATTGACGTTATGCACCATATGTGGTAGGCACAGCGTCATGCACATCCGGTTCGTCACCAACCGCCGCGGCGACAAGGTCTACCGGTACCCCCAACTTGTGGAGAGCTTTCGGCGCCCCGACGGCATGCCCTCCCACCGGGT
>BJHF01000128.1 GCA_014191855.1 Deltaproteobacteria bacterium
CCCGGCGGCTGTCCGGCGGATGGGCCCACGCTCACCGACACAACGCTCGTGGTCAGCGACGCCCGCGACGGAAAACGCAAGATCTACGAGGTGGATCGCTACGGGGAGCACGCTCTCCCCGCGGCAAACGGCGCGGCCGAACAGCTCCAGCCTCGCGCCCTGCCCGATGCCTCATTGCACGTCTGGGTCGAAGCCACGGCCGGGAAAAGCAACCTCGTCGTCCGCGACGGGCCGGGGGCGCCCACCGTGATCGCCACCACGAACGGCAGGATGGAGCCGGGGGATCCGGTTGTCGTCGGAATGGACGTGTGGATCCCGTGGCAGGGGGAGGTTGCGCACGTCGTGCGCTGGGAAAGCCAGGCGCCTCCCGGGATGTAGCGGCCGGCCTGTCGCGCGGCTTGCCGTCGCCCCATGCCAGGGTGTACGCTGCGCCCGGTGGTGCTCCCCGTGCTGTTCTTCGCCCTCCTCGCATGCTCCGAGCCCGTCGTCGAACCCGACTCCGCCGACATCGAGCCTGCCATCGCGCACGACACGGGCCCCGAGGAGGACTCCGCCGCCCCACCGATCGTCACCGAGGAGGACGCGGGCAGCTACGAAGCCGACAACGACTGGATCTTCGAGAAGGATCGCATCCACGAGATCGAGATCACGCTCTCCGAAGCGAGCTGGGCCGCCATCCTCGCGGCGCCCTACACCCCCGCGCGGGCCGACGTGACCATCGACGGCATCGAGACTCCTGAGGTGGGCGTGCGCCTGCGCGGCAAGATTGGCAGCTTCCGCGACCTCACCGGCAAACCCAAATTTGAGATCGACTTCAACCAATTCAACGAGGATCAGCGCTTCTTCGGCCTCGAGTCTCTCTCACTCAACAACGAGGTGGTGGACTGTGGCTACTTGCGGGAGCCGCTCGGCTATCGGCTGTTCGAGTTGGCCGGGGTGCCGGCGCTGCGCACGAGCTTCGCGAAGGTAACGGTCAACGGGGCCGAATACGGGCTCTACGTCGTGCTCGAAACCGAAGACGATGTCTTCCTCAAGCGCACGTATGAGCACCCGGACGGTAATCTCTACGACGGCAAGTACGTTTGGTACGGCGGCTATAATTACACACTGCTCGACTTTACGCCGGGCCTCGAAACGTACTACGATCTGGAAGAAGGCACCGATGTCGACAACGCCGACATCTTCGCCATCACCGCCGCGGTCACCGCGGCGCGCGCCAGCGGCGATTTTCACGCGGGGATGGACAGCGTGCTGGACTGGCCGGAGTACCACCGCGAATTGTTGATGGAGCAGTGGACTGGCCACCTCGATGGCTACGCGCTCAACACCAATAACAACCGCCCGTATTTTGATCCCGCCGATGGCAAGATGGAGATCCTCCCCTGGGACCTCGATTATGCCTTCCAGGAGGACTACGTTTGGGGCATGTCGTGGTACACGCCGCGCGGCGTTCTGGCCGCGTCGTGTTTTGCGGACGCCGCCTGCGTGGCGGCGCACCAGTCCGTCGCAGCCGAGGTGGCCGCGGGCATCGACGTGGCGGCGCTGGAGGCCGAGCTTTCCGCCTGGGAATCCCTGATCTACGAAGCGGCCGTCACCGACCCCCGCCGCGAATGCGATGTCGCCTCCGTGGACGCGTACCAGGCCAGCCTTCACGCCTGGATCGCGGCACGACCGGCGTACATGCAGTCCTTCTGGGGGTATTGAGTGCTGCTCCTTCTGGCTGCGTGCGCCACGGCAACCATCGAGACCGATACGTCGCCCGCCGTGGATTCCGGCCTCGACTCGGCCAGCGACCCCTCCGATTCCGACGACGCCGGCCCCGAGCCGCTTGAGCTCTGCATCAACGAGTTCATGTCTGACAACGACGCCTCCGTCGCAGACGAAACGAACGCCTACCCCGACTGGATCGAGCTGCACAATCCGGGAACCACGTCCGTCGCGCTCGATGGCTGGGCGCTCACCGACGATGAGAGCAAGCCGGACAAGTCCCCGCTCGACGGGCTCTCGCTCGAGCCTGGCGGCTTTCTGCTCTTGTGGGCCGACGGTCTCGAAGCGGGGCAGCACCTCGCGTTCGAGCTGGCTTCCGCGGAGGGCGCGGTTGCCCTCTACGCGCCAGACGGTCGCGGCTCCGTAGTAAACTATGGGGCTATTGCCGCGGACTTCTCGGCCGCGCGTTCGCCAGATTGCTGCACCGACGCCGGCTGCTTCGAGTACGCATTTCGCGGCACGCCGGGCGAGTCCAACGTGGTGCCCGTCACGACTGAGGTCACGCTGCTCTCGGCCGGCTCGACCTGGAAGTACCTGGATGGCGGCGCAGATCCTGGCGCGGGCTGGACGCTCCCCGGCTTCGACGATTCCGCTTGGGCAAGCGGCCCGGCGCCTCTCGGCTACGGCGATACCCACCAGGTTACCGTCGTGAGCTACGGCGCCGACCCAAGCGTAAAGCCGACGACGACGTGGTTTCGCTCCACCGTCCGCGTTGAAGGCGCGTCTTCGCTCAACGCGGCGACCCTGCGCGTGCTCCGCGACGACGGCGCCATCGTCTACCTCAACGGTGTGGAGGTGGCACGCAGCAATATGCCAGAGGGCGCAATCGACGCGACGACCTTCGCCTCGTCGAGCTCGAGCGGCGCCGCGGAGACGTCGTTCTGGACGTACGCCCTCGATCCCACGCAGCTCGCGGAGGGGGCCAACACCTTCGCGGTGGAGATTCACCAGCACTCCCTGGACAGCTCAGACTTGGGCTTCGACCTTGCATTGGTGGGGGAGCGGGTGGAGTAGGCGCCGGCCCCGCTTTGGGTCTGCCGTCCTCCCCCCTTTGGGTCTGCCGTCCTCCCCCCTTTGGGGCCGCTGGCGGGTTGGGGTGGTCGAAGGCCGGAGGGGGGCCACCGCACCCCAGCCCGGTTACCCGATCGCCATGCTCCTCCTCCTTCAAACCGCCTTCGCCGACCAGACCGAGGATACCGGGCATTACGAAAGCGACTTCTCGGCCGAAGACGGTGCGTGGTCCGGCGACAGCGTCGTGACCGAAGGTGCGCTCCTCGTCGCCGAGGGCGAAGCGACGCTGGGCGCAGACGTACCCGCCGACCTCGACGGCTTCACCCTGACCGCGCGGGTGCGCCTCGCCACCGAAGGCACCCTCACCTTCGGCGCGGGCGGCGGGGAGCTCAGCGTCACCATCCAGCCCGGCCAAGGCCTCGTTGCGTTCGGCGCTGACGCGCTTCCCCTCCCGATGACTCACCTCACCTGGGCCCCGGAAGCCGACCCCGTCTTTGAGGCGCAAGGCAACGACTGGGAAGCCGGCGGCGTGAACCACCCCGAAATATTCCGCGACGACGACGGCACGTGGTTCCTTTATTACACCTCCTGGTTCGGCCCCCCAGGGTATGCCTACCGCCAGATCGGCCTCGCGACGAGCCCAGACGGCATCGCGTGGACTCGGTACGCCGGGAACCCCGTGCTCACCATCGACTACGACCTCTCCGCGGTGGACGGCGTACACGTCCATATGCCGACGGTCACACAAGCGACAGACGGCGTGTGGCACATGTTCTACGCCTGTTACGAGAACAACGTCGGCAACCGACTCTGCCACGCAACCAGCCCCGACGGCTACGCCTGGACCCCCGTCGGCGTCGCGGTGGACAAGGGCGGACCGGGAGAGTTCGACGAAGGCAGCCTCCGTATGCCCGACGTGTGGATTGGCCCCGACGGCACCTGGCACCTCTGGTACGATGGCACAGACCCCGAAGAGCACTACGGCCCCACCGGGTACGCCACCAGCCCCGACGGCGACACGTGGACGAAGCACGGCGAGATCCTCGACTTCGAGCACGCGCTCCAGGGCCTCTCCGTGGTAGAAACGCCCTACGGTCTGGACGCCCTATACAACCGCGACGACTACTTCGTTCACGCGTCGGCCTCTCCAAGCGAGCCCACCACGTGGACGGAGTCGGGCAGCGTGCTCACCAAGGGTTGGGCGTGGTGGAACGACGGCTACATCCAGGCCCCGACGCTCTGGCTCGAAGGCACCACCTACCGCATGTGGTTCAACGGCTACACGTACACCGACGGCTACGAGCGCATCGGCGCGGCGCACTCCGAGCCTGTACCCGGAACGTGGTTGGACGTGGTGTTTACGCTCGCGGACGAAACGCTCACGTTGACCGTGGACGGCGCCGAGCTCAGCCAACCCATGCCCGGCGGCACGACCGGCGCGATCCACCTTTCCACGACCGGCGCTGCCGAATTGGACAGCATCAGCCTGGACTGGATGGCGTACAGCGGCACGGACGACACTCCGGAGGATTCGGGGGGGGATTCGGGGGGCGGGGCCGACACGGGCACCGGGGACTCCGACGACAGCGGCGCGGCGACGAGCGACTGCGGCTGCGGTGGAGCAGCCTCGCCCGGGGCAATTGGTGCCGGGCTGGCGCTCCTCGCGACCGCGCGCCGACGGCGAAACCCATGATCCGCTGATCCGTGGACCGTCCGCGAGGCTACGTCAACCTCTTGTTCCGCTCCGCCCTGCTCGCTGACACCGCGCGCGCCCTCGCCGCCGCGGAGCGCTACGCCGATTGGCTGGCCGCGGCAGAGGAGACCGACCGCCTGACCGGCGCCGATGCGTGGCGCGCCCAGGATGAAAGCCCGTTCTACGACGCGGCCCTGCTCCGAGCCGACATCACCGAGCTCCAGACGCTGCGGCTCGCCGGGGATGGCGCGGGCCTCATTCGGGCGCTGACCGCGAGCGTGTACCGCCACCAGGCCGACGTGGGCGCGGCCGAGCTGTACGCCGAGGCGCTATCGGGCACCAAGCACATCGTGGGCGAGTGGCTCACCGAGGCCGAAGCGAGCCTGGTCTGGTTGGCCGGTCACCCGATCCCGGGCCTCAGCCCGATCGAAAAGCTCCGTCGCTTCGAGCAGGCGTGGACCGTGTACGGCCGCTCTGCGTTGATGCTCTCCGGCGGGGCAACCTGGGGTTTTCATCACCTCGGGGTGGTGAAGGCGCTGTTTGAGGCGGGCTGCCTCCCCCACATCCTCTCCGGCGCGAGCACCGGGGCGATGATCGCCGGCGGGATTTGTTCCCGAACGGACGCGGAGATCGCCGACCTGTTTGCCAACCCCTGCCAGATGCGGCTGGACGGCCTTCTTCCCGTCGGGACGCGCCAAGCGCTCCAGACGGGCGCGTTGCTCGACCCCGACCGACTCCGCGCTGTGCTTCGCCACAACATCGGGGACTGGACCCTGGGGGAGGCCTTCGCGCGGAGCGGCCGGGCGCTGAACATTTCGGTGTCGCCCACTCGCACCCGGCAAAAGCCGCGTGTGCTCTCCCACCTCACCGCGTCGGAGGTGCTGGTTGCCAACGCCGCGCTGGCGTCGAGCGCGCTCCCGGGCCTGTTCCCCCCCGTGGTGCTGGAGGCGCGCGGTCCCGACGGCACGTATCCGTACGTGCCCCGAGAACGCTGGGTGGACGGCTCGTTGTACGGCGATTTGCCGAAGCTCCGCATGGCGCGGCTGCACAACGTGAACCACTTCATCGTGAGCCAGGCCAACCCCCACGTGGCGGCGCTCGGCCGGCTGCGCAGCGGCGGCGGAGTCACCCGATCGGTGGCGAGCGCCGCGGTGTCGGCCGCCAAGACTCAGGGCACGGTGGCGGCGGCCCTGGCGCGGCACGCCACCCCGAAGTCCGCGGGCCCACTCCGCGAGCTCGTGGACCGCACCTACGCGATGGTCAGCCAGGAATACGGCGGAGATATCGACATTCACCCCCGCTTCCGCCCGACCCTGCTCACCAACCTCATGGCGAACCCCACGCCGGAAACGCTCGCGGTGTTCATTCGTGAGGGCGAACGCGCCACCTGGCCGGTCCTCGCCCGGGTGCGCGACCAGACCCGGCTGGGGCGGGCGTTTCGAACGTGCGTGGAGGAGCTGCGGGGGGCTCTGCGGTGAGATGGGCGGCGCGACTCTCATTGCGCTCGGGGTGCCCGCTCGTGTGGTGAGGCCTCACCCCCGTGGCATGGAGAGAAAATCGCCTGATCGGCTCTCCTTGCGCCAGGGGCGGCGGCCCGCCCCCCGGTTCAGCGGGAGTTGGCCGCCCACCGAGCCGCGATGGGGCCCCAAACCCAACCCAAAGCCAAGCTACCCGGCCTCCCCCATCGCCCCCAACCGCTTCATTCCCCCCCACTTCCAGATCGCGAACACCGCCGGGTAAACCAACAACTCCAGGATGAAGCTGGATACGAGGCCGCCTACCATCGGCGCCGCGATCCGCCGCATCACGTCCGCGCCGGCGCCGACACTCCAGAACACGGGAATCAATCCGAGCATCGCGGTCGCGACGGTCATGAGCTTCGGGCGCAGACGCCGCGCCGCGCCCTCCACCACGACATCCTCCAGGTCCGCCGCGGTCTTCGCCCCGCCGTGATGCTTCCAGGCCATGGAGAGGTAGAGCAGCATCACCACGCCGGTCTCCGCGTCGAGGCCGGCGAGCGCGATCATGCCCACCCAGGTTGCGACGCTGGTGTGATAATCGAGCGCCCAAAGCAACCACACGGCGCCAACGAGGGAGAACGGCACCGCCAACAGCACGATCCCCGTCTCGGCCCAGCTCCCGGTGTTCAACCGGAGTAACAACGCGATGAACGCCAGCGTGATCGGCACCATCCACGCCAGCCTCGCATTGGCCCGCGCGAGCGACTGGAACGTGCCCGCCCACTCCACACGCACCCCCTCGCCGAGCTCAACCCCGTCGAGCATCGGCTCCGCGGCCTCCACCCAGCTCGTTACCGGCACATCGCCCGGATCGATGAACACGAAGCCGACAAGCTGGCCATCTTCGCTGCGGATCATGTCGGGGCCAGTGCCGAAGCGCAGGTCGGCCACGGTGGAGAGCGCCACCGGCTCGCCGCCGGGACGATCCACCCAGGCTGCCGCGATCGCCTCCGGATCGGATCGGAAGTCCCGGGCGTAGCGGACAAACAGCGGGAAACGCGCGCGCCCCGCATACCAGTCGCCCACCTTCCGCCCACCGAGCGCGCCTTCCAGCGTGGCGGCGATATCGGCTGGACGAACGCCGAGCGCCGCCGCGTCGGCCCTACGCACGTCGAGATCGAGCGTGAACGCGCCCGTGGCCCGATCCGCGATCGCGCTGCGCGTGCCGGGCACCTTCGCGAGGGTGGCTTCGATGGCGACGGCCGCCGTCTCGATCTGGGCGAGCGTCGGCCCGTACACCTTGAGCCCGAGCGGACTTCGCAGCCCCGTGGCCAACATCTCGGTGCGCGTCTGCACCGGCATCCACCACGCGTTGGGCAGGCCCGGCACCTTGAGGTGGGCGTCGAGGTCGGCCACGATGTCGTCCCAGGTGAACCCCGGCCGCCACTCTTCACGAGGTCGAAGCTGGATCACGGTCTCGGCCATGCCCAGCGGGGCCGGATCGGTCGCGGTGTCGGCGCGGCCCATCTTGCCGAACACGGTGAGCACCTCGGGCACCTCGGCGATCGCCTTGTCCATCGCGATCAGGGCGCGGCCGGCCTCGGCTTCAGAGATGCCGGGAGGGGCGCTGGGCATGTAGAGCAGGGAGCCTTCGTTGAGGGGGGGCATGAATTCGGCGGGGAGGCTCAACAAAGCGGGGATCGTCGCTCCGACGACGCCGATCGCCAGAGCCACCACCAACCACCGATACCGAACGACACGCCTCACGATGGGCGCGTACACGACCGCCAAGGCATGGGCGAGCCAGTCCTCCTTGTGTTCGTGGTGTTCAACCTTCCCTTCGTGCGCACCCGCCGCGCCGGCTGCATCGCCGTGGGCGTCCCGCTCCGCTCGCCCCCCGCCCCGGGTGAGCACGATGAGCGCCGGCGTGAGCGTGACGGCCAACATCGCGGCGAAGAACATCGACCACGTCTTGGTCCACGCGAGCGGCGAAAACAGGCGCCCTTCCGCCGCTTCGAGCGCGAACACCGGCACGAACGACACGGTGACTACCAACAACGCGAAGAACGCCGCCGGGGCCACCTCCTGCATCGCCGTCACCAGCACCGCGTGTCGCGAGCCTGGTTTCCCCGCCGCCTCCCAGGAAGCCAGCCGCGTATGTACGTTCTCCACCACGAGGATGCTCGCGTCCACCATCGCGCCCACGGCCACGGCGATGCCGCCGAGCGACATGATGTTCACGGTCAGTCCCTGCCCGAACAGCGGGATGAACGCCGCCAACACCGCGACGGGCAAGGCGAGCACCGGGACCAGCGTGCTCTTGAGGTGCCGCAGGAACAGCAGGATCACCAACGAAACGACGAGCATCTCCTCGCCGAGCGTGTGCAGAAGCGTAGACACCGCCTCCCGAATCAGCACGCTGCGGTCGTACACGGTCACCAACTCCACCCCCCCGGGCAGCGCCGCACGGAGCGAGTCCAACTGCTCCTCCACGCGCGAGATCACCGCGAGCGCGTTCACGCCCTGCCTTGCGATGACGATCCCCCCCACGGCGTCGCCCTTGCCGCCGAAGTCGGCCACGCCCCGCCGGGGTGCCGGCGCCCACTGCACGTCGGCGACGTCGCGCACCCGGATCAGGTGCACCGCCTTGGCCGCAGTACCCCCCGACGAAGCAGGCGCCGCCCCGCTCCCCGGGCCGCCCATCCCGCCCATCGCGGCCATGCCGTCGCCCGCGAGTGCCCCCGACGGCGCCGACCCCGACTGAGCCGCCACCGCCGCCGACCCGGCGGACACGAAGATCGGCGCGTCGAGCAGGTCGTCAAACGAGCGCGCCTCGCTCCGGGTGCGGAGCATCTGCTCGTGCCCCGCGATCTCGATTGTCCCGCCGCCGGCCAGCACATTCGCCGAGCTGATCGCCTCCGCCACCTGCGCATAGCTCACGCCGTGGGCGCGCAGCCGCGCCGGATCGAGCGACACTTCCACCGTGCGCTGGAATCCGCCTACCGTCGCGACCTCCGCAACCCCGTCGAGCGCCTGAAGCGCGGGTCGAAGCGTCGTCTCCTGCAACGTGCGCAGCGTCGCCGCGTCGCTCACGCCCTGCTCGTCCACCAGGGCGTACTGGAACACCCAGCCCACGGCGCTCGCGTCGGGCCCCAGGCGCGGCGTCACTCCCGTCGGTAGGCGATCCCGCACGCGCGCCACCGCTTCGGCCACGCGGGTTCGCGCCTCCTCTGGCGACGTGCCGTCCACAAACAGCACATAAACCTGGCTCATCCCGAAGCCCGACTGCCCGCGCACCGTCATCACGCCGGGGCTCCCGAGCAGCGCCCCGGTGAGCGGGGTCGTCACCTGGTCCTCCACGAGATCCGGACTTCGACCCATCCAATCTGCCTCGACGATCACCTGGGTGTCCGACAGGTCGGGGATCGCGTCCAACGGCGCTTTCGAGGCGGCGAGCGCGCCCAGCACCGCGATCACGGCCGAGGCCAAAAGCACGGTCCACGGGTTCGCCGCCGACCACGCGATCACCCAGGCGAGCGGCCCCGTTGAGCCCCCTGGCGCGCTCACGGCGTCCCCCAGGCGGCCGGGCTCCGGAGCCGGCTGTCCGCCGCCACCATGAACGCACCTTCCGCGACCACCACGTCGCCCTCCGCCAGCCCCGACGTCACGACGATCTCGTCGCCCACGCGGGTGCCCACCTGCACCTCGCGCGGCACCAACTGCCCGCCTTCATTCTCCACGAACACCACCTTGCGGGTGCCGGCGTAGACCACCGCATCGGCGGGAACGACCACCGAGGGCGGGATGGTCACCGCAGCCTCCACAACGGCCACCGCGCCTGGCCGGAGCCGCCCACCGGCCTCCGCGACGTCCACCCGCACCCGGGCCACCGCCGCGTCGCTGGCGAGCGGGTGCAGCGTGCCGACGAAGATCTCGTCGGCCGCGCCGTCCACGGTCGCGATCGCGGCCATGCCGTCCGTCACCCAGGCGGCGTCGGCACCGGACAGGTTGGCTTCGATCCACACGGCGCCCGCGTCGGCAATGCGGGCAAGCGCCGTACCGGGAGAAGCCGGGCTTCCATCTACGACGTTCAGCGTGGTCACCACGCCCGCCACCGGGGCGAGCACCGGCACCCGAGCCAGGGGACTCCCACGCACGATGAGTGCGTCCACCTGCGCTTCCGAGAGCCCGAGCGCCACGAGCCGCGACCTCGCCGAGCCGCGCCCCTCCGGCGCCGCCGCCAACAAGTCGGCCTGGGCCGCCGAAAGCTCGGGGCTGTCCAGAGAAAAGAGGGCGTCTCCCGCCCGGACTGCGCTGCCGACCGTCACCCGTAGCGCCGCCACCGTTCCCGTCGCCCGAACCGCCACGTCGCGCTGCCTCCGTACGTCCCAGCCGACGGTCCCCGCGAAGCGCAGCGTTCGCAGCAGGGGCTTGTTCACCGCCGCGACGGTGCGGATGCCGAAGTGGGCGCGGTGCTCCACGTCCACGTTCACGGCGCCGTTCGCCGCGCCGCTCACCTTCACGAGGTCCATCCCGCACAACGGGCAGCGCCCGAATACCGCGGCGTGCACCGAGGGGTGCATGGGGCAGGTCCAGTAGTCGGCGGGGTCGTCCGCAGCGCTCGCCGCAGGAGCCCCGGGCGCGCCCGCCGTTACCGCCGAGGCTTCCGGAGCGCGCCGATCCTCCGGACGCTCCTCCCGGCGACAGGCCCCGAGCGCCAAAAACCCCATCCCGAGCAGCACAAGCTTGTTCCGGTTCATTTGCGCTCCAATTCGGTTCCCGCCAGCTCACCCCGCGCCATGGCCACCATGGCCTCGGCGCGGTGAAGCTCGGCGCGTGTTTCGACGAGGCGCTGGGCGGTGTGGGCGTCGTCGCGCACGGCGGCGAGCCAATCGGCCAGGGTGCCCCGGTTGTTTTCGAAGGCGGTGCGCGCAAGCCGCACGCGCTCGGCGGTGAGCGGCGCCATGCGCTCCCGCATCAGCGTCTCCATCGCCGCCATCTCGTCCACCATCGCCTGCGCGCTCGCCTGCTCTTGCGACGCCGCCCACTTCGCCGCGGCCACCCTCGTTTCCGCCGCCTTCGTCTTCTGTTCCGCGCCGATTCGTTGCTGCCGCAGCACCCGCCCGTCGATCGGGATCTCCACGCCCACGCCGGCCATGAGCCCCATCGCCGGGTCGCCCCACATCGAGGAATAACTGAGCATCAACTCGGTCATCGGCGCGCCAGCCCGGCGGGCCATCGCCTCCATCTGGCGTGCCATCGCCAGGTCCGCCTCCGCCATCTCCACCGCGGGAGAACGCACCGTCGACGTGGACAATACCGGGCCCGGCTCCGAGGGCATCACGGCGGCGCGGGTCCAGGCGCTCAGCGCGTACAGCGCGGCGCCTTCGCCCGACCCGATCGGTGCGGGCACCGCCGCCAACAGCGGGGCCAATCGCGCCTCCACCACCGAAGCCCGGCGTTCCAGCGTCAATCGTTGCTCCGCGAGGTCCACCCGCGCCATGTCCGCCATCACGCGCTGCTCCGGGGTGGCGAGCCCCGCGCCGAGGCGACGCGCCACCGCCTCCGCCGCCGAAGCAAGCACTGCATCGTGCTGGTCAAAGATGAGGCGCAACGCCGCAAGCTCCCACACCTCGTCCACCATCCGCGAGGCCTCCGCGGCGATCTCCACGGCCACCATCCGCTGCGCCGCTTCCTTGTCCGACACTCCGGCGACGGCCAGCGCCGTCTGGCTCGCCCGCATCCGGGGAGCCGGCAGCATCCACGAAGCGCTGACTTCACCGCCAAGCATGTCCCCCATGAGCGGGGCCACATCTACGTTCACCATCAACGGGGAAAGCGGCGTAGCCCCGGCGGCAATCGCCTTTGCGGCCGCGATCTCGGTGCCTGCCGCCGACTCCCGGGGATCGGCGCGCAGGCAATCCTCCACGACGTCGGCGCGGGAGGGGAACGGAGGCAACGCCTCGGAAGGCGGGGCGGCCAGGGCGGGCGCGACCAACAGCGACAAAGTCCAGATGATCATGCAAAAACCTCGGAAGTTCGAGAGGTCACGACCGGCCATCACGCCGGCGGCAGACGCACGTCGAGCCCGAAGTTCAGATCAGGAGGCTTCGATACGCGAGGAATCGCGGCGCGCGGGGCGGCCCGCGGGAGGGGAGGGCCGCGAGGAACGCCGGCTCCGGCTCGGACACCGGAGCCGCCGCCACCGCCACCGGGGGCGCGCTCCACTCCGGCAGGCGGATCGCCCGGAACGTCGGGATCGGCAGCGCCACGCCCGGAACCCCTACGGAGTCACGATCGGAGCGGGTGCAGCAGTCGTCGGCCGCCATGGTGCCCGACTCGTGGCTGCACACGCACACGCGCTGTTCCGCCTCGGCCCGGCACAACATCGGCACCGCCCACGCCGACTGCGTCGCGATCAGCGCGAGGCAGGCGGCAAGCACGGAGACCAAGCGGCGCAGCATCGTCGGTGATCTATACCGCAATCCGCGCAGCGTCGGTCAACGAACGTCGCCGACGTCGCCGATCCGTCAACGGTGGTTAGCTGTGCCGCCCATGAACCCCCATCCTCCCGCCCATCCGGCCGTCGCGCTCGCTCAAACCCGGTACCACGCCGAAACCGTCGCCGAGGTGCAAGCCGCGGTGGCCAAGGATGACTTCGTGGTGGTCGGCATGGGCTGGAACCCTTCGGTTGGCCGCGCGCGCCGTTTGCTCGAAGGCAAAGGCAAAACCCACACCTACCTCGGCTATGGCAACTACCTGAGCGGCTGGCGCAAGCGCCTCGCGATCAAGCTCTGGAGCGGCTGGCCCACCTACCCCCAGGTGTTCGTGCACGGCGTGCTGATCGGCGGGGCTTCCGACCTGAAGAAGCTGATTGACAGCGGGGAATTCGATACGTTGGTGGAGAAGGGGCGGGGCTGATTGGGGCGATTGCCCAGGCCAGGTAGGAAGCGGGCGGGGGTGGCGGGCAATCGCGGGAAGGCGGCGCCCCGTGTGGCCAGGGGCGTGCACCGAGATTCAGGCCGATTCGATCCACTTCAGCCTTGTGTTCCGGCAGAAACGGATGTAAACGGTTCTCGAAACGGTGCGCACCTTGGATCCGCTCGCTCCGAGCGTGAACGTGGTGCCGTCATCGTGGTTACCCCACCTAAAACCTCGCCTTCCCCCCCACGCTCACCAACGGTCCCCCGAGCGTCACTTCCTGGTCGTCCGGCGCGCCCGTCACCTGACCGTACCCCGCGCCCACCTGGAGGCCGAGGCTCCCACGGTCCCCGTTGCCCCGAATCCAGGTGCTCACGCCGCCCTCCACGACGATGCAACCGGCGTCGCCAAAACTCCAGTCGGCAAACAGGTCGGTTCGCAGGCCCGTCGGGACGTTCACGCGCATCGCCAGCCCGCCGTAGTTGAAGCTCTCCCCGCTCTTCGTCTCCTTCCACGTCGCGTTTCCATATTCATCCAGCACCGCGTTCCCGTCCTCGTCTTCCACCGGGTAGGACGAGTATTCGGGCACGAGCAGGAAGGTGTTGCGCACCTCCACGGAGAGCCCATCCCGCGCACCCAAACGCGCCTCCTGCACGATGGCGAGGGTGTCCTCCACGCTCGTGAACGACCCGCTCACGGTGGAATCCTCCGTGACATAGCCTCCATAGAACGCCATGTCCCCGTTGTACATCGACCAGCCGGCCCCGAGCCCCACGGAGAAATACCGGCTGTCGTAGCCGCCCGCCAGCGTGCCCGCGACGGTGATCGGGTTCCCGTCCGTGCTCCACCCCAGCCCGAAAGGCGACAGACGGGCCACCGCGTACCAGGGCGACTCGAACGTCCAGGTGAACCAGGCGTCGTTCACGAACGCCACGCCGACCGTGCCGAGCGGGAGCACCGGCCGGAGAATGATCCCCGCCTCCCGGATGCCGCCCAGTCGCTCCGGCGCGATCGGCGCACCGGCCTTCCGATCCGTCGCTTCAACCCGGTTTCCCACCGCCACCCGCCCGCCGCGCCCCCGGTCTACCGCCGCCCGCCCCGCC
>BJHF01000129.1 GCA_014191855.1 Deltaproteobacteria bacterium
GGACTTGGTTTTCGGGTCAATGGTGAGGCCGTGTGCAGCAGCCCATCGACTCCCCGCTGCCCACACCTGCGGCCACATGTCGGCGGGGGCAGGTTCCGCGAACGGGAATACGAGGCGCGCTTTCGGGTGAGCCGGCGTGTGCGACCAACTGGTGTGGCAGATCGACAAGGTTCCAGCTGCCAGTTCCCGGCAGCCCTCCAGCGGTTCCCCCGCGTCGAGATCCATGACGAGGGCGGAGACGACTTCGACGTTGCCGTCATTGCGCAGGTGCTGACCCGACTCGTCCTCCCGCAGAACCACGGGCATCCAGGCGGGGAGGGTCTTCTTTACCTTCTCCTCAAGGTAGCCGAGGTGAGGGTCGACGGGGTGGAGGCGCGGGGTGACGAGCAAGCTTTCCAACTCACTCCAAGTGACCGTGAGCGAGGTGCACACGTTGTTGGGAAGCCAATGTGTGCCCGGCTCGCCCCCCGGAGCAGCGCGGTTGACGAGGACCGCAGTCCGGGCGATCGTCCAAGTCATTTCCTCCCCAGATGCTGTCGGTGGGGGCGTCATGGAGCTACGCTCGGGTGGAGGCGCTCGCGCTGCGCGGGTGCGCGCCGGCGAACCGGAGAAAGGCCCACGACACGCACAACGGATTCACGCACAGAATACGGCGTGGTGTAGACGTTTGGCGGGCCTGACGGCGCCTGGTGACGAAACCAGGTTCACGGCGCAGTCTGCGGGGTCGCCGCCCTCGGTCGGCGTGACCCGGTCGATCCGCAGGACGAGCGCTCGGGGCGTACCCCTGTGTCAAAGAGGGATAGCCGTGCCGGAGGCGGCCCGTGCGGTCGCGATCAGCGGCGCGTCGTCTTGCTGTGGACGACGTCGATGGTGTAGGTGTACGTCGCGGAAGCGCCGATCGGCCCGGTCGCCGCGACCCAGAGCTCCAGCGTGCCAGTCGGGGCTTCGACCGTGCCACTCGAGGTCGAGGTTGCACCTTTGCCGGGAGGCGCCGGGATTGTCACGCTGAGGACGCGGGCGGCAGCGGCATCTCGGAGCTCGAGTTGCAGCTCGCACGCCGAGCCGGTCAGCGTGCCCTGGAGGGTGATCCGCCGGGGCCGCGTCGAGTCGGCGCTGACCGTGGACGACACGCGCACCCAGGCCGGCTCCGGTGCGCACTCGACCGGGATGGCCTCCTTGGATGCCGTGGAAATGTGCGTCTCGTTCGTCCCGGTGACGGCGTCTTGATTGCACGCGAGCAGAACAGAGAGGAGCATGGGGAACGCTACCATGGGGCGCGGGCGCGCGACGCCCCGAAGGTCGAATCCACCTCACCGGCCCCCTCACCCGCTCTCACAAATATATCCCGTAGACAGCCCCGAACATTGGTGGTCGTTCCACACGCCCGAATCGTAGAGGTGCGCGCAGTCTTCGTTCCCTGAGTTGTTCGGCTCGCCGCTTCCCCAGTTTGTGTATGTCACCGCCTCGCCGGTGGCCCACACCCAGGAGCCCTCTGAGGCGAGGTCGTTGAAGCCGATCCAGGGGTCGGAGCCCGTGATGTAGGTGTTCGCCTGGCCGGTAACCCAACTGTTCTCCGCGGCGTCCGCCATCGTGGCGAGGTGGTAGCCGACCGCCGAGCAGCTTGACGAGGCCGCGGCCCAGTAGCTGCCGGTGGTGCAGAACATGTACGTGTGTCCGTTTCCAGAGTAGGTCGCGACCGAGCAGCCGCACGCGGAGGCGGAGTCCACCGAGCCGTCGCAGTCGTCGTCTTCCCCGTTGCACACTTCGGTGTCGGCTGGGGAGATGGCCGCGTCGGTATCGTCACAATCGCCGTCGATGGCGCTGGATCCCGCGGGGGCCGAGCAGGTGTAGGCCGTTGTGGTCGTGGAGCTGCCGTAGCCGTCGCCGTCGCTGTCCACATACCAGGTGAGCCCGGTGGTGGAGGACTCGTCCACTGAGCCATCGCAGTCGTCGTCCACGCTGTTGCATTCTTCGGATGCGGCGGGGTTGATGGTGCTATCCGCGTCGTCACAATCGGTGTCGTCGGCCACGAAGCCGGAGGGCGCATCGCACGCCACCGACGTGGAGGAAGCATCGCCGTAGCCATCGCCGTCGTCGTCTTCGTACCAGGTGCTCCCGCTCGCCGTGCCGCCGTCGATGGAGCCGTCGCAGTCGTCGTCCAGGCCGTTGCAAACCTCGATTCCCACTGGCGACACATCCGCGTCGGTGTCGTCGCAGTCGTCGGCGTTGGCGACGTAGTACGCTGGCGCGTCGCAAGCCGTTTCGGAGAAGCGCGTGCTACCGTAGCCGTCACTGTCATAGTCAATGTACCAGGTGCTCGCGTCGGCGGCGTCGGCCTCGTCGGTGGTGCCGTCGCAGTCGTCGTCCCGCCCATTGCACCACTCGATCGCGCCAGGGTAGGTCGTGGAATCGCCGTCGTCACAATCGTCGCAAGCCGCGAAACCGTCGCCGTCGCCGTCGGTGAGGTCGTCGACGGTGCCGTCGCAGTCGTTGTCGACGCTGTCACAAACCTCCGTCGCGCCGGGGTGCACGTCCCGCTCCGTGTCGTCACAGTCGGTGGTGGAGGCCACGTAGTCGGCGGGAGCATCGCAAGCCGTGGTGGAGAAGCGGGTGGTGCCGTAGCCATCGCTGTCGTAGTCGAGGTACCAAACGAGGGCGTCCACCGCGTCGGATTCGTCGATCTCGGCATCGCAGTCGTTGTCGATGGAGTCGCACATCTCCAGGGCGGAGGGGTTCACGGTGGTTTCGGCGTCGTCGCAGTCGTCGGGGTTGGCCACGTGATCCGCGGGTGCGTCGCAAGCGATCTCGCTGTCGGTGGCGGTCCCGTAGCCGTCCGCGTCGGCGTCGAGGTACCACGTGCCCGCCCCGTCTGCGTCCGCCTCGTCCACGCCGCCGTCGCAATCGTCGTCGAGCGCGTTGCACACTTCGGTGCCGTCGGGGTTCACGTCGGGGAGGCTGTCGTCACACTCCTCGCACGCCGCCCACCCATCGCCATCCACGTCGGCATAGCCGGTTGAACCGTCACAGTTGTAGTCATGCGAATCGTTGCAGTCCGTCTCGGCGGCCCCCGGATTGTAGGCGGTGTCGTCGTCGTCGCAGTCGCCGTCCAGCGCGGCGTAGCCCGTCGGTTGGGAGCAGGCATCTTCGCTTGGGTCGCTCCCCCCGTAGCCGTCGCCGTCTCGATCCGGGTAGTACGTGGTCGTGACCCCATCGTCCACGAGGCCGTTGCAGTCGTTGTCTTGAAGGTCGCACACCTCCAATCGCGACGGGTTCGCCTCGGCGGAGGAGTCGTCACAGTCGGAGTCATCGGCCACCAACCCGTCTGTCGGGCCGCACGCCGGTTGGGGCACGGAGGGATCGCCGTAGCCGTCCCCGTCGCCATCGACCCAGAATTGCGTCGTCACCCCGTCGTCGGGCACGCCGTCGCAATCGTCGTCGTCCCCGTCGCAAACCTCGATCGCGGCGGGATTGATGGTCGCGTCCGCGTCGTCGCAGTCGTCGCCGTTGGCCACGCCCACGCCCTCGCAGGCCAGCGAGGCGGTGGCCGGATCGCCGAAGCCGTCTCCGTCAACATCCTCGTAGAACGTGCTGCCCAGGCCGTCGTCCACGCTGCCGTTGCAGTCGTTGTCGCGACCGTCACACACCTCCAGCGCTGCCGGGTTGACGTTGCTGTCGCCGTCATCGCACTCGCCGTTTGCCTCGGTGAAGCCATCTCCATCCGCGTCGGTCGCGGTCCCGCTGTCCGGAGCCTTCCCGGTGTCCTCGGGCGTGGGTTGGCAGGAGAGGAGCAGGACGACGAGGAGGGAGGGCCGCATCGGGCGATTGTACTACAGCTTTGGCAGGCTCTCGCTCAATCGGGAGATGAGCGCTTCCACGCTCGCCGCGTGGTCCGCCGGGCTCAACTCCAGCGTGCTTCTTAGTGCTGCGCCCTGCTCTTCGGGGCCGACGAGCACCACACGGACGCCGAGATCCCGCAGCGCGCGCACCGGCGCATTCGCCCACGAACCGAGCAGGCTCGTATCGAGCACCACCACGTCGGGAACACCGGCTTCAAGCATCGCTCGCACCGCGATGAGGCTGCCTGCGAAGCGCATCGTCGCCTGTTCGCCTAGCTTGGAGCGCAGCTTGGAGCGCACCACGGCGTCGGAGTGCACCACGAGCAGGCTGGGCGGGGCGGGATGCGTAGGTGGGTCGCCGTCTTCTTCGTCGTCGTCGATTCCGGGGCGGGTGACGGCCCGCAGTAAACCGCGGTGCTGTTTCTCCCGGACTCGGGGCGAGGGCGGCAGGATCCGGAGCAGCTCCTCGGTCGTGGTGTGCCCGGCGATGGCGTGGGCGACGGCGTCAACTTGGAGGGTGCGGTCGGCGACAGGCAGGGCTTCGGCAGCGAGGTCGCGAACGATCGCGCGATTCGCGATGGTCCTGGACAGATCGGGGTCGTTCTCCACGAGCTCGTAGACAGGAACCGAGCCATCGTAGCCGCGATACCGGCAGGCCGGGCAGCCGGGACCGGCGCGGGGGGCGGCGAAGGCGTAGACGCCGAAGCGCTCGGCCGCCCCCGAGTCCGACTCCGGAGGGAGATGACAGACGGAGCGGACTCGTCGTATCCGGCGTTGAACCAACACTCCGGTGAGCGCTGCGGCGAGGCGCTCGGGGTCGCCGCACAGCTCCCGCACCAGGCTGATGGCTTCGGCCGCGCTGGGCGCGAAGATGCGACCGAGCACGGTCTGCCCGTCCATGGCCGCGTCGATGGCCGCCGAGATGGTCGGTCCATCCGTCAGGTTCACTTGGATCGCATCGCGCACCGTGCCCCCGGTTCGCCACAGCCCGCTGCTCTCCGAGCCGACGAGCAGCACCAGCCCGGGGCCGGCCGTCATCTGATGCCAGGCCTGCTCCACCTTGGCGCACATGCCGAGCTGTGAGGCAAGGAGCGGAGCCGTGTCGCGCAGGTCCAGGTGGAGGCTGCCACCCGCGTGTCCGGGCTGGGCGGTGCCCCGGATCTGGTACTGGTGATCGCCGAGCGTGATCTGGGCGCGGCCCTCCGCCGGGGAGGCGAGCGCCTTGGGAAACAACCCCGCGCGTTCACGCAGCGCTACGTGGATGATCGGCGAAGATGTTCGTGGAATCTCGAGGATGGGGGTCGAGAGCCCGTCGTGGAGGTAGCTGACGGCGCCGCCTTCCACGTCGATGCCATCTGCGCCCCACTCCACGGCGTGAACGAGGAGCGCGGTTACAAAGTCGGGCACGGAGTGAAGGCCGGCGGCGCGCAGGCGGCACAGCATGGTGGGGCCGTCCAACTCAAGGCCGGTCGGGGAGCGGGTCGGCGGTCGCTCGTGAACGTCCACGCCCTCGAGGCGCCGGGCGTTCGCCCAGCTCAAGTCGTAGTGGCGCTCGATGGCCTCGGCGATGTCCAGCTCGTCGGCGGCGACGACTTCGGCTGTTTCGTCGCCCAGGAGGCGACGAACGAAGCTGATCGCCCGCGTGTCCGAGGGATCGGCGATCGCGATGCGCGGACCGCGGGGACCGCGCAGCACGAGGCAGCGCAGCCGCGACGCCATCTCACGGGGGATCTGCCAGAGCAGCGCAGGATCGACGGGCTCCCGGTGCACGTTCACCGCCGGCATGTCGGCTTGTGCGGCCATGGCATCGACGAGATCTCGTCGGTCCAATGCCCCCACCTCGACGAGCACCTCGCCCAGCCGCCGCGGCAGGAACGATCTCGCCTGCGAACGAACCGCCCGGTCCACGACGTCTGGGCTCACGAGGTGAGCGTCAATCAGGATTTCGCCGAGTCGTCGTGTTGCAGCCATCCGGCCTCCAGGGCCACCCCGGGGATCGGCATCGCCTCCCGCGGACGTGAGGGGGGGCTACACGATCAGCGCGCCGACGCGCTCCACGAGCCCTTCGTCGCCCAGCGGGTCGGCACCGCGTCGGCTCGACGCGCGCAGGTGAGCGCCGGCCGTTTGGGCGGTGGGGCCCGGCTCGCCCAGCAACAACGCGCTCTGAACCTCCACGCGCAGCTCCTCCACGACGTCGCGGATGTGCCAGCTCGCTTCGGCTTCGGGCCGCGCGATCACCGCGTTCCACCTCACCTGGATCGGTCCCAGCTCGGCGTGTGGCAGCGCGTCCGCGAGGAGCGCGAACATTGGCTCGTGCAGTCGCAACCGTTGGCTGTCCCGCAGGAGCTGCGCGCACAGCACCCCATGGCCGCCTTCCCAGGCTTCGATCACGAGGCTGTCCCGCAACAAACGAGGGAGAACCGAGAATTCCTCGATCGCGCCGTTGCCGCCGAACACCTCGATCGCGTCGCGAAGCGCAGCCGGGCAGGTCAGCGCCGTCCAGATCTTGTTGAGGTTCACGAGCATCCGGTGGGCCTCGGGCTCCCCCGGGGTGCCGCGACCCGTCGCGAGGCGATCGCCCATGTCGGCCACCCAGAACGTGCTCGCGCGGGCGGCGTGCGCCTCCGTGTTCAGCCGCGCGAGGATGCGGGCGATGACCGGGAATTCCTTGATCGACCGGCCGAAGGCGAGGCGATGGCGCGCGTAGCTCTCGGCCTCCCGCCAGGCGCGCTGCATGAACGCGCAGGCCACCATCGCGTTGTACACGCGCGAGGTGTTGAGCACGATCTCGACGGTGCGGCGGAAGTCCCCCACGCGCCACCCCTCGGCCCCCACGAAGTCCACCTCCGCGCTGGCCATCGAGCGCGTGCCGAGCTTGTCCTTGAGGCGACGGATGGTGAAGTCGTTGGGCGTGCCGTCCGCCTTGTAGCGGGGGACGACGAACGCGCCGAGCCCGGCCGTGCCGTCGCGAGCGCCTTCGGGGCGCGCCGTCACCAGGAACAAGTGGGCGTCGATCACCGAGCAGAACCACTTCTCCCCGGTGATCCGCCAGCGATCCCCGTCCGGCCGCGCGACGACCGCGTTGGCGCCCACGTCGGAGCCGCCTTGCACCTCGGTGAGGAATTGCGAGCCGTGAAAGTGGGTGTCGTAGTTGGGGTCGTAGAGCTTATGGAGCCAGGCGGCGGCGATCTCCGCTGTCACGCTACCGTGAGGGACTAGGCCAGCCGCCGCGTCGCGAGCGCCGGCCTGGATGCTTTTGATCATCCCGGCGGTGCACGCGAACGGGCACGTGTGGCCCGCCTCGCCGTTCTGGCCCAGCAGGTAGGTGTAGACGAGCGTGTCCAGCTCGCGACCCGGCGTGGCGTAGAGCCCCATGAGCCCGGTGCGGTACGCCGCTCGCCCGATCTGGTGGTAGTCCGGGTGGAAGACGATGGCTTCCGTGCGGAAGCCCAGCGCGTCGTAGCGGCGGAGCTGGGGCAGGGAGCCCTCGCGGTTCGTCTCCCTCGCCCATGCGTCGATCGGGCCGGAAACCTGGCCGCCGAACTCGTGAAAGCCGCCGACTTCGCGGCGTCCGTAGCGCTTGAGCAGCGCCAGAACGTGCGGGTCTGCGGCGAAGGCGTTGGCGGCCAGATCGGCGCGCCAGGCGGCGAAGGCGGTGCGGGTGGTGTCGGGAGCGTTCACTCCGTCGGCATAGCCCGGTCCGGAGCGCTGGTGCAGATCCGCTCGCCGCCCGGCGTACGGTCTACGGTCACGCTGCCCACGTCGCGGTTCACCTCCACCCACTCGTGGATCAACGTGCCATTCCGGCGCACGTTGGTCACGGTAACGCTGTCGCCCGGCGCCAGCGCCACGAGCGCGCCGATGCTGGGGTGGTCCTCAACAATCAGGAAGCCGAGGTCGTTGCTCACGGCCTCTTCGCGTCCAGTAGTGGGGGCGTACACCGCCACCGCCCCCGTTCCGCTCCAGATTCGCGCCGCCACGCTCGCGGTGCATACGGTGTGGGCGCTTGCCTTCTCGACCCGCATGCGAACATCGCCGGTGTTGAGCTCGGTCCAGTCGATGCGGGTCCGGCTCTCCCGATGCTCTACGCTCACGACGGAAGCATCCTCTACATCGATGCCGTGCAGCGCCAACGCGAGCTCGGCGCCCATCCCATCGGGCAGCCGGCGCCAAGGGCTCGCGCCGCCGGGGCTCGCCACGATGTTCACGGCGGGCATGTCGACCTCGAGCTCCATGCTCGACGCCACCGCGGGGAGCGGGGGATCGGCGGCGAATGCGGAAATGCTGAGGACGAGGAGCATCGGGGAGCCTCTACCCCCCAGATCGGCGCGCTGCTCCGGGGACTTGAGGGGTGGCGTACGGCGTGAGCCTGTTTCCGGCTCGCATCGGCCCGGCCAACACGTCCCAGCCTTTGCAGCAAGCCTCCGTGGGGTTCTCGGGGTCTGCCCTCCAGTTTCGGATGACCGCCTGTCGTTGTCCCGGGGGGTGAGCGGGCGGGTGACGGTGCAGCCCGACGCCGCCGAGCGGCGCTTCGACGCGAGCGCGACGGCGGGCTGCGCCGGCAGGACCCAGCGCCAACCTCTGTTCTTTCTCCGGTGCCCACCGGTGACCGTGCCCACCCCGAGGCTCCCGCCGGGACGGCGCCGCGTCCTGCACGGCGGTCTTGTACACGCTCAGGTCGTATTAGATGCGACCGTGGCCTTTCACTTCGATGCCGTGCTGGTGATGGGCAAGGAGCTGCGTCGTGATCCGGAGCGGGCGCGGCGGGAGCTGCGGGCGCGCGCGGCGGCGGCGTCGGCGGCGGTCCGGGCCGGTGCGAGCTTCGTGGCCTCGCTCGAAGCGAAGCTCGCGGGGCAGGACGAGAGCGGGTGCGACCTGATGTTCGACCTGTTGCGCGAGCTGGGCGTGCCCGAGGCGGCGATCGTGCGGGCTTCACTCACGCGGAGCACCCGCGAAGAAGCAGTGCTGGGAACCTCCTTGTTCGAGGAGCGCGGGGTGCAGCGCGGGCTGGTGCTCACGGCGCGGTATCATGTGCCGCGCACGCGACGCCTGTTTCGGGAGGCCCATGCGCCGGCCGAGGTGCACGCCCCGGAAGGGCTCTGGCGCTGGGCAAACGAGCGGGAGCGGGCGTGGATCCGGGAAGGGGAGCCCGACGCGGCGGCGATGGGTGCGGAGGGGCGTACGGAGGCGCTGTTCAGCCTGCTGGAGGGGGCGCTCCGGCCGTTGCCCGTCGCGCTCGCGGGCATGATTGAGATTCGGGCGGGGGCCTGGTTGCGGGGCTAGGGCATCGGCCCGAAAACAATGCTCCCCTGGTCCGTCTCGGTCGGATCGGGCTCGACGGTCTGATCCGCCGTGAGCACCACGGCGACGGTCGCCCCCGCCCCCGCCACGACCACGCCCGTTCCCGCCCACACCCACCAGGGGACGCCCTTCTTTTCCACGACGGTCACCGGCCCGGTGCCTTCGTCCTGCGAAGGAGGGTCGAACAGGATGCCGGCGAGCACCACGTTGCTGCCGATGTCGAGCGGGAGCACCTGGGCGCCCACGCGGTCCGCCCGGATGTCCCCGTTCTCCGCGAGGTACCCGCCCACCGTCGGCACGAGGTCGACGAGCGCCCCCACCGGATCGTCGCCAGGGTCGGCCGTCAGCGCCCGCGAGAAGTTCCCGGAGATCGGGGAGTAGAGCTGCACGCCCACCTGCCCTGTGGGCAGCTCCCCCGCGATCAGCACGGCGCGTTTGTCGTCGTATTCGCCGAGCGCCCGGTAGAGGTCCTTCACTTGCCGGGATCGCCCGGGGTTGTCCTCTTCCGCCGTCCCCAACGCCTGGGTTTCCAGCGCAACGTCTACAATGCGCTCCTCCCCGGGGGTGATCGTGATCGCCTCGAAGCGCGCCGCCCCGCCGGCCGCCCGCACCAGCACATAGTGTTCACCGGGCACGAGCCGCAGTGAGTCGATCGGCGCCGCCCCGATCTCGTTCCCGTCTACGAAAACGGTCGCCCCAACCGAGGTTTGTACGCTCACCCGCGCCGGCGACTTCTTCGCGACGTCGGCCCGAGCGCCGTTGTACAGCTCGATCACGTGCGGGGGGTGGTTCACCGCATCCAGCTCCCGGTCAAGGTCGAGCGTTGCCGCCTTGCGAAACACGCTGCTCGCGCCCTTCTCGTCGCCCAGCGCGATGCGGATCATGCCGAGGAGGATCTCCGCGTCCAGCAATTCGCGCGTGGTCGTGCTCACGGCCATGCCCCGCTGCAACAGCGCGACCGCCTCCTCCGCCACCGGACCTGCCTCCTCCACCTGCGCCCGATCATACAGGAGCTGCGCCTCTTTCAGCCGCTCGCGACCGGGCCCGAGCGCGAAGGTTTCTAATACGATGCTCTCGCGACCCCGCAACAGCTTGCTCACCTCCTTCGGCGAGCGCGCCTCCACCGTGCCCTTCTCGTCGAGCGCTGCCTCGATCCGCTCGGCGGCCACGCCCGCGGCATCGCCCACGACCCCCGGGAGGTGCACGCCGACGACCAGCACATCCGGCTTCTCAGCGGCCCATGCCAACGACGCGACGCACAACGACAACAGCATCCGGCCAGCCTACCCGAATGGGATAGGCCCTGCACATGGCGCTGCCCGACCTGCGCGTGATTGGCATCGATCCCGGCAGCCGCACCACCGGCTGGGGGGTGGTGGAGCGCGTGGGGGGCAAAGTGGCGGCGGTCGCGTCAGGGGTGATCCGAACGAAGCCCGAAGAGCCGATGCCCTCGCGCTTACAGGCGATCCACCTTGGTTTGCTGGCGGCGATCCACTCCTGGCGGCCCACGGAGGCCGCGATGGAGGAGATCTTCATGCACAAGTCGGCAGCGAGCGCGCTCGTGCTCGGGCAGGCCCGCGGGGTGGCGCTCCTGGCCACGGCGGGGATCCCGCTCGCCACCTACAACGCGATGACGATCAAGAACTCGGTATCGGGGAGTGGCAAGGCGGACAAAGACCAGGTGGCGCGCATGGTGAAGCTCCTGCTCACGATGGAGAAGGACTGCCCCGCGGATGAAACGGACGCGCTGGCCATCGGGCTCACGCACCTCATCCATCGGCGGGTGGCGGGGCAGGCAGCGCCCCAGGCCGCGCCAGCGAAACGAGAGCGAAGGATGTCGGCGAGAGATCAGTGGACGGCCATCGCGCTGCGCGCGGGAGTGAAGGCATGATCGCGAGGCTTCGAGGCGAGGTGGTGGAGCGGGGGCCGGGGTGGCTCGTCGTCGATGTCGGCGGCGTCGGCTACGAAGTTCTTGTTCCGGTGCGGGTCGCGGAGGCGACGCGCGAGTCGGTCACGCTGTCGGTGTACACGGCGGTGCGGGAGGATGCGATCACGCTCTACGGCTTCGCAACCACCGACGAAAAGGCCGCGTTCGAGTCGCTCATCGGCGTGTCCGGCATCGGCCCGAAGCTCGGTTTGGCCTGCCTGAGCGGGCTCACCGTGGATGCCTTGGCGCGGGCGATCAACGGGGGGGACGTTCGTACGTTGTCGGCCGTTCCCGGCATCGGAAAAAAGACGGCGGAGCGGCTGATCCTGGAGCTGAAGGGGAAGCTCTCGGGTGGAGTGCTGGCGGCGGGCACGGTCGCGACACCCGCCACGCGCGCAGACGACAGCTTGCCTCTGGCCCTCGCCCAGCTTGGCTACAAGCGCGCGGAGATCGATCTCGCGTTGGCGAACCTCAGCGAGCTGGGCAAGTCGGCGGCGCCGCTGGCGGAGCGAATCCAACTTTCGTTGCAGCGGCTGTCTCGGGGTTGAAGCGGATGACGTCGATCCTCCCGTTGATCCTCGGCTGCCATGGGGTGCCGGCGCTGCCGACGGGTCCGGCGCTCTCACCCCTGGAGCCGGCTTCGGCCGCCCCGAAGGAGTCCACCATCGAAACACAGCTTCACCTTGCCTCGCCGGCGGACGACCGCCTGTTCTACGGCCTGCGCCGCCACGCGGAAACGGGCATCTCGGGCTGGCGGTTTTTGCCCTTCCGTCGCCTCGGAAACTTCGTCGAGGCCCGGTGGTGCTCCCCCGGCGTTACGCTCCCTGCTTGCGACGGAGGCGCCGTCGTGAACGAACTCCGGCCCGGCACCGCGTGGCGCCAGCTCGCGACGCTCACCTACGACACCACCTGGCCTGAGTGCTTCGGCGTGGTGTGGAACGCGGGCGACCTCCCCGAAACCGGCTGGGGAGCCACCGTTTTCCTGGCCGCCACGGGCGGCCAGGTGGTCGGCGATGGCTTCGGCGCCACCTTCGTGATGAGCTCCCCCGAAGCGCACACGCTCCATGTGGGAGACTGGTTCGTGAAACTGGGCAGCAAGACCCTCACATTGGAGTCCCAGGGTCCGCTGCCGGAGGCGCGTGCGCTGGTGCAGTCCCCCGAGAACTTCACCGCCACGGTGAAGCTTAGGTATGAAGCGCTGATCGCCAAGGTGCGGATGGCCGAGAAGAGCGGCGCGATCACCGTATGGGAGGAGGGGGCCTACCTCGGCGGCGGCATCCCGCCCGAGCGAACGGAAGTTTCGGCGTCCAAGGCGGAGGCTTCGCGGTTGGCGGAGGAGGCCGAAGCGCAACTCAGCGCGGACATGCGGTTGCTGGTGACCGAAGCGGGGGCGCTTCAGCCCAAGCTGGCGGCGTTGTTGCCGGCGGAGGTGTTGAGGTGAGGGGGAGGTGCTCGGGAGGCGCCGCGATGAGCCGCGTCGCCCGCCTGACGTCGGGACCGGGCCGCGCGAATCGCCCAACACGGCTGACTCTGGCGAATTAGTTCGCCCCATGGACCCTCTCGTCGTGTACGGCAGCCGCCCCGCCTGGGGCACGCCCGACTTCTCCCCGTTCGTGATCAAGCTCGAAACATGGCTTCGATTCGCGGGTATCCCGTATCAGCGTCGCAACGGAAACCCGATGCAGGCGCCCAAGGGGAAGATTCCCTACATCGAGATCGACGGCGGAAAGATGGGGGATTCGCAGCTGATCCTGGAGGAGCTCACTCGTCGGCACAACATCTTGCTCGACCAGGGGATGTCCACCGTCGAAGCCGCGACCGCGCGCGCGGTGCGCCGAATGCTCGAGGAGGGCATGTACTTCGCCACGCTGCGCATGCGCTGGTTGGAGGACGAAACCTGGGACGAGCAGTACAAGGCGTTCAAGGTGATGTTCCCGGCACCGATCGCGCCAATTGTCATGCCGCTCCTGCGCAGGCGCATCCGCGGAAATGCTGTAGCGCAGGGGATCGGCCGTCATACTCGTGAGGAGGCGTACGGCATGGCGATCGCCGATCTTGCCGCCGTGGAAGAGATTCTGGGCGATAAACCGTACCTGTTCGGAACGGCGCCGCGCAGCGTGGATGCCACGGTGTACGCGTTCCTCGTGGCGATCCAGAACTACCCGGTGAACACCTCCGTCGTTGCCGCGGCGAACGCCCCCTCCCTCCGCGCCTACACCGCGAGGATCAAGGAGAAATACTGGCCGGCGACGGAGATGGCGGCGGGGGAGTAGGGGTCAGGACGTTCCCATTACGATTGGGCGGGCGGCTGGCTCGCGGCGGGGGCGCGGCGGCGCCGCCCGGACGGACGAACGCCGCGAATCGGTGCGTGCTGGCGCGTGTCGCGACACATGCGTAGCCGAGGCCGGCGGCGGGTGCGACGCGAACGCGCGTTGCCCAGGGGGTGACGGCTCACCCGGGGACGAACGCGCGCGGGGGCGAGCGGACGGCTCGCGGCGGCGCCGCGGCGGGGGCGCGGCGGC
>BJHF01000130.1 GCA_014191855.1 Deltaproteobacteria bacterium
TCACCACCTCCGAAAACGCCGGTTCGCCGGTGTCTTCGGCTCGGACGTCGAGACCGGCGCACCGCTGGAAACCGCCCGAAAACGCCTCGATCCGCGGGCTGGTGTCTCACCGGTGTCGTGGCGGGTGGAGTCTCATCCCTCACCCGGCCAACCGATGCCGGTCCAGTCGGACGACCTCGCGATTGCCGCCACCAAAGTCGAATACGGGACGGCCACCCTCGAAGTCCAACACGGCATCGCAGCCGTGCACGGCGCGGTGGTGGTTGGGACAGAGGAGCACGAGGTTCCCGAGGTCGTCGGCGCCGCCGCGGCTGAGCCAGTGGTGGCCCTCGCAGAGCTCCGCGCCATAGGTGGCCTTCGGGCTCCACTCGCACACCTGGCACCGGCCGGCGTACAGGCCGCGGAGCTGATCGACGAGCGCCCGCGAACGGTCGAAGCCCCGGGTCAGCCGCTCCCACCGCGTCGTGAGCGGGCCGGAAGGCAAGAGCACGTGCAAGTGATCCCGGCTCGCCGCCACCAACGCGTGCTCCAACGCCGACTCATCTGGTAACAACGCACGTGGCTCCAACGCGAGTTCGAGGCTCGCCGCCGCCAACATGGCGTGATCGGCCTGCGTAATCAAACGAACCGCCCCCGGACCCTGGAACGCCTGACCCAGCGTCACCGCGGCCGGTCGGATCGACAGCTGCCGGATCACCGGCTCGATTGCCCGCTGCCCGTCCACACAGAAGAACCGGCTACGCACGGGATCCGCCCACACCCGGTAGGGGCCGTAGGCGTAGCCTGGAGCGTTGAACGTCTTCGCCCGAACAACGAGCTCCGCAGCAAGAACGTACCGGTTCTCCCGATCGCGCGTGAACGCCCAGAGACTTTCTCCCGGATCGATGGCATGCAGCCGTTTGCTCTTCTGGTTCAGGTGCCACGCGATCCCGCCGCCGAGGTCGCTCCGGTAGTTCACGTCGCGCCAGTGGTACAACAGGGGCACGAAATCAGGCTTATCCGGGCGAAACGCGCGGCCCCACTCCCTTCGTCCGGCAGGCTTCGCAGCGTTTCGCGTCGCCGTCGCGCTTGAGTCGCCCGCGCCAGATCGCAGCGAGGGGACTACGATGGCGGTGGAGCGCGCGATGATGTCGTGCGGGCGACGCGCGGCCTCGCCTGATCCGGCCGGTCACTCGTCCTCGTCCTCAAACGCCCAACGCGTCGGGTCCGCGACTCCTGCCGGGAGCGTCCGCGCCGCGCCCAGGACCAAATAGGGCCCAGAGCCGACGGCCAAGTCGTCGAAGTCGGGGGCGGCCTCACTGTCGGCCAATGCGGATGACGTGGACCAGCCGCGTGCGGGCGCTCACGTCGCCCACCCCGGCGGCACCCAGATCAAGGGCCGGTCGCGCTTCACGCGCAGCACCTCCCCCTGCGCGCGTTGCCATCGCCAGAAGCGCTCGTGCAACGCCGGATCTTCGCTGCGTACGAAGCCGATGCGCTCGATGTGGGTCCAGGCACGGCGGCCGTCGAAGAGCGGCTCGGACTCGTCCAGATCGGCGTACATCGCCATGTTCATGCCGAGCGCGCCCCCCGCAGGCACGAACGCAGTGAACTTGCAGGGCGCGAACAGGCCCGCGGGCGGCCACCAAACGAAGTGTTCGACGGCGCGAAAGCCCCGCTTGCCAGCCCACAACGCCCGACCCGCCTCGGTCGCGACGTCAAGGTTCCACTGATGCACGTTCCACGCGGCCTCCACCGGGTCGCCGATGAACAGGATCCGCCGACCGTCCCGCTCCGTGAGCGGCGCCGAGACCGTCAACAGTCGCTCCCAATCCGGCGCAAGCGACGGGCACGCGGCAACCAGCTCCGGCCGGGACAGGTGGTTCAACCGTTTGATCTCGGCACCGTCGAGCTGCGGCAGCAGCGACGTCTGGAAGGCATCCACCCCCAACTGCCGCATCATCGTGATCGCGTGGGAGCAGAGGGCCCGCCGCCCTCCCGTGACGTGGCGGCTCACCATCGCCACGAACGTGTCGTCGAAGCGCTGCAGCCGGCTCGCGATCGCGAACTTCGCGTGGTTCGCGACCGGATCCGCGCGGCTGATCTCCAACTCCACCCAGATTCGGCGGGTGCCGGTGGTGTTCTCGATCACGAGGTCGGCCGCCGGCGCGTAGCCGACCCGACCCTCGAGCTCGGTCGCGAGCAACCTCCGCTCGGTGCCCGCCACCCGCCACCCACGCGGCGCCGTCTCGCCGAGCGTATGTTGAATGTGGCGCGCGAGGTTTCCGGACACTCGGGTGTCTATCCTGCCTTCTGGGGGCTCAGCAGACTGCGCCCAAATCCATGCACCTCGCTCAGGTCGCCGACATCGACTCGGCGGAGTCGGTCTCCGCCGCACCACAGCCGAACGCCGTCGGGCACCCCTTGGTACACGCTAGCCACCACGCCGAACGAGCGCTCGCGATCGCGGGCCCAGCGTGTGGCGCCGGCGATCGCGTCCAGCCGGGAGGAGTCGTCGAGGCTTCGCTGATGCCAGCGGCGTCCGAAGTCCAAGTCGGCGAGGAAATGGAGCTTCTTCAGGTTGCACGAGTCGTGCGCCAGCACGAGGTTGTCGAGCCCGTCGTCGGGATACCGCGACCAGGGGAGGAAGTGATCGACCTCGCTCGGGCCTGTCGTAAGCGGGCCGGCGCAGTAGAAGCAGCGCCCGCCCTGGAGCGCCCGAAGGGGGCGCTGCAGCGCTCCGAGCGCGATTCGTTCGACGCCGAAGAGGAACGCGTCGAGCTCCGCCTCGCGCAGCCCGTTCATCGAGCGTACCATCACGGACCATTGCTGCTGAACCAGCGGGCGGATCACGGCGGAAAACGCAACCAGCGACTCTGCCGCTCCGGGCTGGAACAGGATGCGGTTGTCGAACGCCGATCCGTCGCCGTGCCGATACCGGCGGAAGCGCCCCTCGGGCACGCCCTCCTGCCAGTTGATCTCGTAGATGAACCGCTCCTCGCCGCCGCCAACGCGCTGAAGCCGGGGGAGCGGCATCTCCACGAGCTTCCATTCCACGTTGGCCAGGAGCGCTTCGAACCCCGCGGGGGCCGTTGGCGCGAGGCGTGGCGGCGAGATCAGGTCGGGGCAGGACTGGCGATAGGCCAAGATCAACTCGGCGATCTTGCCCAGGCTGCCCCGGTTCTGCCGCAGCACCCCGCGCGTGGCGGGGAACGGCCGCACCTGCGGCCAGTACAGTTCTACCACCCGCCGGGCGAGCTGCGCTGTTGTGATCGACGTGGGCGGATGTCCGGCCTCGACGCAAAGGTCGATAAGGCCGAGCAGAACCGCGTATTTGTACGTTGCCGAGAACCCGCCTTGCGCGAGCACTTGCAACACCTTTTCCAGGAAGGGCAGCGTCACCTTCCTGTCCAGTAGTCAGCCTTGTCCGGCAGCACCCAGCGCACACCGCCGCGAGGGTCGGGCCGGTCACCACGGTAGCGGGGGATTACGTGAATGTGGAGGTGTGGCACCGTCTGTCCTGCAGTCCCCCCCGCGTTGAACCCTACGTTGTAGCCGTCGGGTTGGTGGGTCGCGTCGAGCAAGGATTTCACCACGTTCACTAGCGCCATCACGGCGACTTGCTCGTCCACCGTCGCGTCGAACCAGGTGGCGACGAGCCGGCGAGTCACGACGAGCGTATGACCCGGACTCACCGGGAAAGCGTCGCGGATCGCGAAGGCGAGCTCGTTGGTTGCGACGTGCTCGGTCGCCGGACGGTCGAGGAAGGGGCTGGTCACAGATCGGGATTGTATCGCGTGGATGTCGCCCAACCCCAATCACCGACAAACCCCCACCCCAGCCACCACCTCGGCACACCCAACTGCCTCAGGAACCGCGAGATCAAATCGCAACCGGAGCCCGAACCAGAGCGCATTGTCAGCCTCCCCCTCGGCAGCCGTCCAGCCCCTCGGCGCAGCCGCCACCAGCTCGGCGTAGGCCTCGCGGGCCGCGAACCACTGCTGGGTCTGCCAACGCCCGTCGAGCAGCGTCCCGGGGAGCGTGTACAAGGAGGCGACCAGGGCGACGACGGCGAGCTGAGCGCGCCCTCCTCGGTGTACGGCTGACGCCACGCACCCCGCCAAGATGACCACAGCCTCCAGCAAGCACGTCGGGTTTGCGACTCGGTAGAGCGCGGGTGCCACCAGCGCCGCCGCAGCGACGGCCAGCCATCGGCGATCTTGCGTTTCGACTTTCGCCCCCCCACCAAGCACCAGCCCAACGGCCGTAACCGGGAGCCACCCTGAGCGTAGAAACCACATCGCGTACGTTCTCGAGCGCTCAGCCACGTTCCAAGCGGCATTCTGCCCCAGGGCGAATAGCCCAGCATCAAGGATCGCATTTGCGACGCCCGGAAGGGCCGCGACGAAAATGCCAATCGCGATCGCCGGCCGCCCATATACAACGAGCGCAGCAACAATCAATGGCGGAGCGCCCGTCTCCTTGAAGCACACGGCAACCGCGCCCAACACAAGGGCCAACGCACCCCTCTTCCGATCGAGCGCCCACAGGGTCAACAACAGAAAAGCGACAGAGCCCGCACTCGTCAACCAGCTCCGCCAGATCAGAAGCTCCCGAAAACGGTCAGTCGCGAGGAGGAACGCCACGGTCCAAAGCCCAGCCGCGCCTCCCCATCGGGCTCGGGTCCACCCCCAGCCCGCGATGAGCGCCAGTGACCAAAGGCCGACGAGCGAGACCTGCGGGAGCCATCCCCCGACGCCCTCGATTGAGACCGACAGCCACCAAACGAAGGCATTCGCGGGGCGCCAGCCGGGGAACGGGGGCGGCCGGAACATCGGCGTCCACGGATCCCAGGCGCGCTCGGCGGCCCAGCGGAGGTAGGCGAGATCGTCGCCGCGGGGTGGGTTGAAGAGCTGGGCGCCGATCACCACGAGCGCAAAGCTCACGAGGATGGCGGTGAAGGTTCGCGGGGTGGCGAGAGCGCGAAGGGAGGGGAGCAAAGGCACGGCCCCCGGTCCCCTCACCCCCGCCAACAAACGCACCGCGCACACGTCGGATTCGTTCCGACGTCAAGCCGCCGCCGCTCCGCCCGCGCCGCGCCCATCGCTGCACCGAGGCCTCCGCCCACCGCCGTCTCCGTACCCAAGAAGAAGCAGTGTCGCCAACGCCCGGTCGGGTCGATCACCCCGGACGTCCAGGGCGCCGAGCACCGCGGAGGCGCATTCCCCCCAGCGGCCAGCACTTCCAGCCGCTCCTTCGCGTAATCCGACATGACGACGAACGGGTCATCGCGTACGCTCTCCAGGAACGAGGCGAGGAACGGCAGATCCTCGGCCCGAGGTGGCGCCCCTCGTGCCTCGTCGCGCGAACCAAGCCCGCGTGCTTGGCCAGCGCGAGCCCGTTGGTGATGAGCGAAACGGGCAACTCGCGGGCCAATCCTGGGAGCAGGACGCCGATCTCCGGATGCGCCAGCGGCTCGCCGCCGGTCACCATGATCTCCCGGAACCCCAACCGCTTGGCCTCCCGCGCCAACTCGATCCACCGAGCCGTCGGAAGCTCGTTCGGCTCGGGATCGCGAAACGCACACCCGACACACTGGCTCGTGCATCGGTGCGTCACGTCGAAGATGACCACTTCCGGGTGCATCAGCCCGGTGGCGCGCAAGAGGCGGGAACGGAGGGCGCGCGCGCCGAGCATGAGCGGCTCTAACGCGGAGGGCAGGAAGGACATGGCGATCCGGGCTTGGTCTACCGGGCGTCCCGGCGAGCGAGCACGCGCCACCCCTCGAACCAGTCGTCCGGCAGCTCCGGCCTCCCGGCGTGATGGGCGCGCCAAGTGGCCAACGCCGCGTGCGGGTGTTGCAGCCGCTTCCGCCAGGATGGACGCCACGGTTCGCCGAGTGGAACTGGCCCCCGACGAACGACCGTGTAGCCCGCGTCTTGGAGCACCTGCTCCCGCTCCACCCACGTCCAACGCTCGCGCGAGGCGACCGCCATGCCGAGCGCCGACGCTGAGAGCTCGTGGGCCCCGGCCGCCCTCGCAACGTAGGCTGGAGCGCTCCCCACCCCCCGACGACGGCGCGCCATCGGCACCCTACCGTGGCAACGGGATCATCGCGACAGCACCTGCGTCCGCTCCACCGGCGCTGTCGGAGTAGGCGCCCAGCACAAGATCATCGGCGCCGTCCCCGTCTACGTCGCCCGGGGTGATGAAGCGGTACCCGCTTGCACCGGCGCGTGTGGAGACGGCGGTGAGCGGGGCGTCGGCGAGGTTGAATTCACCGCGGTAGGACCAGTCGGAACCGAAGAACAGGCCTGCGACGGGCGCGCCCAGCGAAGGCAGGTAGATGCTCGGAACCAAGAGCTCGTCTCGCCCATCGCCGTCGAGATCCCCCGGCGAACCCACCTGGTAGGTGTACTGAACGGCGTCGACGGACGATGTCCAATCCGCCACCCCCTTGGAGGACGACGACAGGATGCCCGTGTACAAACGCACCTGTCGGCTGTCTTCGATGATCGCCAGGTCTGAGGCCCCGTCTCCGTCGATGTCACCCGCCGGCCAGGAGTCCACGACGGTCGCGCTCCCGTCCCCGGTTACTCGCACGCGGGCGATGTCCGCGACGCCACCCGAGCTCAGGCCACCCGCCACAACATAGGCGATATCCCCGTACGCTAAGCCCACAACGAAGTCGTCCAGCCCATCTGCGTCGAGGTCACCCATGCCGAAGATGCGGCTTCCGGCTCCAGCGTCCGCGTAGGGGCCGGTGAGCACTGCGGCGCAGTCGCCGAACGTGAGCGCGCCCCGCTCGGTGGAGGACACGATGGCCACCGAGCCCACGCCTGCAAATTCGGCCGACGAGAACAGCGGAGCTCCGATGCCGACGTCGGTGATCCCATCCCCGTCGACGTCGCCGAGGAGCGATACCAAGCTGCCCGAATAGCTCCCTGGCGCGTCGCCATCGACGCTCAACAGCGCATCCGCCTCGGCGTCGATCACGCCCTCGGCCGCGAGCGCCCCGCCGGGGAGTAGCCATGTCCGACCGGCCGCGTCGCCGACGGCCGTGGAGCTGAGAAGGTAATCGACGACACCATCCCCATCGGCGTCCGTGCCCCCGGCTAGGTCGCTCCCAAAAAACGCAAATTCGTCGCGCCCTTCGCCGCGCGCTTTCGTTATCAGGTTCCCGGCGCCGTCGTCACCCAGCACCATCACCGCGCCGCCGTACTCGGCCCACGTGTCGTCGTAGGGCGCCCCGACCAGGAATTCCGGCAGTCCATCCCCGTCGATGTCGCCGAGGGTCGACAGCCGCCGGCCGGCCTGCGCTCCCTCGACGGGTCCCACCCATACCTCCGAGCCGTAGCTCAGCGTCGCGCTGCCGAGATCCCCGTCACAATCGTTGTCCGTTGCGCCGTTTTCCCAGGTCTCAACGGCTCCAGGGTGCACCTGCGCGTCGTCGTCCGCGCAGTCGTCGCCGCCGACCCCGCTCGCGTCGTAACCGTCGGCATCCACGTCGGTCAGGTCGGCGCCGGAGCAGTCCTGATCGACCCCGTCGTAGGGCTCGTCGATCGCCTCCGGGTTGATCGCGACATCGAGGTCGTCGCAATCGGATCCTGCCGCTTCCTTCCCTGCGTATCCGTCCCCATCGACGTCGGTGAGATCGGCGCCGGAGCAGTCCTGATCGACCCGATCATAGGGCACCTCAGCGGCGCCCGGGTAGCTGTCTGCCCGAGCGTCGTCGCAATCGTCCGCGGTGCCCGACGCTTCGTTCGGCCGGCTGCACCCGAGGATGCCAGAGTCATCCGCGTCGCCGTGGCCATCGCCGTCGAGGTCCACGAACCAGATCGGGGCGTCCGAGGGGGCGTTGTCGGTGAGGCCGTCGCAGTCCTCGTCGACGCCGTCGCACAGCTCCGCTGCGCCCGGGAAGACGCCGGAATCCGTGTCGTCGCAATCGTCTTCTTTCACGTAGCCGTCGCCATCGTGGTCGGTGAGGGCATCCAGTCGCTCCAGATAGACCGCCTCGTTGATCAGACATCCAACGGCGAGGAAAATCAGCATTGGGTGATCATCCCACGTTTCCGACCCCGAACCAACCCGTGGCGCGCCCCGTCACGCCGGGTGACGAAGCCCCGCGTGTCCCCGCTTCTCCATCGCTTCCGCTTGTTCCCGGCGCTCGCCGCCCTCGGCGCATGTGCGGCACCACGATTCCCCGAGTCGGTGGATGACGTCTACATTCTCGCGGACTACGCCCGACATTGGGTCGCGACGGGCCGACTGGAGTGGACGACCGGGGAGCGCGTGGAGGGGTACTCCAGCCTCGTCAGCGTCGCGCTCGCGGCGCTCCTCCACGTGCTCGGCCTCGCCCCCGAGCTGGCGCTAAAGGGAATCGCGGGGGCGAGCGTGGTGGCGATCGCGGTGATCGCCGATCGGGTGTGCGAGCGATCCTGGGCGGGTACTGCGGCGTTGTTTGGCCTGCTGCTCGCGTCGCCCACCGTTCGCTGGTCGGTCGACGGAATGGACGCACCGTTGTTCGCCCTCGTGTTGACCGGCGGCTGGCTCACCGTGACGCGCGCTCGGCCCGGAGTCGGGCTGGCACTTCTGGGCCTGGCCGCGCTCGTGCGTCCCGAAGGGATGCTTCACCTCGCCGTCGCCGGCGCCCTGGTGGTGCTGCAGGTGGGTTGGCGCAGGGCCGTCATGCCCGTCTTTGCGACCATTTTCGCGCTGGTTGCGTACCACTCGCTGCGGACGGCGTGGTTCGGCGAGTTCGTCCCTACGCCCACCCTTTTGAAGATCGTCGCGACGCCCGCCAGCCTCTACGGCTTGCGTCAAGGCGTCCTGGAGGCGGCCCCCTACGTCGGCGCGTTGCTGCTCCTTGCGCGCCGGCCGACCCTGGCGACGGCCATCGCGATGATTCCGATGCTTCTCCAGATTGCCGTCGTGACACGATCAAGCGGCGACTGGATGGCCGGCGGTCGCCTCGTGATGCCAGGCGCGATCGCCACGGCCGTGCTCCTGGCGGCGATTCACCGAGATGGAACGAGTGTTTCGCCGCTGCGACAGGCGCTCGCCGGCGTCCTGGCGCTCCTCGGCGTGGCGCTGCTGCCCGCAGCGTGGGGTGCGGTCGGCGCCGAGTGGCAACCGCTCCCGACGGTGAGTCGCTTGGCTGGTGGCACCAACCGGGGGCTGGTCACCCCGCTGCCCGAGGACGTCGCTTGGATCGTCGAACATGTGCCCGACGGCCGATGCGTACTCGTGAACGACGTCGGGATGGTGGGCGGAATCCCGGGCATTTGCGTGCTCGACCTGCGGGGCCTCGTGACGCGCGCGTCGGCGGAGGCTGCGGCTGAAGGCCGACAGGAGGAGTGGTTCGGTGAGCTGCTGGCGTCGGAGTCGCGACCGTACGCCGTGCGGCAGGCGTGGTGGGGCGGGGAGCCTCAAGACGTACCCGAGTGGTTGGTTAGGCAGTACTCATCGCGGTTGGATCTGCGGTATCCGGGTGGGACCGTCGGCTGGTTCGCGGAGACGGAGGCGTCGCTGGCCTTGGACGAAATTGCAAAGCGCTGGCGGGCGCTCGCGGAGCAGCATCCCGATCACCCGTGGATCGCTTGGCGGGCCGCCATCGCAGCCGTCAACGCCGATGACGGGGAACTGGCGCATGCGCTGGCGCGCAGCGCAGCGGCGCGTTGGCCGGCGGTGGACATGGTCGCCGACGACGCGAGCCGCTGGTCGTTCGTTGGCGGCGATGTGCCGCTGGAATGGGAGGCCGGCCGCGGATTTGTGCTTGTGGGCAGCGGGATGTTGGAGACGAGGCCGGTTGACTGCTTGGCGGACCGCCTTCGCGTGGAGTCGACCGACTTGGTGGACGTGGAGATCGAGAGCGTTGCCACGGACACTTCGGTGAGCACCGCGCTCGACGGGAAGGGAGGTACGCTCGCGTTCCCGGGGTGCGGGGGCGAGGGGGGCGGCGAGGGGCGATATCGGGTGCGGGTGGTGGGCGCTGGCGCGGGGACACGAACGATTCTTCGCGTTGTGCCGAGGTAGTTCAGGCATCGAGAACCTATTTCATAGGGGCTTGGCCGCGGTGACGCCCAAGCGCCCCGAACGTTCGACCGTGAGCGGGCGCCGAACAACTCTGGCCGAGCCCTGCGGCGGCGAGTATCCTGCCTGCGGAGCGTGCCATGGAGGGGTGGATCGTGAGCGACGCACAGGTGCTCGGTGGAAAGCCGTGAATTCGCGGAACGCGCCTGTCGGTGGAGTTCATCATGGAGATCATCGCGAGCGGGGCCTCCCGCGATGACGTGGTGCGTGCAAATCCCACACTTGCGACGGACGGGGTCGCGGCCGCTATCGCGTATGCTGCGGGCGCCGTGCGGAATGAAGTCATTTGGGAGGCCAAGCTCCCCGAATGAAGGCGTTGGGGACTCGCCCGCGACGTATCGCGTTCGTCCACCCAGATCAAGCCGCCCGAAGCGCATAATCCAGCACCCAACGCCCCGGGTCGACCACCCCGGCGGGGAGCGTGCGCGAGTCACCAAGTAGGAAATAGGGCCCGGCGCCGATCGGGAGCGCATCGAAGTCGGGGTGGGACTCGATGTCGGCCAGGGCGCGGGCTACGGCGGCGTCCGCTGACGGCACGAGCGGCGGGAGCCTGACCCGGACCATCGTCGTCACCGTGCCATCATTCAGAATCGCGGCCACCGGCGTTCGCGAGTCCGAGTACGGGTCGATGATAAAGTATACCAAGCGGGTGCGGGCGCTCATGGGCGTGCCTCCAAGCGGAGAGCGTAATCGTGGGTGAACTGCCGCGCGTTGGCGCAGCGCTCGACGGGAAGGGAGGCACACTGGCGTTCCCGGGGTGCGCGGCAGAGCCCAGCGGCGAGGGGCGGTACCGGGTTCGCGTGGGGGGCGCCGGGGCGGGATCACGGACGATTCTTCGCGTTGTGCCGATGTGGATTCGGACGATGCCGACCGGGTGCACGGCTTTCGCTCCGAGCGATCGGGAAGCCCACGCCTTCAAGCCGCCCGAAGCATATGCTCCAAAACGCAGCGCCCCGGGTCGGCGACACCGGCGGGCGTCGAGCGCCAGGATGGCGCCGGCTTCCAATGGATTCGCGATGTCGGCCGCCACGGCGGCCGACCAATGCACCGCGTTGGGAACGCGCCGGGAGAGCCACGCGCGTTGCGCGCGTGATGCTCGACGCCCAGGCCGGCAAGGAGCGCGGCGCACGAGGCCGTTCGGGATACGATCGACCGGCCTCCCCCGCCGCAGGCACCGCGAAACCTCCGCTGCCACCCTGAACCCGTCCATGGATGGGTTTCAGGTCCAAAGACGCGCATCATGTGCAAGATCACCACCCAACCCCCCCCGAGAAGCCGGTTTAGAGAATAGACCTCCGCTGAGGGGCTCGGATGCTCATCGAGTTCAGGGTAGAGAACCACCGCTCGGTCGCGGCAGCGCAGGCGCTCTCGTTCGTCGGTAGTCGTGCCGCGGGGGACGAGGGCTCCCGGTCACGAGCCGTTCACGGGAGCCCAGACCCACTCGTCACCGTCGCGGCCATCTTCGGCGCGAACGCGAGTGGGAAGACCAACGTGCTCGATGCGCTCGTGTGGATGCGGCACGCGATCGTCTCCTCGCAGGCGCAGTGGCTGCCGGACGCGGGCGTGCCTCGCCAGCCCTTCGCGTGGGGCGGGTGGACCGCCAAACCGAGCAAATTCGAAGCGACCTTCGTACTGGACGGCGTCCGCCACCGGTACAGCTTCGAGGTCGACGAGGTCGTCGTCGTGCGCGAAACGATCGAGGCCTGGCCACGCGGGAGAAAGCAGACGTGGCTGGAGAGAAACGGCGACTGGTTCCGCTTCGGCGAACACCTGCTCGGCGAGAACAAGGTCGTGCAGGGCGTGACCCGGCCGAACGCGCTGTTCCTGTCGGCTGCGGCTCAGCTCCGCCACCCGCAGTTGACTCCGATCTGGCGGTGGTTTGCTGATGCCCACCCCAGCTCCTGGCTGGTACGACGCCGCTGGCAGGCGACCGCGACCGCGACGTGGCTCGCGGGAATGCTCGAGGAGCAGCCCACACTCTTTCCGCTCGCCCAGAGGGCGAGCGACCCGCGCTCAGCGGTTCTGGAGATCCTGCGGCAGGCCGACATGGACATCGCGGACGTCCGCGTCGAAGCCGAAGACGTTGCGCCCGGTCGCAAGCGCCACAGGGTGTTCGTACGTCACGAGTCCGCCGCGGAGGCGTGGCTTGCGATGGAAGACGAGTCTGCCGGCACGCAGGCGTTCATTCAGCTGCTTCCTGGATTGTTCGAGTCGATCGGCCAAGGTCGGCTGATGGTGCTCGACGAGCTCGATGCGAGTCTGCACCCGAAGCTCACGCGAGCGATCGTCCGCGCGTTCCAGTCGCCCCTGGCGAATCCGCGGGGCGCTCAACTTGCCTGCACCACCCACGACACCTCGCTGATGGGCACGCTGCTCGGCGAACCGGTCCTTCGTCGTGAGGAAATCTGGTTCGCGGAAAAACAGCCCACGGGAGCGAGCATCCTCACTCCGTGTGCCGCATTCCAGATTCGAAAGAATGAGAATATCGAACGTGGTTATGTGCAGGGACGCTACGGGGCGAGCCCGCTCATCGGACCGCTGGTCCCGGAGGCCGGCTGAACTCCGATGGCGAGACCGAAACTCCAAACTCCGAAGCCGGTTCTCGTCATCTTCTGCGAGGGCGAGTTGACCGAGCCGACGTGGCTCGCGAGTCTCGGTCGCGCTGTCGGGAACCGGGCTCTCGACATCCGACCGGGTCCCGGCGTGCCGCTCTCCCTCGTCAAGCGCGCTGTCGAGGAGCTTCGGGAGCTGCGACGGGATGGGATCGAAGATGGGGAGGTCTGGTGCGTGTTCGACATCGACGACCATCCCGGTGTTGCTGAGGCGCGGCAAGTCGCCCGACAGCACGGCGTGCACCTGGCCATCTCGAATCCGTGCTTCGAACTCTGGTTACTGCTGCACTTCCGCGAACAACCTGGGATGCAGCATCGGACCCACATCGCTCGGATGCTCCGAGAGTTCGTTCCTGGCTATGCGAAGTATGTGGACTTTGCGGTGACCGCCCCGACGCTCGACGCGGCGATCGTCCGCGCGCGCCGGATCGCCGAGGACGCGGCCCAGATGGGGGAGGCAGGCAGGAACCCGTCGACGGACGTCTTCAAGCTCGTCGAGCGAATCCGTCGCGATCGGCCGACGTGAGGAACCCCGCGCGAACGCCGTCCAGGGCTGAGATCGACGAAGCCCACAACTGGTGTGACCGCTGGTGCGAGCGGTGCCCACTCACCGACCGGTGCTCCATCGGGCGCTCCGCTGGCGTCGCGTCCTCGCAAGCGGCCATGGTGACGGTTGCGGCAGCCCTGAAGCGCTCCGGCGCCATGTTGGAGGTCGAGTTTGCGAAACAGGGGCTCGACGTCGAAGAGGTAGAGCCTCCCGTGATGTCCGAGGGCATGGACGAACTGGCGGAGAGAGCGCGCTCGTGGACACATGCGGGTACGG
>BJHF01000131.1 GCA_014191855.1 Deltaproteobacteria bacterium
CTAGCGTTCGCTCTGAGCCAGGATCAAACTCTCCAGTTTTGTATCCTGGTCCGCGCTTCGTGGCTAAACGAAGCATCAGACTCAAACTCTATTTGAACTTTCGAAACTGCTACCAATTTTTCAAAGACCGCGCTGGTCCGTGCCACCGTGAGGTGGTCTGTCCAGAGCCCCGCGAAGTTATCGTGGGAGGCGGTCGGCGTCAAATTTTTCTTTCGACATCGACCAGGTTCGAGGTTCTTCGGAGGCTTTCCGTCGTTCCTCGCGTCGTCAACTATCCGTTGCCGCCGTGCTCCGGGGTTGCCCCTCAAGCCCAGCCCTTATGGCCCGGCGCCTCCTCGGCGTCAAGGCCGCACCCACGATCATTCAGTCCAGCTCGGCCTCGTCGGTGGCCGCCGTGCACTCCGCGTCGAGGGCATCCGCGAGGTTGTCCCCATCGTTGTCCACGCCGTCGTTGCACTCGGAGGTACCGAAACCTTCTTCAACCACGCCCAGCAGGCAGTCCGGATCGGCCGCGTCGGTCCACCCGTCCGCGTCGTTGTCCGCGCCGTCCACGCAGCCATCGGCCGTGCTCTCGTTGTCGCCACGCACACAGTCCGCGTCGTCCTCGTCCTCCAGGCCGTCGGCGTCGTCGTCCAGACCGTTGTCGCAGTTGGACTCATCATCGTCCGTGGAGCCCTCGCAGGCGTCGTCCTCCGCGTCGGCGCTGCCGTCCCCGTCGTTGTCCACACCATCCGAGCATGCAGTGGTGCCGGGGGTCCCCAGCTCCTCCGCGCCAGCGGCGCAATCGGGGTCCTTGTCGTCCACCCAGCCATCGCCGTCATCGTCCTCGCAGTTGTGGCAGGCGTCGTCGGTGGGGTTGGTCCACTCGTTGAACGCAAAGTCCCCCGTTACATAGGCGAAGACCACCGGGCCGGCGTCGGTTTGCAGTGTGTACTCGGTGACCCGTTGCACCTCGGTGATGAGGTACCCGAACTTGTCATCCGCGCTCTGCGCCACGAGGCCCACGCCGCCGAGTCCGCCGCCCTGGGGCGCGTCAACCGTTGGGAGCTGGTACATCACGCTCGCCGGGATGGTGATCCGCGAGCGCGTTTCCTGTTTGCCGTCCGAGTCTGTCGCCTTGTAGGTGTCGTATTCGTCCGGCACGGTGATGGTTGCTCGAATCGGGCTGTTCAGCAGCCCGAACCAGCCTACCGTGTACTCGCTGATCGACATCTTCACGTACGTGCGAACGCCGAGAATCGGCCCCTCGACGTCGGGATAGTCCACATCGCTCACCGCCCATTCGAACACGAACGCGGTGTCCTCAAGGTCCTCCCCGCGTCCGGAGTCGTCAAAGCAGTGCTGGAGGGTGCCGAACCCCGCCCACAGATCCTGCGCGCCGGTGGATCCGTCGTTCAGCACCGGCTCGTAGCCCTCGGTGTTGTAGAAGATGAGCGGCTCAGGGAGGGCGAGCTCCACGTCGGAGAGCCCCACATCCGGGAGGTGGAGCGTTACGTCCACCGGCTTGAGGGTGCGATTGTTCGCCTCGAAGAAGTTCTCGTCGATCGGCCAATCCGCTTCGAACACGTAGTCCGGCACGCCCAGCTCGCTGTCGCGCTGGCAGAACTCCAGCGTGTCTGCGGCGTAGTAGGCGCCATCGTCACACGAGTCGTCCTTGGTTTTGGTGACGAGCGGCAGCCCAGCTCCGTACAGGGTGACGGGCTCCGGGTACTCCGGCACTCCGCCTCCGTACCGGAAGGCCGCGGTCTCCGAGAGGTCCACGCAATAGCCCTCGTCGTTCGGCCAGTACTCGTTGGTCACGCTCACGCGGCCAAGGTCGAGGTGGAAGTCCTCCAGCCCCGCGAAGTATGGGGACTGCGAGGGCCGCTCGATCCGCCATTCCCCATCGGCCAGGTCGGGTGCGCCGCCCCACCCCTGCAGGGGCGCGTGCAAGCGCTCGGCCTCGAACTCGATGATCTCGGCCGTGCCCGCGAGGCCCGTGGAGCCGACATACGCGAAGTCGGCGCAACCGGCGGCGCCGTACTCGTCCTCCAGGCGCGTCGAGAGCCCTCCATTGCAGCTCTCCCAGTAGTTCGACACGAGGACGTACCCGACCTGGCCCGAGGTGCCCTGGCCCCGCCCCTCGACAAGGTCATCCCCCATGTCGTAGGTGTAGTTCCCAGTGGCGCTGCCCGTGTACGTACCCACGCGCACGTCGACATCGCCGCCCCCGATGGGCCCTGGCGGCACGATCACCGTCATCTCGCTGTCCTTGATCGCGGTGATCACGGCGTTGTGACCCCCGAACTGGACCATCACCTTGCCCGCGTCCTCGCCGAAGCCCGAGCCGGAGATGGTGGCCACCTGGCCGCCGACGTTCCCGTTCTGGCTGCCCGCCTTGACATCCTCCACCGACGGCGGATCCCACCGGCCGTCGTAATAGTCCACGGGCTGGGAGATCGGGTTGCAGGCCGCGAGCGCGAGGAGCAGGGGAAACACGGTATGCGTTTTCATGGGCTACTCCTCAAACCAGAACCGACCGATGTCAATCGCCCGGGAAGCGACCTTGATCGGGGTGATCACCTTTCGGTTGCCATAGTTGTCCATCGCGTCGGGCACCTCGACCTCCGCTTCGGTCGAGCGGCCGAAGTAGAACACCACCCCCTCGCTGCCGTGCGCCCGGGCGTAGGCGAGCGCGTCGGCCACCATCGCCTCGGTGAGCGCAAACTCACCATCATCCTTCATGCGGCAGGTCACTTCCGCCATGTTGTGGAAGGGATCTCCGCGCATCGCGGTGATCAGCTCCCCCGCGCCATCAAGGTACCGAGGATCGAAGCCGTAAGCGCCCTCTTCCTCGCACGCAGTCGGCGAGCGCGTGCCATCCGGCGGCTCTTCATCCGGCACGCTCTCGCCCCGGCGTCCGTTCCATTCGCCTTTCACCGACTTGGGGATCGGCTCCGAAACGAGCTCGGCCTGATAGTTTGGATCATCGCGGTCCACCGGACCGAGGAATCGAACGGCGATGCTGACGAATTCGTCAGGATTCTCGCTCGGCTCCCAGCGAAACGACACCTGCCCGTCGTCCGTGTCCCAGGGCCCCGTGTACATCTGACCGGCATCCGCCTGGGCAGACATCGCAGCGGCGCAATCCCCTGGCCCCTGGGGTTCCTTGGCCGCGTCGGCCGAGAAGGCGAGGCATGTGCTGTGGGCGCCGCCCGCCTCCGTGGTTTCGCCGATGGAGTCGTAGCGCGGGCCCGTCCATTCCAGAGAAACGCCGCCGGGGAGCTGGGGAACCCGAAGCTCCGTCGACTCCACGACGCTTGATGGCACCGGGATGGAGCCCAACGGGGCGTACTGCGGCACCATCCCACCCGGGAAGCGGTAGGTCACTCGCTCGCCCGAGGGGAAGGTGGCCCCGCGCACCAGGATCTCGCCCATCTTGGAGATCTTTTCGCTGTCGCCTGGGTACAGCCCGTAGATCGGGTTCTGGCTCCACAACTCAAACTTGTTGTAGTAGGCGAACGCGTCCCGGGGGTCGGATGCGTATTGCTCCGGGTACCGATCGAGGCGCAGGCCGCCGCTACCGTCTTCGGTGACCAGCTCCATGTAGTCGCCAACGTCCACCGTCTTGAAGGAGCCGATCGGACCGCTCGCCTCGAAGGTGGTGTAGCAGGAGTCCTCCGCCTCCGGCGGCACCGAGGTGACACCGCCGAGCGAGTCGGCCGCCGCGAGCTTCTCGGTGAACAGGTAGGAGAAGCCGTAGACCGCAGCGTATGGAGGCGCGAACCCCGACATGCCGGGGCCCACCTCGTCGAACGATCCAAGCTGCATCAGCGCGAGGGAGAGCCCGCCGCCGGCGAAGTTGACCCAGGAGTACTCGACCACGCCGCCGTAGGGGGTGGGCGAAGGCCCCACCTCCTCGGGATCGTAGCCAACCCCGACGGTTTTCACGGGAACGTCCAGGTAGTTCGGCGCACACGCCAGGAATGCGAGGAAGAGGGTCATGATCACCATCCCGTTCCGAGGCCGACGTAGAACCGGAAGCCCGGCTCCTCAACCTCGTTGCTGAGTTCGTCGCCCACCACGCTCTCGGTCGTGTCCGACAGGTCGTCTCCGTTCACGTCTCCGCTGCCCCGAATCTGGTTGAAGCCGTAAGAAACGCGGAAGAAGCTGTTCCAACCGAAGCTATCGAACAGCGTGCTGGTTACACGGAGCTCCGCGCCTGCGTCGTACAGCAGGTAGTTGCCGTTCTTGTGGGCGATGTCTACGAACGGAATCTCCCGGCGCACATCCCCGGCTTCCTTCGCCACTCGCTCCCCGTACTCGTTCCGGTAGAACTTCGACGGATCGTCGGGAGGCGTGAACGACCAGAGGTTCCCCGCGGTGCCCATCACCTGCATCGTCACGTTGTAGACGTACAGCGGGCCAACATGAGCGTTGAGCTCCCGGCGGATCGGGAAGCGGTAGGCCAGGTTCACCATCGCCATCGTCTCCCCCGACAGGCTGTACTGAGGATACCCGGCAAACAGCGTGTTCGGACGAAGCGTGTTGCTCCCCCAGTAGAACGGATGTTGGCCGCCTCCGATGAACTCGTCGTTGCGGTCGACGTTTCGATCGATCGCCCCGATGTCCACGTCGATCTGGATGGTGTGCTGGTACTTGTTCGCCTCGGTGAGGATCCCGCCCCACGCCGGAACGGGGATGGCCTCTACCCAGCGAAGCTCACCTTTGTTGTAGGCGTAGCTGTCGAGCAATTCGCCGTCGTCGGCCGTCTTCCCGCCGTACGGGGCGTACACGATGTCGGTGTACGCATAGGTGTAGGTGAGGTCGATGACGCGGCCGCCGCGCAGGTTGGCGCCGGTGGCATAGTTGGTGCCGAAGCTCGAGTAGTTCTCGTTGAAGCTGACCTCGCCGCCGAGGACATAGGGCTCGTAGTTCGCATCGCCGACCTGGCGGAAGCCGAAGGTCTTGCCCAGGGCGAAGATGCTGGAGCGCCAGTACGGGTTCCAGGGATAGTCGATCCCGCCGAACACGTAGGCGTAGTATTGCTGGTTCTTCCCCTGGAAGATGGTCTGGTCTTCCGTGGTGGAGAGGTCATCGTCTTCGTCGAGAAGGTAGCCGAAGGGGATTTTCGCTTCGCCGCCCACCGCCCCGAGCGAGAAGTTGGGGTACCAGCCCGAATAGGCGTACTGCAGGCGGGCGGACCAGTCTTCGCCAGCGAGGGCTTCGGCGTACAGGAAGTGATCCTCCACGAGGTCGCCGACGTACGCGGCGGCGCCGGCCTGCAGCGCGATATCGTCGCGAGCGTCATTCGTGATGCGGATCAGCGGGATGCCGCTCGGCGACATGATCGGCGACTTGTACTTGACTGGTACGTATGCGCTCAGGTCTTCCCGGAACTCGTACGCCGCTTTCACGGCCACGGGGTCGGGGTTCAAGCCGAAGTCGGCCGTTACGTCCTTCTCCATGAAGTCGGCGCGTTGAACACCCTCAACCTTGTTTCCGTTGGCATGGTAGGCGAGGTACACCACGTTGCCGTTCGGGGTCTCGGCCGGAGCCTCCGCGCCGCCGATGGTGTTGGTGACCTGCATCACCTTGCCAGACTCGTGGTTCCACCGGTAGATCTGCATGATCCCGGTGCGATCCGAGCAGAAGAGGATGTCCCCGTTCTTGGTGAACTCGGGATCGTTGTCCTCCCATCGGTCGAACATCAGGGCGCGAACGTTGCTGCCGTCCGCATCCATCAGGTAGATGTCCTGCTGGAACTGCCGGAACATCGCTACCGCGAGGGTTTTTCCGTCGGGCGACCAGTCCACCCGCTGCAACCAGGTGCCGTCGGTGAAGTTCGTGAGGCGCTTCTTGTCCGTGCCGTCGATGTTGATGGTCACGAGGTTGAGCGTGCCATCGGTGTACTCGAAGTACGCGACCTTGCTGCCATCGGGGGAAACGCTGGGATCGACGCCGCGCTCGGTGTTGGGGATCTTGTAGGCGCCCTTCGGCCACCGCGCGTGCTTCACGCCGAGCTGATCCAGCTCCTTCTGGCCGGTGTACGTGACGTTTCCGTCCTTGAACGTGTCTTCCTCGATCGGCATGAACCAGAGGTTCTTCCAATCGTACCCGTCGCGCTCCCAGCGCGTTTGGAACAAGGTGTCGTTGGCGTCCTGCTTGAGGTGCTCACTACCGACGATCACGACGGCGTTCTTGCCCGCGACGAAATCCCAGTCGTGCCCGAACGCGGCGTAAGAAGGTGCTGCGATGCTGCGATACTGAAGGGCCGCTGAAACGGCGGCGTCGCTGTGCGTGACCCCCGAGAGGGCCGAGATGGAGGCCTCCGTGAGCGGGTTGATCTCGAAGATGCCCCCGTTGTTCACCCCGAACCACTTCCCGTCGGGCGAGAACTTCGGGTTCATCTGCCAGCGCCCGGTCGCCTCCTTGGCCTTCTCGCGCTCGCGCCGCGCCAGCAGCTCACCCGTAACGCCGGTTTTCCTCGCCCACCGCGGGTCGTAGAACGCATCCCGCCCGTCCGGGTCGGTGTACTCCCAGTCGTACTCCTCCAGCGAGAGCTCCCGGTGCGCGGTCTCGCCTTCCGCCTTCAACGAGGCGAACTGCTTGGCGTACTTCTCCGTCACCCAGGCGCGCCAGTCGTCGTAGAGCTGGGGCCCCTTCACGCCCGTCACCGTTTCGAGGTGATCGTTCCAGTCGAACTTGATGCCCTTCTGGTTCTCCAGCGCGAGCTGGTTGTACGTTTCGTTGCCGAAGCGTTCGCGAAGGTACAATCCGAAGCTGTATCCCTGCTGATAGCCGCGCTCGCCGTCCCACCAGCCGTGGCTCTGCTGAACGGTCTTCCACTCGTCCCAGCTCAGAAGCCGCTCCTCGAGCACGCTCATCCGGATCGTGCGATCCCGGGCCGGCGTCCACCAGTTGTAGCCCGACTGATCCGACCAGTATTCGGCGCCGCCCTCCGTCCAATACCAAGGGTTGTTGTCCCCGATCAACACCTCGCCGCCGGACATCGTGTTCCCGACGCCCTCCGAGTACAGCGCGCCGATGCTCACCGCCTGCGCGCCTTCCGAGAGGTTGGCGTTGGCCTTCAGCGAGACGACGTGCGCGAACTCGTGCACCAGCACGTCCGGCAGCCAGTCCATCCGCGAGCGCCAGCGGTAAAAGTCCGCCCCCGGGTTCGCGCTGATCTCGATCCAGTCCCAGGCGGGGACCGTGAAGCCCTCCAGATCGTCTCCCTGGTTGAGAATGACGATGTGAACGCGCTCCTTGAGGTAGTAGTTGAACTCCGCGCACATGCGCGGGAACATCTCCTCGGCCACCTTGGCGGAGCGCTGCGCGGTCCACTTGGCGGTGAGATAGTGGGCGTTTTCTGTGGTGTCGCGGCTCTGGGGATAGTGAACCACGAAGTGCTCGGTCTCGATGGAGTACCAGTCGAGATCCGGGTGGTTCTGCGCGAACACGTTCTTGGCGAACGCAGAAGTCGGAGCGAGGAGGACGGCAGAGAGCAGGAGGGAGCGCCACATATCAGTATCGCAGCTCCACACTACCGCTGAAGGTGACGCCACGGGTCGGCGACAGGCTCTCAAGCGGGAAGTAGGTTAGATCTTCGCCTCGAATCGGCACACTGGCCGAGGCCAGGAAGTCGACGCCGCGGGTAGCGTTCACGATCACGCCGCCGCCGGCATCCACGGACCACCCGTCGGAGCCCTCGATCAAATCGAGGTTCTCATCCCAGAAGCCGCCGCCGGCCGTGGTGCCGAGGGCGCCTTCGAACCAGCGCCGATACACCACATCCCCATGAAGTGCGATGGGCCCGAGCTGAAGCATCGGCGAGAGCTCGCCGCGCACTTCGCTGCCGGGCTTGAAGCGCCCGCCAAACTGGTACTGATCCACCTCGACGACGAACTGGGAAACGCCGGAGAAGCGCTGCACGTAGCCCATGCCGCCGACGATCGCGAAGGGGCCGATCTGCTGCTTCCCGCGTACAAACGCCGATAGATCGGCCTGCCCGCTGCTCATCGGGAACACCGAAACCGTGGTCGGGCCGCCGACGTACGTGCCCGCCGTTTCCTGCCCGGTTGGCATCTTGTACTCGAAGTCCAGCACGATCGAGGTGGTGGGGATGGCGCGGTTGAACAGCTCCAGCTTCCACCCGAACCGCGGCTCCCCAATCCCGAGGCCCGTCGTATCCGTTCCGAGCGCGTCGTTATGCAACTGCACGTAGTGGAACGGAATGTGCCAGTAGAACTCGCTGGATCGGCTGAGGCCGAAGCGAATGTCGATGCGCTCCGTGGTGTACAGCCAACGGGCGGAGCGCCAGGCCACAGCCTCGCCCTCCGGAGACCACGAGCCATCGGCCAACTTCTGATCGTACCCGAAGGATGCTTCGAGCCAACCTTTACCGATCACGAGGGGACGCTCCACCTCGACGGCGGAGAGGGGAGCGCGCATGGTCTTGGCCTGGAAACCAGCGGCCTCAGCGTGCGGAAGGGCGACAAGCGCAGAGAGCAGCCACATCGTGACCGTACCTCGGGAAACGGGGCCATAGAACACGCCGCCCGCGCGGCTGTCAACCGGATTCACGCGCTGGTGACGAGTTGGCCCGATGATCGCGGATTCCTTGCCGCGGGAGGCGCGATGGAGTAGGGCCCGCGCCCTCCCCGGAAGCGCGTCGCGTGCTCACCGCTCTGTTGATGTCCTCGCTGGGTGCGTGCGTGCCCACGCCGGTTGATGGTGGCGGTGCCGACCTCGAAGGGCAGCCCGTCCGCCTCACGTTCTTGCACACGTCCGACGTGCACAGTCGCCTCTACGAGTACGAGTTCACGCCGAGCTTCACCGACACCGAGCTCGGCTTGCAGGAGGGCCTCGGCCCCTACGGCGGCCTCGCCGAGATGGCCTACATCCTGAAGCGAGAGCGGGCGAAGGCGGGCCGGGTGCTGCATCTCGACTCGGGCGACTGCTTCCAGGGCGCCGTTGTCTTCAACCAGTTCTCCGGCGAAGCCGAATTCCGCACGATGTCCGCCGCAGGTCTCGATGCCGCGGTTGTTGCCAACCACGAGTTCGACGCCGGCGCGGCCAATCTGGCCACCCAGGGCGCAACCTGGGCGCGCTTCGATCTACTGGCCGCCAACTACGACTTTGCGGACAGCGAGCTGCCGTACGCGAACGAGCTGGAAGACCTCGTGCTGCCCACCGGCATGTACGAGCTCGATGGGCTGCGGGTCGGCGTGATCGGCATGGGCAACATCAGCTCGCTCAATTCCATCTACGACCAGTCCAACAGCATGGGCATCCGGGTGATCGAGCCCGGGCAGGCGATCCCCGATGAAGCGGTGATGTTGCGGGCGGAGGGCGCGGATCTCATCGTCGTGCTCTCCCATCTCGGGCTCGACGAAGACATCGAAAACGCCAAGTTGTACAAGGATATCGACATCATCCTCGGCGGACATAACCACATCGCGCTCGATCCTCCGCTGGTCGTGGTGAACGAAGAGACGGGCAAGCGCATCCCCATCGTGCACAGCGGCGCCTTCGCGAAGTTCGTCGGCCGCCTCGACGTGGTGGTGCAGGACGGCGAGGTGCTCAGCACCGACTACCAGCTCTTCCCGATCGACGGCACCGTGCCGGAAGACCCGGAAGTGGCCGAGATCCTGCTCGAATACAAGGAGCAGCTCGACTACGACCTCAAGCTGGATCAGGTGATCGGGTACGCCGAAACCGAGCTCACCCGGTACGGCACGACCGGCGGCGACAGCATGCTCGGGAACCTCACCGCCGAGGCGATGCGCTTCTATCCGGGCGTTGAAACCGAGATCGCGCTCACCAACACCCTCGGCATCCGCTCCGACATCCCCGCCGGGGACATCACGCTCGACACGCTCTACAACTCCATGCCGTTCGACAACACGGTTACGACGATGTTCTTGTCGGGCCGGGAAGTGCAGGAGCTGCTGGACTACGCCACGGAGCGGAGCACCGAGCGCGGTTGTGAGAGCCAGATCCAGGTGGCCGGCATCAAGTTCACGATGAACTGCGAGGCGGCGGTGGCGGAAGACATCGTGATCAACGGCACGCCGCTCAGCCCCGAAGGCACCTACGAGCTCGCCACGAACAACTACATCGCGCACGGCGGCTCGGGCTTTGAAGTGCTGGAGCGCAATACCACCCAGATTGATACCGGCATCTCCATTCGCGATGTCGTGAAGCAGTCGATCAGCGCTGCCCGCACGCTGCCCCAGAAGGGCATCTGCGAAGAAGACGGCCGCATCGCGACGGTGTACTGATGTTGTTCCTCCTCCTGGCCTGCACCACCCCCACGCGCGATCGCGTAGAGCCAAGCTTCATCCATGTGAACCTCGCGGACACCTCCACGGCAGGCACCGCCGAGGCTCCCCTCCCCTTCTCGTCCGCGCCGATGTCCGTCGCCATTTCCGTCACGACGTACGACGTCGAAGGCGAGGCCTACCCCTTCAGCGGTGAGCTCGCGCTCAAGATGCGCCCCGGCCGCCTTACCGATCCGGCACGGATCCAGATGGTGGACGGCGCATGGTCCGGGAACGTCAGCATCGAGGCAGGCTTCGGCCCGACCCGGATCTGGGCTACCGATGAGGACGTTACCGACGACCGCACCCCCTCCTGGTCGGCCGGCGTGAGCGAACCCCTCACCTTTGCCCTCCCGACCATCCCCGAGATGCAGGCGACGGACAACCACGAAACCAACCAACTCGCGGGCGAGTTCGCGGAGCTGCGGCTCAGCGACCAGCAGGTCGTGGTCACCGGGCTCGACCCCGCCGGCTTCTACGTCTCGGACCTGGGTGCTGCGCCCGGAAACTACGCGGGGTTGTACGTCTACTACTTCTCAAAGCCGCCGGAAGACATCGTGGTGGGCGCCCAGCTCACGGCGCTCAACGGCCAGGACAGCGAATACCTCGCCTCCACCCAACTGAACTTCCCCACCTACGCCGTGAATCCCGGCGTCACGCTCACCGCCCCCGCCGGCTACGTGCTCGACGAAGCCACGGCCTGCGACGACAACGAGATGGAGAAGCTCGAAGGCAGCCGGGTGCGCGCCGAGCTGGCGTTGATCCCCGATACCTTCACGGCGGACTCCGAGTCCTTCGCGGACTTCCTCGACTACGGGCAGTGGCCCGTTCAGATCGGCTCCTGCACCGTATATGCCGAGTCCGGGGGCACCGTCCCCGACTACTATCCCCCCGATCATGCCGGGGAAACGCTCAGCTTCGTCGAAGGGATGCTGAAGGAGGTCTACGGCAAGTGGATCTTCACCGTTCTCGACGCCGCCGACATCGGCGCGGGCACCCGCTCGCGCAAGGGTAATCCATGACCTTCGCCCTCCTCATCTGCGCCTCCGCCCTCGCCTCCGATTTTGTCGACACCTGGGTGACGACGTCGTTGGAGGACACCAACGTGCTCGCCGGGCCGAGCGCGTACTCGCCGGCGGCGAACTTCGTGCAGCGCGGGAACTCCACGTTCTTCGAGAACTATGAGACGCGGTTCACGGACGACATCAGCCAAACGCACCTCGTGCTCTACAAGAAGGACGACGGCTTCATCAAGGGCGTGACCACCGAAGCCGCCTTCGTGCTTCGCATGCAGCCCTACCTCGACGTGGCCAACTCCAAGCCCGGCGTCACTGTCGCGGACGACGGCAGCTATGTACGGATCATCAAGCACTTCTCGGAAGAGCAGAACCTGTCCTTCACCGGCTATGCGGTCGACGCCAACCGGTTCCGCCTCGGCTACTCCTACGACATCACCTGGGGCGGTCGCGACATCTACGCTTTTGACCCCTACGCGGCCCCCGGCCTGCGCGTTCAGTACCAGACCGGCCCGCACTACGCCTTCGCCGGGGTGAAAACCGCGGTCGGCGACTACACCGACGCCGATGGCAACAAGAACAACGAGGCCTACTGGGGCTTTCTGGCCGGCGGCGGCGTCGAGGCGGGCAAGCACCTGCGCTGGGAGGTCGGCTACGGCAACTTCCAACAGGGCCAACTCACCAACGTGGGCGATGTGGAATCCCCCCTGTACAACGCCCCGATCAACGCGATGGGCTTCTCCACGCAGGTGAGCGTTCGCACCAACCCGAAGCTCGACTACATCACGTCCAACGAGCTGAAACTCTACCGCAACGCGCCCGAGTTCATGAAGGACAGCTACATCTTCCATCGCCAGCTCGATGGGTTCGGCCTGCTCGTTCAGAGCGAAGCGAACGTGCTGATCCACAACCTCATCGATCCGGAGGGCGTGGACTCGACCGTGAATGAAACGGCGATCGCCGGCGACATCCAGGCGCTCGCCGTGACGGGCACCACCGAGATGAACGTCGACTTCGTCTACAAGGATCTCCCGTACATCGTCTTCAATATCCCGGGCATCACCTCGGGTTACGCGCTAGACCCCGACCTCGGCGCCACGCCGCAGCTCTATGTGCGGGCCCGGGTGAGCCACTGGTTCCCCAAGGCGCACCTCACCCCGAGCCTCGGCGCGGGTTGGGAGCTCCCGGCCACCTACACCGCCGGCGAAACCAGCTTCGTGCAGTACGACGAGCGCAACAAGGCCCACGTGCCTGACGGCCAGCTCCCGACCGCGATCCTCTCCACGGTCGCCGGCCTCCAGTGGGACGTCTCACCCTCCACGGTGCTCGTGGGCGAAGTGCTCTACACCCTGGACAACAACCTCTCCGACTTCCAGACGAACGAGGATGGCACCAACGAATTCGTGCCGGAGGCCGACAACGTCCGCAACGCGCTCGGGTTCAACCTGATGATGCGGGCGAGGTTCTAGGGAGACTGGAGACTGGAGACTGGGGGCTGGAGACGGAAGGTTGGAGGCCCGAGCGGCCCCGTTTCACCCGCAGTCCATCTCCGTCGTCACGATGCTCCCGTCCGGCGCGCACGAGCAGGTGTTGCAGCCGTCGTCGCAGGTCCACGTGTCGCCGGAAGCGTGCTCGCCGGAGCCGTCGGTGCACGGGTCGAAGCAGGCGAAAAGCAGGGCGAGCAGCATGACGAACTCCGAGGTTCGCGCTCAGTGTAGCCGGATGAGAGGACCATCGGGGCGATGCGCGCAGCCCTGGCGGCCTTCGTCACCCAAGGGTAACGGATCGCTCATACCGATCGTTCGTGCGGCGTAGTTCACGAGGCAGCCCGTACGCCGTGGCGTTGAGCTCGTGCATAGCGCCCTGGGACGACCACCCCGTTGATGTAGATGGTCACG
>BJHF01000132.1 GCA_014191855.1 Deltaproteobacteria bacterium
GCGCGGCCGAGAGCAGCACCACGCCGCTGGAAGCTTCGGTGGCCAGAAAACGACGGGCGGAAGACATGGGGAGGCCCCGATTGGCTGGCGGCCCGACCAGCCAGGCACCTGCGACGTCGACCGTCGCACCCCTGCGAGCCCCTCCAATAGCGCGCGAGCCGAGGATTCGCGAGAGCGATCGGCAGCGATCGCGATGCGGTCCTACCCGCGCCCCAGCCAAGGCGACGAGGCCTCCAGCATCGCCCCGCCGGTTGACGATCCCTTACAACTCCCCCCCGCGATCGCCGGGTATGGATCGCGCCTCATGGGACGACTCGGGATGGCGCTCCGATGACCCTGCTCGTGTTCTTCGCCGCGAAGGTTGCGTTCGGCTCGCCCGACGCGGCCTGGGTGGCCATGCGCGATGAGCTCGTGGCGGAGGCCAGCGACTCGGAGCTCGCGGCGTTGGAGGGCGGTAGCGACTGGCAGAAGCGCGTTCTGGCGATGGACGTTCGCGCGTGGCAGTTCAACCGCGCGGTCGCGATGTTGGCCTGGTCGGCGGAGCCTGCGCCGTATCGGGGGAATCTCCTCCGTTTTGGTGATCCACGGCTCCTGGTGGCAGATGCCGCGGGGCCGATCCTGGCGCGCCTCGTGTGGGGGAATGAAGCGCAGCCGGTGCGCGTGGCCCTGGCTGAGGCGGTGGGCCATACCGGGCGTGCGTGGGGCCCGGTTGCGGTAGCCATGTACCCGTTCGAGGCCGATCCGCTCGTGCGGGAGGTGCTGGTGGAGGACGCGAAGGGGGCCGACAAGGCGTCGGCACCGCAGTTAGTCCGGTTGGGGCTGGAGGATGCGGTGGCGGACGTGCGCGCCACGGCCGCACGGGCGGCGGCCTGGGTGTCGCCGCCGTCCGCGATCGGCGACGCGGTGCTCGCGGCGTTGGACGACGCCGATCCGGTCGTACGCTCCGAAGCGGCGCGCAGCATGGGCTGGCTGGACGTGGAGGGTGGGTGGACTCCCCTCGTGGGCCTGCTCGCCGACGCAGATGCGCGGGTGCGCCTCCAGGCGCTCAAGTCGTTACAGAGGTTGGACCCGGTGAATACCGCAGCGCTACCGCAGATCGAGGTGCTCCGTCAGGACAAGGACGGGCGGGTGCAGCGGGCGGCGATGGGCGGCTCCTCGGACTGAGGGTGCGCCGCGGGTTAGCCCCGGCGGCGATGCTCACGCGCTCCGATCTGGCAGACCTCCGCGGCTCCCCGAAGGATGTCGCGCGTTGGATGTTCTGGGTGAAGCTGCGGGAATCGCTCGACCCCGAACGGCCGGAGTCCTTGGCTCGGCTGCTGCCGCTGTGGCGTGCCCAATACGCGCTGGCAGGGCGTCAGCGCGCGCTGATGGTTGACGAATACCGGCGTTGGTTGGGGGAGGTTCCGGAGAACATCGTGGCGGAGGCGTACCGGATCGCGTTCCGGGTGCACCTCGAAGAGCTGCTCCTCGGGAAGCTCACGCCGCACAACTGGCAGCGGTGGCTCACGCTGGCGGGGAAGGAGCACCTGGATGCGGCGCTGGCGCGGGGCAAGGGCGCGATCTTGATCTTCCCGCACGCTGGGAATTTCATGTTCATGCACGCGGTCATGGGCTTGATGGGGCACCGGTACACCCAGTATGCGGCGCGCGGCATGGCGCCGTTGGAGGTTTCGCAGGCGCATGCCGATGTGTTCGCGAACAACAAGTGGCGACGCGAGGCACGAGCGGCGAGGGAGGCCAACGAAGATCGGCTACCCATCACCTTTATTTCACTCGACACCTCGGTTCGCGAACTGTACCGGTGCCTGGGCCGCAACGAGCTGGTGGGCATCGCCTTCGACGGGCGCATCGGCCAGAAGTGGGCGAAGGTCCCGTACCTTGGGCGCACGGCGCTGTTGAACCCGGGGCCGTACCGTCTGGCGGCGTCCACGGGGGCGGCGCTCGTTCCGACGCTGATGGAGTGCCCTGATGGGGAGGCGAACATCTGTAGGTTCGCGGAGCCGATCTGGGGCAAGGACGCTGGGGAGCTGCGCGAGCACGCGCTCGGCGGCGCGATCGAGCCTTGGTTGCGCGCCCACCCCGAGCACTACGGGATCTGGCTCACCCATTGCCGCGAACGCGCGGCGGTGGACGATCACCCGTTCTTCACCGATTACGCGCCGGACGAGCGGTGGAACCGTTGGGATGGGGAGGGCGCGTAGGCGGGTCCCCGTGCCCGCCCTACGGCGCCGGCCGCAAAAGCTGCAACCGAAGCACATCATTCGCCAGCCGTTGGTCGCCCTCCAGCCCGTACAGCGCGGGCGGCTCCGGGCGGGTAACGTTGGATCCGAAGATCACGTCCCACGCCGGCAGCCCGTTTGCGTAGTTGCCGTCGCACAACACCCCGTCCCGCGTGTGGTGCCAGGAGTGGAACAAGGGGTTGTTGAACACGTAAAGCCACGCCCGGAAGATCGGGTTCGTGAGGGGAAAGGCCACGTTCATGTGGCTGAGGCCGTCGGCCACGATGCCCATGCAGAAGGCGACCGGGAGCACCCACCACTCAAACTGAGACACGTTGAACACGACGCCGAACAGCACGATCGGAACTGCGGTGAGCTGGAGGAAGTCGACGACGTGCATGCGCAGCCCGGCCGTTGCGTCGATGTTCTCGGTGCTGTGATGAACGCGGTGGAACGTCCACAACCAGGGGACGCGATGGTCGGCGCGATGGAGCCAGTACTTCGCGAAGTCGAGCAGCAAGAAACAGAAACAGAACTGGAAGGCGGGGTGAACAAGCACACCGAGGTTTACGAAACCGGAGAGGCCCGGGTCGGGCCCCTGGGCCAGCCGAACGCCCAGGAGCGTGAGCGCCGCGCGGATCGGGTAGAGGAGCGCCCCGGTCGCTAGATTGATCGCGTCGTCCCGCGTGAAGCTCACGCCGCGAACGCGGGGAAATGCGAAGCCAAGCGCCATCCCCAGCACGATCACCGACGCCTGCACCACCATCGTCAACTGCATGCGCGGCAGTTTAGCCGGCCGGCGCGAACGCTGGCCCATGTTAGACGCCGGCCCCCTGCGTGAGCACCCATGATCGTCGTCGAAAACGTCTCCAAAAGCTTTGGCGGAAAGAAGCTGTTCGAAGACGTGAACACCAGCTTTGGCCCCGGCAAGCGCTTCGGCCTGACCGGACCCAACGGCGCCGGCAAGTCCACGTTCATGAAGATCCTGATCGGTGACCTGGACCCCGATTCGGGCCGGGTGCTGCGGCCGAAGCGGCTCGGAATCCTTCGGCAGGATCACTCCCTGTTCGATCACATGCGCGTGATCGACGTGGTCATCGCCGGCAACCCGCGGTTGTGGCAGGCGATGCAGCGGAAAGAGGAGCTCCTGCTCAAGTCGGAGCACAACGACGACGAGGGGATGGAGCTCGGTGAGCTGGAGTGCGTCGTCGCGGAAGAAGACGGGTACGCGGCGGAGTCCGACGCGGCGGTGCTGCTCGACGGCTTGGGCATCGTGCAATCGAGCCACGAGCGCCCGCTGTCCGAGCTGAAGGGAGGTTTCAAGCTCCGGGTGCTGCTCGCGCAGGCGCTGTTCGGTCGCCCTCAGGCGCTGCTGCTCGACGAGCCCACCAACCATCTTGACCTTGAGTCGATCGAGTGGCTGGAGGACTTTCTGCTCTCTTACGACGGCGTGCTCGTCGTCATCAGCCACGATCGCCACTTCCTCAACTCGGTGTGCACCCACATCTCGGACATCGACTACGAGACGATCATCCAGTACACCGGCAACTACGACGACATGGTGCGGGCGAAGGCGCAGGTTCGTGGCCAGGTAGAGTCGGGCAACGCCAAGAAGATGGAGAAGATCAAACAGCTCCAGGACTTCATCCAGCGCTTCGCGGCCGGCACGCGTTCCACGCAGGCGGCGAGCCGGAAGAAGGAGCTGGACCGGCTTCGCCCCGACGAGATCAAGCGCAGCAACATCCAGCGCCCGTTCATCAAGTTCGAGTTCGACAAGCCGGGCGGCCGCGACGTGCTCGAGGTGCACAAGTTGGCGTGCGGCCACAATGGCGAGCGGCTGTTCGGTGGGTTGCACCTGAGCGTTTCACGTGGCGACAAGGTGGCGATCATCGGGCGCAACGGCGTAGGAAAGACGACCCTGATCGAGACCCTGCTCGGCACCACCCCGCCCATCGCCGGCAACATCAAGTGGGGCCACGAGGTGGACACCGGCTACTTCCCCCAGGAGCACGAAGGCGTGATCCCGCCGGGGCACAAGATCTTCGACTGGATGTTCGAGCAGAAGCCCATCGCCGGAAAGGAGGGCGTGCGCAGCGTGCTCGGCCGCATGTTGTTCTCCGGGGAAGACGGCGACAAGCCCACGGCGACCCTCTCCGGCGGGGAGCGCGTCCGGGCGCTGTTGTCGCGGCTCATGCTGCTGCGCCACAACACGCTGCTGCTCGACGAGCCGACGAACCACATGGATCTCGAAGCCATCAGCTCCCTGCGCGACGGCATCCAGAGCTTCCCGGGCACGTGCATCTTCGTTACCCACGATCGCGATCTCATCGAGACCGTGGCGAACAAGATCGTCGCGGTGGAAGAGGGGAAGATCGACGTGTACCCGGGTGGGTGGTCGGAGTACCGGCGGGCGAAGCAGAAGGCGTAGCGTCTGGGTGGGACATCCCCGCCCCACTGGGGCACGCATGCCCCACGATCTGCGCGCGAATTGTCTTGCTTAGCAGCAGGCTTCGCGGTAGCATCGTAGGTCCTCGGAGCCTGCCATGCGACTCTCCCCGTTGTTGATCCTTGTCCTGGCTGGCTGCACGGGCAGCAGCGACGACGGGACGGACGCCCCGAACCAGCTCGTGGCGTGGAAAGATGAGGATCAAGATACAATCCTCGATTTCGATGAGGGCTACGTCGATCCGCTGAACGACGACGATCTGGTGTCCACCGACTCCGACGAGGATGCGACGCCCGACTACCAGGACACCGACTCCGATGAGGACGGGATCACCGACGCGGTGGAGGCCGGCGACGAAGACGTGCTCACCCTCCCCTGGGACAGTGACTTTGATGGAATCGAGGATTATCGCGACCTCGACTCCGATGAGAACTGCATCCCGGATGCGACGGAGGGCGACTCCGACAAAGACAAGGACGGCATCCGGAACTTCGCGGATCTGGACGACGATGGGGACGGGATCCTCGACACCATCGAGATCGGCGCCGACTGCACGGTGGTGGACAGCGATGGCGACGGCACGGAGGACTACCGTGACCTCGACAGCGATGGAGATGGCGCTTCAGACGCCGTAGAGTCCGGCACGTCCGCCTACGAGACGACCCCGCGCGACTTCGATGGGGACGGCGTTCCCGACTACCTGGATGACGACTCCGATGGCGATGGCTTCTCGGACGCGAGCGAGGCCGGAGGCGGCGAAGAAGCACGCGATACCGACGGCGACGGCATGTGGGACGGCGCGGATCTGGACGCGGATGGCGACGGGGTAACGGATGCCGGCGAGGTGGCGCTCGGCACCGACCCGCTGGACGCGGACAGCGACGACGACACGTTCACCGACGGCGCGGAGGTGTCCGCGGGTACGGACCCGAACAGCTCGACGAGCGTGATCGAGGGCATCTACGTGACGGTGGAGGAGCGGACGACCGTTGAGCAGGGATTCGAGTTTGAGCTGAACGTCAGCTCGGGCGACATCGCCTTCTTGCTCGACACGACGTGCTCGATGTCGTACTCGCTCAGCTCCATGGCCGGCGAGTTCTCGCAGATCGTGAGCTCGGTCGAGGCCCAGATGCCGGATGCGCAGTATGGCGTCGCGACGTTCGACGACTACTACTACAACGGGATGGGCAACAGCGGCGACAAGATCTTCGAGCTCGTGCAGCCCATCACCACCAGCACGTCGGCCGTGCAAAGCTCCCTCTCCGGCCTGGGCATCCATGGCGGCGGCGACGGCCCCGAGGGTGCAATGGAGGCGCTCTACCAGGCGCTTGAGGGCGGTGGTTACGACATGAACTGCAACTCCAGCTTCGACTCCGCCAAGGATGTACGCCCGTTTATCGCCAGCGCGGCGGATCCCTTCAATGGCGGCGGCGGGCAGAACTACAACTCGGGCATCCCGGGGATCGGCACCGGCGGCGGCATGGGCTTCCGCGACTACGCCCTGCCGATCATCGTGTACGTCACCGACAACTACATGCGCGATCCCGACGCTGCGAGCAACAGCTACAACGACACGCCCGGCGGGTGCCCGCGGGATGGCTCGTCGAGCGACGTAGTTTCGGCCGCCAAGGCGATGAACGCCGCGCTGATCGGCATCAGCGTTTCGGGGTCGTTGCCCCAGGCCCAGATGAACGATCTGGCCACAAAGACGGGGAGCTACGCCGATACCGACGGGGACGGCGCAGTGAATGACAAGCTCGTGTTCCAGTGGTCGGGGAGCTCGGCCACGCTGCGGAGCACGATCACCTCGGCGATCAGCGACCTGGCAGAGAGCGTGCAGTTCGGCGAGGTGGTGCTGAAAGTCGAAGGCGACGACCACGGCTTCGTGAAGTCGATCGACCCGGAGAGCTACACCCTCTCCTCCAGCGCCAACGGGCAGAAGCTTGAGTTCGACCTCACCTTCCGTGGCGCCGTGGCCGCCATGGACACGGACCAGACCTACGCGCTCAAGCTCAATGTGTACGGCGACGGCACGGTGCTGCTCGACACGCTCGACATCTACGTGCTCGTTCCGGGGAGGTCCTACTGATGCGTTCCATCCTCATCTTCTCGTTGTTGGGAGCCATGGCCTGCGAGCAGGACACCACGCTCTCCCACGTGGCCGACATCTACGGGCAGGGCGAAGGCGCCATCAGCGGCCGCGTGTGCGATCCCGATGCGTACGTGTGGCTCGAGGGCGCCTCGATCTACACCCACATCATTGACTCCAGCGGTGAGCTCCGCGACGTGCGCGAAACGCTCTCCGACGCAGATGGGAACTGGAAGCTGGAGAACATGGCGGACGGCGTGTATACCGTCTACATCCAGTACGGGTCCACCACGCTCGACATGTTCGACGCCAAGGTGGAGAACGGTCGGGAGACCGAAGTGGAGAACGGCAGCTGCGAGAGCTCCGCCGACGTAGAAGTGGCCGTTGTAACGGGGGACTTCGACGACTTCGATGAGGTGCTCAAGGAGGCGGGCATCGGCGGCGCTCACGAGGTGGACGGGCAGACCGGTGCGGAGTTGCTCCAGTTCTTGCTGAACCCCGACGAGATGTCTGGCTACGACGCGATCTTCTTCGCCGGCGGCCATCTGGAGGACGGCATCTTCTACAGCATCGACGGCTCGGACGCCGCCGATGTGGAGCTCGTGATCGCGAACCTCAAGGAGTACGTGACCAAGGGCGGCGTGCTCTTCGCGAGCGACTGGAGTTACGACGTGATCGAGGAAACGTGGCCCAGTCAGATCGATTTCCTGGGCGATGGAAGCCCGGATAGCGCCCAAGTGGGCGAGCCCGGGCTCTACGAGTGCGACATCAAGAACAACGGCCTCGCGGACGAGCTCGGCAACGAGCAGGTGAAGATGGACCTCGATCTCGACGCCTGGCCCGTGGTGGACAGCGTGGCCGACGAGGTGAAGGTGATCCTCGCCTCCGACGTGACGTGGCGCCAGGGCATGGACACGGACGTGGAGAAGAGCTCTCCCATCCTCGTGGAGTTCGAGTCCGGCAAGGGCAAGGTGGTGTTCACGCCGTTCCGGATGAGCGCCAACCTCGACGGACAGCGCCTCAAGGTCGTGAAGTGGATCCTCGACCGCGAGCTCGCCGAGTAGGGTGCCGCTCCTGGAGCTGTTCTCCGGCCTCGGCGCCGCCGGAATCGCGTGGGGCGGCCCGGTTGCCGCCGCCGTGGACCAGAGCCCGCACGCCAACGCGGTCTACGCCGCCAATCACGGGTTTGCGCCGAAAGCCTGGAACCTGGCAGGGGTGCGGAGTTCCCAACTCGCGGGGTTGGCGGCCCAACGTTGGTGGATGTCGCCCCCCTGCCAGCCCTTCACGGTGCGGGGCGCGCGTCGTGACCTGGACGACCCGCGCGTCCGGCCGCTCCTGCGGGTGCTGGAGCTGATCGCCGAGCTTCGCCCAGCGGTTCTCGCGATGGAGAACGTGCCCGGCTTCGTCGCTTCGGCCACGCGGGGGCATGTCAGGGAGTCGCTAATGGCCTCCGGATATACGCTCAGCGAACGGCTGCTTTGCCCGACCGCGCTGGGGATTCCCATGCGCCGGCACCGCTACTACCTCGTGGCGCGGCAGGGGGGCAATGGGCTGCACACCACCGACTTCGATCCCGCGCCGGCCTGCACCCCTTCTCGGCCGCTCACTTCGTACCTCGACGCCGCCCCCGATCCCGCGCTCTACCTCCCCGAAGCCACGGTGCGTGCCTACGGATACTCGGCCAACATCCTCGATGGGGCCGATCCTTTGGCCGTGGGCACCTGCTTCACCTCGGCCTACGGTCGCTCCCCGGTGCGGGCGGGCAGCTATCTGCGCGATTTGGGCGGGGTCCGCACCTTCTCGCCGGAAGAGATCCTGCGGCTGCTGGGCTTTCCCGCCAGCTTTGCCTTCTCGCCGGAGGTCCCGCTCCGCGCCCGCTACGACCTCGCCGGAAACAGCCTCAGCGTCGATGCCGTTCGAACCGTGCTCCGCGAAGCCGGAGTACTTGACGCCGCGTGACACGCCTACGCTTGACGCTGGCGTCGCCATCGGTAAGGAGCGCGGGCTTTCGAGGTTTCCCCATGCTGTCGTTCGTCTCGTTGATGCTCCTCGGCTGTGAGCCGCCCCCGCCCCCCGTTCCCGGCACCCTGGAGCGCACCGGAGAGGTGGTCAAGGTCGTCAACGGCCAGAACGTCACCCAGGGCATGATCGACTCGCAATTCGCCGCCTACCCCGCCCAAACCCAGGACCAGATCAAGGCTCGGGGCCAGATGGACCAGGTGCAAGAGCAGGTCGTGATCGGCGAGCTGCTCTACCAGGAGGCGCTCAAGCAGAAGCTTGAGGCCGACGCCACGGTGAAGACCGCGATCGCGCTCGCCGAGCGCAACGCGCTTGCAACCGCGCTCATCGAGAAGACGGTCACCGCCCGGCTCACCGACGAAGCCATCAAGAAGTGGTACGACGACCACGCGGTGCAGTTCGCCCGCCCGCAGATCAAGGCGCGCCACATCCTCTTCCCGAAGGATGCGAAGGCCGACGCCGAGAAGGCGCTCGCCGAGATCACGGCTGACCGCAGCAAGTTCGCCGCGATCGCCACCGAGAAGAGCATCGACAAGGGCTCGGCCAAGGAAGGCGGGGACCTGGGCTGGTTCGAGAAGAAGCGCATGGTCGCCGAGTTCGAAGCCGCGGCGTTCGCAGCGGAGAAGGGTGCGCTCGTGGGCCTCGTTGAGACCAAGTTCGGGTACCACATCATCGAGGTGGAGGACAAGCGCGACTCGGTGCCGGTGGACGAAGTGAAAGACAAGATCAAGGGCCAGCTCCGCAATGAGCTGATCGAGGCCTACATCGAGGAGCTCAAGAAGGCCGCGACGATCACCGAGGCGGCGGCGACCACCGCACCCGGCGCCACCGTCACGCCCGCTCCCGAAGCGGCCCCGGCGGCGCCTGCGGCCGACGCGCCCAAGTAAGCAGGGCGATGGCGACGATCGTCATCCTTGGCGCCTCCTCCGGGTTCGGCGCTGCGGCCGCTCGGGCGTTCGCTCGGGCCGGCTATGACATCGTTGGCGTACACCTCGATCGGCGCGGCTCCCAGCCGGCGGTAGACGCTGTGCTGGCCGACATCGCTGCGGCTGGGCGGCAGGCATGGTTCTTCAACCAGAATGCCGCCGACGATGCGGGTCGGGCGCAGATCGTCGCGCGGATTCAGGAGCTTTGCCCTCCGGGTAGCGTGAAGGGGCTGCTGCACTCCCTGGCGTTCGGCTCGCTGGCGCCCTTTGTGGGCGACCGGCAGATCACGCGCAAGCAGATGGAGATGACGCTCGACGTGATGGGCAGCTCGCTCATCTACTGGGCGCAGGATCTCGTCGGTTCGGGATTGCTCGGCGATGGCGGCCGGATCTGGGCGATGACCAGCGCGGGCTCGCACATGGTCTGGGGCGGGTACGGCCCGGTGAGCGCGGCGAAGGCGGTATTGGAGTCCGCTTGCCGGCAGTTGGCGGTGGAGTTGGCGCCGCGCGGCATCACGACCAACGCCATTCTGGCGGGGGTTACCGACACGGCCGCGCTGCGGAAGATCCCAGGCTCGGACCTGTTGCTTGAGGGGGCGCTGCGGCGCAATCCGAGCGGCCGGCTCACGACGCCGGAGGATGTGGCTGACCTGCTGGTGCTGCTCGCCTCCCCGGCCGCGCGCTGGGTGAACGGCAACGTGCTGCGCGTGGATGGCGGCGAAGACATCGCGGGGTAACCATGGCGCTTTGGATGCTGGCGGCGTGTTTCGGCGAGGCGGTGGACTCGGCGGATCCGCGGCGCGATCCTGATCGTGACGACCCTCGCAATCCCGACGACTCGGGCGAGGGGGACGATACCGGTCTGGAGGCGGAGCCGCTCCCGACGCCGCAAGAATTGCTCGCGGACCTGCGCGTCGAAGGCGACGCCGCCCTGCTGGAGATCGCAAACACCCATGGTTGGCCGGTGGAGACCTCCGAGGGGCTGCTGTTCGTGTACGAGGCCTCCGGCGCTTGGTTGGTCGCGGGGGACTTCGACGGCTGGGCCGGGCAGGCGATGCGCTGCGAGGATGGGTTGTGCTGGTTGGTCGTGGATGCTTCGTCCGGAGGCTACAAGTTCACCAACGGAGCCGACTGGCGCGCCGACCCCTGGTCGCGCCGCTTCACCTACGACGAGTTTGGCGAGCTGAGCCTCGTGAACGCGGACGACGCCCACATCGAGCGCTTCTTCGCGGTCGGCGACGCGCAAAACGAACCGCGAACCGTGCGTATCCTCGTCCCCGAGGGGCCAGTGACCCACGTGCTTTACGCTGAGGACGGCCAGAACCTCTTCGACCCCGACGCCATGTGGGGCGGCTGGCGCCTCCAGGACAGCGCCCCCGCCGGCCTGCTCATCGTCGGCATCGACAACACGCCGGCGCGCTTCGACGAGTACACCCACGTTCCCGATCACATCGACGACTCGGGCGCCTGGTACGGCGGCAAAGGCGATGCCTACGCCGACTTTGTGCAGGACACCGTTCGCCCGTTGATCCGCTCCGAATACGGCGAGCCAGGGCCGGTCGGGCTGCTCGGCAGCTCCCTCGGCGGCCTGATTTCGTTGCACATCGCCGACCGTTACCCGGGCGAGTTCGCCTTCGCCGCCAGCATGTCGGGCACGCTCGGCTGGGGGAGCATCGGCGCCGAGAACGACACGATCATCCAGCGCTACGCCGCCGCTGGTCATCGCGGCACCGCCCTCTACCTCGACTCCGGCGGCTCCGGCTCCACCTGCGCCGATCGCGACGGCGATGGCACCAACGACGACGATCTCACCGCCTCCGACAACTACTGCGAGACGGTGCAGCTCCGCGACGTGCTGTCGGACGCCGGCTACACTTTCGACACAGACCTCTGGCACTGGTGGGAAGCCGACGCCGAGCACAACGAGGCATACTGGGCTGCGCGCGTGTACCGCCCGCTCGACATCTTCGTTTCGTTGTAGCTGGCTATCGGGCCGCGTTCAGCTTCGCGGCTTCCGCCCACGCGGCCGCTGCGCCGGAGGCGTTCCCCTGGCCCATCAGCAGGTCGCCCTTCAGCAAAAGCAGGTTGCTGCGAAACACCGTATTGGCGGAGGATCGGGCGAGACCCTGCGCGATCAGCGCGAGGGCGCGGTTCGGGTCGCTCCGCAGGAGGCTCGCGGCGCGCAACGCAGCATCCTGGCCCACCTTCGGGTCGGGGTTTGAGATCAGGGCGCTCCACGCCTTGATCGCCTCTTCCGTCTTGCCCGCGGCCCGGAGCGCGTCGGCCGCGGCGTAAGCGGGCGCAATGTCGCTTCGGCTGGAGTACCACGAGGCGGCGTAGTCGTGCGGCACGGCGGCACTACGTGGGCTGAGGGCGGCCTCTTCCTGGGCGCGGTCCTCCGCCGGCACATCGCGGTCGGCCTCGCTGGACTCGGCGTAGCCGGGTGCCGCGGCCGCGCCTGCGCTCACGCCCGGCCCCGCGGACCGGCTCGGTGCAGCCGTGGGCGCCGGCTTGGCGCTGGTCTTCGTGCTCACCTTCGCCTTGTCCTGCGGCTTCGCAGGCGCGGACGGCGCTTTGGCCAGGGAAGCATCTGCCGCATCCCCGTAGTCTTCGTCCATCGCAGACTTCTTCTCCGCCACCCGCTCGCGGCTCGACTCCATCTCGGCGATGCCGCCGGCGGGCTCGGGCGCCGGCTTGGGCGCGGGGGCAGCCTTTGCCGCGGGCGTGGAGGCGACCACGGGGGCCGGTGTGCTGACCGGCGGAGGGGGCGCGTAGGCTCTGGGCGGGGGCGCGGAGGCCGGCGCCGGGGTTACGGACGGTTTGAGCGCTTCTTCCTTGCGGTCGTCGAGGTAGCCGAGCCGCGAGAGGTCGTCTTTGGCCGGCTCCCCGCCCTTGCCCGCCGTGCTGGCAGCCCCCGCCGCTGCCTCGCTGCCGCCAACGTCCCCAAAGCGCCCTTCCGTCGCCGTGTTCGCGGCGGTGGTGCCCTGCGCGACCACCCCCTGCTCCTCGCCCAGCTCCGGGATCCAGCCGTCGGAAGCACCGGTTTTCGCGCCAGCCGGGGGCGGCTCGGCGGTCGTGGCGACGGGCGCCGATTCTGGCGCAGGGTCGGGGCTGTCCGCGCGAGGTGTAGCCTCCGCCGCGCCACCAGTCGGCTCGCCAGGCGCACTGGCGCTTGGCGCCGCGCTCACGGCCACGGACCGCGCTGCCTCCTCGGCCATCTTGCTCTCGCTCGGCGAGAGGTAGTGCCCCGCCACCGGAATCACCAGCAACAACGC
>BJHF01000133.1 GCA_014191855.1 Deltaproteobacteria bacterium
GGGGAGGAAGAGGGGACGGGCCAGCTTCCCGGCCGCCGTGGGGGGAAGGATCGGCAGTCGGGATCCGGCCCACCCTACTCCCCAGCGTTGTCAAGCGCCCGAATCTCGGAGGGATACGACCACTTCACGGCGCCCGTACCCCCGTACCGCGTGTTCACCCGGGTGACAAAATCGGAGAGCATGATCTCGGCCGCCATCGGCTCCTCGCCGCCTTCGCCGTCGATGTCGGTGGTCACCTGGAGGTTGTTGGCATCCCGTAGGTTCAGCGTGCCGGTGTCGTGGATGTGGAAGTACCAGGTGTTGATCGCGCCCGGCTTGCGGTTCGACACGGCGCTGCGCAGCCACTGATACTGCACCTCGAAGTCATCCGGGCGGTACGCCACCTGGGTGGCAACGTCGAAGAAGTCCAGCATGTACAGTCCGCTCTGCTGTTGTTCCGCCACCTTCACCGTCGCAGAATTGTTGCCAGACAAATACAAGAGGTCGGAGGTGGGGCTGTCCTGATCCCACGCGTTGATGTCGGCGAGGTGCCAGGCTGGAGCGCGCCGATCCACGTGCCATGGGGCAGGGTTCTTGCCACGGGGGTCGTCGTAATCGATCACGTTGTACGCCCAGGTGCCGGCGAACAGCGTGGTGTCGAAGCCGGTGAGGCCGATCGTGGGGCGCTCCACCTCCCGGTAGAGGCGGATCCAGTCGTACTTCCACATGCCGTGCCGGTCGCCGCCCACGATGAAGCTCGCGCCGCCGGGGATGTTGCGGTCCGCGATGTCCACCCGGTCGGCGAGGAAGGCATAGTAGCACTCCCAGTCGCCGATCGCGCAATACTCCGGGTCGTCCGGGAAACAAGCCGCCCCGCTGGAGGAGGCGATGTAGTTCGGATCCGTCGGCGGGCAATAATCCGGGTTGAAGCTGCCGCCGGTGCTGCAGTTGTAGCAGGGCCGGTTGTGGAGCATCGCGCCCAGCTCAAATCCGTAGTCCACCAGCTCCTGATAGATGCCGGTTTCCCCACACTCCTCCGCCTTCTCGGCGAAGTTGTCGGTGATCGCCATGGCGATGGGGATGCCCAGGGTCGCCAACACGGCCGCGTTGTTTCGCACAAGCGTGAGCTCGGACTCGAAGGTGGTGCCTGAGCCCGTGCAGGGGGCCGCCATGTTGACGTCGGAAGGCTCCTCGATCGTGGTGAACAAGAAGATGTGGACCGGCTCCAGCGTCTGTGCGTCTTCCACCGGCCCGAGCACGGTGTACGCCGTGGCGCCGCCCGCTGCGGGTGTGTAGAACACCGATACATCGCCCGTATGCGACGGCGCCGCCATCCCGAGGATCGTGCCTTCGAAGGGCTGGACTCCCCGCACGGTGGAGCCCTGCGCCAGCGCCACGCTGTCGCCCTCCGGCCCTCGTACCAGCGCCCACGCGATCCCGCGCTCGGGGTCCGCCACAACGTTCACGGCCTCCCCTGCCGTCGCCACCGCGTCGGCTACCGGGTAATCCCCGGCGTCGAAGCTCACATGCGCCAGCCCTTGCGCCCCCAACGCCACCCAGGCGTTCCCCGTGCCCCGCTCGATCGCAACATCCACGATGGGCGAGGGCGAGGTCCAGGACGCGACCTCCTGAAACGTCGTCTCGTTCAGTTGCACGACGCGGTTCCCGGTGCTGTCCCAGAGTATGATTCGGTCGCCGACCACCGCCACGGCGCCCGGCGCGAAGCCCAGGGGCACCGTCTTGATCAGCTCCAACGACTCGCCCACGGAGAGCTGCGCCATCGCGAGCTGGGGCGCGGAGGTGATGAGCAGGGTGTCGTTGGCCGGATCGTAGTCACAGGGTCCGGTCCAGTTCACGGCTTCGGCGATCGCAAGGGGGAACTTGGGGTTTCTCTCGGCGCGCAGGTAGGTGTAGGGCTCGGGACCGGCCCGATCGGCGTCCACGATCTCTACGTTCTGGCCGCCGGCCTTGATGAGGTACAGCTCCCCATGCACCGCATCCAGGCAGAGGTTCATCGTCTGGTTGGGCGACTCGATCCGGCCGCTGGTCCACACGACGGCCTCCTCGCCGCGACAGATCCCCTCCTCGTCGAGCGTGCCCCCAACACAGTAGTCCCCCGCTGGGTAGATGTAGGTGTCGAGCAGGTAGCGGATCATTGTGCCGCCGGCATCCAACACAAACGTGTCGCCCGTCAGCGGGTTCACAAGCCCATCCACGACGCCCGTCTGGCCGTCCATCACCCCGGTGGCGACGATCTCCGGACTGTAGTTGATGTTCGTCACCACCTCGGGCGTGCCCGTGTCATCCGGCGGCGGCTCCTCGACCGGGGCGCCATGGCGGCAGCCGGGGGCCAGGTTCAACAACAGGAAAGCGGCGATCATGGCGCTCCCTCCAGGCTCGCTTTGGCCAGCCCTACGGCCGATCCGTAGATTCCTGTGCCCGAGTACCACATCCACAGCTCGTCCCCGACGACGACCATCGGGGCGGAGAGAACCGAGTTGCTCTCCCAGGTACCCGGCTCATCTGGCACGGTGAGGGCCGGCTCGGGGCTGCGCGCCCAATGCAAGCCGTCCCGGCTCATCGCCCACCCAACCCGGAAGGCGCCCGTGTCGCCCCCCGTGTACGTCATCATGTACCAACCATTGTGGAGCACCACTTCGTTGGCCTTCACCTGGTTGGTCTCCCAGGTGTTCACCATATCGCCTTCGAACACCGGGTTTTTGCAGTAGCGGCTCCAACTCAAGCCATCGGCGGAGTAGGCGTAGCCGATCTTGTGGTAGCCGGTGGAGTACCACATCTCCCACCAGCCGTCTTCGTTGATGGTGACGCTCGGGTGGGCCACGGCTTGCCCGGACCACGACTCCTCCTCCGGCGTCCAACTGAACACCGGGTTCACCGGCACGTCCTCCACGTGGATAGGGTCGGGCCCGGTGGCGAGGCCGATGTTCAGGTTTCCCGTCTCTTCCATGCGGCCGGTGTAGTAGACATACCAGGTGCCGTCGTGCTCGATCACCATCGGCGAGTTGGTGGAGTAGCGCAGCCAGCTCCCTTCGATGCCATCCGGGTTCAAAAGCGGGTTGCCGGGTGCCTCGGTCCAGATGACGCCGTCTGGCGACGTGGCCGCGCCGACGACGTAGTCCACGGCGCTCGTGCCCGCGTACCACATCACCCAACCGTCGTCGGTTCGGGCCACCGACGGAACGATGGTGCCGAGGCCGCTCCAGCTCCCCTCTGGACCGGGAGGAAGGACAGGATCGGCCTGGTAGCGGGAGAACTGCGGCGTCCAAGGGATCTCGGTTACCGGCGTGTCGTCGCGAATGAAGCCATCGGTCCACCCGAACGGGCGCAGCTCGAACGATGTGGTGGCCGTCGCCAGCTCGATGCCAAGCTCCGCGGTGGCCGTGACGTCGTGCATGCCCACGTCGAAGCCGGTTCCGCAGACCTGCGCTTCTCCGTCTCCCCGGGTGGTGGCATCGGCCCCGAACACTTTGTCGCCCACCCAGATGTCGACGAGCGCGCCGTTTACCGGCTCCCCCTCGCGGGTGACTCGCGCGGTGATGCAGGCTTCCTGGCATTCGTCCACCGCCTTGATGGGCGGCGTGAGCGTCATCACCAGCGGGCCGGTTGGGGCGGTGTCGGCGGCGCTATCTGCCGGGGTTGGCAGGGGGTAACTGTCGTCCCCTGTGGAGCAGGCGAGGAGCAGGAGCGCGCTCAGCATGTGCGCCTCCGACGCGCCCCGGCGGCGGTCGCCAGCAGCGTTGCGAACCCGAAGGCCGCGCCCCCAGTGCTGTCGCAACTGAAACGATGGGTGATGGGTAGCTCCCCCACGTCATCCGGGCTCGTGTCCACCGGCGCGGGATCGGAGTCCGTGTCGGTGTCCGCCGTGTCCGTTTGGCCGGTGTCGGCAGTATCCCCGGTGTCTCCTTCACAATCCGGGTCGAGGTCGGCGGTGAGTCCGTCGCAGTCCTGGTCGACCGAGGGGTGATCGCAGGCCTCGTGCGCCCCCGGGTTCACGTCGGCGTTCGTGTCGTCGCAGTCGCCGCCATCGCCGCTCCACCCGTCCCCATCCTCGTCGGGTCCCACCGGGTCGAAGAACACGGGAGAGCTCCATAAGTGGTCGAAGTCATCGACCCCGCCGTCGTCACAGTCCGCGGGCGAGGCGATGGTGTTGTCCACCTGCACGTCTACGAACACGTTCTCTGGCATCTCCGCGGCGGGGATGGTGATGCTCCAGGTTCCGGGGGTGACCTCGATCATTCGCCAGGCGCCGAGGGGACCAATCGCGGTTGCGTCGATCACGGCCGCCGCCGAGGCTGTCGGCACGCGCGCCTCCACGATGAGGTCCTGCCCCGTCGCCAACTCCACGGCCTCGCCCATGTTGGCGACCAAGGTGCCATCCCCTTTCCGGATCTCGACGATCAGCGGGATCATCGGGCCGGTCGTCGCGTAGGTGCGGTGCTCGTTGAACGCGGTGAAGATCGCGGTACGGTCGAATTCGTCGGCCGTGGGCTGCCACACCACGGTGAGCCCCGCGGCGTAGGGGTGGTTGTCGAGCACCGTGTCGAGCCGACACGTGTCGCCGCCGTGGGTGTCGTGGTTGTCGCTCCCAGCCCCGAAGCCCATGCGCAGGCCGTAGGCGCTCGGGTCGATCGCGACGCGCACGGTCCCTTCCTCGGCGTAGGCGCCCCACGGAATATCGAACTTCGAGCGGATGTCCAGCGAGCTGCCGTGCTCGGAGTACACCTCCACGAGCGGCTCGTACGTGGCGTCGAAGCACGTCCAATCCGTCGGCATCGGCTTTTGCACACCCGGGTGGTGCGGCAGCAGCAGGGCGGGGCCGAAGCGCGCGGTCAGGCTGTCCATGAACGTCGTGAGCGTAGCACAGCTCGGAACCTCGTTCGAGGTGCTGCCGCTGGGCTGAACATCGGCCTGCGTGAGGGTCGAGAGGGTAGCTTGGTCGCCGAAAAAGAGCAGGGAGCGGTGCCCGAGATCGCTGCCGTCGGCCAGCTCCACGAACACCTCGGCGCCGGGGAGGGTGACGAGCCCACCCGAAGGATCGTCGAGCCCGTTCACCAGATCGAACACCGCCTTGTAGTTCTCGGCCGTGGTCGTGGCTTCGAGCGAGGTAACGTGGTCGACCGTGGCGAAGAAGTCGAGCCCATTGTCGCGGGCCTTGGTGCCCACGTCCACGTACGAGCCGCAATCGCCGGCGCCGCCATCAGACTCCCGCACGCAGGTGCCGATGTCGTTGCTGCCGCCATCACCCGAGGCGCCGGTGTGCTCGTGAATATCGCCAAAGTAGAAGCGGAACCCCTCGAACTCGTCGGCCGCGCGGGCGTGTGGGGAAGCGAACAACAGCGGGATCAGGAGCATTTGGACCGGCCGCGAGCTTACCACCGGCCCGGAGGCACCGCCATCGCGGCGTTCGGCGCCCAAGCGCGGCCCTCGCCGATCAGGCGCCGCCGATCCACGACAGGGAGCGAACCTCCCAGGCGTCGAGCGTGCCGGAGCAGTCCGGCTGCGTGCCCACCTCCAGGGCCTCGGCAGGTGCGCGGAGCCGGGTCGTCTGAACCGGCAACACCGAGCCGACCGGGCACGGCATGTCCCAGACCACCGGTTCAGCCGTCGCGTTGGCGAGGAGCACAGTCGTTTCGCCCGAGGGAGAACGACCGGCCAACGCCCAGATCGGCCCCGTGGCTGGGCCAGAGAGTGAGATGCGGGTGGGGTGATCCACCATTCGCTTCCACAAGAGCGCGGCCAGGCCGGCCGGCTTGGGCCGCCCGTCGTTGTAGAACATCCCGTAGAACGAGGAGGGGTAGGGTGCCGGGTCGGGGCCGCGGTAGAAGTAGGCCTGATCGACGCCGCTTACTTGCATCGCGATCCACTCCGCGGTGGTGAGCGCCGAGGCTCGAGCGCCGATGCGCACCTGGGTGTCATGTTTGTCGGCCAGCCGCGCGGCTACGTCGGCCGGGAGCTCGGCATCGGCTCCGCCTCCAGCCCCCGGGCCTCCGCCCCGCTTGCCCTGGCCATCGCCACGGCGCCCCTCGCCGTCGCCGCGCTTCCCTTGCCCGTCGCCTCGCTTGCCAGCCTCGCCGCCCTTGCCGCCGGGCCTCGGCCCGCCGTCCGGTGTGCCGCCCTCTGCCTTGAACGCCGTGTTCCACTCGGTCACGTGCTGTTCCAGATCCCCGAACCCGGCCTTCTCGCTAGCGTCCCGGTAGGTCTTCGCCGCCGCGGCGTACACCGCCGGATCGTTCGAATACATGTGCCACGTGATGAAGTCCAGCGGCGCGCCGGCCGCCTTGACCGCCGCCAGAAAGCGCTCCACGAATCCACGGCCTCGGTCGGTGAGGGCGCCTGCGGGGGTGAGCGCCGGTCCGCCGATCTTCACCTTGGGGTGCTTGGCCCGGATCGCCTTCGCCGCTTCGATATACATGGCGATGTAGGCATCTTCTCCCTGCGTCCAGAATTCCTTGTTGTCGGGCTCGTTCCAGAGCTCCACGTACTGCACCGGCCGCGCCTTGTCGGTGCCGGCCTGTACGTGGGTGAGCATGTCCAACATCCCCTTTGACAGCTCCTCTTTGCTCGCCATCGTTGCGCCCGCGCCGTACGAGTTGCCGAGCCGCAGATAGGGGCTGAACCCGCCGGCGCCGATGTGGGCGAGCACCGAGTCCGTGGCCTTGAAGTTGTCATCTGTCAGGTCGAAGGCGCCCTTGTAGTCGTGCGTGCGGATCGTGGTGATGCCCCGCTCCTGGTAGAGCGTCGTGAGGTCGGCCGTGCCCCTCCCTACCGGGGCTGGACCCTGGTTGATGCCGAGGAGGTTGGTGATCGTGCCGGCGGGGCCCCCGACCACGAAGCTGTTCCCGGTCGTCGGAGCCGCAGGAGCTGCGGCGACTTCGGCTGGTGCCTCAACCGTTTTCATCGATTCGGGCGCCGGCGGGGGGGGCGGCGCCGTGCGGCTGGCTACGGGCTGGGAGCAGCCGGCGGCAGCGAAGATCAACATCCACCCGATGGAAACGTGGATCAGCATGCGCAAGTCAACTCCTCGACACTCGCATGTAGCACCCGGCCCTCACAGCGGGTATCTCCTCGCCATGTCTCGGATCGCCTGTTTGCTTGGGGTGTGCCTGGTCGGCTGCGAAACCGCGTCGGAGCCGGGCGCGCTTGAGGCGACGGGCAGCCTGGCGGCGGCGATGCCGACCGTGCTCGAGATCACCTGGAGCGGCGCTGCGGAAGGAGCGGCGATCTACGCCGAATGGGGGAGCGACGACACGTACGGCCAGCGCGTACGGCTCGGCGCCGGCCGCGAAGGGGCCGGCGTGCTCGTGGGGCTGCACCCCAACGCGAAGGTGCACTGGCGCGTCGCGACGGATGAGGGCGCAACCTCGACAGACGCCACCGTCGAGGCCGGCAGCGCCCCCGTTGACCTCCCCGAATTGTCCGTCTCGAACGTGGGAGACACCACGGGCGGCCTCGTGCTCACCTCTACGCTCGATGGTGTGGAGGGCTACGCCGTGGCCTATGACCACGAGGGTTTCCCCGTCTGGTGGGTCGCTTCTGGCGAGGAAGGCCCGTTCACCGACGTGTATCCGAGCCCGGACGGTCGGGGCGTGATCTACCAGACGACGGATCCCAAGCTGATCGAAGACATCGCCAACGTGACGTTCCGCGCCTGGAACGGCGAAGTCATCTCGACCACGCGCACCCCGAACGGACACCACGACTTTGTGGTGCTGCCCGACGGGAGCTACGGCTTCTGCATGATCGACGTGCGGGAGGCGGAGATCGCCGGGGAAACGTTCACCGTGGTCGGCGATGCCATCGGCGAGATCCCGGCGGGCGGTGACCCCGAAACCGACGTCCGCACCGTGTGGAGCTCGTGGGATGCCTTCACGATGCGGGCCACGCCGGCGGCCGACACCCACTTCTACCCCTTCGGCCTCGACTGGACCCACTGCAACGGCCTGGCCTACGAGCCAGAGGTCGGGAAGTACCTCGTTTCGATGTACGAGCTGGGGTCGGTGACGCAGGTGGACGCCGCCACGGGCACGACCGACTGGATTCTCGGTGGCGAGGACGGCACCCTGAGCATCCCGGCGGGCGAAACGTTCAACGTGGCGCACTCGCCCGAGCCGGTAGCGGGAGGGCTCCGGCTGTTCAACAACCGCGCCACCGAAGAAACGCCGCCCCATTCGCGGGTTCTGGAGTACCAGATCGACGAGGCTGCGGGGAGCGCCGCGCTGGTGGAGTCCATCGCGCTCAACGGCGAGTACTTCTCGTTCATCCTGGGCGACAGCAACGCGCTGCCGGATGAGCACCTGCTCGTCTCCTGGGGCTCCCTCGGTATGCTCACCGAGCTGGACGCCGATCGCGAAGTGGTGTGGCAGGGGGAGCTGCCGCTCGGGCAGGTTGTCGGCTTCACGAGCGACGTGCAGGTGCCAGGGCAGGCCCCGGAGTAGCGCCACGAGGCCCGGCGAGCCGCGCCGCAACCCGGCTACCTGGCCCCAAGTGGGGCAAGCTACGGCCTCGCCCAACCGGTTAGCTCCCGCGCCTCTCTACGGAGCCCCCATGTTCACCGCCGCCCACGCCAAGCTCACCACCGACCTCGCGGCGATTCGTGAGGCTGGAACCTGGAAGAACGAGCGGGTCATCGTTTCGCCGCAGGGCAGCACCATCCGGGTGGCGTCGGGACAGGAGGTGCTGAACTTCTGTGCCAACAACTACCTTGGGCTGGCCGACCATCCGGCGCTGATCGAGGCCGCGAAAGCCGCGTTGGATAGCCATGGCCTCGGGATGGCGAGCGTTCGCTTCATCTGCGGCACGCAGGACATCCACAAGGAGCTGGAGGCCAGCGTGTCGCGCTTCCTCGCGATGGACGACACCATCCTCTACAGCTCCTGCTTCGACGCAAACGGCGGCTTGTTCGAGACGATCTGCGGCGAGGGCGATGCGATCATCTCCGATGAGCTCAACCACGCCAGCATCATCGACGGCATCCGCCTCGCGAAGGCGGAGCGCCTCCGGTACAAGCATCTCGATCTCGCCGATCTCGACGCGAAGCTGACCGAATGCGCGGGTGCCCGTGTCAAACTCGTCGCGACCGATGGCGTGTTCTCCATGGACGGCGACATCGCCCCGCTCGCCGAGATCTGCGACGTGGCCGAGAAGCACGGCGCCCTGGTGATGGTGGACGACAGCCACGCCTCCGGCTTCGTGGGCAAAACCGGCCGCGGCAGCATCGAACACTGCGGCGTCATGGGTCGCGTGGACGTGGTGACGAGCACGCTCGGCAAGGCGCTCGGTGGCAGCCAGGGTGGATTTACCTCTGGTCGGAAGGAGATCATCGACATGCTGCGGCAGCGCAGCCGGCCCTATCTGTTCAGCAACACGGTTGCCCCGCCGATTGTGGGCGCCGCGATCAAGGTGTTCGAGATGCTCAGCGAGAGCACCGAGCGCAGGGACCGGTTGGAGGCGAACACGCAGCAGTTTCGCGGAGCCATGGCGGCCGCCGGGTTCAAGATCCGTCCCGGCGTGCACCCGATCTGCCCGCTCATGCTCGGGGATGCGCGCCTCGCCACCGAGATGGCGGACCGGATGCTCCAGAAGGGCATCTACGTGATCGGGTTCAGCTTTCCCGTGGTTCCCCGTGGACAAGCGCGCATCCGGGTGCAGATCAGCGCGGCGCACACTTCCGCGCAGATCGACCAGGCCGTTCAGGCGTTTACGGAAGTGGGGCGCGATCTTGGCGTGATCGCATAATTCCTGTCCCCCGCCGGGACCGCCGGCGCGGTCATACAGTGCGATGGACATGGCTACGCCGCTCCCCGCCACGCCGCTCCCCAACGGAGTCAGCGCGCTCGATGCGGCGCTGCACGAGGCGATGGTGGCCGGCGCGGAACGCGGCTTCACCCTGGCGTACCGTCTCCTCGGGAACCACGCCGACGCGAGCGATGCGCTGCAAGAAGCCTGGCTGCGCGCGTGGAGTAAGCGTCGGGACCGCCAAGAGGACGCGCCGGCCGGCGCCTGGCTCCGGGTGATCCTCGTGCGGGAGTGTTTGCGTACGCTCAAGTGGCGCGGCGTACGCCGTTGGTTGCCGTTCGGGGATCGCGTCCCCGACTTCGCGGATGCCCCGCTCCGCACCGACGAACAGCTCGACGCCGCGCGGGTCCGCACGCTCGTCGCCGCCTTCCCTCCCCAGCAACGCATCGCGTTCACCCTGCGCTTCGACGAGGGCTGGACCCTCCCCGAGATCGCGGAGGCGCTCGGCGTTGCGCCCGAAACCATCAAGACCCACCTCGCACGTGCGCTCCAGCGGGCGCGCGCCGAGCTCGGAGGCCCCCATGCTCTGTGATGCCGTTAGCGCCTCGCTCATCGAGGGTCGGCCGCTCTCGCCGATCGAGGCGGAGCACGCCGTCGTCTGCACCTCGTGCGCTCGCCTTATTGGGGCGGTTCGAAGTGATGTTCCGTCGCCCGTTGCTTCCGCGCCCGGGGTGCCCATGCCAGCGCAACTGTCGTCGCGACACCGCGCCGCGCGGGTTCGTGCCGCGGGCGTGGTGCTCCTCGCCGCGGGGCTGCTCGCGGCCCTCGGCGCCTCGTTTCTCCCTGTCGCCGCTTCGCCACCGGCGACGCCGCTCGTCGCCACAGTGGACCAGGCGGAGGACGGCGCCCAACCCCTCAACGGCGCCGACGCCGGCCTGCTCGCGCTCGTGAGCGGCCTCGATGCCCTGGAGGCCGAGCCCTCCAACCTACCCGGCGCCGACCTCGTGGATCTCCTCGATCCCTTCGCCGAAGAGCCCTTGTACAACCCCCTCAACCCACGTTCCACCGAAGGAGAACTCTGATGCTTTCTTTGATCCTGTTCGCCGCGCACACCGCGCTCGCCGCCCCCCCTGCCCCGCCGATGCCGCCTTCGCCGCCGGACATGGAGCAGCGCGGCGGTGGCGACGAGGGCGACAACCTGATGAAGCACTTCCCCGAGATCGCGGAGCGCCTTGGCCTCACCGCCGAGCAGCGCACCAAGGTGGAGACGCTCTACTACGAGAACAAGCTGGCGGGCATCGACCTGAAGGCCAAGGCCGAGCGCACGCGCCTGGAGCTGCAGCGCGGCATGCTGGCCACCACCGACTACGACGAGAAGGCGGTGCTCAAGTCCTTTGAGGCCGCGGCCAGCGCCGAAACCGAGGTGAAGCGCAACGAGCTGAAGCTGATGTTGTCCCTGCGGAAGGTGCTCACGACCGAGCAGTGGGCGCAGCTCAAGGCGATGCGCGAGGAGCGCCGTGGGGAGCGGCGGGAGCGGCGGCATGGGGAGGAAGGCGACGAGCACGAGCGTGACGACGACTGAACGGACCGGAGGGTGAGATCGCCGTGCAAGACGCGGCGCCGTCGGCGCGGGGCTCTTGGGGTCGATGAGCGGAACCGAGGCAACAGCCGGAGAAGAAGCGAGTTGATGCTGGGTCCTGCCGGCCCAGCCCGACGCCGCGCTCGCGTCGCAGCGCCGCTCGGCGCCGTCGGGCTGAGCCGTCACCCGCCACAGCAGCGGCCGGGACAACGTCCGGCAGCGGGAGAAGTGCCCCGAAGCCCCCGAGAACCTCGCGGAGGCTGGCTGCGACGGCGATGTGCGGTGAGGAGCGCGGTGAGGAGCGGTGCGGTGACGGGCTCAGGCGGTGTGGCGCGGTCGCCGGGCCCGCCCTCAAAACACGCCGGGAATCCACCGCTTTGTGCGCGCCATGTAGGTGCGATAGCGTTCGCCGAACGCCTCGATCAGCAGGCGCTCCTCGGCGCGGGCGCGAAGATCCCCGGCCAGGAAGTTCGTCACGATCCCGAGCGCGGTGAGCGCGTTCGGAACCAGGAAGAAGCTGCCGATCGAGAGCAGCACGAGCGCCGTGTAGATCGGGTGCCGGATCAGGCGGAACGGGCCTTCGGTGCAGAGCTGGTGCTCCGCGGTGAGCTCCGCCCGCAGCCGCCAGGAGCGGAACACCATCATCACCCGGATGATCATCCAGGTTGTCGCGAGGATGATCGGTACGCCGAGCAGGCGCGCAGCCAGCGGCCAGTCCCACACGGCCGCGTTGAACAAGCCCCAGCCGATCCCGACGTAGGTGACGCCGAGGGCGGCCGTGTGCAGCCAAACCAGGGCGGTTGCGGCCGAGTTTCGGTGGGCCGCCGGCCCCGTTTGCTGGAGGCCGGCTTGTTTGTCGAGCTGGCCCCGCACCATGAACGGGGCCCAGAACAGGGCGTGGAGGGCGTAGACGAGCCAAGCCATGGGAGACTCTATTCCGCGGCGGCTTTGCGCTCTTGGTGGAGGGCGAGCATCTCGGTCACCTTCCGAGGCAGCGTCATCGGGTCGAAGGGCTTCTCGATCACGCCGATGGCCCCTGCAGCGAGGTATCGCTCGATTTCGGTGCGATTCACCTTGGCGGTCACGAAGATGACCGGGGTATCGCGAAGGGACACATCGGCCCGAATCAGCCCGAGCGCGGAGAGTCCATCCATCTGCGGCATCATGAGATCCATCAGCACCACGTCGAAGGATCCGCCCCGCAAGGTGTCGATCGCCTCCTGACCGCCGGCCGCCACGATGGTCTCAAACCGCCCTACCCGCTCAAGGCTCAGCTTGCCGATCTTGCGCAGATCCTCTTCGTCATCCACCAGGAGAACTCTCATGATCAACCTCCGGTCTCGGCGTCCCGCCAAGCTTGTGGGGCATCGTCGACGGCATGCCGCACCGCCCCACGCACGCCGTCGGGTTCCTCCGACCGCACAACCTAACCACCCTGACTGCCCGGGCGGCGACGCGGGATGCTGACTCGGCCTCCTCCGCCACCGACGGCGCGTCCGCTGTCCCATCCCACCGATTTCGCCCGATTCGATCCCAGGCGTTTCTACCGGTAGGATCGCTGGGATCTCGCCGTGTGGCGTGTCCCACCGCCAAGCCTGCGTCGTCGTGACGGGCACGCGCTTCCGTC
>BJHF01000134.1 GCA_014191855.1 Deltaproteobacteria bacterium
TCTGGACTCGTCGCAGCGCTCCACGGCGGCGGTATCGGCGGTGTCATCCCCGGCGGGGCAGCCCGGCAGGAGGAGCACATAGAGCAGCATCAGTTCTCCAAGGTCGGAATCGTGGCACCGCCAGCATACACCAGCGTGCCGTAGATCAAAGGGTCTGCGGAGACGTGTCCGCCAACCGCCCATATCGCCTCATCGGGATCGCGCCAGACGCCGTGAAGATCCTGATAGGTCGGGCGCTCGCCGGGGGCGGCAGCCCAACCCTCGTCATCCCGGAGCCACACACTCCCTTGCATCCCGACGGCCACCGGTGAATCCCCGCCGCGAACACCGTTGATCTGCACGGCGTAGTCGGGTGACTCATCGGTCCACACCGTGCCGCCGCCCTCCAGTTTCAGGATCGTACCCGCGTTGGTGCCCCCCACGGCAAAACCATCGTTCACCGTGAGCAAGGTGCTGCTGTTGAGCGTGTCCACGACGCTCCACGCGGAGCCGTCGTAGTGCATCGAGAGGCCGGCGCCGCCGACCGCCCACACGTCGCTCGCCGAGGCCCCCCACACCTTGAAGATGGCGATCCGCTCCGCCGCCTCGGCGGGCAGCGCCACCTTCGACCAACTCGACCCGTCGTAATACCACATCTGCGCGGCCGCGCTCGACTGGGACACGTCTCCCCCCACCGTCCACGCGGTGCCATCTCCCGGCCCCCACACCCCGAACAGCGTAATCGCCGGGTCGGTGACGAAACCCTCGATGTTCACGCCGTTCTCGTCCCCATGGAACACCCGGCCGCTCGCGCCGCACGCCCAGATCCCGTCGGCCCCACCGTGCACCCACCACAGATCGCCAGGGTCGAAGCCGGTCATCGGGGCCCATTCGCCGCCGGAGAGGTGGTAGGCCATGGGCCCGGCGCCCCCGTCCGCCCCCACCACGAACACGTCGTCCACGGACGTGCCCCACACCGAGAGGAGCGCGCCCGGGAGCTTCTCGCCCACGACCTGCCAGCTCATCGAGGGCGCGGTGTCCCCCGTTTCGATCGGCTCCCCGGGGCAACCTGCGAACAACAACACGATCATGCCCGCGGAATATACTCCACGAATGCTCTGGTTGACCCAGCTCGCCTTCGGGATCGCGATCGCCGACTCCGGCAATAGCTGCTTCAGCGGCGGGCAAACCGTGTTCTCGGTGCCCACGCCCGCGGCGACCGACGTGCCGATCGACGTGCAGCCCGCCTTCGTGTTCACGGAGAACTCCTGCGGAGAGATCGACGCCGAACTGGTGCTCGCGACGGAGCGAGGCCAGGAGATCGCGACGAGGAACCTCGATGTCAGCGATGGGCTTGGCGAGCTGCAGCTTGAGCAGACCCTCGCGGACTCCACCGCGTTCGTGTTCACGAGCACAACCTTCGTTTCCACCGCGACGGTCGGGTTCACGACGGGCACGGCCGAGCACTCGAGCGCGGGCGTCGTCCCCACGGTGGAGTCGTTCACCGCAACCTGGACGACGGACCCGCCCCAGCTTGAATTACGGGCCGATGTCGCCTACTCCGGCGCGGGGGGGGCCGACCTGATCGCGCAGTGGGTCGACGGCCCGGAGGGGGATGTGACCTTGTCCACGTTCACGCGTGTGGGCGCGCCGGGCCTCACCGACTCCGCCTCGTGGGTGAGCCGCACGGGCCGCTCCAACGCGCCGAAAACGTGGTGTTTGTTGGCGAAGACGCGGGAGCTGGATGGGTCGTGGACGGAGGGAGAGACCGAGTGCGTGGACGTGGCCGAGGCCGGCGTGTGCGGATGTAACGGCGCGGACTCCGGCGCCACGGCCGCCGCGACGTCGATCTTGATCGCCGGAGCAGCGGCGATCCGGCGGCGAAGCCGATGAAGCTGCTGGTCGCGAATCGCGGCGAGATCGCGGTGCGGGTGCTCCGCGCCGCCCGGGAGCTGGGCGCGCCAACCGTGGCCGTCTACTCGGACGCGGATCGCGACGCGCTCCACGTTCGCCTGGCCGATGAAGCGGTGCACCTCGGGCCCACACCCCCCGCAGAGAGCTACCTCAACGCAGGACGGCTGCTCGCAGCGGCCGCGGCAACCGGGGCCACCCACCTGCACCCCGGCTACGGTTTCTTGTCCGAGAACGCCGACTTTGCGCGGGCCGTACTCGCCGCCGGGCTCTGCTGGGTCGGCCCGAGCCCCGCCGCCATCGCGACGATGGGCGACAAGGCCGCCGCGCGCCGAGCCATGGCCGCGGTCGGGGTGCCGGTGGTGCCGGGCACGGAGTCGCCCGACGTCGCCACGCTCACGGCGATGGGGTTCCCCCTCGTGGTGAAGGCGGTCGCGGGCGGGGGTGGCCGCGGAATGCGGGTGGTGCGCGAGGCGAGCGGCCTGGAGGAGGCGTTGGCCGGCGCGGCACGCGAGGCGCTGGCGGCTTTTGGAGACGGCCGCCTGTACGCCGAGTCGCTGATCGAGCCGGCGAGGCACATCGAAGTGCAGGTGCTGGGTGATCAATCTGGGCAAGTGATCGCGCTGGGGGCGCGAGAGTGCTCCGTTCAGCGGCGCAGCCAGAAGCTCCTGGAGGAGAGCCCGGCGCCGGGGCTGGACACAGCCGCGCTGGCCGCGATGGAGGCGGCGGCCGTTCGCGGCGCCCGGTCCGTCGGCTATGTTGGCGCTGGAACGGTCGAATTCCTGCTCGCCCCCACCGGGGCGTTCTACTTCCTCGAAATGAACACCCGCATCCAGGTTGAGCACGGCGTAACGGAGCTTGTAACGGGGATAGACCTCGTTGCCGCTCAGCTTCGCATCGCGGAAGGTGCCCGGGTGCCGGAGCCGCCGATCGCGCGGGGTCACGCCATCGAAGCGCGGATCTGTGCGGAGGATGTTGCGGGGGGGTTCCTCCCCTCCCCCGGGCAACTGCTGCGTTTCCGCCTTCCAGCCGGCCCAGGAGTGCGCGTGGACTCCGGGTTTGAGGAGGGAGATCCCGTGCCGGACGCCTACGATTCGCTGCTGTGCAAGGTGCTCGTGCACGCAGAGGACCGAAACGCGGCGATCGCCCGCCTCTCCCGTGCGTTGTCCGAGTTGGACATCGCCGGGGTTCCGACCACGGCCCCCCTGCTCGCCCGGGTGCTCGCCTCCGGCGAATTCGCGGCGGGAACCATACACACCCGATGGTTGGAACCCTTCGCGGCGGGGCTCCAGCCCAACCCCGATGCGGTGGAAGCGATCGCCGCCGGGTGGGCCTTCGCGAACGCGGGGGGGGCAGGCACGCCCTCCTGCGCAGCCATGGCCACCGCCACGCCCTGGCAGTCGCTCGGGAGCTGGCGGTGAAGCTTCGCATCGGCGGGGAGCTCCTCCGTGCGGAGGCGGTGCCCGGCGGGATGCGCGTTTTTCGCGACGGCCGGGAGCTCGAATTCGCCTGCACCGACCTGGGTAACGGTCTGGTGCGCGTCGTCGGTGCATCGGGCACCTTCACGGTGTGGGTGAACGGAGCCCGGGCAGGAGCGCGCGGCGAAGCCCTGAGCGTGACGCGCGAACTTGCCAGGGGGGCCGGAGCAAGCACCGGGACGCTCTCCCCGCCGATGCCCGCGACCGTCGGGCGCGTGCTCGTGGTCGAGGGGGAGCGCGTCGCCACTGGCCAGGCGCTGGTGGTGCTGGTCGCGATGAAGACGGAGATCACCCTGCGCGCGCCGTACGAAGGGCGGGTCGTAGGGCTGCGCGCAACAATCGGGCAGAACGTGCGCCCGGGAGACCGTCTCGTGCAGGTCGAACGGGATGAAACCCGTTAGTCGTCGTCGGAAGGAACTCGCACTTGCGCCTCTCCCAAAAGTTCGCTCTCTTGCTGGTGGGCACGTTCGTTCTGCCGGCCGTAGCCATGGGGCTCATCGGCCGAGCCGCGCTTCTGAGCACGGAGTCGCGCGCCAGCGCTGAGGCCGGGCGCGTGGCTCTCGCCGCCGAGCAGGATCGCCTGCAGCAGCTCTGCATCCGGCACGCCAACGAGATCGACGGCCAGTTGTTCCAGCTTCAAACGGAGGTAGAGATGCTCCGCGGCCGCTTCGAGGCGGCCGACCCCACGCCGGTTACGCGGGTGCAGCGCGCGAACGAGAACCTCTACGCGGATCGGAACACGGCAGGCCTCCCCGCGTACGGCTTCGTCGATCCGAAGTACGGTGCCTACGCCGAGTATCTCCACCGCGGCCCGCAGAGTCCGTGGATCCCCCGCTGGGTCATCCAGCGCCTGGCGAGTGAGCCCACGCGGCGGGCCGAGCTCGTCGCCCAGCTCCACCGCACCGCCGACATCGGCCCGCTGCTCGCGGAGATCGGCCAACGCCATCCGGACACGGTGGATCTCGCTTGGGTGGTCACCACTGCAGGCGTGGACAACGTGTGGCCCCCCTACGACTACGATCAGACCATCGCCGACAATCCCGATGTGCTCGACCTCGACGAGCAGGCCGAGGACTACGTGTTCATCGCCGATCCGGAGCACGATCCGGAGCGAACCCCGCGATGGACAGACCCGTACATCGACCGCTTCAAGGGCGTGCGGATGACGTCGGTGGTGTCCCCCCTGTACGTAGAGTCCACGTTCCAGGGCACGGCCGGCGCGGACCTGCTGCTCTCAAAGATCACCTCGGAAGTCCTGAAGTTCGACCTCGGCGGCGCGGGCTACCCGCTGCTTGTCGGCCCACGGGGCCAGGTGATCGCCACCAGCGCCGAGGGTGCGGCGGATCTGGCGTGGACCGACACCTACCGGCAAGCCTTGATCGAGGCGATGAAGCCTGCGAAGCTGCAAAGCTGGAACGCTGAGCGAGAGGCCGCACTCACCGACACCGTGCTGTTGGCCGCTCCCGATGAGGCGATTCAGCGCATCGCCGCCGCGGCCGCGGAGCGGGAGCCTGGCCTCGACACGGTGACCCTCCACGACGAACTGCGCATCGTGGTGCACGCGCCGCTCCGAACGCCAGGTTGGGGGCTGGTCTTCGTGGTTTCAGAGGCGTCGATCGCAGCCAAGGCCGCGGGGATCCGCGCGGCGATCGACACCGGCGCCCAGGAGATAATCGAAGAATTCAGTTGGTTCGCCGGTTTGGTGCTCGCGCTGATCCTCGGCGCATCCGTGCTACTCCAGCGCGTCACCATCCAACCGCTCACTTCGCTTGGGCGGCGGATGTCGGCGCTCACGTACGACCAGCTTCGCCTCGAACACGACGGGGCTCAGGCCGACGACGAGATCGGTCAGCTCGAGGCCAAGGTCGACGAGCTGCTGGGGCTGATCACTCGCGCACGAGACGGCGAACGCGCGGAAAGTGAGGTGCTTTCGGCGACGTTCCGATCGCTCTCCGAGGCGGTGATCACGACCGACGGCGAAGGGCACGTGCAGTTGCTCAACCCCAACGCCGAGCTCCTGGTCGGTGCGAGCACCGCCGAGGTTCGCGGGCGCGCCCTCAGGGATCTGCTGCGCTTTGTCCACGAGGGCGGCCGGGGTCCCCTCGCCGATCCCGTTGCGACGATCCTCGCCGCGGGCACCGCCACCACCCTGGGAGACTCGATCGTGCTGGAGCGGCCCGGCGGCGACATCGTCGTGCGCCTGCGGGGGGCCCCCACCTCCTTGGCGACGGGGCGCGGCGTGGTGCTCGTCATCCAGGACGTCACCGAGGCCCGGCGCGTCGAAGACGAGCTGGTGCGGGCGCAGCGGCTGGAAACGGTGCAACAGCTCGCGGCCGGCATCGCCCACGACTTCAACAACCTGCTCGCCGGCGTGCTCGGCTACGTGAGCCTCGCGCGCGTGCTCATCCCCGCGGACTCACCGGCACAGGATCGACTCGCCCGGGCGGAAAATGCGGTCGATCGTGCGCGATTGCTCACGGTGCAACTGCTCACCTTCACGAAGGGCGGCGAGCCGGTCCGCGAAACGACGTCGCTTTCGGTCGTGTGTGAAGAGGCCACGCGAATCGTCGCCCACGGGTCGAACTGCGGGTACGCATTCGAATTCCCCGAGGACCTCGCTCCGGTCCACATCGATCGGGGGCAGCTCGGGCAGGTGGTTCAGAACCTCGTGCTCAATGCCACCCAGGCGATGCCCTCCGGGGGCACCGTGCGCCTGCGCGCCGGAAGCTCATCCACGCCACCCCCGGCGCTGCCGACTGGGCAATATGTATGGTTTGAGGTTGAGGATCTTGGCGTCGGGATCGCTCCCGAGCACTTGCCACGCGTCTTCGATCCGTTCTTCACCACGCGGCCGAAGGGATCCGGGCTCGGCCTCGCTGTGTGTTTCAACATCGTGCGCCGACACGGCGGACTCATGGAGGCCAACTCCAAGTTGGGCTTGGGATCCACGTTCCGCGTTTGGCTCCCCGCTGCGCCAGAACCCTTGGCAGAGGCCGACTATTCGCTCCCGCCGCTCCCCACCGGCGGGCGCGTGTTGTTCATGGACGACGATCCGGACCTGCGCGAAGTCGGCGCCGCGATGCTCGCGGGTCTCGGCTTCGAGGCTACGGGCGCTCCCGACGGGGAAACGGCGATCCGTCTCTACCGTGAGGCGCTCGACCGCGGCGAACGGTTCTGGATGGTCCTGCTCGACCTCACCGTTCCCGCGCGAATGGGCGGCCGCGAGGCGGTGAACCACCTCCACGACCTCGATCCCGACGTGATCGCCGTGGTGTGCAGCGGCTACGGACACGACCCGGTGCTGGCGAACCCCGCAGCGTTCGGCTTTGCAGCGGGACTGCACAAGCCGTTCACCCTGAACGCGCTGCGGGACGCCCTGGTGCGGGCGGAGAGCGCTCGACGCAAGCCGCCAGAAACCGGAGCTTAGAAGTCGTCGCCCGCGTGGGCGGTGTACGCCGCGCTGTCCATGAGCGCATCGAGCTCACCCGGATTGCTCAGCTCCACCTTGAACAACCAGCCGCTCGCGTGCGGGTCGGAGTTCACGGAACCCTCGTTCCCGTCCAACCCGTCGTTCACGGCTACGATCTTGCCGCTCACCGGGGTGTAGACTCCCGAAACGGCCTTGACCGACTCCACCTCGGCCACGCTGTCCCCCTTCTTGAACGCCTTGCCCACCGACGGCAGCTCCACGTGCACGATCTCGCCCAACGCATCCTGTGCGTGATGGGTGATGCCGACGGTGCCGACGTTGCCGCTGACCACGATCCACTCGTGATCCGCCGAATACTTCCGATCGCTGGGGTAGGCCATGAGACGCTCCGAGAGTCAGTAGGGACGGGTGTAGAAGGGAGTCTTGACGACGACAGCGGCGGCTTCTTTGCCGCGGATGTCGACCACGAGCGGCGTGCCGGCCTTGGAGAGGGCCGCGGGCACGTACGCAATCGCGAAGTTTTTGCCGAGGGAAGGAGAACGCGTGCCGCTTGTCACCTCGCCGACCACCTCGCCGTTGTGCAGCACGGCGCAGTGCTGGCGAGCGATCCGGTCGGCCACCTCGAGGCCCACGAGGCGGCGGGGAACGCCCGCATCGCGCTGCTTCACCAGGGGATCCCGCCCGATGAACTCGCCTTTGTCGAGCTTGGTAACCCAGCCGAGACCGGCCTCGAGCGGCGTGGTTTCATCGTTGATGTCGTTGCCATAGAGGCAATACTTCATCTCAAGCCGAAGTGTGTCCCGGGCGCCGAGGCCGATGTCGGCCAGCCCGTACTTCGCACCTTCGGCGTGGATCGCGTTCCACACGATGTCCGCCGCCCCGGCCGGGAGGAACACCTCGAAGCCATCCTCGCCGGTGTAGCCCGTGCGCGCCAGAATACAGCCTTCAACGCCCGCGAATACGCCGCTGGTGAACCAGTAGTTCTTGACGTCGGCCAACGAACGGCCCAAGAGCGCTTCGCCGATCGCGATCGCGTGGCGCCCCTGGATGGCGAGCTGCCCCCACTGGTCGGACTCATTGGTGATCTCCGCACCGAAGGGGTTGTGCGCCTTCATCCAGGCGTAATCCTTCTCGCGGTTGGCCGCGTTCACGCAGATCAGGATGTCTTCCTCGGCCACCCGGTAGACGATCAGATCGTCGACGATTCCGCCGCCCTCGTTGCACATGGCCGTGTACATCGCCTGGGACAAGGCCGCTTTTGAGATGTCGTTCGTGACGAGGTGGTTCACCGCGGCGAGCGCCTGAGGGCCGCGGAAGCGCACCTCACCCATGTGCGAAACGTCGAAGCAACCCACCGCGTTGCGGCAGGCGGCGTGTTCCGCGAGGATCCCCTGGTATTGAACGGGCATCTCCCAGCCGCCAAAGTCGATCAGCTTGGCGCCGGCATCCCGGTGGAATTCGTGGAAGGGCGTGCGGCGCATGGGGGGCTCCCTGGATGGCGGGGCAGCCTAACCAGCCGCCTCCCCGCGTGGCTTCACTTTCGGGGTACGTTGGCGACGATGAACGTCGTCCGCGACCTGAGGATGCTCGCGACCGGCGCCGCGAACGAGCTTGTTGGCCTCATACGCAGTCATCCGGTGGGGGCCGCGCTCCTGGGCTTCGTCGTCGCTTCCGGGGTCGCCATCCACGTTACGGCGGGCCTCAGCCCCGTGAGCGCGGCGTACGAAACGCTCCGGTTGTTCATCGACAGCGCCGACGCGAGCGTGGATGCGCGGGTGGACCGTGCCCCCGGCTGGGTGGTCACGCTGCTCTGGATCGACCGGTTCCTCGCGCCCGCAATCGTGGCTGGCGCCGTGCTCGAAGTGGTGCACCGCGTGAGCCGCCATGGGGCGGTGCGCCCGTGGTGGCGAAACCACGTCATCGTCGTAGGCGCGGGCGGCCTGGGGAGCGCGCTGGCGCGGCATCACGTGCGTCGGGGGCGGAAGGTGGTGGTCGTGGAGATCGACGGCGACAACCCCAACCTCGAGGGGCTCCGCAGTCTGGGGATTACCGTGGTGGAAGGCGATATCCGCCAGGCGCACACGCTGGTGCGCGCCCGCGTGGAGCGCGCCGCGCAGCTCTTCGCGGTGAGCGGCGACGACATCGCGAACTTCTCCTGTTTGCTCCGCGCCTCCCGGCTCACCCATCGCGGCGCGGGCATTGCGCGGCTCCGCGCCCACGCCCTGGTGGCCGACGATGAGCTGCGCGCCCGCCTCTACCCGCTGGTCGCGGAGCAGTTCCAGGGCACCGACGTGCTGTTCGACGCCTTCGGGCTGGCCGCGTACGACCTGGTCCACGCGCCCAGGATCCTGAAGACGGCTGGGGCAACCTGCCTCGTCGTCGCCGGCTACGGGAAGTTCGGCAGCGCCGTGGTGGAGGAGGTCCTGGCGGTGCACGGGCACCGCACCGACCTGCACCTGTGGGTCGTCGATCCGCGGCTGGAGGAGAAATCCGGAGGGTTGAAGCCGAGCCCCGGCCTCGCCGCGTTCAAGGCGGCCCGCCCGAGCCAGGTTCACCTCGAAGACAAGGACATGCTCGACCGGGACCTCTGGAAGCGCCTCACCAATTCCCTCGGCCCCGATGCCCACCTGGACTTCGCGATCTGCACCGACAACGACGCGCGAAACGTTGCGTTTGCCCTGGCGATGCGCGGCGAAACGAAGGGGCACTGCGCCGCCATCCAGATCATCATCCGTATGCTGGATTGGTCGCAGGCCGAGCACGACGCGCTGCCGGGGATCGACGTGGTGTCGGTGACGAACCTGGTGATCCAGGGGTTGAACCGGGGGTAGTCGAGGGAGCGGGCTCAGGGCTACGGGCTGCGGTCTACGGGGAGGGCGCCTCCGGCGCGAGGGTTCGGGGCGATGCGCAGGCCCGGTCCCGGGGCCAACGCGGTCGCGACGCATCGCGGTTGCGGTCGTGAAGTCGAGTCCCCCTGGATGGCCGCCCCCTAAAGTCGAGTCCACCTGTTTGGCACTTACGTGCCGGCCACCCCGCCGCACCTCAGCAAAGCCGGCGTTTGTCCGTCGGCTCCGGCGCCGGCTGCCGCGACGGCGCGGACGCAACCGCCGCCAGCGCCCGCCCGCCCTCAGAAATGGCTGAACAGCCCGACTCGACTTCGCCGCGCGGCCAACGAGCACGACTCGACGTGGTAATGGCCTCGCCCAAGATCCACCCCGAGCCCGTCCGCGCCGCTGTCGAACCCTTCCGCCAGACCCGCCGCGCACTCAGAATCGGGGGATGTCCCGACGGTCAGATTTCAATATTTCAAGGTTCTACCGTGGTGGTAGGAAAGGGGGCATCGTGATTCAGGGCGCCATCGACCTCGCGAGGCGGAAACCGAAGTGGTTGCCGGCGCTGTTCGGGGCTTGGTAGCCGCGACAGGCAATCGTCTCGCTCGACGCGAAGCAGGACCAACCGGCACCCCGAATCACACGGTGCGAGCCTTCGTGTCCCCCGAATCGGAGAGCGGCCCGGCGGGATCGACGTCCGCGCTCCCTTTTGCGGAGCCGCCGGCCCCATGGTCGTACCCGTCGTTCGTCCACTCCCAGGCGTTCGCCGCCAGGGAGCACGACTCGTGGGCGCACGTGCCCTCCGAATCCGAGTTCTCATCCGTCCGCGCGACCTCCGCGGCCGAATTCGAGCCGGAGTAGGTGGTGTTCATGCCCGTCAGGTAGATCATCGTGGCGCCGGAGGCGGCGACGTGGTCCGCGTAAGCGCGCCCCATCCCCGCCGGCGGAGGGTGCCCGACGGGCGGATGGGGTTTACCACCGCGCCACGCATCCGCCCGACCGCAAACTCTCCTTGCGCGGTGGGTGCCGCGTCACCCCCCAGGCAAGGAGAGCGCTTACGACGACGTGGAGCCCTTCCCGCCTCACGACGCGCGCGCACCTCGCGAATTCACCAGGTTCTCTCGTTGGCGGGCCGGCCCCCGGCGCCCCCCAAGCCCGCCCGCCGCCATCCGCGCTCTCGTTGGTCCGGGGGTGGCGGCTCACCCCTGGCGCAAAGAGAGCGCGGCACCCACGTGTCGCGACACATACTCGCAGCGCCCGCGGGCCACCTCGCCCCCGAAGTTGTGAGACTCGCCCCGCCCGATATTAGAGGCGCCCCCTGCGTTATGACAGAGATCGGAGCCGAAGTTCTCACATCGGCCCAGGCGAGCCCCTCGCCCTCCCCGGTTTTAGAATATTCCTCTAAAAACGTTCTCATTGCCCCACGGGGGGGCCGCCCGCCCCGCGTGATGCGAGAATCGCGACGGCCCGGCAGGCGCCTCGCTCCCCGCCGTTGCCACGGCCCCGTCCTTCCGCCCGGCCCCCCGCCGGGGAAGGTGCCCGCGGGGCGGATGGGGGCTGCGAAGTCCTCGCCGACCGCGCCGCGATCCTCCCCAACGCCCCCTGGCCCCGGGACAAGGCCTATGGGATCGCCCATAGAACCTACCTCCTCCCTCCGTGTCTCCCTGACTCCGTGTCATTCTCTCTCACGACAAGCACCAAACACACTCGCGTTGAAATGCAATGGCAACGTCCTGACCCCTACCGCTCGGGTCGACCGCCTTGGTGCCCGCTCCCGGCCTTCGGCCAACGCGAGCACAACGGCGACCTCGCTACTCCGCGGCGCCTCACGGCTCGCTTTGCGCGAGCCTCCGGGGGCGGGCTCCGTAAACTACCGGCCTTGTCGGCCGGTGCGCTCGCAGCGCTCGCGCCGTTTACTCCGCGGCTCCGACGAATCCCGCCCTCTTACCAGAGGACGGGATTCGTCGTCGCCCCCCACCACGTCCCGCTCAGCTTGTCGGTGGAGGTGGTGCGGCCGGTCGTGGAGTCGATGACGATCACCTTGTTCGCGCTCGTGAATCCGTAGAGGGCACCGTTCGCGTAGCCAAGCGCGTACACCCCGCTCGTCCCGATGCTCCCGAGGAGCGTGGACTGCCCGTTCGTGGGGTTCACCTGCACCAGATCGTCGCTCGCACCGCCCTGGACCGACCAGTACAACATGCCGTCCGGCAAGCCGATGATGTCCCCCGAGCTGGTGTAGGCGGTGCCGCCGAGCTTGTTCGACTTGAGCGTGGTCGTGTCGATGGTGATGACGCCGCTGTCGCACGCGGCGACGAGGGTGCCATCGCTCACGAAGGTGAGCGCGTTGCAGTTGTCGCGGATCGCGCCCAGGTCAGTGACGACGGCGGTCGTCGGGTTGATCTGGTACACCTCGGTATACGCGATGCCGTACATGTGGCCGCTCAGATCGATCGCGATGTCGGTCATGTCCGACACCGTGACGCCCCCATCCTTGAACACGCCGATGGTCGTGGCGGTGTTGGTCGTCGGGTCGTACCCGTAGAGCGTGCTCCCGGAGTTGATGTACACCGACTCTGTCGCGACCTCGGGATCGGGCTCGCCGGTGTCTTCGTCGATCACGAGGCCGGAATCTCCGGTATCGGCAGTGTCAACCGAAGTATCCTCTGCGGGCACGAACTCGCCCGTATCGGCGTCCGCGCCCGGTCCCGGCTTCTCCTGTTGGTTGAGATCGTAGTCCGTGCAGGCGAAGAGCAGGACCAGCGAACCCACATTCATCCGCGACATCAGGTGCTCCGCGATGGCCGGCGGGTAACGCCGTCTGGCGAGGGCGCAAGCCGGTACCTCAGCCGATCTGCGCTTCGACCGCGCTCCACCACCCCGGCGAGTCCTCCGCGTCCGTCAACTTCACGATCACCGACTCGTCATCGACGATCACGCTGTCCAGCCCGACCGCGCATCGCGGCCCCGGCACCACGACGCGCCCCCCGTCGAGCACAAAGGCGCGCACCCGCCCGCCCGTCGCGTCGATCACGCGATCGTGGAGCTTTCCAAGC
>BJHF01000135.1 GCA_014191855.1 Deltaproteobacteria bacterium
CCCCCGCGGGGGGCTCCGGGGCGCAGCCCGCGTCCCACGCCGCGCTACCGGTTCACGCGCGCGGGATGTGGGTGCGTCTCGTGGGATCTTCGCGGCTGGGAGTGGGGGAAATCGGTGGGATGGGACACCACGGCAGCGGCGAGGTCGAAACCGTCGTCCCCGACGCCATCCTCCCCGCAGGCACCCGCCGCCCCGCCCCCGCGGACGGCGGTGACCGATGAACCCGGCGCTCGCTCGTGACCCGCGGGCGCTCCGGGTCAACCTCACCGTCCCATCGACGGGGATGAACTTCGGTCCGCTCAGCTTCGACGCGCTCAAGACGCTGTTCGGCATCGACCTCGCCGACATCCTCTCGTCGATGATGATCGCCCCGAAGACGCGGCGCGCCGTGCTCGGCGGCGTGGTCGACGTCTACCCGCTCGCCATCCCGTCCGGCGAGGGCATCAAGGTGCCGATCCAGCTCATCGGCGGCTTCGGATTCCGCAACCTCAACGGGGTGCTCATCCTCCAGGTGCCCCCCGCCGCCGTCGACCTCGTCCGCGCCCAGCTGGCCCACGAGCTCGCCATCGGCGAGGCGCTGGGGCCGCGGGCGGCAGACAACGGCGCGGGCGGCACCGTCACCGAGTTCGCCGTCCTCCTGCGGCCCGGCATGCGGAAGGCGGTGCCGTTGGGGAGCTGGGGGGAATTGGGTGTTGAGGCGGGGTAGCGACGGTTCTTGAATTGCCGCTATGCCGGGTTTCGCGGCGGCGGCCGACGCCGTCGCGCGATCGATCCGAGCACCAGGAGACCGCTGACCGCGGCGCCGCCACCCGCGCAGAGCCCGCCTCCATCACCCCCAAGACATCCGGCCGAATCGGTGCCCGTCCCCGTGTCGGCGGCACCTGAGTCGGGGTCAACCCACACGCCCGACACCTGCGTCGGCGTCCCCATCCCCGAACCGAGGGTGTAGTCGACCGTGAAAGTACCGTGCCCCGGCTGCGGATCCCCTACCAGCCAGCCGTCGTCTTGGAAGAACGTCACCGTCCAGGACCCCGAGGCGTCGGACTTGACGCCAGTAAGCCAAGCCGCCACGCCGCTCGTTTCGACCCTCACGGCACCGTCTGCCACCCCCCCGTCGACGAGCCGACACCAGAGTTCCACGCCCTGAGTCGGGTCCGGCACGTCGACGGTAATGTCCGAGGCGCTCCCGGGTAGCCGGTTCCAACATACCAGTATGGCACCCGAGATATCCAAGGCCGCTCCCGGCGGCAGGTTCCAGTCGGTCGCGGCGACCTCAATGCTTTGGCCGCCCGCGTTCAGCTCCAGGCGACGGCGGCCGACGTCGTCAGTCAGGGTGCCCTGCAGCTCGCTCCCCGAGGCACCAACAACGGGGAAGCTGAATACCTCGGTGGTGGTATCGACGGTGAACAAGGGGCCGTGGAGTTCCAAGCCTTCGGGTCGCCCGTCGTCGCACCCCTGGCACCCGCCGAGGACGCAAAGTGAGGCTGTCGCCGCCCACCTACTCATCAGCGCCCCCGCTCAGGCATTCGACGCCATCAGCGTACGTTTTGTCGTAGCTACCCAGCTTCAACCACCCCATCGCCTGCGCTTCGGCATGAACCACCAGCCCGACCCCGGTTTCCGGATCGGAGGAACCGCCGCCGTCGCAGCCGACGCTGCCCTCCTGTTCCACGGTAGCGCATGCTTCGATACTCGCCTCCGCGGTCGCCGCCTCGATTCCGAAGAGCGAGGCCTTCGCTGTTCCGGTGCCACGAGCCGACAGTGTCGCGCTGATCTTGCCGTCCAGGGAGAACCCGGGGCAGTCACAACCGTCGCCATAGGCGCCGTTGCCCTCATAGGCCACGCTCACGTCTCCCGAAACCGTGCCTTCGATTGTGATCGGCCCGATGGGGTTACCCGCAAGCGGCCATTCGCGGGAGGCCGAGATGCTGAGCTGGGCGGGGCCCTCGCAGCATACGTCGCCGAAGTCGCAGGTGACCTGGCCGTCATCGCAGTTGGTCGGGGTTGTGCAGGCGGGGGTGGCGCTCCCGTCCCCGGAGACGCAGGTGCTCTGACCCAACACGTTGCCGCAAATCTCGAATTCGCCCGAGGCATCGAGCGTCACGCTGCACTCGTCTCCGCTCACCGAAGCCTCGGACGACAGACTCCACGAGGCCGTCATGGACACCCCGGTTCCCATCAGGGAAACGTTTGGCAGGCTTGGGGAACCGCCCGCTTCCACTGACACGCTGACCTCGCCGTCTGCGCACTCGCCGGTGTCGTCGGCGGTGTCGTCGCCCGAGTCGTCCCCCGGATCGCCGGAGGTGTCGTGCGGCTCGGACCCGGTGTCGCCACCACCTCCTCCTCCACCGCCAGTATCGGAGCGGGCGATTGTCACGAGGAGCATAAGCAAGGGGAGCACCCGCACCTCGATTGGGAGGTGCTGAACCTACCATCGACGCCGCTATCCGGTCAAGCGCCGGCGGAAGTGCTGAGTATTCGGGGGCGCGCTATCGCCGGACTGTTCTGCAGGCAAAGCCAATCGCGGCCGACGGCCGAGCGGTGGATACGTGGCCCGCGGGGCTCGTCTCGCGCCCGTCAGCTCCGCGCAGAGCTGCGGCGGGACTACCGCGTCGTCCCGGCGTGGCGCTTCCACTTGGCGACCTCCGCCTCCGGTCGGAGCGTCACGAGAACGTCCAACTCGTCGCCCACCACCCCGCCTCGTTCGAACAGAAACACGGCGTACTCGGCCGCCCAGTCGGCGTCCATGCATGTTTGCACCCACCAGCCATCGCCAACCTTCGCGCCACGGTACACGCCACGACGGCTCTTCGCCGCCCAGCATCGCAGCAGCGGGTTCGGGCGATTGAAAACCTCGCCCCTCACCGCAAGACAGCGGCGTGCGGCGAGCAAGACCACGTTCGACCAGTCGGCTAACGACCACTCCCGCCCTTCGGCGACGACGCAACACGGCTTGGTGTACCTTAGGTGCCCCTTCGGCACAGCGCGGAACGACACGCTATCGCGGCCGCGAAAGGCGCTGGCCACCGACAGCGGGATGATCGGCGAACGCTGCCCGTCTGCGGGGAGCCAGGCCTCGGGGGTTTCCCGCTCAGCCCCACTCTGAGTCCCCGTCGTACCAGGCCGCACTAGGCCGCGCTGCCCCGTGGGCCCAAGCGCGCGCTGTAGTACCGGGAAAGACTGCGCCGTCACGACTGCCTTCATCACCCAGCGGCCGAAGGAAGCGCGCTCGTACCGAACCCACACCTCCCCATCGGTCACCCAGACCGACACATCCTGAAGAGACGACAGCCCACACTCTCGATACGGGAAATCGAGCTGCCCCGCGAGCGCGCCGGTAAACCGCGTCTGGATCAACACCAGCGCCTTCACCCTCGTGTTTTCGCAGAGTCGCACCCCGAGAAAGTCGGCGCAGGCGAACGGCGTCATCGACGAGTCGAGCCAACCGAGACTCGCCAGCGTGGGGACAACCGCCCGGTCTCGCCGCTCCTCCGCAGTTGTGCAGCGACCGGCGCATTCGGCGAACGCCTGCAATCGATTGACGGAGGCCTCCGGCCCTCCCATCACTACCCAGCCCCCAACAGCGCCCGCACCGCGTGACCCTGGTTGAGCCTCCCCGCAGCCGGGATCAGCGCCCGGGCCTCTCGGACCCGCAGTGAGCCGCCCGCCTGCTGTAGCTCCCGAGCTCGCTCCACGACATCACGGGCCTGTTCCAGCGTCGCGGCGCACATGGTCGGAAGGTATCGCGGCGAACTGCCGGAAGGCTAAGCGAACACTGGGGGCGAACAACGTTCCCCTCCCAGCACGCGGCCGCGTCGGCCGCGTCCTCTCTCTCCTCCTAAATGGGTCGTGGCGCGCGTGGCGTATGATACGCTTCGTCCCTCCGGAGATGGCCACGCTCGCCCTGTTCCCGCTGATCGCGTTCACATTCACACCCGCGCACGCGGGAGTCAGGGTCTCCGCGTTCCAACCCGAGAACAGGAAGGGCACGAACTACTGGAACGGCGGCTCCGCCATCGACGGGAAGCCGGAGACCGCTTGGTCCGTGCCCGGCGAATCGGCCAACAAGGGCGAGTGGATCGAACTCGACATCCCGAAGGGCAACGTCGAGAAGATCGGCGTCGTGGCGGGGTGGGACAAGGACGAGGACTCGTTCAAGGACTACCCGCGCGTGAAGGAGCTGCGGGTGGAGGTGTACTCTATCGACCACTCGCAGAAAGCATGGCTTGTCGGCTATGAATCTGTGAATGTGGCCGACAGGCGGGGCCTCCAGATCATCCCGCTCGCCAAGACGGTGGTCGTGGGCAACGACAGCGTTTTCGGCGGCACGGTGAGGTTCATCATTGAGGACGTCTACGAGGGCGACGACTACCCCAACCTCCGCGTCTCCGAGCTCGCCGTGTACATGGAGGAGATGGACGAATCCCCTGCCGCGACCCTCGAAGCGGGAGATCCCGCGCCCACCTCCAACTCGACTTTCGCGACGGCAACTTCTGCAATTCTATCCAGATATTGGGCGTACCAGGACGATACCCCGCTGTGCGCGGTGTTGACCGAAATCGAGATCATGACTGCTTACGGCGTCGCTCCAGAGAATCCAGAGGTGACCGCCGCGTGGTACGTGCTCAGCGGCGCCTACGTTGAAGGTTCTGGCGTCCCGTTCGCCCGACTTGGCGAGGCCCTGACCGTAGCGGGCCTGCCCGCGAAACGCCGCCAGCTCACCAAGTTGTCGGATCTCCAGCGGTACACGTCTCGGGGTTACGCCATCATGGCCGCACTCAATCCCGAAGCCCTGTGGTACTTCAATAACGACGATTCGTCCGCAAGGTTCATTGCCGACCTATCGAGCCGACGCAGCCCTACCGGCGACCATGTCGTGTGGGTGACCGACATCGCCAACGGCAACGTCTACGTCAACGACACGGCGCTACCAGGTGGGGCTGGCATCGCCTGGGACGCCGAGCGCTTCGACCGGGTGTGGGCAAGTGCAGGCCGTTGGGCAGTCGTGGTCGAAAAGGTACTTCCACCCCTTGACCTGGACGGCGACGGCAAGCCGCCGGTGGATGCTGACGCCGACGGCTACGCGAGCGCGACCACTGGTGGGAACGACTGCGACGACCGCCGCTTCGACGTCCATCCCGACACCGCCGAGGTGCCCTACGATGGCGTCGATCAGGACTGCCTAGCTGGGGATCTTGACGATCTCGACGGCGACGGACACGCCGCGATCACCGCAGGAGGGGACGACTGCGAGGACCGCGACGCCCGCGTGATCCAACTTGCCTTTTACGTGGATGCTGACGGGGACGGGTTCACGGCGGCACGGGGCGCTCCACGGCGGGCCTGCACGCCCCCTCCCGGCTACTCGGCGGCTCGAGGAACGGACTGTGATGACGGTGACGCAACCGTTCACCCGTTAGCGCGCGACGTCCCGTACGACGGCGTGGATCAGGACTGTGCGGGCGGCGACAACGATGACGCCGATGGAGATGGCTTCGTGCGGGCAGAGGATTGTGATGACGCCGATCCTCAAGTGTCGCAGTTGCACCGTTACGAAGACGGGGACGGGGACGGGTACGGCGCCGGGGCGGTGAAGGCCGCGTGCAGTGAGGGAGCCGCGGAAAGGCGGGGGCTGGTCAAGAAAAAAGGGGACTGCAACGATAACGATGCCAGCGTCCATCCCGGAGCGGCGGACGCTCCGCTCGACGGCGCCGACTCGAACTGCGATGGCGACGATGAGGAGGACGCCTCGCTCGACGGACACGAATTCACGGCGATAGACGCTTCACAGTTCGATGGGATCGATGTGACCCACTGGCGCTGCGCGTGTGGGCGGGAGTACGAAACCCGGGAGCTGGCCGAGGCGCACAAGGCGCGGAAGCAGAAACGCGCCGCGCTGGTCATCCTCGGGTTCACCGCGTCGCGCCATGGGGAAGCGGGGGAAGCCTTGTGCACCTGCGGGCTGCGGTTCGGGAATGACCACGGGCTGTTGCGTCACCTGGTGGCCGAGGCCAGAAAGGTGGAGATGCGGCGGGGCGAGTGACCTGCACGGCCGCGCAGAAACCCGCGCGTGAAACGCGCCCACGCGGCCCCCCAACCGAGGCTGAAGCCTGGAGAATCGCGGCGACGCCGGCGCCCCGGCGAGCACCGCTTACGACTTCAGCGGCGAACGGTCTCGACGCGAAACCGCACCCGGTGCTGCCCCACGCTCATCGCCCGCAGAAACCTGTCCACCGTCACTACCACCTCCCCACCCTCGACCTCCCGCTCCAACTCCCGCGCCCCATGGAACCGGAGCAACTCCGGCAACCACCGATCGACCGGCGGCGCCCCCGCCTCGCGGTACTCCAGCGGCACGATGATGAAGAAGCCCCGACGCGGCGACACCAGTCGCCGTCGCTTCGCCAACCGCAGCGCCGCCTGCTTCAGCGCCCCGGCCGTCACGCCCAGAGCGGTCATTGCGTCCTCGCGGGTGAAGGTCAGCCGCCCCGCGGCCTGCAGGTCGTCTATGAAGTCGGACAGCGCGCCGCGATGAACCACCGCGGTACCGTATCCCTGAGCGAGACGATCTGACGTCAACCGGCACAGTCGCCTCCTCGCCCCGATCAGATCGTCTTGCTCAACTAGCCCAACGCACGAACCCGATCACAGCCCCGATCAGGTGCGCCCGCGCGGCCAACGCCAGCCAGGTCCCGACGCCGATCCGGCCGCGCTTCGCCAACCACGACACGCGCCCCGTCGTAACCCCTACAACGTCCCCCTCATCGCAACCCCGCTTTCCAACAGCTGCATCTGCACGCGGGTCTCGGGGCACGGATCGACCGAAAAGGTTCGAACCACCTCGACGAGGGTGCACCATAAGAAAACCGCCCCAGCGAAAGCTGGGGCGGTTTTTCGTTGGTGCACCGCGGAGTGAACGGCGCGAGCGCTGCGAGCGCACCGGCCGACAAGGCCGGTAGTTCACGGAGCCCGCCCACGGAGCCGGCCGCAAAGGCCGGCGTGAGTGGGTGCACCATCCACCGCCCCGCCGGCGAATAGCTGGCGGGGCGGTTTGATTTTTGATCGGCGCGGTGCTCGTGGAGCCGGCGCGCAGCCTGATCGCCTTGCCGCCAAGTGCCTGTTTCCCTTGGCTCTGGAGTTCGACTCCTCTTGGGTCAGTCCCCGGCGAACGCTGCGAGGGGTGCTTGGTTCGCCAACGGCTCCTGACTCCTCTCGCCGCGAGTGCAAACTGGCGACATGGCACGCCTCCGCACCTTCGACGTGGTTCTGCATCGTGACGAGACTCAAACGTGGGTGGCCACGGTTCCCGCTCTCCCTGGCTGTGTGAGCCAAGGCGCGACGAAGGCCGAGGCGCGCACGAACATCCGGGAGGCCATGGAGCTCCACCTGGGGACCTTCGGCGACGAGGCCATCGATGTCGCCGCAGACGTGGAGCTCTCGCGCGTGCGCATCAGCGCGTGAGCCACCTTCCACGCATCAGCGGCGCCGATCTGGTGCGGGGCGCTACACGAAGCCGCGGTCGACAAGGCGCGCGCCATCGACGGTCACCTCGTGGCGCTCGCCCGACCCGCCGACGACGCGGCACCAACTCTCGGACACGAGCTTCGGCACGTCCGCGCCGAGGTCGAGCCGAAAACTGAAGCCGCCGTACATCCCTGGTACGGGAAACCACATCCGCGGTTCGTCCATCTCCAACAGCGGCTCCAGGTCGGGCAGGCGCAGCCCGTATTCGCTCACGGATTCGGCAGCCCGGCTTCGAATGACCTCGTGGAAGTGGCGCTGAATCTGGAGAAGGACATCGAGAGGGATTGGGTGCTTAAGCTCGGGAGCCAGCACAGAAAGCAGAGGACGGTGCCCGCGTCGCTCGGCAACATCGACGGCGCGTTCCCCACCGGCGTTGCGGAGGGTCCGCCACGCCCCCAACGCCAGCAGACGCAGAGCCGTCTCCGGTGGAGCGGTGAGTAGAGCGATGAGCCGCCCGGTCGCGTTGTGTTCACCAGCTTGGGCTCCGCCGAGAGGATCGCGAACACGACATCCCAGTCGTACCGCTTCGCCGCGTCGGCGAGGGACTTCCGCACGGCCGCAGCCTCAGGGCTCAGCGTCTCCGCGCGGGTGTAGCCGTCCCAGATGCTGGCCATTCGTCGGCCTCCGGCTGCCATACCTATCGTTACGCCGCATCCGAAACCGCTGCTCCCCACGGATCCGCCGAAGTCGGGCGCGACGTGAAGCCCGTCAGCGCGAGTCCCCACCCTGGACGCACCCGCTGCGTGGTCGCCTCGAAGCGGCACGACGTCGAGGGCGCCGTGCTCATCGTGTCGCGAGGGCTCGGCGGCTTTGAACTGCCGGTGCGGGCGTTCGCGCCGCCGGATGCGCTGATTGTGGATTTGGTGGAGCGGGGCCAACCGGCTCACGAATCGGCGCCGTCCTGGGCGTCGGTGTCCGCGCGGTCACCGAGAGGAGGCCGACGGTCTCCCACCAGTCTGGCAGCGCCGCGCGAACGGCGTTCGACCCGTCGCAGGGGCCCGGGGAGGAGGCCGGCTGGTCGTCAGCGACTTCGGGCGGGAAGGACGCCGCGTCCCGCTCCGCGCATACGTCCCGGGGTGAGCGCTCACCCTCCGACGAACGCTCGCTCGCGCCCCCGGGGCGGGCCAACCCGACGACCCGCCGGCGCGCTTGTGTCGCGACAGGCCGGCGCGACCACGAATTCACGGCGTTCGCACGTCTCTCAATGCCCTCGCGAGGGCGATCGACGCGTCGTCCACCGCGAATCTTCGTCGTCCACCGCGAATCTTCGTCGTCCACCGCGCATACGTCCCGGGGTGAGCGCTCACCCTCCGACGAGCGCGCGACCCCGCCGCACGTGTGTCGCGACACGCCGGCGCACACGCCGATTCGCAGCGTTCGTCCGTGCGCCGCGGCGCGCATTGCGTCAGTCGCGACAGTGGAGGCGTGTCCCGCGATGCGCCGCCACGCCCCCCCGGCCCGCTGCGGGCCGACCCAGGGACCAGGCCTACCGCATCGCCCAACCGCCCTCCGCTACTCCGCCACCATCGCGTACTCCATCAGCGCTCGCCCTTCCCAATTGTGCGCGGACAACACCGCGGTATGGCGCTTGCTCTCGGGGTTGTAGGTGAACTCCAGCATGCCGTAGCCGGCGCGGTTCCCGTCGGGATCGTTCAGCCCCACGCTCCACGTGCCGCACTCGCCGGTGCAGGCGTTGCTGTAGAAGTTCGTGACCGGCACAGAGAGCTCGGGGAACCAACTGTTTTCGCCGTCGTCGAGCGCGCCGCCCGAGTGGATGTCGCCCGATACGACCATCACGCCGGGGAGGTTGTTATCCTCGACCAAGGCGACGATCTCGGCCTGTTCCTCGGGGTAGTTCATCCACGAGTCGTTCGTTTTCGAGTGGGGGTTCCATACGGACGTGGACACGACGACCTTCCACCGCGCCGTGGATGCCAAAAGTCCCCGTTCAAGCCACTGAAGCTGGTCATCCTCCATCGGCTCGCGCACCAGGACCGACTTCACCGGGATCGTGGCATCGTCGAAGGGATCGCGCTGCGAGCGGAGGTCCAGCATGAACACCTCCACCTGCCCGTAGCGAAAGCTGTACCAGAGGCCGGCCCCTGGGTTCGGGCGGTCGCCGACAGGGTAGTACTCCAGGAACGCCTGCGTCGCGACATCGCGGTACACCGCATCCCCCCCGGCGTTGTTCGCGCCGTAATCGTGATCGTCCCACATGTGGAAGATGGGGATACTCGGGAGGATCCACGTCGCGAGGTCTTGACCGTGCGGGCCGTCGCCGAGGCAGCGGCGGTGCATCGCGCGCCAGTTCTCCACATCGATCTCGTCTCCGACGCCCACGGCCGCGGGATCGTTGTGGTCGAAGTCGCCGATCTGGAGGAGGAAGGCCGGGTCTTCGTTGAAGGCGGCCTCGTAGGCGGGGGCGGCGAGCGCGGAGGCGATGTCGGCGAAAACCACGAAGCGGAAGTCGACGTTCTGGTCGGGCTCCGGAAAAGTGCGGAAGGTGCCGGCGCGCGGCTCCCCGCCCGTTTCCACCCGGTAGCTGTAGAGCGTTGCGGGGAGGAGACCGGTGAGCGGGAATTGTAGCGTCCAGTCAGCCGCTTCGGACGCCGCGATCGTGGTGGTCGTCTCGGCAAGGGCGAAGCTCGGATCGGCGCTGTACACCACCCGTGCCGAACCCGCGCCCTCCAGGCGGGCCCACACGATCGCTGACGTGTCGGACACCCCACCCACCATCGGCCCGTGGGAAATAGTTGCACCAACGGGGACTTCTTGGCCGCTGTCGGCGGCGGTATCGTCTGCGCTGTCGGCGGCGTCAGTGTCCTTCGGCTCGCTCTGGGGGTCCCCATCCCGTTCCGCGTCGCAAGCGAGGAGCGCGCTGAAGAGCAGGGGCAACCACGGAGAGTCCACACGTCGCATGGGGGCCCACTATCCCGCGCTGGTGGGCGATCCCGTGCTCGGTAGTTAGCCCCCCCGTCGTAGGAGGGCGCGGGTGAGCTGGTTGGTGGCGAGTATCTTCGCGGCTTGCGACGGCGTTGATGAGGCGCCGGCGCCACGGCCGCATGTGGACTCTGCCGCCCCCGCCGATCTCGTCACCCTTGGCGGTCCGGGCTTGGCGCTCACCTTCGAGGGTGAAGCCCCGAAAAGCGTGATTGTTTATCAGGTGGACACCCTTCGGCGCGATCGTTTGCCCTGGCACGGCGGCCCGCACGACACCTACCCGACCTTGACCGCGATGGACGAACACCTCGTGGTCGTCGATCTGAACTTCACCGTCGGCTCCTGGACCATTCCCTCCTCAGCCTCCCAGTTCTCGGGGCTCGACCAGCCGCGTACGCGCATGGTCACAAGCTCCGGTCGCGCGGTCGACTCGGGCGCGGTGCTCGGGCCCGGTACCGTGAATGAGGTGTTTCAAGCGGCCGGGTACTCCACGGCGCTGATCACGGGGAACGGCCTGTTGTCGGAGGAGAACGGCTTCTGGCAGGGCGTGGACCACGCCGAGGTGGTGTTGGAGGAGCCCTACAACAGCGGCCAGTTGGCGCGCGCCACCGAAGCATGGTTGGGTACCGTGTCTCCAGAAACGCCGTTCTACCTTCATCTTCAGCCGATGGATGCGCACGAACCCTTCAACGGTACCGATTTTGTGGGCACCTTTGTCGACCCGGCGGACCTGCCCTTCGAGCTCACCACGCCGGGCCAGATCGCGAAGGCGCGCCTGGCTCTGGATGCCCTGGCCGACGACCCGGTGGCGCAGGCCGCGATGGTGGAGGCGATCCGTTCCACGTACGACGAGGAGCTGCTCCAGACAGATCGAGCGTTGTCGGAGATCTTCGCTTCGCTGGTGGCGAACGGTCGCCTGGAGGACACGCTACTCATTCTCACCGCTGATCACGGAGAGGTCATCGCCGACCGCGTGAACGACGAGTGGCGCTTTGAGCACAGCGACAGCGTTCGGCCGGAATTGGTGCACATCCCCCTCGTGTTCTACAACCCGCGGCTCGTAGGGGAGCGCATCGACGACTGCATCGTTCAGAACGTGGACTGGATGCCGACGATCGCGGGGATGCTCGGCGTCGGCGGAGTGCCGCCGGGCATCGACGGGGCCGACGTGACCCAAACATGCCGCCCGTGGGCCGTTTCTGCGACCTATGCCTGGAACGCCCAGACGGGCGAGAACGCGATGGACGCCGCGGTGGTGTACAACAGCACCTCGGCCGTTCGGGGAAGCTGTCGCGACGGTGGTTACCGATTCACGGGGTACGACCACCTGACGGACCCCACTGAACTGCAGCCGCTCGAGGTGGGCGCCCTGCCGCACGGCCCGGCGATGCAAACGCACCTGGAAGAGTACCTCCAGCGCGCCGCCGACACCTGGGCAGGCGCGTCGTGCCGGTAGACGTGCCCCTTCAACCATGGCATAGCGTGCCCATGTTCGTGCTCCTCGCCGCGGCCTGCACCACCGAGCCTGACACCGCTGGGGACTCGGTGGGGAGTGACGATGCTGGCGTTCACGGCACGCTCTCGATCACGCACGCCGACGGCGCGGTGTACAAGACCAGCCTCGCGCTCGACGATGGAACGACCCTCGCCGTGCGGGCCACGTGGGATCCCGACGTGCCGCCCCGCTACACCGGCGAGCGGCCGACCTTCATGCTCGCGCGCGGGAGTCTCGGAGCGGGGAATTTCCTCGACGCGAACGGCACGAAGTCGTGGATGCAGATCTCTTCGGTGGTGGTGGAAGTGGTGCTGCCCGGCGGGTACAGCGAGGACCAGGCGAGCACTGGCACCTTCGACTACCGCGGCACCGTGAGCCAGCGGGCGTTCGCTGAGGCGATCCGCTGGGCGGGTGGGATGCGCGTAGACGTGGACGGGAACTCCATTCAAGACATCATCCCGGACGCGTCGCGCAACCTCGGCCTCGTCGGCACATCCGCGGGGGTGAACCTCGGGTTCGGCGCCCTCGCACAGGATCCGTTGGGGCTCGCCTTCGTGCAATGGGTCGTCGCCTGGGAAGGCCCGTACACCGACCAGTACCTCGACGTGGAGCTGATGTCGTACGAGTTCGAGACGAACCCCACCTACGAGCCCGGGAGCTGTTCCGACACG
>BJHF01000136.1 GCA_014191855.1 Deltaproteobacteria bacterium
ATGCGCGCAGATAGTACTCGCCATCGGCGAGCCCAGTGGCCGTTGCGGTGCCGGTCTGAGAGTCGACGCTGCCGACGAGGTCGCTGCTGATCTTGCGTACCTCCAGGTTCACGCCTTCGGTTCCGCCCTTCCAGGTGCCGGTCAGGCCGTCCGCGCCATCCCAGGTAGCGGTTTCGAGGCCGAGGAAGTCGCTGGAGGGGGTCGCGGTGTCCTCTCCCGAGTCTGTAGGCCTCGTGTCCGTCGCGTCCGGCGCGTCCGGGGGTACGCACGCGGGGAGGAGCGCCGCGAGGATCAGGAACCACGGGGTCATGCGGGGAGGGTACGGCATCGGGAAGCTGGCCGCAACGCATGAAGAGCGGGAACGTCGGGCGAGCCGCGCCGCCTGGTCCCGCGGTCAGGCCGGCTTGCCGCGGCTCGCGGCGCCGCCGGGCGTGGGTTGCCACCCTCGGCGGGGACACCGCCTGCGCCGCCGTGAATCGGCTGGCCCACGTCGGCCGCTACACGGGTCGGCCGATCCGGCGCGCACTGGAGTTCGTCGGGGATTGACCGCCAGCCCCGATTCTCACATCCGGCAGGGCGGCGCGTCCCCCTGCCAGTAATGAGAACGTTTCTGGCTGGATTTTCTCACATCGAGGAGCGCGAGGGCCTCGCCCCGTGCGATGTGAGAAGGATACGGTGAAATTGTTCTCATAACCCAGGGAGAGGCTCTCAGATCGCGCAGGGTGACTCTCATTACGGCCAGAGCGGGCGGCCGCCCAAGGTGTTGTGAGAATGTGTCGCGACTCGTGGCGGTTAAGCCAATCGCAGGCGGCCGGGCCCGGACCGCCCCAGCGCTGAGCGGGTGTAGGCGTGCATCATGGCTCCAGCCGCCGTGCGCGCGGGTCTGCTATGATCCACCACGAATGCTCTTCCTCCTCGCCTGCGGCATCGACACCCAGTTGAGCACCGCGGCGACCAGTCCGGCGCGGTGCCGTCCGGTCGCCGAGGTGTGCAACGAGCGCGACGACGACTGCGATGGCCTCGTTGACGACGAGGACGACGACGTTCGCCGGGCGCCCACCTGGTACGCGGACGTCGATGCCGACGGGGCCGGCAACCCGGACTGGTCGGTCACGCAATGCACGCCCCCCGAAGGAGCGGTCGCGACCGCCGACGACTGCGACGACGCCAACGCCGCGGTGTTCCCCGGCGCGCCGGAAGTGTGCAACGGGATCGATGACGATTGCGATGCCCTCATCGACGGCGACGACCCCGACGGCGAAGGGCTCTCCACTTGGTTCCAGGACGCCGACTGCGACGGCGCGGGCGATCCTGCGGCTCACGTCCAGGCTTGCGCGCAGCCCGAAGGCACCGTCGCGACGGCGGATGACTGCGACGATGTAAACGCCGCGGTATTCCCTGGCGCTCCGGAAGTGTGTAACGGGATCGACGACGACTGCGATGGCCTGGTGGACGACGCGGACCCGGGCGTGGTCGGCACCACCACCTGGTACGAGGACAGCGACGGCGATGGCTACGGAAGCGGCGCCGTGTCGATCGTCGCCTGCGAAGCGCCTTCCGGGTACGTCGCCGGCGCGCGTGACTGCGACGACTCAGACTCAGGCCTCGGTCCCTGCCCGGGGGACGACGACCTCAGCGTCTGCCCCACCCACACGGGAACCGATGACGGGCTCGTCCCCGCATGGACGGGCGGTTGCGACGAAACGCTCGGGTTCTTCGAGTACGACGGCCACTGTTACTTCGGGGTGGAGTACGCCGATTCCTGGGGCGACGCGCGCACGAGCTGCCTCGCCGCAGGCGGGTACCTCGCGGTGGTCACCAGCTCCGGTGAGCACGCCGCCGTGGATGCGCTCGCCTCGCGTCCGTGGCTCGGCTCCTGCGACGACGACGTAGAAGGCACCTGGGCCTGGGTGACCGGCGAGCCCTGGTCCTACGCGCCCTGGGCGCCGCGCGAGCCCAACGGCGGGGAGGGCGAGAGCTGCCTGGAGGACTACGGTGTGACCGACGGGTGGAACGACATCCCCTGCGACTCCAACACCTTCGGCCAGGGCTATGTCTGCGAGTTCGAGCCGTAGGGGCGCGAGGGGCGGGTACCTCGGCGCGCTGGACGACGGCGACAGAACGAGCGCCGGAGTTGCCGCTCCGCGAACCGCGGAAACGCCGAGGCCAGGGCGCCGGCCGAGGTACTCGCCCCTCGCCCGTCGCCCCCACGATCCGGCTACCTTCCCCGCCCCCCCGAAGCGCCCATGCTCTGGTTCGTCGCTCCCGCCTTCGCCGCCACGCTCTCCGTCGGTCCTTCGGGCGAGTTCGCCGCCCCCTGCGACGCGATCGCCGCAGCCGAAGCCGGCGACACCATCGAGGTAGATGCGGCCGGTGACTACGCCGGGGACTCCTGCGCATGGTCTACGGACAACCTCACGATCCGCGGCGTGAACGGCCAGCCGGTGCTCGATGGCACGGGCGCGGCGATGGCGGAGCAGAAGGGGATCTTCGTCATCCATGCGGAGCACGCCACCGTGGAGAACCTCGCGTTCATCGGCGCTGCTGTCGGCGACGACAATGGCGCAGGGATCCGTCACCAAGGCACCGATCTGGTAGTCGACGGCTGCTTGTTCCGCGACAACCAGAACGGCATCCTCGGCTCGCCGATCACCGACGGCACCGGCAGTGTCTCGATCACCCGCTCCGAGTTCGACCACAACGGCGCCGGGGATGGCTATTCCCATAATATCTACCTTGGACATTACGCGTCGGTGACCATGCGGGCGTCCTACAGCCACCGTGGGAACGTGGGCCACCTGTTCAAGTCCCGGGCGCTCATCAACGTCATCGAGGCGAGCCGCCTGAGCGACGAGTCGGGCGGCGCCGCGAGCTACGAGATCGACCTTCCCAACGCCGGGGAAGCGTGGATCGTGGGGAGCATCGTCGAGCAGGTCGCCACCACCCAGAACAGCGGGATGATCGCGTATGGCGAGGAGTCGTCAGGCATCAACCCAGCCCTCGACCTCCACATCGTGAACAGCACGCTGATCAATCACCACGATCGTGGCACCTTCCTCGGGATCGGAGCCGATGTTTCGACGCCGGTGGACGTGGTGAACACGCTGTTCGTCGGCCCGGGCACGCTTAGCTCGCAGGCTGCGGCGCAGTTCACCACCTCGTGGGACGACAGCCAGGGCGACGCGCGACTCGCGGACCCCGCGAACCTCGACGCTCACCTCCAGCCCGATTCGCCATGTGTCGACGCCGGCACCGAGCCTCCACAACACCCCCCCGATGCGGAGTACGCCCACCCCGCCAACGAGATCCCGCGTGGGGTGGCCAACGGAAGCTGGGATATCGGCGCGTATGAGTTCGGAAATCCGGGGGTCGCCGACGAAGGCGGCGGTGATACATCCAGTGATACATCCTCCGATACATCTGATACATCTGAACCATCGGCGCAAGACTGCGGGTGCGCCTCGGCCGTGCTCCCCGGCGTGCTGCCGCTCGTGCTGGCGTGGTGGGCGGTGCGGGCCCGGCGCCGGGGGTAGCGGGGATAATTGGGCGATCCGCCAGGCCTGTTCGCGTGGCCGGGCGCGCGTCGCGGCGGATCGCGGCGCCCGCCCTGGCATCCTCACGCGCGCCGCAAAAGCTCCGCCATCCGGGCCTTCGCTTCCGCCACCAGCGCATCGACCTGTTCGTCTTCATGGGCGGCGTCGTACGGCGGCGGGACGATTGCCGGTGCGAAGTACCCCGTGAGCTTGATCGGTCGCGGGATGAGCGTCGGTCCACGGCCGCGAAGGAAGGGAATCGGCCAGTGGGACAGGCGATACACCTCGTTGGTGATCGGGCTCGGGTAGATCGTGAAGATGTCGTCGGCCGCGGGGCACGCCGCGACCACGATCGGCGCGCCCGTCCGGAGCGCGAGGCGGGCGAACCCGCGCCGCTCGCCCCACCGGGTCGTGCGTCGCTCCGTCCGCGGGCGCAGCGCCTCCCACATGCCGCCCGGCGCCACCGCGAGGAGCTGTCCCGCCCGCAATGCCTGCTCTCCGGCATCCGGCGAGGCTGGAACAAGCCCGATGGCCCGCGCCCACTCGCCGATCCGCCCGAGCTGGAAGATGCGGTCGTCGCCCAGGCCGACGGGGAGGCGGCCGAGGTGTTCGAAGATCGCGCCGCCGATCAGAAAACCGTCGTAGGTGGCGAAGGAATGGTGCACAACTAACAAGCACGGCCCTTCGCGGGGCACGTTCTCGACGCCCTCCACCGTGAACTGGTGGTAGCGCATGAGCGGCTCAAGGAGGCGGCGTACGCGGCGGATCGCCGTGGCGCTTGCCGTCGGGAGAGGGGGCACCGAACCTTCCCTACCCGGCGGCCCGGGCCACGCTCTGCATCACGGCGAACGCCCCGCCCGTGGGATCGGCGAACACCGCGAAGCGGCCCACGTTGGCCATGTCCGTTGCGGGCAGCAGCACCTTGCCGCCGAGCGCGAGCACTCGGGCCACGGTGGCGTCGGTGTCCGGCGAATTCACATAGATCAACCAGTGCGGGGGCGCGCCGTGGCCGGCGACGATGCCGCCCGCGTGCTCATCGCCGATGAGGATGTACTCGGGGCCCCACGATTCGTTCTTCCAGCCGAAGACGCCGGCGTGAAACGCGGCGGCGGCGGCCGGATCGCTGGTCATCAGCTCCGACCAGCAGATGTGGTTCTCGCCCTTCTCGCGGGGATAGGCGCCCATGTCGCGCTCAAGCTGGATCGTGGCGAGCACCGCACCCTGCGGGTCGGCGTAGATCGCGAACTTCCCGACGTTCGCGGCTTCGTGCTCCATAAACACCATCCCGCCCAACTCGCGGATCCGGCGCACGGTCTCCGTGATGTCGTCCGTCGTGATGTAGGGCAGCCAGGCGCTCGGCTGGCCCGGCTTCGCAGCCATCATCCCGCCCAGCGGCCGCCCCGCCCGGTCGTGGATCATGCCGTACTCGGTGCTGTGGTCGCGAATGTCCCACCCGAACAGCTCAGTGTAGAACGTGCGCGCCGCCGCGATGTCGGTGGACATGAGATCGAACCAGCAGAACTTTCCGGTAGACATGGGGGCCTCGGGGTCGGCCGGCCATGTAGCATGGGCGGGGCGTGGGTGGTGGGGCTGTGGGGCGATGCCGTAGGCCAGATCCCTGGTCCAACGAGCACAGCCGGGCATCGCGGTGCCGGTCGCGCGGGGGCGTCACTGGGGCCGGGTTACCGGCAGCAGGTGCACCCCGCGCGCTCACGTTCACCCTCCCGCGCCGCGGGGATCGTGCTCGCGCTGGCGTTGAGCGCCTCGATCGCGACGTCGCCTCAAGACGAGTCCAGGCCGATCCGGGGGCGCCTCCCGACCGTTTCCGTGGCGACCGTCGTCAACGCAGATATATTCGTTGCGCCGTACAAGTGCGGTCAGCATGTGGGGTCGCAGCCAGAGTCGTGGCGGCTCTTGGAGCTGTTCCGATCGAGCGTGGTGCTGCCCAATGGCGACATCGAGCCCCTTGAGGTGACGACGGAGGCGCGCTCGAATACGAAGCTCTCCAAGTGGGCCCGGGAGCTTGTCACCACGCGCCATTCGTGCAAAGACGTGTCGCGACCTCGGATTCTCCTGGTGGTGTCTCCGGGCGACGCCGGCGCGGCGGCCGTGCTCCTTGAGCACACCCTGGAGGAGGCCGGCCTCTCGGGGGTGCTGTGGTCGTTCTGGGTGGAGGCCGTGGATACGCGGCCCCCGGGCCCCGGGACCGATGCGGCATTGATTCACACGGCCGAGCCGAAGCGTGCCTGGGTGATCGCGCCGACGGTCGATGGGTGGACGACGACCTCGGGCGGAGCTCCCGACGCTGGGCCCTTCACGGACCTTGCCGCCGCGGCCGCGGCCGTCGCGGCGCAGCCTGAGCACGCGGTGAGCCTGGACATGCCGGAGGGAACCTCCTGGGCGGAGCGGCTGGATGCGGCCGGCATCGTCGCCGCCCAGGATCAGCCTGCCAGGCTGCGCCAGGTGGAGGGAGCGCGCGCGCCCGCCCCGCCGGACTTCGAGGATGGTGCAAGCGTGGAGCGCAGGCTCTGGAGCAACGCCCGTATCAAGGTCGTGAACGCGGAGATCGACACCCGCCTGGTGGTTACGCCGCAGCCCGGTGAAGCCGCCCCGCCTTGACGGCCGCATCGCCTGTCGCGACGGCTGCTCGCAGCGCGGATCCGGCGCGCCGCCATCGTCGAGTCCCCCTCCCTGGCCGCGGTCCCAAGTCGAGTCGGGCTGTTTGACCGCATCGCCCGGTGGGGGGGTGTTCTGCCATCGCGGGGCTCGCCGCACGGCGAGACAACGCCCACTTCTCCGCGCTCCTTTGGCGGCGTCGAGCGCTCGTCGGCTGCCGGGGCCTTTGCGGCGGCTAAACAGCAGGACTCGAGTTCGCCGCGCGGCCATCCGGGTCGGCTCGACTGGTTGGGGCCGATTTATTCTGTTGTCGCGACAGCATCTCGCCTCGCGACGCCCCTCTCACCCGCGCCGCGGTGCGCCCCTACCACCCGCCGGCCACCATCACGCCGACCACGCTCCCTTGGTGAAGGATGGGGACCGCCGCATCCGGCGTCGCCCCGCGCAGCACCAGCTCCTGTAGGAACCACCGGCCAAAGCCGCCGGTGGCCGGGGCGCCGGTCTCGACCACGCGCTCCGCCACCTCAGCGCCGATGGTCGAGCTGTGCTCGGTGCGGAGCGCGCGCACATCCGCGGAGGCTTCGCCGGCTCCGGACATGACGATCAGGAAGCGGTCGCCTCCCACCGGCACCATCAGGAGCGGGGTGAACGGCCTGCCGGGCTGCCACTCCTGACCCCAGCGTAAGGCACGCACCTTCGCACACAGCGCCTGCTGTTCTGCGCTTGCGCTCCCCAGCGGGGTCGACCCCTCCGCGCTGTGACCCGGCGGAGGGTGCGCTCGACACTCAATCCCGGCGAGCGCGCTTCCCCGCTCGGAAAGCTCAGCGATCACCTCGGGATCCAGGGCCGACGCGGCCTCCCGTGCGAGCGCGAGCTGGGCGGCGCCCTGCCATGCCCACACTCCCATCGGGAGCGCGAGCATCACGGCGGGGGGAGCGGCCCCGGCCACCCAGGCCCATCGTCGCACGTTTGGGTCCTGGCTCCGGGAGCGCCACGCCCGCGCTGCGGCGATCGATAGGGCGGTGATCGGGGCAACGACCGCCAACGGCATCATCGCGTACGCCGATAGCCACCACAGGAGCGCAACGTCCTCGATCACGACGCGCTGGTAGAAGAAGTCGGCGTCGTAGAAGGCGGGGCTGAAGCGGGCTACAACGGCGGACCAGAGCGCAAAGTACCCGAGCAGCGCAGCCGGGAGGAGCGGCCAGCGAATCACCCGGACCAACAGGATGCCCAACGCGAGCAGGGCGGTGAGGAGCCCGAACTCCGCCGCGACGTACCGCATCCAGTGGTCGCTGCGGTAGCTCACCCGATGGGGAGCGCCCGCGACCAACCAGTCAGACTCTCGAAGCTCGCGACCAAGCGAAGTTTCCAAGGCGGCTTTCGATACGTGATGCTCCAGTACGTACCCGTTCCACGAAACCCAGGCGGTGCCGATTCGCGCGGAGTCCGGCCCGTCGGTGTAGCTGTGGGCGTCCTGTCCGGTCAGGATGGTTACGTCGTCTCCGTCCACGCTCAATACGCTCGCGCCGAGCATCTCCGGCGCGAGCGGTGGGCCGGCGGCCCCGCCCACGGTCATCGTGAGCAGGCGCGCGATTTGGGCAGCCGTCGGCGGCTGGAGGGTGACGAAGGCCTCGGTACCGCTCGACTCCTCGCCCGACCAACGCGCCGGAAAGCGCCCCGCCATGAGCAGCGCGGCTACGAGCGCCGCTCCGACGACGATGCGCACGAGCGTTCTCGGGAGATTGGCTCCCGAGATCGGGCGAATGAGCCAGGACAGAATGAGATCCTCTGGAGGTCGGAAGGGTAGCACGCGGGGGCGAGGGAAACGCCGCCTCGGTCGACTCCCCCTCCTTGGCCGCAGCCCCAAGTCGAGTCGGGCTGCCTGGCCGATTGGAGCCGCCGGTCACGGTTGGGCCTGCGTCACGCGTCTCGCTCCACGGACGAACCTGTACTTCTCGGCGCTCCGCCGCGGCGTCGACCGCCCGGACCGGGCCGGGCCTTTCGCGGCGGCTAAACAGGTAGACTCGACTTCGCCTTGCGGCCATCCAGCCCCGCTCGACTCCCCGAATGAAATTTCACATACTGTCGCGACGGCATCACGCTCAGAGATCCCTCCCCAGCCGCGCCGCGGTGCGCCGCCACGCCCGCCCCGGCAAGGCTACCGGGCCGCGCGCATCCGCCCAAGGCGCCTCCGATCTCCAGCGCCGGGCCACCAACCTTCGTTCCTCCCCGGGATCATCACTTCCGTTGAGCCCCCTCGCGGTGCGACAATTTGTCCCGATCTGGAGGGCATGTCCCCCGCCGATCGCCTCCGCTCCCTCCGCCTGTTCCTGTCCATCCTCGCCGTCGGGTTCATGGCGCCGTCGATGGTCGTGTTCTCGCTGCTGTGTTGCGGCGCGACGCGGGCAGACGCTCCGGTTTGGTGACACCGAGGCCTTCGATGCCTGTCCGCACCTGCGGGAACGGGAGCTTGGTGCCTGCACCGCCGTGTGTGTGCCGGTGTCGGTGATGCGCAAAGTCGTGGGCGTGATCCACGCGGTTCGGCCGATGGGCGAGGCGTTGATCGACACGGCCGCCCCGCAATTGGAGGCGATCTCCACCCAAGTTGGCACACGGATGGGGATCATGCGTGCGGCGGCTGAATGACACCTACGGCCACGAGGCCGGCGACCGAGCGCTCCGGGCGTTCTCGCGCACGCTGCGCTCCAGCTTACGCAGCGAGGATATCGTGGGGCGACTGGGTGGGGAGGAATTCTGTGTCATCCTGTCGAAGTGCTCGGTGGATGCCGCGGCGCGGGCGATTGAAGGCGTGCGGCTTGCGCTGGCCAACCGCCGCACATCTTCAGGAGCCTCGCCGCTACACGATCGCGTCCACCGTCCTTATGCTTGATCGACTCAAGGGCCTCGACGATGCGTGTGCTGCACCTCTCGGACACGCACCTCGGCGTTGATCGCTGGTTTCGTGGGGCCCCGACGGAGTGGAGTCGCGCCGACGATCACCTCGCGGCGATGCGCCGCGCCCTCGCGCCGGCGTTCGCGGGGGAGGTGGACGTGGTGCTGCACACGGGGGATGTGTTCGACCGCAGCCGGCCCCACCCTCGGGTGATCGCCGCGGCGCTTGAGCTGTTTACGGAAGTCGCCCGCATCGTACCGCTACTGCTGATGCCGGGAAACCACGACCGGCATGGCCTGAGCTGGCACTTTTCGGCGCTCCCCGCCGGGCTCACCGTGGTCGACAAGCCCTGTGCGTTGCAGTTGGCGGGGCTGCGCCTCGCGGCGGTGCCGTTCCTCCGCGATCCTGCCGTCTGGGCTGCGGCGGCCGCGGCTTCCTGTGCCGAAGGCGTCGACCTGCTGCTCGCGCACCAGTGCTTCGACGGCAGCACAGTGCCCGGCTTCGTGTTCCGCCCAGGCGAACAGCCCGATACCCTCGGGGTGCAGCACCTCCCGCGGGGGGGGCCGGTCGTGCTCAACGGCCACATCCACACGCCGCAGGAGCTTCGGCTCGGTGATACCCGGGTGATACATGTGGGTTCAACAGAACGAACCTCATTTATCGAGCGCGCCGAGCCCAAGGGTGCGTTGGTGTGGCACGCCGACGGCGGTCACGTGCACAGGGTCGACACGGCGCCGCGGCCCATGGTGATCGTGCGTGGCCCGGGTGATCTCCGCACAGTGGAGCCGGAGGCGCTGGTGGCGCTCGGTCGGGAGGCGCGTACGTTGGAGATGGAGGCGGAGGTCGCGTCGCGAGGCGGATGGGTCGCCTCGTGGCCGAAGCCTTCGCCTCAAATGCCGCTGTTTGGGTGAGCACGAGGCGCGTACGGAGCAACGGGGACAAGGGTGTTTTGGCGTAGCCCGCCGCGTCGTTTGGGGCTATGGTCGCGCCCATGCGCGCCTTCCGCTTTTTGTGCTGCCCGAGCCTTGTCCTAGCGTTTCTTGCTGCCGCCTGCTCCCCGGCCCCCGCCGATGGGCCTGCGAGCGCGCTCCCCGCGGGGCCAACCTTCGCGCCACGAGCGGGGGTGGACACCGCGGACACCGGCGGCGAGGCGTCCTGGGGTGAGGTCGTGGGCAGGCGTTTCATCGCCGAAGAAGTGGCGTTTTATCCGGCGAGCGGCGGCTTCCGGGCGGTGCAGGCCGCGCAGGGCTTGGAGGTGGTGGTGGGAACCGGGGCGCGCACCTGCGCCTCGGGGAGCACACGATCCGCCTCCGGGTTGCTTCATTCGGCCATGCGGATTCACCGATGGAGCCCCGGTTCGCCGCCGCCGCGCTCGGCGACTGCGTGGCCAGCGGCGATGTGGATATGGAGGAAACCTGTATCTCCAGGGTCTAAATCGAAGGGGCGGGCGTGCGCGAGTGGTGGGAAAGCACCCCGGAGCGCATGGAGGTGGGGTGGGATGTCGAGCCGCTTGCCGCGGGCCGCGGCCCGTTGGAGGTGAAGATCGACGTCGTGGGGGCCGAGGTGGAGGTGACGCCGGATGGCACCGCGGCCACACTGCAGACCCCGGACCGCTCCGTCACGCTCGACGGCGTGGCGGCTTGGGACGACGAAGGCACCACGCTCGACGCCTGGATGGAGGTTCGCGGCGGCCAGTTGGTGCTGTCCGTGGACGACGCGGAGGCCGTGGGCACCGTGCACATCGACCCCTACACGCTCAGCGCCGGCCGCACCTGGAACGGCACGAGCTCGTCGTACTTCGGCCGGTCCGTCGCCGGCGCGGGGGACGTGAACCTCGATGGCTACGGCGACGTGGTCGTGGGCTCGCCCAATTACTCGTCCAGCACCGGGCGTGTGTACGTGTACCATGGTTCTTCCTCTGGGATCAGCTCGAGCGTGAACACCACGCTCACCGGGCTCGCGACGAGCGCCAACTTCGGACGCTCGGTCGGCTCGGCGGGGGACGTGAACCGGGATGGCTTCGACGACGTGGTGGTCGGGGCGGACGGCGTCAGCTCCAACACCGGCGCGGCGTATGTCTTCTACGGCTCCGCAACCGGTGTGTCGTCTTCGGCCGACGTTACTCTCGCCGGAACGACCGGCAGCTTCTTCGGCTATTCGGTAGATGGCGCCGGCGATGTGAACAATGACGGCTACGATGACGTGATCGTCGGCGCTTATGCCCTGGGAACGCCGAACCTGGTGGGGGCCGCGTATGTGTACCACGGGAGCCCGACCGGGCTTTCAACCACCGCGACGACCACCCTGGGCGGGGCAGCCAGCCTGTCTTCGTTTGGCTCCTCGGTGCGCGCCGCCGGGGATGTCAACAACGACGGCTACGACGACGTGATCGTCGGCGCTCCGCAGTACAGCTCCAACACCGGCTATGCCTCCGTGTACCACGGATCTTCCGCGGGGGTGTCCGCGACCGCGGCCCGTACGCTGACGGGCGCATCGGCGGGCGAGAACCTCGGGATCTCCGTCTCGGGCGCGGGCGACGTAGACAATGATGGGTATGCCGACGTGATTGTGGGCAGCTACGGGTACTCAACCTATTACGGGCGCGCCCAGGTGTTCCACGGATCTTCGTCCGGAGTGTCAGGCACGGCAACCACCTCGGTTACCGGCCCGGCGACGGCCTATTTTGGGTACGCGGTCGCAGGGGCAGGCGACATGGCGGGCGATGGATACGACGATGTGGTGGTGGGCGGGTACATCTACTCGTCATCGAGCGGGTTGGTTCGCACGTACGCGGGCTCCTCGTCGGGCGTTTCCTCTTCCTACACGGCTACCGTCACCGGGTCCAGCACGAGCTGCCTTGGCTTCTCGGTAGCGGGTGTCGGGGACACAAATGGCGATGGGTACGACGACATCGTGGCCGGCGGCTACTGCGCGAGCAGCAGCACCGGCGTGGCGTCGGTGTACTACGGCCAGGCAGACGCGGATGGGGACGGGTATTACGTCGGCTCGGGCGTGAGCACGTCGAGCGTGGATTGCGACGATGCGGACTCGGCGATAAACCCAGGGGCCACCGAGATCACCGACGATGGCGTCGACAGCAACTGCGACACGCGAGAGGTTTGTTACGACGACGACGACAACGACGGCTTCCTCGATACCACGGGCGACACTCGCAGCTCCTCCGACCTGGATTGTTCGGATTCGTACGAGGGCACCTCCACCGACCTGACCACCGACTGCGATGACAGCGACAGCGGCGATTACCCAGGGGCCACCGAGACGACGGGCAACGGGGACGACGAAGATTGCGACGGAACGGAGATCTGCTACGACGACGACGACGACGACGGGTACCTCGACACGACGGGGGATACGCGCGCCTCCGCCGACACCGACTGCAGCGACAGCTACGAGGGCCGTACCGGCGACGCGACGACGGACTGCGACGACACGTCCGCCGCGATCAAGCCGGCCGCAACCGAGATCACGGGCGACGGTGTCGACCCGAATAGCGACACT
>BJHF01000137.1 GCA_014191855.1 Deltaproteobacteria bacterium
AAGATGAACGCGTGGTTCGAGCGGCCGGCCAATCCCAGCGCCGCGCATGGCTACGGGCGGGAAGCGGCGATGGCGGTGGATCATGCTCGCACCGAGGTGGGTGCGCTGTTCGGCTGGGATCGCGACGGCGTGGTGTTCACGGGCGGCGCTTCCGAGAGCAACGCCACGGTGTTGTCGCACGGGCGATGGGCGGCGTCGGCCGTCGATCATCCTTCGGTGCGGCTGTGGGCCTCGCAAATCCTCCCGGTGGACGAGCATGGAGTGGTGCGCCTCGACGCGGTGCGCGCGGTCGAGGGCGTGGACGGCGTGAGCGTGATGTTGGCCAACAATGAAACGGGCACGGTGCAGCCGATCGCGGAGGTGATCGCGATCGCCCGCTCGCGCCGGCTCCGCGTGCACGTGGATGCGGCCCAGGCCCCCGGCCGCGTGCCGCTGGAGGTGCTTCGCGGCGCCGATTTCGTGACCCTCGCCTCCCACAAGATCGGCGGTCCGCAGGGCGTCGGCGCGCTGTGCGTGGCCAGGGGGCTGGATTCGGCGCCGCTCATCCGGGGCGCACAACAGGAGCGCGGGTGGCGCGCGGGCACCCACAACGTTGCGGGGATCGCCGGCTTCGGAGCGGCGGCGGCTGAGGTTGCGGCGTCGCCGCTGTTGCCGAGCACGTTGCGGGATCAGCTTGAGTCGGGGCTCGTCGCGTTGGGCGGGGTGGTGGCCGGCTCGGGTGCGCCGCGGCTGCCGAATACGAGCTTCGTGGCGTTCGAAGGCATCGGCGCGCCGGAGCTCGTGATGATGCTCGATCTGGAAGGCGTGTGCGCGAGCGCGGGGAGCGCCTGCTCGTCGGGCGCGGCTCGCCCCTCCGCGGTGCTCGCGGCGATGGGTTTCGCAGGGAGCGCGGTGCGATTTTCGCTCGGACGGGAGACGATTTCGCGGGATGTGGAGGACACCTTACGGGCCGTGGCCAAGGTGCTGTCGAACGCGCGGGCGTGGGGTTAGCCGGCCGGGTAGATGCGAATCGTCGTCGCTATGTCCGGGGGAGTCGACAGCTCCGTTGCCGCTGCGCTCCTGCACGAGGCCGGGCACGAGGTGATCGGCGTGCACATGAAGCTGCACGAACAAACGGGCGGCGAAGCTGGGCACTGCTGCGGGCTGGATGATGCGTGGGATGCCCGCCGCGTCGCCGATCGGCTCGGGGTGCCGTTCTACGTGATGGATCTCCGTGAAGCCTTCCAGAAGTCGGTGATCGACGACCTGGTGAACAGCTACGTCGCCGGGTTTACGCCGAATCCCTGTGTGCAATGCAACGGTGTGCTCAAGTTCCACGTGCTCCTGCGCCGCGCGATGGCGCTCGGCGCGGAGGCCATCGCAACCGGGCACTATGCGCGAACCGAAGACGGGCACTTGTTCGCCGCCGTCGATAAAGACAAGGATCAGTCGTACTTCCTGCACCCGGTCACCGCCGAGGCGCTGCGGCGCACACGCTTCCCGCTCGGCGCAATGAGCAAGCCGGAGGTGCGCGAGCACGCGCGGCGCTTTGGGCTGATCACGGCCGAGAAGGCGGAGTCCATGGAGGTGTGCTTCATCCCCGACGATGATCACGCGCGTTTCATCGCCGGCGCGCGGCCCGACCTGGAGGGAGCCGGGGAGATCGTGGACGAAGCGGGCACGGTGCTCGGGCGCCACGATGGCTACTGGCGCTACACGCTCGGGCAGCGGCGGGGCCTCGGGCTCGCCGGCGGGCCGTGGTACGTCCTGGACGTCAATGTCGCGACTCGGCAAGTGATCGTAGGCCCCGAGGATCGGCTCCGTGGCAGCGTGATCGAGGCACGGGCGCCGAATTGGCTCCGGCCGCTGGAGGCGCTGGAGGGACGCACCCTGCACGCCCGGGTGCGCCACCGCGGGGCGCTCGCCCCCTGTGTGGTGCGGGGCGGAGAGCGGCTCACCATCGAGTTACTCTCGCCGCTTCGGGCGGTTACACCGGGGCAATCGGTGGTAGTCTACGATGGGGACGAGGTCGTGCTCGGGGCGCTGATCCGCCGCGCCACCGTACAGGATTCGAACCAGGTACCCGCATGAACCTCTCGTACACCTTCAACGAGCCCTCGCGCCTCACGCTCGCGCTCACCCACCCCTCGGCCGCGCTTGAGCCAGGGGTGGTGGAGCACAACCAACGCCTCGAATTCCTGGGAGACGCGGTGGTTCAGCTCGTCGTAACCCAGTGGTTGTACGAAATGCGACCGGGGTGGAAGGAGGGAGATCTCACCCGTGCACGCCAGCGGCTGGTGAACGCGCGCACCCTGGCGCGATTCGCCGATGTTTGGGGACTCGGGGAGGCCCTTCGCGTGGGAAAGGGCGAGCGAACTGCGGGAGCACCCCTCACGGTGAACGTGCGCGCCGACGCGTTCGAGGCCGTGATGGGCGCCGTGTACCTTGACGGAGGCCTCGCGGCCGCCCACGCCGTGCTCGTGCCACTGCTGGAGCCGGTGCTGGAGGCGATCGCGACGCTCGGCGATCCGCGAAGCGCGTTGTTGGAGTGGTGCCAGGCCGGCAAGCACCCAACGCCAGCGTACGTGGTGCTCGGCAGCGAGGGCCCCGCGCATGCCCTCGTGTTCTCGGTCACAGTCGAGGTGGCGGGCCAGGTGTACGGCCCGGCCACGGGTCGGTCGAAGCGGGACGCGATGGCCGAGGCTGCGCGGGTCGCGCTCGCCGGACTGGGCTTGCCGGTGGCTGGCGCGTTGGAGTAGAGTCCCCGCATGGGACCCTACCTGGCCAGCGGTCCGCTGCTGTTGCTGCTGGCGTGCGACAGCGGCTCGGGCGCGGTCGACAGCCGGGTGGTGGCGCTGGAGCTTGAGGTCGCGGGGGTGAAGGCGGACCTTGCGGCCCTGGGCGCCGAGGTCGCGGCGGCAACGGGGGCGGTGGCCGACGTCGCGGCGTCGGTTGCGACGTTGACCGAAACCGTGAATGGCCTGTCACCGGGCGCCCGAACCTGCGCCGCCGAGATGGTGCAGGTCGGCGATTTCTGCATGGATCGCTGGAAGGCCAGCGTGTGGGACAACGCCGAGTGCAACGGCACAGGCACGGCCTACGGCATCGACAGCGCCGACTATCCCTCCACCTTCCCGGCATCGGGAGACTGGACCGCGCCGCTCTACGCCTGCTCGATCGAAGGCGTCGTCCCCGCCGGGAACCTCACCTGGTTCCAGGCCTCCCAGGCCTGCGCGCTCTCGGGAAAGTCCCTTTGCACCAATGCCCAATGGCAAACCGCCGTGGCGGGCACCCCGCCCGGTGAGGAGGACTGCGCCCTGACGAGTGGAGAGCCGGTCGCGACCGGTTCGCATCCAGCGTGTGTGAGCCGCTGGGGCACGTACGACCAGGTCGGCATCCGCTGGGAATGGATGGCGGACTGGTCGGGCGCCGGCGCCACGTGGATGGTGCCGGAGGACGGCAGCAGCGGTCGTCAAAACCCCTGGCCAGACAGCTACGGGGACGGGGAGGACTACACGCTCAACGTCAACGGCGAGGCCATGGGCGCGGGGTTGATGATGCCCGGCTTGCCAGCCGCCCAGATTCGCGGCGGGGATTATTCGACCGGGGCGGAAGGCGGCAGCTTCGCGATGTCGCGCGCGCGCGGGCCTTCGCACCTGGCGCCCTACATCGGCTTCCGCTGCTGCGCGGTGCGATGACGCTCCCCAGGCGCCCAGTCATGGCGGTTCTTGCGGCGCTCGCGGGCTTTGGGCTCGCGGAGGCCGCCCTACGCTTCGCCTACCCCACCCTTCCGAGCCTGGCCGGGCTCGTCGGGCCGACCACCTGGCAAGAGGGAGAGGCGATCCAGAAGTGCAACGCCCGCGCGCTCAAGCGCGTGGAGCCACCGGAAGCGGCCCCACGCGGTCGCAAGCTGCTCGTGGTCGGCGATTCCGTGGCGCTCGGGTTCGGCGTCCAACGAAATGCCCGATTCGGTGCCATTCTGGCCGGGCTACTCGCGCGATCGGGTCAGCCCTGGTCCGAGGTGAACGGGGCGTTCGCGGGCGGCACGGCCTGCATCACCCTGGCGCTCTCGAAGGCGGCGATGACGGAGACGCACGCGGACCTCGCCGTGGTGGCCTTGTTCGCCGACGATCTGATGGAGGCCCCGCGCTTCTGGGTGAACGGGCACCGCGTCGCGTTTCCGGACACGGTGCACATGCCCGCCCTCCGATGGATCATCGAGCGGAGCTACGCTGCGAACACGATCTGGTGGGGCACGGAGACGCTCCTGTTCAACCGGGCGCAGAGCCTGAGTCGTGACAGGGAGACGCTCAAGACCTTTCACGACTCGCTCGACCAGGTGCGGGAGCAGGGAATTGCCAGCGGTACGCCGGTAATCTTGACCCTACTGCCCCCAGCGGGCCTGCCCGCGTGTGCGAAAGGCGCCACGGAGCCGGAGGTGTGTGAGCTTGGCGAGGAGCTGGACCGGATCGCCGCGCGGCTGGACGAGTGGTGGCCCGGCTGGGTGGACCTCCGGACGGTGCTCAACGACGGAGACTACCGCTTGGACGTGGAGAAGGCCGACCTTCGCCTCGACGTGCACCCGAACGAAGCCGGGCACGTGCGAATCGCGAACGGCCTCTACCCGGCCGCCTCCGCCGCGGTGGCACGATGATCCTGGCCTTCCTGGGGGCGGCGCTCGCGGGAGACGTGTTCGCAAGCGTCGGCGCGGAGGTTGGCTTTGGCACTGGAACCTGGTCGCGCATCCATGTGGACGACACCGGCTGGTGGTACTTCAAGGCGCTCGGCGGCGACTTCTGGAGGGAGCGCCTCGACGACGATCTGAGCGGCTACGACGATTCATCGAGGGTGAACGTGACCAACTTCGGCGTACTGCAGGACATCCAGGTGGAGCGCTGCGCCGACACGAGCTGGCTCGTCGCGGGTAGCTACTCCCTCGACGCTCCGGACGACTCGGCGCGGGCTTGGCATTTCGACGCCGACTTCAACCTGATCGCCGAGGTGAACGTGGAGGAGCGGGCCTCTGCACGTTCCCACAACGACATGGTGGTGTTCTGCTCGTTAACCACGATCGGCACCGCCTTCTCCATCGCCCCGGGCACGAGCGCCCATGGCTCCGTCTTCCTCGACCTCGAATACAACGTGGTCGGATCGATGGTGGACCTCGACTGGGCGTCGATGGGAGCCTCGATGGCGCTGCGCACTTCCGACGAGCGAATCGTGGCCGTGGATGTGGACGGACCTGACGACGAAAATATCCGGTTCACCGTGTTTGATCCGGACTGGTCCACCGTGGAGAAAGTGGATGTGCCAGTGCCGGACGGGGTCGCCTTTTGGCCCCAGCGCCTCCTTCACTTCGGTGACGGCTGGATCCTCACCTACCTCGCCCGCCCCGCCGACATACACGAGGGCGACGGCGAGGTGTGGTTGATGGCGATGGACGCCGACTTCAACCTGGTGGACTCCGTGCAGGTGACCGCCGAGGGCACGCTCAATGGGCGGCCGTGGGTGGTGTGGAAGGGCGACAAGCTCGCCGTGAGCTACGACCGCGAGGTCTCCACGTATGTGACGTTGGTGCAGATCAATCCGGACGCGCTGCCCTCGCCGGAAGACACCGGAGCCGTCGACACGGGGATCGCTGATTCGGGAGGCGATTCGGGTGGGGATACCGCCGTGGACACCGGGGTCGATTCCGCAGGGGACTCGGGGATCGGCGTTGATACAAGTGATTCTGGTGGTTCACCCGAGGTGATCGCCAAGGACGGGGAGGGGAGGGACTGTGGGTGCGGGATGGGCGGAGCTGGCGCCGCGGCAGTGTGTTCGGCGGGGGCGCTGGGAATTTTGGCGGGGAGGCGACGGGGCGGCCACGCGCGCCGCACGCCCCAAGCCCCCCAAAGAACCCACCTTCAAAGCCCGTAGCCCGTAGCCCGCGCCCCATGGCCCGACCGACCCAGGCGGGTTAGCCCCCCGCCCATGCCCCCACACGCCGGAAACGTTGCCCTCGTCGGTCGCCCCAACGCGGGCAAAAGCACGCTTCTCAACCAGCTTGTGGGCGCGCGCATCGCGGCGGTGTCGAGCAAGCCGCAAACCACGCGCACCCGGGTGATGGGCATCGTTACGGTGCCCGGGCTGCAGGCGGTGCTCGTCGACACACCCGGGCTGCACGGGCCGCGCTCGGAGCTCAACCGGCGGATGGTGAAGGCGGCAGAAGGGGCGATGGACGAGGTGGATCTGCTCTGTTGGATCGTGGATGCCACCCGGCCCTTCGACGAGGAGCTGGCCGCGCGCTTCGCCGGCCGCAAGGTCGTGGTCGCGCTAAACAAGGTCGATCTTCTCGATGACAAACGCCTGTTGTTGCCGCTCATGGCGATGTACGCGCAGACCGGCGTCGTGGTGCCGATCTGCGCGACCGAAGGGGAGGGGACGAGTGCCCTCCTGGAGGAGTGGGCGAAGGCGCTGCCAGAAGGCGAGCCGCTGTATCCGGAGGATCAAATAACGGATGTTCGCGAGAAGGACATTTGCGCAGAGATGGTGCGTGAGCAGTTGTTCGCGCTTTGCGGCCAGGAGATCCCGTACGTTACGGCGGTCGAAATCGAGCAGTTCGACGAGAGCGAGCGTGAAGCGGGCCGCGTGACCATCCACGCGCGCATCCTCGTTGAGAAGCCGAGCCAGAAGGCGATCGTCATCGGCGCGGGCGGCAAGATGATCAAGAAGATCGGCACCGGCGCCCGGAAGCGGATCGAAACGCTGCTCGGCGTGCACGTCGACCTCCGCCTGTTCGTGGCGGTGGAGCCCGACTGGACGAGCAACCCGCGGCTGCTCCGGGAGCTCGGCTACACCGGCGAATGAGCGCTTCGGGGCCGGCGCGCCGTTGGGCGATCGTGGGCGGCGGCACTGCGGGACTGGCCGCCGCGTTGTTCTTGGCGCGGGCCGGGCACGAGGTCGTGCTGTTCGAGCGGGTGGCGAACCCGGAGCCGGTTGGGGCCGGGATCCTGATTCAGCCAACTGGAATGGCCGTGCTGCGTGAGCTGGGCTTGCTTCAGCGGGTGCTCGCCCGCGGCGAGCGCATCGAGCGACTCTACGGGCTCACGAGCTACGGCCGCATGGTCCTCGACCTCGGGTATGCCGACCTTCGGCCAGACTTGTTCGGCCTCGGCATCCATCGGGGCGCGCTGTTCTCCGTGCTCTGGGACGCGGTGTGCGCCGACTCGCGCATCGAGCGACGTATGGGCGTGGAGATCACGAGCTTGGACGAGGGCTCCGGCGGGGTGACCTTGGCCGGGGAGGGGTTTGACCGTGTGGTGGTGGCCAGCGGCGCGCGGAGCCCGCTGCGGGCGCCCGGGGCGACCGTGAAGCCGTACCCATGGGGCGCGCTGTGGTTCGTGGCCAAGCAGAACCCCAAGCCCGGCGTGCTTTTTCAGCGATACCGCGACACCCGCCAGATGATCGGGCTCCTGCCCAGCGGCGATGGCACCGTGAGCTGCTTCTGGAGCCTCCGCGCCGATGCGCTGCCGGGCTGGCGGGCAGCAGGCCTCGACGCCTGGAAGGCGGAGGTTCGCGCGCTCATGCCGGAGGCGCCGATCGACGAAGTCCACAGCATAGACGAGGTGATCTTCGCGCCGTACTTCGACGTCGTGGCGCCCCGTTGGCACACCGAGCGCGTAGTGTGGCTGGGCGACGCCGCGCACGCCATGAGCCCGCAGCTCGGTCAGGGCGCGAACCTCGCGCTTCAGGACGCGGCGGCGCTCGCCCAGGTGGACGACTTCGCGGAGTACACGCGGCGGCGGACGCAGCAGCTCCGGTTCTACAGCCTCGCGTCGCGGATGCTCACGCCGTTCTTCCAGTCGAGCTGGCCGTTCCTGGCGCCGGGACGGGATCTGGTGGCTGGGCCACTCCACGCATGGGGATGGTACCGCCGCCAGATGTTGACCTCGCTAGCGGGAACCAAGACCGGCTTCTTCAGCGAGATGGCGCTGCCGTAGTGGCTGGATTCGCCGGCTGAACGGAGGGCTTCGGCGCGGCGCCGCGAGGCCAGGCGAGGCAGCGCGGCAACGGGACCGGGCCACCGGCCTCGCCCATCCGATCCACTCTACTTGACATAATATACATTATCAGAAGTAACAGCGGGGAGGGGTCCAGCACGGTAGATGGCCACATTCCGCCCCTCAACCGCTACTTCGGCGCGACCCAGGGCGGCGACTCGGGCGCTGGCCCGGCGGCCCGGCCACGAAGCGCGTACACCACGCCGCCGTTGCTGAGCGCGTAGATGTCGTCCCCGGCCACGGCGGGCGGGCTGGAGAACCCGGTGAGCATCGGCCCCGGCTCCAAGGTCCAGCGAACCGCGCCCGTTTCGGGATCGATCAGGAACACCGTGCTGTCCGTGCTCGCCACCAGGACTCCGAGCGGCGTGATCTCGGGCGTGAGCAGCGGGCCGGTGGTGGCCGAGTCCCACGTCCACGCCACGTTGCCGGTTCGGGTGTTCACGCGTCGAAGCTTGCCGTCGCTGCCTGGGTGAAACATGGTCTCACCCTCGATGGCGGGCGCCGCGGCGCTGCCTACGTCGATTCGCCAGCTTGGCGAGCGGGTTTTTGTATCCAGGTGCTGCAACGGACGACTGTATCCGGCCACCAGCACGGAGCCGTCCGCAAGCGGTACGGCGGGCGCGATCAGGTCGGGGTAGGTGCCCTCACCCACCAGGGCCGTCCACTGCTCGGTGCCGGTGGCGCGATCGAGCGCTGCGAGAAAACCGTCGGAGAACCCGGCGTAGACGAGATCGCCGCCGACCGCAGCGGCGGGCGCGCCGAACAGCTCGAGCTCGGTGCTCCGCGCCGCATCCAGCCGGTGCTGGTAGCGCCACCGCAGCTCACCGCTCGTGGCATCCAGCGCGAACACCAGCTCATCTACATTCGTGACGTACACCGTGCCGTTCACTACGGTGGGGGTGCTGACGATCGGTGCGCCGCTGTAGTGCTCCCACCGCTGCGTCCACTCGCCATCCTTCCGAGTCCAGCCCGCGGTATACCCGGCGGAGTCCGCCACGATGAGCTGATCGTCGGTGACGATGGGAGCGCACGACACCGGCGCGCGGGTGGCGAGCTGGGCTACGACGCGCCCATCGCCACGGTCCAGCACCAGAAGCGCGTTCACGCCGCTGTATCCGACGAAGATGTGCTTGCCGCTCACCACCGGGGCACCCGGCTCGGTCGGCGCGGCCACGTTCGGCACATCACCCGGAAGGTGGGCCGCCCAGCGTACCACCGGGTTGGCGGAGAGCGGCGCCAAGGCAGCCGGCGCCTCGGCGGCCGAAGCCAGGCCCAGGGCGGCGGTGCCCGCAAGAACGCTGAGGATCAAGGCGCTCACTGCGCCGGCGCCGGCGCCGGAGCCTCGGCAGGCGCGCCCGCCGGCGTGGGCGCGACCGGCACCGGCTGGCCGAGGCGGGCTGCGAGCTCCGTGAGCGCTTTCAGGTCGTTCGAGGTGGAGAAGCGGCCGGTGATCTCCACGTAGGTTGCCTTCGCTTCGATCAGCTTGTCCTGATCCGCCTGCAGACTCGCGAGCTGAATCAACGCCTCCTCCGCGAAGAAGCCGCTGTATCGACCGGACATGTCCCGGAGGAGCGCTTCGGCGTCCGCCGCCTTCCCGGCATCCACCAGATCGCCGACCCGCACCGAGTCGGCCACGAACGTGGTGAGGTCGCCACCACCGGTCGTGCCGGCGGCGGCGTTGGCGGCCACCGCGGCCTCCTTCTTGCCCGCACGCGTCCACGCATCGGCCGCCTTCAACCACGCGATCGTGGCGGCGCTCCCCGACGCTTCCTTCGCGATCGCTTCGTACCGCCGCGCGCCCTCCTCAAGATCGGACATCCGCGCCGCGTCGTTCGGGTCGTCTTTCGGACCCAGCCCGTACATCGCCATCTGGTCGATCTTGGGCATCAGAAAATCAATCGCGGAGATCTTGGCGAATTCCTCCTCGGCACGGCCGAGGCGGTAGCTGTTGTAGCCGCCCCAGCCCGCGGCGACCAGGAGCACGCCGCCGACGAGATAGCCGGCGTACTTCCAGTAACGGAGCCCGAACTCGGTGAGCGCGATCTGGGCGCGGAAGACGTAGTCCTCGTCCTGTTGCGCCTCTGGCGAGGGCGTGGGCGAGGGCGGAGGGCTGTCGGAAGTGCGTTCCACGTGGGGATCCGGCGGTCGCGCGGCCTATCACGAAGCCGCAACGTGGCGCTATCCCGAGACGCGCGTTGACAGGGCAGGGGCCGGAGGGGCTCCCTCCCCTCCCCGCTCTTCCATCGCCGCCAGGCACCCGAGCGCCCTCAGCCACAGGGCCAGTGCGCCGCCGATGCTCTCGGCGTCCAGCGCCGGGAGGCGGATCCGGATGACCGCGACGCCCGCCTCACCGAGCGCCTCGAACCAAGCCGTTTCAGGCGGTGAACCGGCCGACTCCCACACCACAGCCACCCGGTCGCGAGCCGCACGCACGATGGCGCTGCCCCACTCTTCATCCCCAACGAGGGCCACGGCAGGCAGCGGCCGCGCCGGGGCATGGGGGCTCATCCCCGCCAGAAGCGTCGCCTGGGCGCGCGCGGCCCATTCGGCAAACGCCACGAGGCGGACATCGCCAGCCACGTGAACCACGACGTCACGCCCGCCCTCTGCGGCCAACAATCGAAGCGCTCGGGCCACAGACCAGGCTGGGTTGTCGGCGATCGGGCCGCTTGCGGCATCGAGCATCGCCTGCGCCCCGGCCAGGGCCGCGGTCAGGTCGAGGCCCGCCAGCGTGAGCGCGACGAGCACCCCGGCGCCCACGGCGCCACGAGTCCCCTCCCCGGCCCAAGCGTCGTTCACCCACACCCCGCGCGGAGGCGGCTCCACGGACTCGCCCGACGCGGCGGCACAGACCACCGCCACGCGAAGTTTCCGTTCAACCGCCCGATCTACGAGCTCGTCGACGCCCGCGGGCCCAAGGTGGGCGACCAGGCAAGCTGCGCCAGGCGGCAGCTCAGCGCTGGGGTGCACCAGACCGAGATCGAGGCTGAGCGCCTCGACCCACACCCGCGCGGCGGCCACGACCCCGGGCTGCCCGACCACCACCGGGCGCCCCTTGGTCTTGGACGCCAAACCGGCTGCGTCGGCCCGGACCTGCGCTTCGGTTGGCAGCACCTCGAACCAGGGGTTTTCACGGATCCGCCGATGCAGGGGCGCGAGGCCGCTCACATCCGCCCAGCGCCGGCGCAGGGTGGCCGCGGGGCCGCGGAAGCAGCTTGCAAGGTCGACAATGACCCGGCGCGTCATCGGGACCTACTCACACGCCCCCAGGCTCACCTTCACGGGGCGCGCCCCATCGGTGAAGCGGACGTCGCGCGTGGTCTGGCACGACTTGCCATCGCCCTGCATGAGCTTGAAGGTGTGAACACCCTCGGAGACCTGCAGAGAAACGGGCAGCGGACCCAGATCGTTGCCGTCGATGAACACGGAGCCGTCCGTGGGACCGAACACATTGACGATCCCGCTGGCGACCTCCGCCGCCAGTCGGAACGGAACGGACATCTGCTGCACGTTGATGTTTACGTCGCTCGTTTCGGCCTTGTGCCCGGGAAGGGTGACCTTCACCTTGTGTTTTCCGTAGGTCACATCGACGGTTACCGGCGCCGCCCCTTTGGAAGCGCCGTCGATCGTGACCTGACCGCCCGGCGGGTCGCTCGTGATGGTGAGCTTGCCCGTGGACAGCGTTTCGGTGGAGCCCCAGGGGTTGTCCGACGGTGCGGTTGTCGGCGTTACTGGCGCGGTAACGGGCTTGACGGGCGGCGTGACGGGCTTGGTGGGCGGCACAACCGGCGGCGTGACGGGCTTGGTGGGCGGCACAACCGGCGGCGTGACGGGCTTGGTGGGCGGTACGACCGGCGGTGTAACGGGCTTGGTCGGCGGAGCGACCGGCGGCGTCACCGGCTTCGTGGGCGGGACCACCTCTGGAGGCGGCTCGACGGGCGGGACGACTTCGGGAGGGGGTTCGACCGGCGGGGGCTCCACCACGGGGGGGGGCTCCACGGGGGGCGGCTCCACCGGCGGGGGCTTGACCTCCTTGGGGGGCGGCTTCGGCGCGACGTCCACCGTCGATTCGGGCGCCTTCTTCTGCGACTGCCAGAGGAAGTAGCCGCCTCCGACCAGCAGCACGGCGCCAAACCCTATCGCCGCGATCATCGCAATGCCGATCCCGGCTGCCGCAGGGGCGCCAACCGCCCCGCCGCGTTCCCGCTCCCGATCCCGATCTTTCGGCGGGCGCGCGGGTGCGGGCTTCGGGGTCGACCTGGCGGGCGGCTCCGGTTGCGGCGTGTACATCGGAACGGTAGCGCGACTGTCCTCGTCGGGCCTCGGAAATTCGAACTCGTCTGCGGGCGGCAGTGCCGTGGGGACCACGGAGGGCGGCTCACTCCTCGGATCGCGCTTTGGCTCAGGCCCGGGCGCGG
>BJHF01000138.1 GCA_014191855.1 Deltaproteobacteria bacterium
TGGAGCCTCGTGCCTCTACGGGTGAATCTGCGGGCTCTGGGGCGGTGAGGCAGCCGAGGAGCAGGAACATCTGCGGATCGATCTAACGTTGCGGCCCGGCCCCGAAGCCGTGGCACTGACGGACGTCTTTTCTACATTCGCGGCGGATCGGTGGCGAAGTGTAGGGCTTCATTGCACTTTTGACGATCGGCGTGTGCCCGTCACTTCTTCCGGAGTCCTCGGTAGTCCGCCGGAATCCGCGAGGGCTGCTTCCCGGGCGCTTCCGGGCGTGCAGTGCCGGGCGGTCTCTGTCCTCGCGGCCTGCACAGGTGCGCGCCCGAACGGCCGGTCCCGCAGGGGCGTCGGACTCGGCCGGCCCAGCCACGCAAAGCGGGATGTTGGGGGCGTGGGAGAGCGGGAGTCAACACACCCCGACCCGAGCGGGTGTGGCCGCCCGAGGTGGGCCTGCCTCCATCCCCTTCATGTCCCCTTCTATCCTCCGCCCAAATCGGGTACTGCGTCGGCCGTGACGAGTAGCAGCCTACATGGCGGCGTTTCGTACACAAGCTTCCCGAATCCCATCAGGTCCGGGAATGATGGAAATTCACTCTCATCGGACATGATGGCGTAGACTCCTGGCTCCAGCACCGCTTCATGCATCGAGAGGCCAGGGGCGAGGTCTCGGCTGGAACGCCGCTTGGCGGTGACTCGGAGCGTCGTCCGCATCGCCGCGCCGCCTCCGTCGGTGGTGGCCAACGTCGCTGGGTTGCTCGCCGGAGGCCGAGTCGCCCCTCGCCGTCGCCATCCGGGCACCGGGGTGAGCGAGCGGCGAGCCCGGCGTCAGCCATCGGCAGCGGCCTCGCACGATACGCTCGCGCTCACGGCGCATGAGCTATAGTTGCTCATGGCCGGTGATTCCGTTGCGCGTCGATCTAAACGGGATGCACGCTGTGCACCGGGTGGAGCGTCGGCCGCCTCATCGCATCAATTCTCGGCACTGCGTAGCTGTTGCCCCGTTCTAGGAGGCACCCCATGATGATCGACGGCGAGGACGAGGCCAGTTGGCCGCAGGGAATGCTGGTAGGAGGTTGCGCTGCGATCATCGGACTGGTTGCGTTCGGATTCGCCGCGAAGGCGGTGGTCAGGGGAACGTCGCTTCCGAAGTGGTTAGATGCAGGCGAGGAGACGGCACCGTCATCGGGTACCATCGCACCTGACGTCCGGGCACCCGAACCCCTCGCCCGCGTGGACATCCAGCAAATCGAGCAGGCGGCGTTGGCGTTGGCCAGCAGGTCGATCGGGCGGACGTCGGTCGTCGGGAGCCTTGTCTTGTGCTGTCCCGTCGAGGGCGGGATGGCGTGTCCCTCTGAGCCCGAGGCGGGCAGCCACGACTTCTACATCTCGCCGCCGACGGGCATCGAATACTCGGTGTTCGAAGATCCCTTCGTGGGTGAGGTTGCGATTCGTGGAGGACTCGCCCAAGTCGACGAAAGCGGTATCCCTTCCGAGCTCTACTATCAGGTGTTCGTGAAGGGGGTTTCGCGGTGGCGCATGCTGGTTGAGCCCGACCCGAGAGGCGACTCGTCGACGCGACCGGTTCAGTGGAATCCCGTGACGGGTGCCGGCCCGACGGACGAACAGTGGGTTTGCATCGCCGAAGAACTCGCGTCGTCTGACGGCCCGGCCTTGGCTAAGGCGTGGAGTCGGGGGCAAGCGACCCGGCGCCGCGTGGCGGAGCGCGTGGAGCGCGAGCAACGCTGTGGCCAGCTGAGGGAATTCGTAAAAGCCGGGTACAGCGCGCCGGAAGCCCGCGACATCGGCGCCGAAGGCGTCCTTTCCCGAGGAGAGTGGCTCGATTGCGGGGAAGGCGCGAATCCGCGGCCGATGGCGTCCCCGCAAGCGCCGAAGCAACCAGCGGAAGTCGGCCACGCCACGGCGCTCTTCGACGAGTTACAGGCGTGCTCGTACTGTGCGCCGCGACAGACCTGCTTGGCCGAGTGTGCCGAAGCCATCGCTGAGGCGTCGCCGGCTGGCGCAGACGCGGTGACGCCGGAAACGCTCGACAGGTGCGAGGCGAGTCGGTGCGCCGGGCTGCAGGAGTGTTCGTACACGTGCGAGGGTGCGTTCCTGCAGGCGTGGGAGTGCCAGGTGCGGGGCTACACATCGGTCACCTGCAGGACGTACCAGCAGGACTTCGAACGCTTCGTCGCGGCGCAGCCGCGGTAACGGAACACGTTGCCGTCCTAGGCGGGCGGGCGAGCGCGTCGGGAAGCTGGTGACGCTCGGAGACGAGTGGTTCGCGATCGGGCCGCGATGTGCGTCCTTGTGCATCCATGGTTTGCATGTCAATGTCGTCCTCGCCCCCCTTCACCCACGCCGGACTCGTCGGCGTTCGGCCACCCAGTCCACGGCCTCCATGTCCGCCGGCTTTCCCGGCTTCGACCGCCGGGGTGGCGGTGCGGCCGGCGGCACCGGGGCCGGGCCACCGAACCGCGCCACCCACCACGCGCGAAGCGCGGCCGCGTCCGGCCAGTACCAACGCCGCCGCGCTCCAGCACCCTCGCCGCCGCCCCACCGCGCCGGTCGATTTTTCTCGGTACATTCTGCGATCTTCCGATCGAGCGTGGCGCGCGACACGCCAAGAAGCGCGCAGGCGTCGGCGACGTAGAGCAAGCCAACCGCGCCGGCTTGCGGCGGGGTGAGCGCTGGCGCGAACAGGCGGGCGAACACATCGGCGGCGGCAACAACCTCGTGATGTTGGATGAGAACCGCGTCGTCGCCCTCCCCACGGATGTCGCCCGCGCCGTAGCTCTCCCCTTCGGGGAGGGATGCGTCGAGCCTGTAGACGACGTTGTTGACGATGGCGAGGCCGTCGCCGACCAGGATCGCGGGCGCGGCCGCAGCCTTGTCGCAACGCTGGTTCATCGCCCCCTCCGTGGCGGCCGGGGTGGCGTTGCCTCGCCCGTAGCTACGGCCCGCTGCCACCTCTGGCAGAGCGCAGTAGGAACGGGGCTTTCGGTCACCACCGGTTGAGGTTTCCAGAGGAGGAAGTCGGGCGGGGGCGGACAGCAGAGCGCGACGCGGATGCCCGCCGCGATGCTGTCCTCCAGCTCCCGAAAGTCGAGGCCGCGTAGCTCGGGGATGCGCCGGGCCACCGCGACGCCGAACATCTGGATGCCTGCGCCGCGGAGCGTCTGACGCCAGCGTCGATGGTGGCCTGCGCCAGCGTACGCGTGGCTCAACTCGTGGAGGACGGCAAGGGCGAGGTCGGCGCGATCCGCCCCGAGGCCGATGACGATGTGGATCGAGGCGGGCCCGCGCACCAAGGTCAACCGACCGGTACTCCGGCAGGGCCGACCCTTGGTAGCCACCGTGATGCCGATCACCGGCGGGGCAGCCGCGAAGTGGGAGGCCCACAGCGGTAAGGCGACCGCGCGACGGATCAGGTCGTGAAGGTCGAGTCCCAAGTAGGAGGCCGGCCCGGTGTACCGCGCCACGCAGCCGGCCGCCCCGTCACCACCGCCTGCCGAGACTCGCGAGCGACGACCGCCGCGAGTCACGACTTTCCCCCTTTGGTCGCCACATACGCGCACACACCGATCCCAAGGGCCGCACCGAGGCCGCGCCACCACCACTTCTGGCCAGCCGTCAGCGGCGGCGGCCGGGTGTACGCCACCGGAACCGGCATCGCACCTGCAATCGCCGCCAGCCCTTCGCGTGTAGGATCGAGGGCTGCGGCGCGTAGCGCGACCTCCGCCTGCCAGGGCATCCCCCAGCGAGAGGGATCGCGCCACCCCTCGCTGACGCCACCCGGAGGGCCGGCGTCGAAACCGCGGTGAACGCTGAGCCGATCTTCGGCTCCCCCGTCGAAGGGGCGGGAACGATTGCTTTCAAAGGGGCGTGGCGGGTTCATGGTGACGCCCTCATGGTCTTTACGGCCTTGATGATCAGGGTGCCTGCGCCGATCACGGCGATCGTGGCCAGGAAGCCGCCCACGACGGGCGAGAGGCGGTCAGCACCGCGATCCCACACATCGCGCCCCTTGTGGACGGCGACGACGCCACCACGGCGGCCGATCTCCAACGCGGCGTCCATGCTGCCGAACTGGTTCGCCAAGGCGTGGTTCTGCTCCGCCGCCTCCCGCCGCGCACGGAACGCCGCCTCGGCCGCGACGGCGACGGCGACGCCGCCGATCGATTGATCGAAGTCACTCATTTTGCCCCCACTGCGGCGGATGTTGCCGCGCCCGAACTGGAGAACTGACGATCCGCTTCGGCCTGCAACGAACGCGATCCGCCCCCAGCGTCCACGATCCTTGTGAGGTGGGGCTGTGCGAGCAGCACCGTGGTCAGGCCGGCGCTGTTGCCAATGAAGCATCGGCTCTCGCACCAGCGGCATCGTAAGTACGGTCTGCCCGTTTTGTCGATCCGCAGCATTGCAGCGTCGGCCTCCAAGCACAACGGGCACCTAACGGCGTTCAACATGGTGTAACCTCAGTTTCTTCGGATTGATCACCCGCGACGCCGACCCCGCGAATCTGGCCGGAAACGTGCTCGCCGAGGCGGTTTTTGCGACTTTCCCACCCGCCGCCCTCGCGCACCACGATCTCCACCTCAACCTCGTGGATGATCGAAGTAGAACCCTTGTAGTCGCCCGACTTCGTGACGTGGAGAACGGCCAACACCATGGGCGACCCTGCGAGAATCAGCCCGCGGAGGTCTTCGGCGGTGAGCACCCCGACGCCCAACGAGTCCACCACGATCACGCTGCCGGCTCGCGCCTCGGCGATCAGGTCGTCCAACGAGGGACGCAGGTGGATGCGGCAGTCTTCGGCGTGCGTGAGCCCGGCGAGGGCCAGCCGCCTCGCCATCGGCGGGCCGGGCGACTCTTCCAAACTCGCGATGGCTACGCCACAGCCAAGTGCACGGGCGGCCTCCGCGGCGATTTGGAGGGTCAATGTGCTTTTCCCAGACCCCGGCGGCCCCCATGCCGACCAAAGACTCCCGCGCGTCCAGCTGATCGTGGTGACGCCGCAACGGATCAAGTCCCAGGACTGCCGAGACACATCGCGCGCCGTCACGACGCGAGCGGCACCGGCCAGCCGCTCGCTGATGCGGCGGCGCACAGGCGCGCGCATCGTGCCGACGCTTCGACAGCCGGGACACCAGGACGGGCGCTGGTCGGCATCGGCTTCGGTCGCGCAGATCGGGCACTCAAAAACCATGCTCGCAACGTAGGCGAACGACCGAGGATCGCCAGCGGAGCCGTGCTACGGTTTACTCGATAGTGGCGGTTCGTCCGTGCGACACTCACTCACTAATCGAACTCATCCTACTGATAGGGCAGGCCCGGCAGAAACGAGCGGATGCGCATGGCGACGACTACGGCTCCGCTTCCGATGGGCCACGGCGGGCGAGCGCCTGCACCAGCTTCCACATCAGGAGGCGGTGGTCGTCGGTCAATGCCGACCACTCATCGGGCACGGGCACCTCGGCGTGGAGCGCGGCGACCGCCTCCGCCGTCACCGCCGGGTCGAACTCCAACAGTGAAGCAGGAGGCACCCCGAGCGATCGGGCGAGCACGCAGAGCGTGGAGAGTGTCGGGGACAACCGCCCGTTCTCGTACAGGCTGACGGTCGCCGTCTTCAACGACGCTCGCTCTGCGAGTCGAGCCTGAGTGAGCCCCGCGGCGTCCCTGACCGCCCGCAGGCGGGAGCCGAAGGCGATCAGCAGTTTTCGATCCGTTGAAGGGCGGTCCATCGACGCATCGTCGGCCACGCGACGCGCCCTGACCACCCTTTGATACTGTGTTACCGTAACGCTCCACCCTGACCGATGTTCCGCCGGAGTCCCGATGACGCTGCCCCTGATTGCCTTGCTCGCAGCCTGCTCCGACGACGCGAAGACGGACGCGCTTTCCGCGCGACTCGACAAGCTGGAAGCTGCCGATCCCGTGGACGCGAGCGCCCTTCAGGCCAGCATCGACGCGCTGGACGCCCGCACGACCACCCTGGAAGAATCGACATCCAAGCTGGACACCAACGCGTCGGCGATCGGACAGCGGGTGACGGCGCTGGAGCGGGCGTCGGGCAACGACTTCTGGTCTGTCTCGGGCTCGTGCGCGTGCGGCGTTAGCACGGCGACGACGTGGCTGGATGTCAGCGGGGCCACGATGTACGTGTCCACCACCAAAGGCGGCCCGATCACGGTGTGGGCAAACCTCTCCGCGACCAACGTCTACGCGAACGCCCGCGTCCATGTCGAAAGCACGGATGGGGCATGGAGCGACGACTCGGTGGGTAGTGAGGGCGGGTACGGAGGCTCCGTGTCCGTCGTCGGGCTGTTTGAGCCCCCGGCGGGGGACTACGCCGTCACCCTCCAGTATTCCAACACCAACGGGGGCAGTGGGATGCTGGAGGACTACGCGATCGTGGCCATCCAACTCACTGAGGGCGTGTAGCGAGGAGGCGGCCGGCTTCGCCGGCCGCCTCCTCGGCTACTTCGCTGCGAGGGGCTCTAACGCCCTGGCCGTGGGTTTGGCCTCGGCCTCCGCCCACGTTGCACCGTGGCCGACGACGCACCGGAGCCCGGTTTCCTCGGCGATGATGCGGCGCAGGCGCTCACACGCCGCAGCGCCCGTACCAACAGGAACGATACCCAGCGCCCCGTCGAACGCCGGAAGCGCGACTCGGTAGCCGTCGATCTCCCGCTCGGCGCGGTTCATGACGAGGTCGAGGAGTCGCCCCTCCTCCACGCAAAGGAACGTGCTAACGGCGTTCCTGCTGGTGGCCGCGTGCTTCGTCCCGTCCGCGAGCGTCACGTATCCCGTGTGCCGCGCCTCGTTGGACAACCGCCCCATCCACTCCGCGAGCACCGGGAACGCGCGCTGCCAGTTCGCGACCAACCGCTCAGCGAGCGCGCGAGTGAAGCCCAACTCCCTGACAAGAACGCGGTGCGTTCCGCCATTCAGGAACGCGCAACATGCCGCCTTCGCAGCGCCCCTCGTGACGCCGAACCGGGCCGCGATGTCGTCATAGAGGGAGCCGTCCGCCACCAACAACGCGAGTCCGGTGTCGCCAGAGTGACGCGCGGCAAGAGCCATGTGGCTGCTCTGGAAGTCGAAACTGACGAACTCGTACCCCACCAGCGCGAGAATGTACGGACGCACGTTTCTGGGGATTCCAGACGGATAACCGCCGTTTGCCGTCTTGGTGTACAGCCGGCCCTTCTCACGTCTCGCCATCGATCGGTGCGGCACCATGAACCCGCCCCCGCCGCTCCCCACCGCTCGCTGCGCCTGCCTCGCTCGCTGCACGCCCCTCGCGTCCCCATCTTGCTCGCGAGCGTGGAGTACGGCGGCCAGCGCGTCATCGAGCCCCGGGGCCTTCCGGAGCTGGATCGGAGCAAGCCGGGTGTCACACCCTCCGCAATTCTTAGCGTCGTTACGGAGGGTGTGACACCCTTCGGGGTCAAGCGGCAAGCCCACAGCTTCCGCCGTTGTGCGACTGTTTTTCCCGAGGGCGTAGGTGCGTTGGCCGGTGACGACGCCTTGGACGCGGCGTTGTGTGCGTTTCGACACGAAGCCGAGGGCGCGCATCATCCCCCCGAAACAGGTGGCAACGGAGAGACGACGCACGTCGGGGTCGGGGTCGTCCAGTCGCGGCATGTTGATGCGCACGGCGGTCAGCGCGTCCCGGTTCTCCATTGCGATGGCTGCGAAGCGATCCAGGTCGGCAGTGCCGACGGTGATCGTTGCTCCGCGCCGAAGGGCGGCCACGTCGTAGCCCATGCGCGCCAGAATCCTGTAGGACACGGTCGCGAGCGCGTTGGGCGACTGCCGCCACGCCGGGGGCAGTCGGAACGACGACGTTCCTCCACGCGCCTCCTTGGCAGCGTACCGTTCCCCCCATTCCGGCTGAATGAAGGCGCGGGAGGCCAGGGCACGCCTCGGACTCTCGGCGAACGAATAGCGCGCAGCCGGCTCCTCGTGGCCCGCCAAAGCGTCACACGCGCTGTCCACCTCCGGGTCGGTCAACCATCGGGCTACCACCAAGAGCGTGGCCACCCTGAGCCCGTCGATAAGGGCTGCGGGCTCGCGATCCATCGGTGGGGCGATTGTCTGCGTCCCGAGCACCTCCTCGACCTCCTTGACGTGCGGCACGCAGAGCATCCGCTGGTAATGAGCGGCGTTTTGCTTCTCGGCGGCGGCGTCGTAGAACCGAACGCGGGACGCGTCCGCGGGTTGGTGCTTCTCGGAGTAGGTGGCGACCAGTCGATCCTGGGCGATCTGGTATGGGATTCGCTTCGGCGTCGTCACCGGTCTTCGCGGTGCCGACCACCAGAGCCGAAGTCGCGGACTCTCCAGCGCACTCCACCAAGAAATCGGATCGACCAGCGTGTGGCCGCTAACCACCACTACAGCCACGGCGGTTGCCCCGACCAGCTTCGGGACGTGACACGCTCCATACAGGCGCACCGTGCCGGGCGGAATCCTGTTGAGGTTGACGTAGTCCTCCAGCGCGGATGGGCGAAGGCGGTCGCTGTCCTCGCAGGGAATCTGGAGGCGATCACAATACACGCGCATCATCGCCCGTTCCTTGCGAGAGGCGATGTAGGGCACCGCCTCCCCGAGTCGCGCCTCGGCGACGGCCCGTTGACGGCGTTCAACCATCGTGGGTGCGTAGTGGTGGGTGGGCGGAGTTTCCGGCTCCGTCACGTTAGGCTTGACAGATTTGTCCGAAGGGGGTACGCTCATCTTGTCACCCGGTCGTGCGGTGTGGCACCGGATCGCAAGGATGACCCTTCGATCCAGCGCAGGCGGGCCGTTGGATGCGGGCCGCCTGCTTGCGTTTTGGGCGGAATGCCCAAACCTGATCCAGAGTGCCCCGGCACGGAGCGCGCGGCCACCCCTCGCGTGCTACACAGTGAGCCGCGAACGCAGAGAGTTTAGCATATGCGACGGCTGATGCGACCGCACCTGCAAACCCAGCGGCCGGGTGCGAGCTACCCTTGGTGTGGAGCTACCGCGTCGTCGCCCGTCCCAACGGCCGGCGGCCGGCTCGGGTCGCCAGTCGCCAACGCTCAATCAGCGTGGGCATGGTGCTTCCTCGGGGAGCATCTTCCCCGCCGCATCACAGCATGTTGCTCCAAAGGTACCGTAGCTGACCTCGCGAACGGTTCCATCGGCGTCGGTGTGCGTCTTGCCGGAAAGCGTACCCCAGCGGTCGTAGGTGTAGACGTCGTGTGTCGCAGTCCCGTTCGTAAACGTGGTGTCTTCGGTCACGCGTCGGCCGTGGCAGTCGTAAGTGTACGTGGTCAGCCCATCGGGGTAGGCATCGCTGCTGGATCGGGTGGCGCTCCTACTTGTCAACACGTTCCCCGACTCGTCGTAGGTGCGCGTAAAACCGTACATCAAGCTCCCGCTACCCGGCTCCAAGGTGCGGTCGGTGAGGATGTTTCCGGCGTCGTCGTACGTCCATTCATGGTCGGCCGTTCTCCTATGGGTGACGATGTGATGTTCGCTGAGCATTCGGCCATGGCCGTCGTAAGTCCACGCCGTCTCCCGATAGTATTCGCCATCCCGAAAGAAGTCGCGTATCAGGTTTCCCGATTCGTCGTGCCAGCTGAAGTGTTTCACGGTTCCACCGAGAAAGGAACGTTCTTCCCACGTCAGCACTCTCCCTTCGCGGTCGAGGGTGACCTCTGGGTTCGCCCGCCACGCGAATGCTGCCGCAACAAGCACCCCGACAGCCACGATCCCCCAGCGAGCCGCCCCGTTCATCGTGCCTCTCCCGACTGCGGCATAGCCCGGAGGCGGCGGCCCCTGTTACGATAGGGCAACGGGGAAACCGCCACGCGACCGCGACACCTGCGGTTCCGGGCTGCCGAACGTTCGGTCTTGCGGCGGAGCGCGGCCGTCACGACCGCATCCTGACCACGTTCTCCGTCGCCACCCTCGGCCCGCTCCAGTCGATGGGCGGCATCGCATCGACGGCGGCGCGCATCGCCCCCATCACGGCGTCGGCCCCCGCATAGTGGCGTCCCTGGGTGGTGCTCGCGGCGTGCCCGGCCAGCGCCTCACGCACCTCCGCGGCCACGCCGAGCCCGGCGAGCCCGGAGAGGAAGCCGGCGCGGAACGCGTGATCGGGCCGCGACCGGCGGCGCTCAGGTGCCCACGTTTCCCGCCGCGCCGCCCCCGCCTTCGTCGCCGTTTCCCAGAGCCTCCGCACCAGCGACGCCGGGCTCACCCGTGGCCGCGATGGATCGCTGGGCGAGGGGAACACGAACGCGCCCGCCTCGCACGACCCAAGGCGCGGCGTGAGGGAAGCCAGTAGGTCGCGGGAAACCGGCACCGTTCGCTGCGCGGCCTTCTCCTGCCGCGATTTGCCCACCCTGACGCGCAACGTCGCCCGCGCCATGTCGAAGTCGCCAGCCAGCGCGCCGAGAACCTGCCCGATGCGGAGGCCGGTGCAGCGCATCATGGCGAGGACGAGAGCCACATCGCGGGAGGGCGCGAGCCGGATCACGGCGTCCATTTCCGCCCACGTCGGCGCTGAGGGGGCGTCGCGGCGCACCGGGGCATCGGGGATCACCCGCGATCGGTCACGGGGCGCACGCGGCACGCCCGGCCACGCGTCGGGGTCGTCTTCGGCCCAGCGCCAAAGGTCGAGCATGTAGAGCGACACGTCGTAGAGTCTCGCTTCCGACAGCCCTTCCGCAAGCCACAGGTTCTGCGCCTCGTGGAACAGGCCCTGCGACAGCACCGAAGCTGGCACCGGTTCGTCGGCGTCGATCTTCCGTAACTTCCGGATCGCCTTGAACCAGCGGTGCATCCCGCTCGTGAGCACGACGAGGGTGCCGGCGGCGCGACCCTTCGCCCGTTTCCCTGCGAGCCACGCGAGCGCCACCTTTTCGAGGTTGGCGATGCGCTGCTCCGGCGGAGCCTCCATTTCGAACCACCCCTGCACGTCCAGCACCTCGCGGATGCGAACCTCCAGCATGCGCGCGGCCTTGATCCCGGTCACCGTGACCGAGCGAGCCTCACGGCTCGCCGCGCCCTCCCGCGTGAGCCGCTGCCGCCAGCAGACCTTGATCCGATCCCCGCCCCGTTCAACTGTCCAGATGTTCGCCATGTGACCTCCTGCTTCCTTGGTGCTTCCTGGGTACGACACCCGGTGATCGCTTATTCAGCCTATCATGCACCTAACATGGCTATCGTGAAGAACTGACGTCCGTCACCTGCTGACGGACGTCCGTCAGTCCTCCGTCAGTCCTTCGCGACGCAACCAGCCTCAAACCTTATGAATCGCAGCTTCGGACCTTGGCACGCGCCTTGATGAACCCCCGCGCCACCCCGAGGCGCCCGTGTTCACCCTCCCCGCCCTGCTCTCCGTTCTCGCGTGCATTCCCACCGTCGAGTCCGCCCCCTCCAACCAGTCCACCGACGCCCCGCTGGTCGCCGAAAGTCGCCGCGAAACCGCCGGCCTCACCTACGAGATCTACGTCCGATCGTTCGCCGACACCGACGGCGATGGCATCGGCGACCTCGATGGCGTCCGAACGCACCTCAACTACCTCGAAGCCCTCGGCGTCCGCACGCTCTGGCTCATGCCCGTGTTCCCGGCGTTTGGCCCGGCCGGGTACGACGTCACCGACTTCGACTCGGTGACCGCCGAATACGGCGACGCCGAAGCGCTCGCGGACCTCGTGACCGAAGCCCACGCGCTGAACATGCGCGTCATCCTCGACCTCCCGCTCAACCACACCCACCGTGATCATCCCTGGTTCATCGCCGCGGAGTCCGGCGACGACGCCGCCCGAGACCGGTACACCTATCGCGAGGATGACCCGTCGAACCGCTGGTACCCCTCCACGGATGAGGGCAGCTACTACGCCTACTTTGGCCCCGACATGCCGGATCTGGACTGGACGAACGCAGACACCCGCGCCGTCATGGAGTCCACGTTTGAGGCTTGGCTCGACGCGGGGGTGGACGGCTACCGGCTCGACGCCGTGCTCATGCTCGTGGAGGAGGGCGACACCCTGGAGGGCACGGACGCTTCGCACACGCTGCTCGGCGACTTGATGGGCACCGCTCGCGCCCGGCACAACGCCCCCTTCTTCCTCGCCGAAGCCAGTGAATGGGAGGTGGAGCGCTCCGTTTCCTGGCTGACCGCCGAGGGCGCCCCCGGAGCCGACGCGGTGCTCGACTTTCCCCGCCACGACGCGGCGTTGGAAGCCATCCGAACGTCCTCCGCCGCCCCGCTCCTGGAGGTGCTCGCAGCGCAAGGCCCCCACGC
>BJHF01000139.1 GCA_014191855.1 Deltaproteobacteria bacterium
TCCCGACGCCCGAGCCGGGCACCGAATGATCCAGACGCCCGACGAATTCAAGATGCCCATCCTGGAGCACCTGCGGGAGCTGCGGTCCCGGTTGATCGTCGTCGTGATCACCGTGGTGATCTCTTTCGCCGCCAGCTTCGCGTTCGCCCAGGAGATCTTCGCGTGGCTCGCGGCCCCCATGAACACCGCGCTGCGCGACACCGATACCGGCACCCTCGCGGTTACCCAGGCGATGGAAGGTTTCGTGGTGCAGATGCACGTAGCGGGGTTCACCTCGCTGTTCGTGAGCTCACCCGTGATCTTCTACCAAGCGTGGCGCTTTGTGGCGCCGGGGCTCTACGACACGGAGAAGCGCTGGGTGATGCCGCTGATGGCCACCTCCACCGCGCTGTTCCTGAGCGGCGCCGCGTTCGCCTACTACGTGGTGTTTCGGTTCGGGTTTCCCGTGTTTCTCGAGATGAACGGCCCCGACGTGAAGGCCGTGCTCTCGATCCAGAGCTACCTGAACTTCGCGGCGACGATCCTCGTAGCGTTCGGCGTTTCTTTCCAGCTCCCGATCGTGGTGTGGTTCCTGGCGCGGCTCGGCGTGATCGATCACCTGGACATGATCCGGGGCTTCCGGTACAGCATCGTGGCGATCTTCGTGATCGCCGGCATCCTCACCCCTCCCGACGTGCTCTCGCAGGTGCTCATGGCCGGCCCGCTGGTGCTGCTCTACGGCGTGGGGATCGGCGTCGCGCGCTTTGCGACGACGAAGAAGCGGGAGAAGTCGACCTGATCGGTTAGACCTGCGCGCCATGCCCTCCCTGGCTGACCGGTTCTGCCCCAACGTGCACGACGTCGCGATCACCGCGGCGGCGTACGACCCTTGGAGCGGAGTGCTCGCCACGGCAGACAAGTCGGGGTTGGTGGCGATCCAACGCGCGGGCGAGGTTACTCCCGGGCACACGTTCACTCCGGGCGCGGAGGGCGTCGGCGTGACTGGAGCGCTCGGGCTTATCCGCGGCGGGAGCCTCCTTGCGGTGGGCGACGACGAGGGAACGATCGGCGTGTACCGCACCGACAACGGCGAAGCGGTGTTCCAGGAGCGCCGCGAAGGCGGCCGCGGTCGGGTGCGGGCGATGCGCGGCGTGGCGGTTTCGCCGGAGGGCGGTCGCGTGGCCACGATCGCGGTCGATGGGTTGCTCCGCATCTGGGACATCGCGAACGGGCGGCGGGAAGTGGCGTGGCAAGGCTTCGGCGGCGCAACCGTGGACTTCGACGGTCACGGGCAACGGGTCCTTTGCCTGGACGCGCAGGGCCAGCCCCGGCTGGTAGACCTCATCTCGCATCAAGGGCTCCCGATGGACCGCCTGCAGATGCCCGCGGATCGAGCGGTATTCTCGCTGGATGGCACGCTGGTCATCGCGGCCGGCCCCTCGGGGCTCTCGCTGTTGCGATTGGTCGACGGTCGCCTGGTGGCCAGCTTCGCTGCGCGCGGCGGGAGCGGCATGCTCGGTGTCGTTCAGCGCCCCGACGGACAGCAAGTGGGCGCCGTTTCGACGCGGAGCGTGCACATCTTCTCGATGCCCGCTCTCGAACCGGTGGAGAGCGTGAGGCACGGGGCGCCGGATCCGAGCGGGGCCGCGTGGTGGGGCCAGGAGGGCATCCGCGTGGGCGGCAGCGATGGCCTCCCACACGGCGGCGAGGAGGCCGCGGCCGGGCCGGTAACGGTGGTCGGCGGCTTCGGGGATACCCGCCTCGCGGGGCACGGGGACCGTGTCGTCGTTTGGCAGGGCAACCACCGCGGCCGAACGATCGAGGTGGGCGCGGCGATTCGTGAAACGCTGGTTGATCGGGATGGGCGTTACGTATTGGTGCTCCCCGAGCGCGGAGCCATGCGGTTGTTCGACGCGAAGACGGGGCAGTCGGTGTTCGATGCAGGCGCGGAAACGGCGGGCGCGCGCGGCGTGGCGGTGGGTGGCAACGTGGTTGCGGCGATGTTGCCGAACGGGGGCGTGCGCTGGTGGGATCTCGGGCGCAACCGCGCCTGGGAGCTCCTCTGGCCCACGGAAATGGCCCTTTCACATGGGGGAACCTGGCTCGGTTTGGTCACGCCCCGCGGCGCGGTGAAGATCGTGGAGCCGGGCACAGGTCGCGATGCAGTGCCGGATCCCCGCCCCGCCGCCGATGTACCCATTCGGCTGCTGACGTTCGTGAACCGCCGGCCCGATCTGCTGGTGCTGGACGCCGAGAACATCCTCGCGCACTACGACCTCTCCAAAAGCGCGCGGGATGGCCACCCGGCCGACGCGCGCGACGTGCTCCAGTTTGGTGCCGCGCCAGACCGAATCTGGGGCATCACCGGCGGACAATTCGCGGCGGTTCGCATTCCGGACGGGGCCACGTCCACCATGATGTTTGTCGACATCCACAAACAAGTCGTGGTCGGCGAGGTTGCGGGCGCGCACCGCTTCGCCGAGGTCGACGCGGAGAACGGCCTGGTGCTCGAGCCCGCGCGGAGCGGTGCGCTGCTCGAGCGAGAGATGAACGGTGTAGAACGCCGGGTTCTTCGCTCCCTCCCTGGCGGGCAGTGGGTGGCGTTCGGAGCCCGAGGCATCCTCGACGCGAGCGAGGCCGCAGGCGGGGCGCTCGGCGGGTAGGAGTTGGGATATATTGACGAGTCAACGGGACTCGCATGCTTCAGCTCCTCGCCTTCCTCGTCGCACCGGCCTCGGCCACGGGCTGGGCCGACGCCATGGCCACCGGGGACTGCCCGAGCGTCGTGAGCGCGCTCCCCGAGCCCACCCGCGACGTGGAGCGGCTGGCCCTGGCCCGCTGCCTCGACCGGCTTGGGGAGGATGGAAAGGCGGCCGAGCTCGCCGCCGGCATCGCCGATCCGGCGCTAATGCCCTTCGCACGGCTGATCCGGGCTCGCGCCATGTTGGACCGGGACAACGCCGCGGGCGCCGTGAGCGCCACGGAGGGGCTCGCCCTGCCCGGCCACGAGGATGAGCTTCTTCGCGCCCGCGCGCTGGTCCTCGCCCACCGGAGCCTGGAGGCGCGCGACGGCCTGCGGGCGCTGCTCGACGTGGCCTCCGTCGCCGCGGAGGCGCGGTACTGGCTGGCGTTCGGAGCCGAGGATCGAGGCGATAAAGACGCCGCGGTCGGCGCATACCGCACCGCGTGGGTGAAAGATCCGACGTCGCCGTGGGCCGAGAAGGCGGCCGCTCGGCTCGCGACGTTGGGGGCGCCGGTGCCGGACGCGACCTCGACCGAAGGCCGAGCCCTCATGCTGGAGCGCGCCAAGGCCCTGCTCGCCGACAAACAGGCGGTGGACGCGATCCCGCTGCTCGATGCCATCGCCCCCTTCCAGGGCAACGACGCCGGTTGGCCGCTGTTCATCGCCGATGCCCTGTTCGACGCCAAGGACTACGCCCGCGCCCGCGCTGCCTACGCCGACGCGCCCAGTACACACGGCTCCGCCCGTTCCCTGTTCCAGTACGCGCTCGCCACCGCCCGGGCCGGCGACTACGCCGCCGCCGAGCCCCTCTACGACGAGCTGGTGCGCGTGTACCCCAGCAGCGCGCAGGCCGACGAGGCCGCCTGGAAGCCAGGCTACATGAAGCACGACGCGAACGATCTCGTGGGCGCCGTTGCGGAGTTTGATCGCTACCTCGCCAACCACCCAACCGGGAAGTTCGCGGCGGACGCCCGCTGGTTCAAGGCCTGGGACCTGCATCGGCTGGGCAAGGACATCGAAGCCGCCAACGAGATGGAGCGCCTGCTCACGGCGTGGCCGCAAGTAGACCTCGCGGTGGCCGCCCGGTACTGGCGCGCGCGGATCCACGACGACAAGCAGGGCTACGCCGAGGTGCTGAGCCTGTACCCCGACAGCGGCTACGCCTGGTTCGCGGCGTGGCGCCTCGGGAAAACGTACCCGAAAGTTGAGGAACCCGCCCGGCCGCCGCTCCCCGCCGCGTTCGTGGCCGCACACCCCGGGGTGGCGACGGCCGTTACGCTGATCGAGGCGGGAATGCCGGATTGGGCCCGCCCGATGCTGGCCGGCTATGCCGCAGATGCCGGGAAGGACAAGACCACCGCCATCGCCTATGCGTGGCTGCTGGTGGAGGCCGAGGACTTCAAGGGCGCAAAAAAGCTGGCTTGCCCCTATAAGTCCGAGCGTGCCGCCCTCGCCGCCTGCCTCGTTCGACCGCACCGTGCGGCGGTAACCGCCGTCGCCAGCGAGTTCGGCTTGGAGCCGCTGCTCCCTTACGCGATCATGAACGCCGAGAGCGGCCTCGACCCCTCGGTCACCTCCCCCGCCGGCGCGATGGGGCTGATGCAACTCATGCCGAAGCTGGCGGCGGACCTGGCGAAAGACCGCCTCCCCGGCTTCCACCCCACCGAACTCTACCGCGCCGGCGTGAACGCCCGCCTGGGGACGACCGAGCTGGGACTCTTGTCGCGACGCTGGGAGCGCGCTGCGGTGCAGCCTCGCCTGCCCTTGGTCATCGCCTCCTACAACGGGGGCGCCAACGCCGTGGATCGCTGGTTGGGCACCTACAAGACGCCCCCGGAGATCGACGAGTTCTCGGAGAACATCTCCTTCACCGAAACGCGCCGGTACGTGCGGCGGGTGCTGGGCTTCTTGCAGTCGTATCGGCGGGCTTACGGGGATGGGTGAGGGTTGGCTGGCGGCCTCGGCATGGGAGGCGGGAGGCGGCGGAGGGATCAGGGCGATTCGGCAGGCCGGTTCGCCTTTTTCACGCGATTATCGCACCGAATCGCGGTGCCGCTCGGTCGCCCCCTTCATGCCTTCGCGACGTTGCCTGAACCTTCGTCCTCTCGCCTGCCGCTTCCAGACCCGCACGCCCGGCGGCGCAGGCAAGCCATCCCCACCCAGATGAAACGGCCGTCAACGCATCCCCACCCAGATGAAACCGGGGCGCCGACCGCCGGCGCATCGAGCGCCTCGGTCACAGAGATACGCCCGTTATTCGAGAGGCCTGGCCGGTGTGCGACGGGGAAAGTGCGGACGGGGACCCGTCACGTTTCATCTAGCCGGGGATGCGAAAAGATCGGTTTCACCCTGAGGGGGATGCCCTCCTCGCCGGCGCCGCCGGCCTCTGTCGTAGTGCTCCAGGTCCGACGCCTGCCCCCGGACGAACCGGACTGCCGTGGCTGGGCCGCGGTCGGTTCGCTCGCCCTCGAGCACGGCGCCGCAGACTGAGCCGCCAAGCCGCCCTAGATCGTCCCTGGCAACGTCCCATCGGGCGGCGCCTCGCACGGCACGGCGCAGGCGAGCATCCACAACAGCATCGTCACCAACCCGCGCTAGCTCCCCCTCCGCGCCTTCGCGACTTTGCGTGAGCCTTCTTCCTCTACCCTCGCCTCCGCTCCGAGACCTCCCCGCCCTCCGGGGTGCTTGATCTGCCGGCGCTCTCGCTTCGCCGCCAACACCGATACCCGGCCGCCCAAGACATCCCCGTCGCGGCGCCGCGATCCGCCCTACCCACGCCAGCCCAGGGACCGGGCCTTGCGGATCGCCCCCTACCGAATCTCCAGCTCAAACGGCCACAACGCCAACGCCTCCCCCGGGTGCTCCGCCAGCAACCGCGCCCCCTCCGGCACGCGCAGCAGCGCCGCGATCTCCGGCACCGCCGCCACCGTGAACGAACGCGCGAGCCGACGGAGCAAGCCCCCCTTTGGTAGCGGCGTGATGTCCCATGAGCGCCACCGCTCTGCGCCGATCAGCGCCGCCGCCCGCGCCTGCGCGACGTCGAGGCCGCCGAGGTGGTCCAGCAGACCCACCGCCATCGCGCGCCGCCCCGACCAGACGCGGCCCCGCGCGTGCGGTTCGATCTCTTCGAAGCTCCGCTTTCGCCCGGCCGCCACCCGCTCCACGAAGGTGCGGTAGGTGGCATTGAGCCCGACGCGCATCGCCGCCCTTGCCCCTGGCGAAAACGCCGTTTCTGCGAACAGATCCGCGTGCGGACCGGTGAGGATGTCTTCGCTGTGTACGCCCTGCCGCTCCATGGCCTCGCGCAACACTGGCTTCCCGGAGATCACGCCGATGCTCCCGGTGATCGAAGCTGGGTGGCACACGATCTCGGTAGCCCCTGCGCTCAGGTAGAAGCCGCCCGACGCGGAGACATCCCCGAAGCTGACGACGACGGGCTTGGTGCCGACGAGACGCTGCACGGAGCGCCAGATGAGGTCGCTGGCTGGCGCGCTGCCCCCAGGGCTCGCGACGCGGAGCACGACTGCCTTCACGCCATCGTCTTCCCGAAGCAGGTCCAGCGCGGCCACCACGGGATCGGCCGCAATGACCGAGAGCCCGGGCGTTCCCTGCCCGTCGAGCACCGCGCCCTTCAGCCACACGATCGGGATCGCCGGATACCCCGCCACAAAGCGACTGAACCGCCGCGCCCGGGCCCAGGACTTGTGCCATGCGGCGAACGGTACGACGCGCGGCTCCTTCCCGATCAGCGTCGTGACCTCGGCCTCCACCTCGTCGGGGTAGCGCACCCCGTCGAAGAGCCCGCGCGCCACGGCATCCTCGGCCAACAATGGGGCGTTGGCCACGGCGTCCAGAACGCCCTCGCGAGTGAGCGCGGGCCGGCAGCGCACGATGGCGGCGAGCCACTCCTCCGCAAGATCGTCGACCAGCGCGCGGGTCGCGTCGCGGTTGGGCCCGCTCGCAAAGCCCCGGCCGAACTGCTCGCCGAAGCTCTTGAACTCGCCGCAGGCCTCCACGTCGAAGCGGGCGCCGAAGCGACCCAGCAGATCGCCGTAGAAGCGCATCGTCGTGCCCAGGCCGACGCAGAAGATCTGCGCGCCGGGACGGATCCACGCGCGGTCGCACGCCGCTGCGAGCAAGAGCTCCGCGTTGCCCACGAAGTCGAATTCCGCCACGACCAGCCGACCGGCCGCCCTCGCCGCCATGAGCGCCTCGATGGACTCGTGCAACGTGGCCTGCCCCCCGTCGAGCACCAGGCGCCCAACCTTCAGCCATATTCCTCGCACATCGGGCGCCTCTGCGAGCGCGCGGAGCAGGTGCGGTGCCGGGAGCGGGTGGCGCGGACCGACGCGCACCTCCAGCAGCGGCGCCCCCCACTCCAGGAGCGCGCGCCGCCCCGCGGATACGGCCCACAACGGTGCGGCGACGAGGCGCGGAGAGAGCGGAAATGCTGCGATCATGGTGGCGCCCCGCTACGGCGAGGAAAGAAGCCTGTCAATGGCGGCCCGACGCGCCTTGACAGGAGGCCTCCGCTCCCGTACGAATGCGCCCGCCACGATTGGAGCCACGGGTGTCGACGAAGATTTGCCCGAATTGCAGCGCAGACGTTCCCGCGATCGCGAACCTCTGCAAGCACTGTTTCCACGACTTCCACGTCGTGGTGCCGAAGAAGAAGTCGCCCTTGTGGACTCTCCTCTTCCTCGCCGTCGGGACATCGTTTGTCGCCGCGGCCGTTTTTGCCCATATCTACGGCACGAACAAGGTCATGAACATCGCGATCGACAAGGGAACGAAGTCGATCGTGTTCACGACGAAGTACCCCGACCACACGGAGGCCGAGCGCGTTCTGTGGAAGGACATCGCCTTCATCGAGTACCTCAAGGGCGCCAGCCCGGCGCCCTACCAGGTGTGGGTCGTCACGACCTCCGGTGAGCGCTTCGAGTTCTCTGAGGGCAATGAGCCGCAGGACGCCGAGTCGCGGCGCCTCGCCGAGTCGATCGGGAAGTCGCCCGACTCGATCATCGTGAAGGACAGCTACGCGGAAGTGAAGGGTCGCGAGTAGGGCGCCGCGTCGGGAATAGGGTTATCTCCGCGCGTCTACGGAGCCTCTTTGCTCGAATCCGCCCTCGGCTTCTTGTCCAGCGATCTGGCCATCGATCTCGGCACCGCGAATACGCTGGTGTACGCGACCGGGCGCGGCCTGGTGGTGGATGAGCCGAGCGTCGTTGCGATGGCGAAGGGGCCCACGGGCGTGCTCGGCAAGGTGCTCGCCGTCGGCCAGGAAGCGCGCCGGATGGTCGGGCGAACGCCGGGAAACATCGTGGCAGTGCGCCCGCTCAAGGATGGGGTGATCGCCGACTTCGAGGTCACCGAAGCGATGCTCCGATACTTCATCGCGCAGGCGATGGGGCGGCGGTCCTTCGCCCATCCGCGCGCCATCGTGTGCATCCCGTACCGCATCACGGAAGTGGAGAAGCGCGCCGTTCAGGAGAGCGCCCGCTCGGCTGGCGCCAGGGAGGTCATCCTGGTGCCCGAGCCGATGGCGGCGGCGATCGGCGCGGGGCTCCCGGTGCAAGAGCCGATCGGCTCGATGATCGTAGACATCGGCGGCGGAACAACGGAAGTCGCGGTCATCTCCATCGGCGGCGTGGTGACGAGCACCTCGCTCCGCGTTGCGGGCGATGCGATGGACGAGGCGATCATCGCCTACGTGAAGCGCCGGTACAACGTGCTGATCGGCGAGCGCACCGCGGAGGAGATCAAGGTGGCGATCGGCTGCGCCACGCCGCCGCCATCGCGCATCGCGCTCATGGTGCGCGGTCGGGACCTCGCGAGCGGCGCCCCCCGGCAGCTTGAGCTTACCGGGGAAGACACGGCCGAGGCCCTATCGGATGCGGTAGCCCAGATCGTGGAGGCCGTGCGCGCCACGTTGGAGCGTACGCCGCCTGAGCTCTCGGCCGACATCATCGATCAGGGCGTGGTCCTGGCCGGGGGCGGGGCGCTGCTTCGCCACCTCGACGACGTGCTGCGGGATGCCACCGGGCTGCCCGTGGTGATCGCGGAGGATCCGCTTCGCTGTGTGGTGATGGGCGCGGGTGAGTGCCTGGAGAAGCCTGAGCTGCTCAAGCGCGTGGCGCTTTAGGGCTCGGCCACACCGGCCACGGCGCGCAGCCTCCCGTTCTGCATGTCCGCGATGAGCAGGGTGCCATCAGGCAGGAGCAGCGTGTCTGCCGGCCAGGCCAGCCGCGCGTCGGTGGCCGGTCCATCGTCGCCCGAGAAGCCCGACTCCCCCGAGCCGGCGACGAGCTCATTCTGCCCTTCAACCAGGCGGTACACGCGGCTCTCGCCACTGCTCGCAACGTAGATCGCACCATCCCAGCCGAGCCGCGCGGACCACGGATACGCGTAGCCTTCACCCAGCACGATCATCGCGCCGTCTGGAGCGAGGTCGAGCACCCGACCACCGAAGCTGTCGGCCACCAACACGTGGTTCTCCGCTCCTGGGCGCACCCGCTGCACCCCCGGCAGGTCCGCGAGCACCGTTTCCACGATCCCGTCGGCATCCACGCGACGAACGGCGCCGTTGAGCGTGTCGGCGATCCAGAGCGCGCCGTCGTCGGTGAGCGCGAAGCCGGACGGCTGGGCGAACGTCGCCTCGGTGGCAAGGCCACCATCACCGGTGTACCCCTCGTCGCCGGTTCCGGCGAGCAAGGTCACGTTTCCGTCCTCGTCCGCCGCGATCACGCGCGACTCGTGCACGGGGAGGATCACCAGCTGCCCGGAAGCGGACCACGCCGCGTCGATGGGGTTGTCCATCGACGTGGTGAGGATCGGCGTTCCAGGCGTACTGTAGTCGTGGAAGCCGTTTCCAGCGACCGTCACCAGCCGGCCTGCGCTCAGGCACCGCACCCGCTGGTTGTTGAAATCCACAATGCAGGGCTCGCCCGCAGGGTTCTCCGTCAGCGCGCTCGGCAGGTACAGCCAGCTCTCCGGCGCAGGCAAGCCCTCGCCGTTGAACCCCACGACATCCCCGCCCGCGACAGTACAGATGTCGCCATCCTCGCAGGGCGCCGGCGCGCACGCCAGAACGAGCAGCGCTAGCGCCACACCGCCCGGACCGAGTGATTGTACGTGTCGGCGATGAATACGTTGCCCTCGGCATCCACATCTACGCCGTACGGCTTGTTGAGGCGGGCTTCGGTCGCCGGGCCGTTGTCCCCCGTGTAGTCGCCTTCCGAGCAGATCCCGGCGAACGTGGAGATCGTACCGCTCCGCACCACGCGAACGCAGGAATTCTCGGTGTCCGCGATGTACAGCTCTCCTTCCAGCCCTACCGCCACGTCGGTCGGCGAGAAGACGTTGGCCTCGGTGGCCGGGCCGCCGTCTCCCGAGGCACCAGCCGTTCCGTTGCCGGCGAAGGTGTCGATCATCCCCGTCCCGAGGTCGATCACCCGGATGCGCTGGTTGAGCGTATCCGCGATGTAAAGCTGTCCCTCCGGCCCGATGGCGATCCGCCCCGATGGCGCCGCAGCCTGGCCCTTGGAATTGTTCAACTCAGCCGTCAACGCCGGCCCTCCGTCGCCGAGGTAGCCGGCCACGCCATCCCCCGCGACGGTGTGGATGAGCCCATCCGTCGTGATCGATCGGATGCGCATGTTGGCGCTGTCGCTGATGTAGATCGTGCCATCGTCCGCCTGAACCACCGAGCTGGGGAGGTCCAACGCGGCGATCTTGGCGTCCCCGCCGTCGCCCGTGAAGGCCCGCGAGCCATCCCCGGCGACGTAGGACATCAAGTTCGTCGTGAGATCGATTCGATCGATACGGCTGTTGTGCCAGGCGGCAACGAGCATGTTTCCGTCGTTGTCGAATGACACGCTCGTCGGATGGTTGAATGACGCGAGGCGCGCGTCCCCCTCCGGGCCGTCGCCCAGGAGGCCCGTACCGGCGATCGTCTCCACCATGCCTTCCCCGTCGATGCGGCGAATCCGGTGGTTGTTCCAGTCCAACACGTACACGTCTCCCGTTGGAGCCACGCCGATGTCCTGGGGCAGGTAGAGGTAGGACTCGTTCGCGGCGATCTCCTCCTGGCCCAGGGCGGCGAGCCCCTGGTAGCCAGCGAATGTGCAGATGTGGCCCGAGAGGTGGTCGCACTCGAGCGGGGCATCGGAGGCCGTATCGATCGCGGTGTCGTCCGCGCCGGGGCAGCCAAGCATCAGGGAAAGGAGCGCGATCATGGAGCCACCCGCCGGATACGATGGTTGTAGGAGTCGGCCACGTAGATCGCGCCGAAGTCGTCGACCTCCACGCCCATCGGGCCGTAGAGTTGGGCGTCCGTGGCGAGCCCCTCGTCTCCCTCGTCGCCCACCTCCCCGTTGCCAACGACGGTCGTGATGATCCCCGTGGCGAGGTCCACCGCGCGGATCCGGTTGTTGTCCGTGTCCGCGATGTAGAGCACGCCGCCTTCAACCTCGATGTCCATCGGGTAGTTGAGCTCGGCCGCCGCGGCCTGGCCACCATCGCCCGAGAAACCAGCGGTGCCGACACCCACCACGGTCTGCACGATGCCGGTGGTCAGATCCACTGTGCGAATGCGGTTGTTTTCGGTGTCCGCGATGTAGAGCATGCCGCCGGCCATGGCGATGGCACCGCCCGGCCGCGGGTTGGTGCTTTTCGGGAAGTTGAAGTCGGCCAGCAGTGCATCGCCGCCGTCGCCAGCGAAGCCCTTGTTCCCGGTACCCGCCACGGTGTTGATCACATTGTCCCCATCGATCGCCCGGATGCGTTCGTTTCGCATATCGACGATGTAGGTGGAGCCGCTCGCCTCATCGTACACCGCGCCCTTCGGCTGGTTGAACGTGGCCAGGCTCGCATCGCCACCATCCCCGGTGAAGCCGCTCCCGGCGCCGGCCGACACGTAGACGAGGCCCGTTTCCATGTTCTCCCGCCGAATCTTGTGGGTGTGCCACGAGGTGTGGAGCATGGTGCCATCTGGCAGGTAGATCACGTCTGTCGGGTGGTTGAGGTTCACGGTCGTGCCAAGCGCCCCCGGCGCCGTGCGGTCGGAGAGATCCGGCGGACCGTCCCCCACGAAGTCGGTGCCCATCACGGTGGTGAGCGTGTCATCCTCTTCCACGATGCGGATCCGATGATTGTTCCAGTCCAGGATCGTGGGCGGGCCGAACTCGGAGAGCTCCACGTCGATCGGGAAGTAGAGCCAGGAGTCACGACGATCCAGCCCTTCTTCGTTGTACCCGGCCTGCGCCTGGCCGGCCCAGGTGCATATGGTGCCAGGGACGGACTCGTCGCAGCGCTCCACGGCGGCGGTATCGGCGGTGTCATCCCCGGCGGGGCAGCCCGGCAGGAGGAGCACATAGAGCAGCATCAGTTCTCCAAGGTCGGAATCGTGGCACCGCCAGCATAC
>BJHF01000140.1 GCA_014191855.1 Deltaproteobacteria bacterium
AGCCGTGCATCCCCGAGAACAACGCAACCGAATTCTTCTTCGCTCCACCGGGTCGGGTCCATGGAATTCTCCAAGAACGACCGATCACTCGGTGGGATTGACTTGTCAAGATGTCACTAGTGATCAGAGGGAGAGGTGCTCCCCCTACTTCGGCAGCACGATATCCGGCTTCTTGTTGCGGCGTCGGTACAGCACCACGATGTGGCCGATGGTCTGCACGACGGCCGCCTGGGTGCCGGCGGCGAGGGCGGTGGCCAACGTGTCGAGGTCGTCCTCCGCGCCGTCGCCCACCCGCACCTTGATGAGCTCGTGCGCCATGAGCTCGAGGTGGGTCTTGCGTACCACGGCTTCCGACGCGCCTTCTTTCCCGACGAACACCACCGGGTTCAGCTCGTGAGCCAGCCCGCGGAGGTGCGCCTTCTGTTTGCTGTTGAGGTCCATGGGCTCGGCGGCTAATTCGGCATAAGCGCGGCGCCATGCGTATCCTCGTGTCCGGCGGCGCCGGGTTCGTCCCCAGCCACCTTTGCGATCTGCTCCTCGGCCAGGGCCACGAGGTGGTTGCCCTCGACAACTTCGTCACGGGGCACCGGCGCAATCTCGACACGCTTTCGCCGAATCCGCGGTTCTCGCTCGTCGAAGGAGACGTGAGCAAGGGCGTGCCGGTCGAGGGAAAATTTGATCGAATCTACCACATGGCCTCGCCTGCGAGCCCCATCGACTACGTGGAGCTGCCCTTCGAAACCCTGTACGCGGGGAGTGACGGCAGCCGGAACCTGCTCGACCGCGCCCGGGCCGACGGCGCCCGCTTCCTGCTGGCCAGCACCTCGGAAGTGTACGGCGATCCCGCCATTCACCCGCAGGTGGAGAGCTACTGGGGCAACGTGAACCCCATCGGGGTGCGCAGCGTGTACGACGAAGCGAAGCGGTACGCCGAGGCGCTCACGATGGCGTACCACCGCTATCACAAGGTGCAAACGCGCATCGTACGGATTTTCAACACGTACGGCCCGCGCATGCGGCCCAATGACGGGCGGGTGATGCCGGCGTTCTGCAGCCAGGCGCTGCGCGGCGAGCCGCTGACCGTGTTCGGCGACGGCCTGCAGACCCGCAGCTTCTGCTTCGTGAGCGACCTCGTGCGCGGCATCAACGGGCTCATGGAGAGCGAGCTCACGGAGCCCTGCAACGTGGGCAACCCTCACGAGATGACGATGCTCCAGCTCGCGGAGTACATCAACCGGTTCACCGGGAACACGGCAGGTATCCTCCACAAACCGCTCCCGAAGGACGATCCGACGCGGCGCAAGCCGGACATCACCCGCGCGTGGCAGACGTTCGGCTGGGAGCCGCAGGTCGGCTTCGAGGACGGGGTGGGCCGCACCGTGGCCTACTTCCGGGCGCTCATGGAGCGCGGCGAGCTCTGAGCTCCTCCATGCCCGCGCTGCCACACCAGCTCCGCCCAACGACGGCGCACGTGAACCTCGCGGCGCTCCAGCAGAACTTTCGGGTGCTGCGGGAGCGGGTGGGGCCGAAGGTGCGGGTTTTGGCGGCGGTGAAGGGGGATGCGTACGGTCACGGTGCCGTGGCGTGTGCGCGGGCGCTGCAGGAGGCGGGCGGGGCTGCTTTTGGCGTAGCCCTCGTGGAAGAAGGCGCGCAACTCCGGGACGCGGGCGTGACGGGGATGGTGCTTTGTATGGGCGGAGTGGGCCGCTTCGGGGCGGAGGAGGCGGTGCGGCGCGAGCTCACTCCGGTGGTGTACGACGAGGGGGACGCCGAGCGGCTCGACGCGGCGGCGCATGCGGCGGGTCGGCGGCTCGCCGTGCACCTCAAGATCGACACGGGCATGGGCCGCCTCGGCGTGCCGCTGCCGCAGTGGGAACGCTTCCTCGACCGCTTCGCCCGGTTTGAGGCTCTGGATATCGAAGCGATGATGACACACTTCGCCGAGTCGGAGGTAGACGACGACACGTTCACGCGGGAGCAGCTTCGGCGCTTCGGGCAGGCCGTGGCGACCGCGCGGCACCGAGGCTTCGCGCCGAGGGTGTTGCACGCGGCCAACAGCGGCGGCCTGCTTCGGCATCCCCATGCGTGGTTCGACATGGTGCGCCCGGGGATCGCGCTCTACGGCGAGCCCCCGGTACAAACCCCGGGGATCGAGCCGGTGATGCGGGTTACGACGCAGGTGCTCTTCGTGAAGGACCTCCCACGCGGCACCTCGGTCAGCTACGGTCGCCGCTGGGTGACCACGCGACCTTCCCGTATCGCCACGCTGCCGGTCGGCTACGCCGATGGGTACCCACGCGCGCTCACCAGCGGCGTTGGCGCCGGCCGTGCGGAAGTGCTGGTGCGCGGGCAGCGCTGCCCGGTGGTGGGGACAGTGTGCATGGACCTGTGCATGGCGGACGTGACCGACCTGCAGGAGCCGGTGGAGAGCGGCGACGAGGTGGTGCTGCTGGGAGGGGAGGGGACCGCGCGGATCACCGCCTCCGACCTCGCGGGTTGGGCGGGCACCATCCCCTACGAGATCCTGTGCGGCTTCTCGGAGCGGGTGCCGCGAGCCCACCAGGGTGCGTCGTGAGCGCGGTGAAGCGCTGGAACCCGGTGGAGGCGCTCGGTGCCTGGGTGCTGGAGAGCGTGGAGGACTTCGGCGGGTATGTGCGGTTCACGACGGCCGCGGTCGTTGGCATCGTGAAGCCGCCTTATCGCCTCCGGCTCCTGTTCAAGCAGATGGAATTCGTGGGCAACCAGTCGCTCTCGATCGTGATGATCACGGGTGCGTTCACCGGGATGGTGTTCGCAGTACAGAGCGACTTCGCGTTTGGCAAGTTCGGCGCCCGCGGCCTGATCGGCAGCACGGTGGTGCTCGCGTTGTGTAGGGAGCTCGGGCCCGTGCTCACGAGCCTGATGGTGAACGGCCGCGTCGGCTCGGCGTTCGCGGCGGAGCTGGGAACCATGCGGGTAACCGAGCAGATCGACGCGCTGGAGAGCATGGCGATCGACCCGATCCAGTACCTCGCGGCCCCGCGCATCGGCGCGGCGTTGTTGATGATGCCCATCCTCTGCGCCGTGTTCGATCTTGTCGGCACCGTGGGTGTTTCCTACGTGGCGACGCAGGTTTTGGGGGTGAACCCCGGCCCGTTCTACAACCGCATGGAGTGGTTCGTAGACCCCGACGACATCTGGGGCGGCATGTTGAAGTCGGCGTTCTTCGGCTTTGTTTTAGCCTCAGTTGGCTGCTACCGCGGGTACAATGCTCGCGGCGGGGCCGAGGGCGTGGGCCAGGCGACCACGCGCGCTGTCGTCGCGAGCGGCGTGGCCATCCTCGTCGTCGACTATTTTATCACCCTCATCCTGGCGCCCATGAGCGTCAATCGAGTGTAGGGTTTGGGCGAAAACATCCGTATCCAGGGACTGACCAAAAGCTTCGGCGCCCAGAAGGTGCTCGCCGGCGTAGACCTTGAGGTTCCAAGCGGACAGATCACCTGTGTGATCGGGCGCTCCGGTACCGGGAAGTCGGTTCTGCTGAAAATCCTGATGGGGCTGCTGCGGCCCGATGGCGGCTCGATTGTCATCAATGGCGTGGACATCACCAAGCTGGGAGATCGGGAGCTCCTGAAGGTGCGAAACCGCTTCGGCATGGTGTTCCAGAACGCCGCGCTGTTCGACTCCATGAATGTGTTCGAGAACATCGCGTTCCCCGTGCGGGAGCACGAGCGCCTGAAGGAGGCGGACCTCAAGGTGCGGGTGGACGCGGCGCTGGCTTCGGTTGGATTGTTGGAGCACGGCCACAAGAACCCGCATGAGCTCTCGGGCGGGATGCGGAAGCGCGCGGCGGTCGCGAGGGCGTTGGTCCGCAAGCCCGAGTTCCTGCTCTACGATGAGCCCACGACCGGGCTCGACCCGATCATGACCGCGCACGTGGACGAGTTGATCCGGACAACCCAGGATCAAACCCCCGGGCTTACGAGCCTCGTCATCTCGCACGACATGCACGCGACCATGCAGATCGCGGACAAGATCGCGATGCTGTTCGAGGGGCGGGTGATCTTCGAGGGCACGGGGGAGGACGTGCGGACCACGCCGCACCCGGTGGTGCGTCAGTTCGTAGAGGGGAGGTTGGAGGGGCCGATTACGTTGTGAGCCCCGGGGCGCCACCGGGGGGCGCCACCGGGGATCGCCGTGCAGGACGCGGCGCCAACGGGGCGGGATGCTCGGGCTGGCGAGGTCAATCCGTGGTTAGGAGCGATGAAAACACAGGTTAATGTTGGGTCCTGCCGACGCGAGTCGATGGCGCGCTCGCGGCGCAGCGCCACTCGGCGCCATCAACCCGCATCGTCACCCGGCCCAGCAGCGCCCCGGGACTACCCGCGGCAGACATCGCGGAGAACCGAGATAAAACCGAGAATCCCGCGGTGGCTTGCTGCGACGGCTGCGTTGGTCCCTATCGAGGCGCGGTACGGGGAAGCACTCTACGGCAGCGACAAGCTGCGGACCTCGCCGCCCGGAAACGTCCAACCCTCTGGCAGCCGCTGGATCAGCTCGACGTTTCGGTCCTCCAGCTCCCCAGGGCCGGACTCCCAGCGCCAGCCGGACTGCCAGTCGATGAGGGTGAGGGTGCGCGCGCGGGCCGACATCGAGCCTTCGGGCGCGAGCGCGTCGAAGATCGTGCCGAAGATGGAGAGGGTGCCATCGCCGTTGTCCACCAGCTCGACGAGGCGCCCCTGGGAGGGCCAGTCCACCGTGGAGCTGGTTCGAACCTCCCAGAACGCGCCGGGATCATCGGGAGCGCCGAACGCCGCCACGTCGTTGACGTGGGAGTGCCCGGCGACGGTGAGCACGACGTTGGGGTAGGTGGCGAGCAGCTCGGAGAGCACGCCCCCACCCTCCATTTCGAGGTTTCCCATCGCGTAGTGGCTCGTGAGGATCACCAGCTCGTGCGCGGCCTGAGCCGCGTTGAGGGCGGGGATCAGGAAGGTGTCGCGCTCGGCGGCGGAGAGCCGCGCATCGCCCGAGTTGGGCGGGTTCGCATCCAGGGCGAGTAGGCGAATGCCCGGCATCGGCAGCGCGGACCACGTGATCGCGTCGTTGGCGACATCGTCGTCGGTGAACCCGTGGCCCACCGGGCCGGGCGTGCTCGGGGAGTCGAGGTACATCGCGGCGATATCGCTGCGCTCCAGCACGGCACGGCCCGCGTCGGCCGGCGTGACGGTGGTGACCGGGCCGCCGGGGAGCGACAAGTCCCGCGTTCCGGCTTGAGCGGAGCTTCCAAGCACACTGTCAACATACGCCGCGGGGTCGAAGTTCCCCTGCACCAAAACATCGTGGTTTCCGGCCACGGCGTACCAAGGCATGTCGAGCCCCTGTGGCACGAACGTGGCGATCGGGTCGTTGCAGTCGTCGTCGAGCTGGGAATTGGTTTCGCCTGAGTCCGGCCTGACCTCGGTGCCATCGAGCGTGTCGCGGAACCACCCAAGCTCGTTGGCCTGGGAGGAGTCGGCGTTGTCGCCCGTGATCAGCGCGAAGTCGAGCGGGGTTTGCGCGTGGAATGCGTTCGTGGTGCGCACGAGCGCGTCGAGCGCGTGCAGCGCGTACACCTCCTGCGGGCGTGCGGCGGACTGGGTGGCGCCGGGCGCGTCGGCGAGAACCAGACGCGTGGGGGATTCGGTGTCGGCGATCTGGGCGTCGGACTCGTGGAGGAAGAACGCCAGGCTGCGGCGATCGACGCCGGGGACGTGGCCCGGTGCGAGGTCGTCCCGCACGATTCGGGCTTCGCCAGGGCCGGCCGTCCACGTGCCGAGCCCCATCGCTTCTGCCGCGGCCAATCCCTCGGGCAACGCCGGGTTCAGCTCCGTTGGTTCCGCCAGGCGATCGCCGGCAACGAGGGTGGCGGTGAGCGTGGTGATCGGGTCGGGCCAGGTGAGCTCGGCGGGACGGCACCCGGCAGCGGAGTCGGACGAATCGCTCGGGACCGCGCAGGCCGCGAGGAGGAGGGAAAGGAGCGGCATTCCCGCCCGCTAAGCGCTCTCGCCCCGAACGACGAGGCCTGCACTTGCGGCCCAAAGGCCGATGTCCTGCCGCTGGAGCGATGCCGCCAGCATAGCGGCCAGCTTGTCGGGCGTACACGCGAAGCAGGGGACGCCGATCTCCGCGAACCGTCGGGCGTTGTTGGCATCGAAGCTCGGCGCGCCGTCGTCGGAGAGCGCCAAGAGCACGATCAGGTTCACGCCGCTCGCCACCAGCGCGGCCGCTCGTCGGATCATGCCTTGCACGTCCCCACCCTCGTACAGATCGGTCACGAGCACCAACGTCGTGTCACGTGGGCGATCGATGACGCCGGCGCAATAGCCCAGGGCTTTGTGGATGTCCGTGCCGCCGCCGAGCTGAGTGCCGAAGAGGAGATCCACGGGATCGTCGAGGTGCTCGGTGAGATCGACGACGGCGGTGTCAAAAACGATCATGCGGGTTCGGAGCGAACGAATGCTGGCGAGCACCGCACCGGCGATGCTAGCGTACACCAGGCTGGACGCCATCGAGCCCGACTGGTCGACGCACAGGACGATGTCGCGCAACGCGGCCGATCTCGGTTGGTAGCCGACGAGGGTTTCGGCGATGATCGTGCGGCGATCCGGCTGGTAATGGCGCAGGTTCTTGCGAATCGTGCGGTCCCAATCGATGGCGTTTGCGCGGGGCCTTCGGGTGCGCCGGCTTCGGTTCAGCGCGCCCCGGACGGCGGAAACGAGCGCGTCCCGAAGTCGGCGCTCTACATCGTCCACCACGCGCCGAACCACCCGCCGCGCCATTTCCCTGGTTTTGACCGGCAACACCTTGGAGAGGGACAGGAGCGTGGCCACCAGCGCGACATCCGGCTCGCAGCCCTCCAGCAGCTCGGGCTCCAGCAGCAGTTGTTTGAGGTTCAACCGCTCAATGGCGTCGGTTTGGATGATGCGGACGACGCTGGACGGAAAGAATCCCCGAATGTCCCCCAGCCATCGGGCGATGTTGGGGTTGGAAGCCCCGAGCCCGCCCTTGCGGTCGTGATCGTAAACGGCGCCCAGCGCCCGATCCATCGCGAGCTCATCGCCAGCGAGGGTGACGCCGAGCGCGGTCTGGGTCGGCTCGCCGAGCACCAGGCGCCAGCGTTCGAGGCGGGGATCGTTCACGCGGACTCCGGAAGGGGGACGCCGAGGATGGTGGCAAGGACCGGCAGAATCTGGCGCGCCCGCTCCGGGTTCAGCTCGGCGAGGGCTGCCTTGGGACGGGCTTCCGGGCGGCCCAACGCCTTCACCTTCTGCGCCATGCGCGCGCGCTCGGGGCCGGCGAAGGAGGAGAACGCGCGGCGAAGCGCAGGGAGCAGCTCGACAAAGGTGTCGTCGTGGAGCGCAGCCAGCCAGGCGTCGAGGGTGCTCCAGAGCGCGTCCTGGTGTAAGAGTGTGGCGGCCCCGCCCTGAAGCAACCCCTCGGTCCAGGCCGCGGCGTCGGCCGGCTCGGCGGCCGGGCTCAGGTTGTAGGAGGCGAGGTGGAGGAGCTCCGCGGGTTGAAGCACGCGGGCATCTTCCAAGAGGCGCGTCGCATGCCCGCGAATCAAGGGGACGGCGCCGGGGAGTCGGGCGAGTTCACCGAGCACGGCGAGCCAGCTCTCGCGTTGTCCTTCGCGCGAAGCGGTGGCGATCGCATCGCCGATGCGCCGCATGGCACCGAGCCGCAGTCGGGCGGAGGCGTCGTCGATCGCCGTACAGGCGAGGGGGAGGGCGACAAAAACCCGCTCGACGAGCTCGTCGAACATGGGGGTTACGCGCTCGACGGGGGTGTCACGAACATCGCCGTAGCGGAGGAGTTGCGCGAGGGGAGGGAGGGCCTTGGCCAACACATCGACATCGGCTGTGTGGGACGAGAGCACCTGAACGCGAGCGAGCACCGGGTCTACCGCATCGACCAGATCTGCGAGCAGCACGGATTGGAGGAGGGAGACGACGTCGCCGAGCTCGGTCGCCACCGAAGCGTCGTGGATCACCTTCGCGAAGCTGGCGCTCTCGACGGTGGCGCCCCAGATCGAGGCCTCGACGATCTTCAGCGCAAGCTCCGGATCCCATTGAAGGCTCCACGCTTCCCGAAAGGAGCCGAGCGCGCCCGCGGTCGTTTCTGGCGTGGCCCAGCCGATCCCGAGCAGCCCGAGCTGGTGGAAGAGCCGGCTGCGGCCGCGGCCGCCATCCTCTCGCAGATCCAGATCGACCCGCGCACGCACGGGTGAAGGCTTGAGTCGGGCCGCGCGCTGGCGAGCCTCGATATCGCGTTGAAGCGGCATCGCCGGCACCGAAGGGTCCACGCTGCCCATCGCTTCGCCGACCACAAGCTGGCGATGGATCAGCATCATCGGGGCTTCTTCCCCGCCGCACAGGGCGGTTCGGACGGATTCTTGAAGCTCCTCCAGCGCCACCGCCGGCCGCCCGCGCAGCCCGGCCAGCGCTTCACTCAGGCGCAGCGCCTCGATGACATTTGCGCTCGACGCCTCAAGATCCGACGCTCGTAACAATCGCGCGCATTCGCTCACCCACCGCACAGCCGCGTGCTCCGGATGCTCCCACAAGTGCGCATACCAGGCGGGTGACGCCACTCCTGCCCCGTACCCGGACGCGAACGCGAGCCGCTCGTTCGTCCACGGCACCCACGTGGCCACCACCTTGCACTTCGGGAGCCCCTTGAGTTGGGCCTCGTCCTCCTTGCGGCTCGCTATGGGGTGCGCCAACGCGGGCACATGCCACGCGCCACACACCACCGCGATGCGTTGGTGCCCCTCCCGCTCCGCCTCCCGGATGGTGCGCCGCATCCAGGCTTCGCGGCGGGCTTCCCTCCCGATGGCCGGCGGCTGCTTCGACCGGAGCTCCGCCATCAATTCGGCGACGGCGTCGAAGATGCTCCCGGGGTCGCGCCGCGACTCGATCTGGGCGTCCCACCACCCATCGCGGTCGCTGTACCCGCTGGCGAGGGAGAGCCAGCCCAGGGGATCGAGGTGCAGCGGGTCTCGCTCAGCGGACCCGACCTGGGACTCGAGTTCGCCCTCCGACTCGGGGGCCTCGCCATCGGCCGCATCGCGTTCGCTTGATCCCAATTGGTGCGCCTGGGGGAGGTCGCAGAATCGGATGGGCGCGCCGCGCACCACGGCCCAACGCAAGGCGTTCCACTCCGGCGAGAACCGCGCCATCGGGTAGAACGACGCCCGCTTTGGCGCGTCGGCCGCGTAGACGAACAGCGCTATCGGCGGCACCATCCCGGCTGCGGCGACGAAGGGGATGATCTCGTTCGCATCGGGAGGGCCCTCGACGAGTACGCAGTCTGGATTCCATTCGTCGAACGCCGCAACCAGGGCGCGAGCGCACCCGGGGCCGTGGTGTCGGACGCCGAAGAACCGGGTCACACCGAGTCCTTGCAGGCGCGGTACAGGTCTTTCCAACCTGCGCGCTCCTTCACGACGGTTTTCAGGTATTCCAGCCAAACGACTCGATCCGCGACGGGATCCTTGATCACCGCGCCGGTGAGGGCCGCGGCGAGATCGCCAGCGCGGAGCTGCCCATCTCCGTAGTAGCTTGCCACGGCCAAACCGTGGCTGAGCACCGAGATCGCCTCGGCGGTGGAGAGGCTACCGCTTGGGGATTTCAATTTGGTCGCGCCGTCGAGCGTGGCGCCGTCGCGCAGCTCCCTGAAAATCGTCACCAGTCGGCGAACCTCGTCGATCGGCGCGGTTGCGGTGGGCAACTGCAACGCGCGGCCCAGGGCGCTCACGCGACGGTTCACGATGTCCACCTCTTCGTCCACCGTGGCCGGCGTGGGGAGCACCACGACGTTGAAGCGGCGTTGGAGTGCGCTCGACAGCTCGTTCACCCCGCGGTCGCGATTGTTGGCGGTGGCGATGACGTTGAAGCCTCGACGCGCCTGAACCTCGCGATCCAGCTCGGGAACCGGCAAGGTTTTCTCGGAGAGCAGCGTGATGAGCGTGTCCTGCACGTCGCTGCCGATGCGGGTGAGCTCCTCGACCCGCGCGATCTTTCCGGTTTGCATCGCGCGCATCATGGGAGAGGCGACCATCGCCGCCTCGCTCGGACCCTCCGCCAGCAGCCGGGCGTAATTCCAACCGTACCGCAGGGCATTTTCGTCCGTGCCGGCGGTGCCCTGGATGAGCATCGTCGAATCGCCGGAGATCGCCGCAGCGAGGTGTTCGCTCACCCAGCTCTTTGCGGTTCCGGGGACGCCGAGCAGCAAGAGGGCCCGGTCGGTCACCAGCGTGGCGATGGCGATCTCGATCAGCCGCGCGTTCCCGATGTATTTGGGGGTGATCTCCATGCCGCTCGGCAGCGAGCCACCCAAAACGTAGGTGCGAACGGCCCAAGGCGAGAGCGACCAGCCCGTGGGCCTCGGGCGGTCATCGGAGGCGCTCAGCGCCGCCAGCTCGGCGGCAAACTCGACCTCGGCGTGGAGGCGGAGGACGGCGGAATCGCTCATGGGGACAGCTCCTGGTGCAGGCGGATGCGTAGCTCGACGGTGGTGAGCAGCGCGGCGAGGGCGGCGCGATCGCTCGGGGCCTTTGCGGTATCGAAGCGTTCGCGGTGTTGGAGCACGGTGGAAAATAGGGACGGGGGGATGGCGTGAACGCCGGCGGCGGCGGTGTACATGAGCATCTGGCTGAACGGAAGTTGCGACAACCACTCCAGGGTGAACGGTTCGCTCCACGGCCTGGGGAGCGCCCCCACGAGAACGAGCGCGGACGGCGTCGAGAGCACCGCGCGAACGTGCGCCTCGGCGCGATCCTGGGGGAGCATGGCCAACAACGGGGCGCCCGGGGGGCGCTGCGCGTGGTAGCTGGCATCGGCGGCGATTGGAAAGAGTGCGTCGATCCACGGCACCTCGCGGTGCGCCCCCGCCCCCGCGAGCAAGCCGAAACCAAGCGCTTCTTTCCATTCGGAGCCCCGCGCCGCGGCCATGACGGCTTCCGGGCTGCGGGAGTCGAACAGGACAGACGGGGACACTCGGCCGAGAAGCTGGGTCAACCAGAAGGCGCGCGGGCCGACGCTCTGAGGTGGCTTCTCCAACAGTCCCTCGGCGGCCCAGGCCGGATCGAAGTGGGTGGGAGGTTCGACGACGAGGATGTCTCCCGCGCCGCCCACGAGCCGGATCGCCAGCCCGCCGAGGCCCGTTCGCGGACGGAAGTAGACACCCGCGCGCGCTGCCGCGAGCGCGCGTTGGGCGAGTGAGGACTCGGGGTGGGGCAGCAGCCGCTCGGCGGCGAGGCGGCGCACGCTCACGGCGCGATCGAGCAAAGCCGTCTCGTAGAAGGGGACTTCCTCCGGGCGGGCCGGCCCGAGCGCCGAGAGGAGCGCTTCACGCAGGTCTGCGCCCTCGGTGGGCCACGCTGCGACCACCAGCGCCAACGCTCGGGACGGATCCCGCTCGCGCAAGGCTCCCAACGCCGCGAGGCGCTCGGCACGGTCGCCGTCGGTCACGAGTGCGGCGAGCGCGTCGTGATCGGGCTCGGCCAGCCGCTGTTGCCATTTCGGGTTCTGCGCCGCCAACCAGGCGCCTCGCTCGCCAATCAGCCGGCGGATGACGGGGGCGGACGCATGGCTTCCGAGCAGCGCCGGGAGGCACCGCGGCGGAACGAGCGCGCCGCGAGCTTCGATCAAACGGAGCGCTTCGTCCCGGAGGCGATGATCCTTTCCAGTGAATACCTCCATCAGCCACGACTCCGCCGCGCGCCCGAGCACGGGCCGCACCTCCGCGGGAGCCGCAGCGGGAAGGTCCTTCCGCTCCACGCCCACGCCAGCGCGGCGCTCCAGCGCGCGAGCACCGAGCCGGAGCAGGAGCTGGGCGGCGTCGGAGCCGCCCGAATTCGCGACCAGCGTGTCGGCCGGCCCCTCGGGGGGCGGCAAGGCGCCGGCGTTGCGGAGGCCGAGCAGGGCGGC
>BJHF01000141.1 GCA_014191855.1 Deltaproteobacteria bacterium
GCGTGGATGGAGGGCCGGGCGATACCAATCCGCCCGGGTATGGCGTGGCGGCCAGCGCGGGGGTGCGGGAGCTGGGCTGGCAGGTGGGGGGCAGCGTCCACTACCTGTCGCTCGCCGCAGGCGGGGGCGATCTCGCGGTCGGCCCGCAGTGGGCCGTCAACTTCGCGCCAGTGGTCTACCTCGGGGAGCTGGACTTCCGCAGTCGCCTCGACGGCGATGGCGTGGAAACGACCTCGCTGTATGCCTACCACGAGCTGCAGTGGCTCGCGACGCGCGGCGTCGTGGTGAAGCTCAAATATGACTGGGAGGATCCGTCAACGCTCTACATTGACGATCACCTCAACCGCTTCACCCTCGGGGCCGACGTCTCGCCCTACACGTTTGTGGAGGTGGAGCCGCAGTACCGGCGTACCTGGCGCGGCGGCTCGGCCTTCGCGTCGGGCGGCGAGATCGTGGGAGACGAGGTGTTGTTCATGGTTCATGGGTGGTATTGAGGAATCGCGAAAACTTTTGAGAGGATCGGCGCGCGGCGACCGATAGGCACCGCGGAGGTCTTCATGTCGCAACGGTCCGCCTTCTTCTTCGCCGCCCTCGGCGCCCTGCTCATCGCCAGCCCCGCCTACGCGGGAAAGAAGGGGGGAGGTGGGGATGGTTCGGGGAAACACGAGGGAAAAGGTGGAGGAAAGAAGGGCAAGGGGAAAGGCCAAGGCAAGGAGGCAGCCGGGGAGGAGTCGGAGTCGGGTGAGGAGGAGGAGGCCGACACCACCCCGAAGAAGCCCACGGTGAACGGGATGTACATCTCACCGACCGCGGTTGCAGCGGGGCTCCCGGTGCCCGACGGAATCTCCACAAGCTGGGCCGTTGGCACGCCGGTGTACCTGTCGGCGGTGTTCCCGCAAACGCTCGACGTGATGGCGCAGAGCTCAACGGGAGCCGCCGTCGTCCACCTGAACGTTTACGATGCCAATGAGGAATACCACAATACGGCGGACCTGACCCTGGAGTGGACCGTCGACGCGGCGACAGCGGGCAAGTCCAAGGCGATCGTCTACGAGCTCTGGCCGGCAGACCTGGCGAAGGCAGGCGACCCCAAGAACACGGCCAAGCTCGGGGAGTGGCTCATCGCGCGCGGCTCCGGAAGCCACGACTACTACGTCGACATCGTGATGGTGGATCCGACGGAGGGGACGTGTAGCCAGAATCCGATCCCCTTCGGCACCTTCACGTTCACCGCGCCGAGCGACATGACTGCGTTCACCAAGGCCGTTGCGACGGTGAAGTCGGCGTACATCGCCACCGAGCGCATGGACAAGGCCGCCAAGACGGACTCCACGCTGCAGAGCCAGATGATGAAGGCGTACACCGAGTCCGGTTGGCCGGAGAAGCCGCTCCGCGCGGTGATCCTCGACAAGGATTGGGACTACTACCACGACAACTGGGGGAACATCACCTCCCGCCGCATCCACGGCGAGGTGGCGGTGGATGACGGAGCGGGGAATTGCCGAGTGTTCATCGGGGTGTTCGACGAGGAGGCGGCGGGCGGTGGCAAGTACACGCTGCCGGTGATGCAGACGACGGACGACTTCGACATCGCTTGTGCGAACGTGATGAAGTAGCGCGGGGCACGCGCCGCCCGGGCGGACAATTCCCCCAGGGTGGCGCGTCACCCCTCGACCATCGCCGGCGCGTCGTCTCGTTATTTCTTCCCCTTCTTCTTCCCCTTGTCCTTGTCCTTTGCGGTCGGGTCCCCGAACAGCGCACCCGCCGCGTCCTCCACCGCGTCCTTCGCCTTCTTGGCCTCCTTGGCCGCCGCATCGGCGCCCTTGTCGATCCCGGTCTCAACCACCTTGCCAACGGCTTTCTCTGCATCCTTCCCCGCAGTGTCGATCGACACGCCGGCCATGTCCGGCACGCCGACCGCGCCGCCGGTCAACCTGCGACCCCCGTCCTCCACAAATCCCTTCAACTCCGACGCCGCCTTTCCCGCCTCGTCTGCTACTCGTCGGGCTTGGAGCGCCGCTCGCTCGGCTTGTTCTGCCTTCCTCGCTGCCCGCTCGGGCGAGAGCGGCGGCGCACGCATGGTCGTCTTGTGTTCCTCGCTGTGGCGCGAGGTCGCGCGCACGGAGGCCGTTCGCGCGGCCAATTGAGCCTCGCCCACTTCTTCGCCCGACGCCACAGAAACCTGGAATTCACGGGCTTCAAGCGCGTCCATGTCGATAGCCTCCTGCAGGCCGGGCTCCGGGTTCGCAAATGCATCGCCCAGCCGCGGCAGCAGCGGCGCGAGGCGATGCTGCTCCGCAAGGAATTGAAGGGTCGTGATCGCGTGGTCGCTGGTGCCGAGGGACCACGCCGTCGGTACGTTGTCGATGCGGTTGCAGATCCACGCGAGGTGGATGAACTCGGCCGCGTCGCTGTCGAGGATGCGCCGGATGCGATCCACGTTCGTGTCGCGGGCGGAGAACGCGTTGTTCGAGCCGGCGGCGTCCAGGGCGCGGAGCGGATCGGAGAAACCTGGGAAGAGCGCCCCGGCCCCGCCGCCTTCGCTTGGGCGGGCACCCGCGTCGATCTCGACCAGCAGTACCCCGTGAACGCGCAAGGCTTCAAGGAGCGCCTGGGCTTTGAGCGATTCTGCGTCGCTCACGCCCGGCGGCAAGGTTCCGCCCTCGCCGGCCACCATCGAAAGGCGCTCGAAGAGCCGGGCCAACGTGTCGATCCCGGTGTTGTCCACGATCCCGCCGTCCAGTAATTCCACGGCGCTGGCGCCCTCCACGCCCGGCAGCCGCACCACGTCGAAGCCGAACGGGAAGTTGGCGGACAAACGTGCGGCCTCGGCGGCCGTCACGCTGCGGCCCCCTTCGGTGTCGTCCATCGCGCCCACCGCGTCCCCGAAGAGCCCCTTGGGCACGCGAGGAAGCCCGACGACGTACCGGGCGCCGCTCTCCACCGCCGTGGCGTTGTACAGCACCAGTGGTCCCGGCCGCGCCTTTCCGGGCGCGTTGTTCAATTGCCCGAGGCCGAATTCAGAGGTCCACAGGCGGGTGATCGCGTTGCCGCGGCTCAGGGTCGGCTCCAGTACGGCGCGAAGCACCGATGCCATGAAGTCTGCGCCCATGTCGTCGACGAAGCCGCTCTGCGCGAGCCACGGCGCCTCCGCCAGCGGCGCGGCGGGCCATCCGGCGAGCTGGTCGTGTACGGCTTCGAAGTTGGCGATCAGGGGTTTGTGCGTCGCGTCCTTTCCGAACCGCGCCTTCGCCTCGGCAACAAGCTGGGTGGACTCGAATCGCATGGCGTTGCCGAACGTGTCTACCTTGCCGTTGTGCCACACGTCCCGGGTCGGCAGCTTCCCGTCCATCGTGATCGCCCGCTGGTAGTACGCCGAAGCGAGGCTGCCGCCGGAAACCGAGCTGATCAGGAGGATTCGCGAGCCGAGGGTCGGCGACTTCGGGTCGGCGCTGAGGTGCGCGTTCTCCAGCGCCTCGTAGGTGAGCGACGCGAACACCGCCGCCCGTGAGCCCCCGCCGCTGGCCGCAACCAGCACCACCGGACCTTCCCCGGGCATCGAAGCGATCTTCTCGGTCATGGCGTCGTACCAGGCGAGTGGGTCTCCCGCTTGGGTTGGGGGGAGGCTTGAGGGTGCCAGCTCGTCCGCCGAGTCCCCGGCCAGGAGCGCCACACACCCCGCGGCCGCGAACGCGCGCACGGGCCACTCGGTCCGGGCTGCGGCTGCGTCCACGAGCCGACCGAGCGTTGCGGCCACGAACACCAGGAACCCGACGCCCCACACGGTGTAGGGCAGCGTGGACCATCGCCCGGCGGTGGTGATGGGGAGCGTTCAGAGGAGCTGCCCCATCAGCGCCAGCACGCCGAACATCAGCAACAACCGAGCGGGAACGCGCCAACCCCACGAGAACACCTCGGGGTTCCGCATCACGCGCTCGGGAACGAGGAACACCCAGGCGCCGAAGCCGGTCACGATCAGGGTGGGCCAGGCGCTCGCCAGATCGGCGACGCCCCAGGCTGCAGCGCGGTAGGAAGGCTCAAACACGAAGCTCAGGCTCACGCCCAACGCGACGAGCAACGCGCCGATGACGCGCTTGCCGATCGGGGAGAGCTTCCCCAGCGCGCGAAGCACGGCCACGGACACGTACTCGCTATGCTCCAACGCCCAGATCTGGGCCTTCGCGAGGCGAGTGCCCCGGAAGGGGCTCTCCGCGTCGTGATCGCGATCAGGCGGCACCACCACGGCGAACAGCACCAGGTACACCAGGGTCATCGCCACGAACGCGAGCGTTCGCAGCAAGGTGCCCGTTGGGTCGTAGGCGTAGTCGGAGAAGCCTGCCTTCGCAAGGATTGCCGCCGTTTGGGGCACGACGAACAGCGTCGTGAGCACCCCGCCTGTCGCGGCGATCGTGGCCAGATACGTGTTGAATACCCAAAGGAGCGGTCGGTTCATGCGCGGATGCTACACGAATCCGAGCCTCCGTGGAACTGCGGAGGGAGGCGTGGTACCGTGCCCGCCTTTCGGAGCGCCCATGGCCACCCACGTCGATCTCACCACGCTCATCCACCCGAGCCTCTCGGTGTCTGACGAAGTCCCGGAATTTCCCGAGGAGCTGGTGCAGAGCGGCTCGGCGAAGGTGTCAGCGCTGGACCGTCACACCCGCACGTTCCTCGAGATGACCCGCTCCGCCATCAAGGACTGGAACACCAAGGTGCCTGGCGCGCGCGACATCGTGGCGCCGAGTCGCTCGGGGATCCTGCCGACGGTGTCGTTGCCCTTCGGAGGCCTGAGCCTGCCCAGCGAAGATGAGGACTGGCCAGAGCAGGGGATCGTCCGCGCCGTCACGCTCCGGGCGCTCCGGAGCGTCCTGTTTCCGATCACCGACCGGGACGAGCGGTGGTCTTCCCGAGAGGAGGCCCGGGCCGCCTTCCAGGAAGTGCTCCCGATCGGCGAGCTGCTGTCTCCCCCAAATCACCACTGGGAGGAGATGTCGTCGGATGCCGCGATGTCGCGGCTCGCGTTCGCGGGGTTGGGTGCGCTACGGTTGTTGCCGCTCCCGGGTACCGACCCGGAAGGCGCAACCTGGGTGAGCGACATGGCGTGGATGTCCAGCTTCGCCGTGCGGTCCGGGTTTGAGCGTTACGGCGCGATTGCCTACTTCAACGCGGAACAACGCATCGTGCGCATCCACTGGAGCCACGCCCACAAGGATGTGCGGCCCGGCGATCCAGACTGGGAGCACGCAAAATGGGCGTGGAAGTGTACGCTCATGGTCGGCACCACGGTCGCGGACCACCTTGTCGCTGTGCACTGGCTGATCGGGAACTACGTCACCAAGGCTTCTCGCAGCTACATGACGTGTGATCACCCGATCCGGCGGCTGCTCAAGCCCTTCACCTGGCGCACCGTTACCATCAACTACAATGCAACGTTCAGCTTGTGTCCGGAGCGGGGTTTTGTTCATCGGGGGTCGGCGCTCACGTACGAGTCGCTCACCGCGGCTTATCAGGCTTCGGTCGGACTGCTTCGGTACATGACCACCCCCCAGCTCATCGCCCGCAAGAACGCCGCGCACATGGGTGACGATTTTCCATGGGCCACCGACGCGCTCGCCCTGTACAATGTCATCCTCGCCTTCGTCGAAGACTATGTCTCGCGTTATTTTGCTGGCGATGCCCTCGTACGGGATCCTGAGGTCGTTGCATTCTGGGCCTCCGTACGCAGCGCCACCGCCACGATCGGCATCCCAGAGCTGAGCCGGGACGACCTTGTCGGGATGTTGGCGCAGTTCATCTGGTGTGTCACCGGCCTGCACGAGGCGGTCGGCGCCATGCTTGAATATGCGATCGATCCGACGTTCGTGAGCACGAAGATTCGACCGGGCGTCGAAATGGCGGATGTTCAAGCGTCGATGCAGTGCCTCGCTGTGGTCGGCCTCACGGGGCTGCGGATGCCGCAGCTCCTCAACGACTTCTCCCACGTGTGCCTCGACGAGGGCGGGGCCCAGGCCTTCGCCACGTTCCAGACCAACCTCGAGGCCCTCGCCGACCGGATCGAGGCGGCAAACCTCACCCGGAAGTACCCGTGCAACACGTTCAACCCGCGCTACCTCGAAACCGGCGTCAGCGTGTGAGCGAGCCGGGGTTCACCGCGAGGTACACCACGTGCCGCGGGCCGCTTTTAGGGGGCGGTACGGCCACACGCGTGAACCCGACCTTGGACAAGCGCGCTTCAAAGGCGGTGTCCGGGTCCTCCGACCACACCGACAAACAGCCGCCGGGCAACAGCGCGCGCCGGCTCAGCGTGAGCGCCCCCATTCCATAGAATGGGTCGCCCGGGGTCTGCGTGGCGGCGTGGGGGCCCTCGTACAGATCCAACACGATGGCGTGCCAGAGGGCCGGGGTGCGGGTGCTCGCGATCGCCGCCGCGACGTCACCAAGAACGAGCGTCGTGCGCGGATCATCGAGGGGGAAGCCTGTCATGGGCGCGAGAGGCCCGCGGCACCAGCGCTCCACGATGGGGTTCATCTCCACCACGGTTACGGCGGCGCCGGGCGGCAGCGCGTCGAGCGCAGCGCGAAGGGTGAACGCCATGCCGAGCCCGCCGATCAGCACGCGGGGCCTGGCCACTCCGGCGAGGCGCGCACACGCCACCTCAGCCACCGCTCGCTCGGTGCGAACCGCGGTGCTGCTCATCAATACGCGGCCGCCCACCGTGATGAGGAAGTCTCCCGGGCCGCGCTGGCGCAGCTCCAGGGCGCCTTCGGGCGTGTCAACGCGATCCACGGTCGTCCAGGGGCGGGGCATGGCCTCGCTTTAGCCCGAAACGCCGCAACCGGGGCTCGCGTCGGCCGGCCGATCGGCGTACACTCTCGTGATGTATAGCCGGTCCCAGGCGCATGCCCCGGTCGCTCGGGAAGAGAGCCCCACCCGCCCGCCTCCGGGGCTGGGCCGCTCGCGGCAGGATCGGTACGGCAATGGCTTCCTTGCCGGGCAATTGGACAAGGGAGCGGCGGAGAAAGATGGCGGTGGCCACGATCCGGCGTACGAGGCGGAGGGGGTGAGCCATGAGGGGCACGAGCACGGCACCCAGCCGCAGGCCTCCACCATCCAGAAGATCAAGAACCCCGCGCCGGCGGTGCCTGGCGAACAGCGGCGTGAGGTGCTGGGGGTCATCATCCTCGGCCGGGGGGTCTCGCCAAGCGCGCTGGACTCGTGCGAGCGCTTCATTGTCGCGACGCTCAGCAACCGGAAAGACGTTCAGGTGCGCCTCAAGAAGGAGCAGGCCGCCTTGGTGATCATCCCGCGCGACAAGAAGATGACCGACGTGCCCGAGTTCGCCTCCCTCAAGGGCACCCAGACCTTCGACGGGCGGATGTGGGACGATGTGCGCGGCTCCGGCGGAATGCGGGTGCCGAGCGGGCTCCTGGCCATCGGCGTGCCCGAGGAGAACCTGGTGGACGCGGGCACCGACACCTACGCCGAAGGCTACAGCGTCGGTCTCCACGAGCTGGCCCACGCGATCCACTGGAAGGGCTTGGCCGACAAGGAGCGTGAGCAGATCACCGCGATGTACGAGGCTCGCAAGAAGGCGAACGGCCCGTGGACCGAGGAGTATGGCGCCTCCAACGAGTGGGAGTATTACGCCCAGGCCACCAACTGCTTCTTCGGCGTAAACGACGGGATCGGTCAAAACGGCTCGGAGTGGCTCTCGAAATACGACGCGCCCATGTTCGCATTCCTGGTGAGCGTGTATGGGCCGGCGCCCGCCGCGAAGCCTGCCGCGGGCCGATGAGGCGCGTGTGTACCCGTCCCTGCTGTTCGGCCTCGCCGCCTGTCTCCACGGAGCCCCGATCATGAGCGCCCCTGCGGCCTTCACCGTGTACCACGGCACCGATGCTGTGCTCTCCGTTCGCGCGGAGCCCGGCCCGATCACCAGCACTGCGCCTCCGCCTCCGGGCGGAAAACCCGTGCTTCACCCGTTTCTCTCCGCGGCCGCCTTGGATGCCGGGTACGAGTCGCAGCTTCGAACCATCCTGCTCGAGTCCAAGAGCGCCGATGACTTCGTGGCCCGCCTGCAAGCGGCCGGCTTCCGCATTCAGGCGCGGCCCTGACGATGCTCCTCTTTCTCGCGTGTGTTCCGCAGGGGAGCCTGGTCCTCGAAGCTGAGGATCCGCCGGTCACCGACAGCGGTGGTGTCGAGGATCTCCCCGGAACGGATGATTCGGAGGATTCCGGGAAGGACGACGACAACGACGACAAACCCGAACCCGGCTCCGACGAGGATCTGTGGGACTGCGCGGACCTGTTTGAGCAGGATCGACTCCCGGTGTACCACATCACCCTGGATCACGCTGTGTGGCGCGAGCTTGAGCGCGAGTTCGCCGCCCACGATGGCACCAAGGGCTATCATCCTGTCGAGTCCTTCGAAGTGGATGGCGAGTCGATCGGTGGAGTTTCAATTCGTCTCAAGGGCAACGAAGGATATTCCTGGGTTGGCACCAAGATGCAGTTCGTCGTCTCCTTCGTGGAGGAGGACGAGGACCAGCGTTTCCACGGGCAACGTCACGTCGCGTTCGATGCAACGTGGTACGACCACACGTTGTTGAACAATCGTACAGCCACGCGCTTCCTGCGCCGGATGGATCTGCCGGCGCCGTGTGCCAACAACGCCCTGCTGTACCTCGACGGCGAATATTATGGCATTTATGCCCACATGGAGGAGCCCGATCGGGAGTACCTCGAACGCAATTTTGGGGATGAAAACGCCGACGGGAACCTGTACAAGTACGGCTACGAGCTGAAAAACAATGAAGGCGCAGACACCACGCGCATCCAGCAGTTCTGGTCGAGCTACGCCTTCGAGGACTTCTCGAAATACGGCGATCCGGCTCAGTGGGTAAAAGAGTGGGCTTCCGAGGCCACGATGCCCGACTGGGACGGCTACTGGATCTCCGGGCACAATTACTTCCTGTACGATCACCCCGAGAAGGGGCTCATGTACATCGCGTGGGATCTGGATGCGACGTTCGCCTACTATGCCGCGCCCACGTACGATCCGTTCGGCGTCTACTGGTCCTCCGTGCCGCACGAGTCGAGCGTGCTGTCCGAGCCCGACTACGAGCGGCAGTTCATCCAGGAGATCGCCGACTTCGCCGCGAAGTTCCCAGCGGAAACGATGGACGAGGAAGTCGCGGCCTGGGACGAGGAGATCCGGCCCTGGCTGGAAGCCGATCCGAACAAATACTACAGCATGGCCGAGCACGACGCCGCGGTGGCCCTCACACGGCAGGGCTTCTACGAGCGTCGGGACTTCTTGTTGGCGTGGTCCGAGTACAATCTGAGTCATTGACGGGCGGGTGCTGGCCAGGAGCGAACGGGCGCGTATCTTGAACGCGCGAGGCTCCCATGACCGTTCGTACCCCGATTCTCCTCCTCTCCGCGCTCCCCTTTCTCTTTGCCGCCGAGCGGTGCGTCGTGAGTGAACCCGACCCCGAGTGGTTCTTCACCTGCGGCGATCCAGTGTGTCAGGGGTACACCGGCCCCACGGAGGGGATCGCGCTCTGTACCTCGCAAACGGCCGGGGAGGCCTGCGCCCAGGAGGGAAAAACCTGCGACCCCGAGGATGATTGCAACGCGATGCTCGTTTGCGCCACGGAGGATCCGACTGCCGGCGCGGGGGGCTGCCCCATCTCGAAGCGGGCGGCGAAGCACGACATCCAGTACCTTTCCGATTCGGATCGAGCGGCGGCCGCCGCGCAGGTCCTCGATATGCGGCTCGCCACATGGGCCTACAACGGCCAGCCGGCCGCCGATCGCGCCCACCTCGGATTCATCATCGACGACGTGGCTGCCACGAGCCCGGCCGTCACGCCCGACGGCGGACATGTCGATCTGTACGGGTACACCAGCCTCACGGTGGCGGCCGTGCAGGCGCAGGAACAGAGGATCCTGGCCCTTGAGGCGCGGATCGCGCAGTTGGAGGCAGCAAGGTCAACGCCCGACTCCCGGTAGGTCAGGTTAGCGGGGCGGATGAGCTCCGCCCCGAGGGCCGCCGTGAGCGGAGGCACCGCCCCACCCGCCGCGCCGGCGTTGGGAACGCCGGCCACGATGAAATTCGAGCTCGGCGGCGTGCTGGGGCGCGGGGGCATGGGCGAAGTCCGGGCGGCCTGGGATCCGCTCCTCGGGCGAGAGGTGGCGTTGAAAGCCGCAGCTCCCGGGGATGCTTCGGCCGCTCGGCACCTCGCCCGAGAGGCGGAGATGACGGCTCGGCTCCAACACCCGAACATCATGCCCGTATACGAAGCGGGTCGCGATGAGTCGGGTCGCCCGTGGTACGCGATGCGCCTGTTCCCCGGGGAGAACCTCGCCCAGGCGATCACGTCGGCGCGAACGCTTGAGCCGCGCCTTCGGCTGGTTCGCCATGTGCTGGCCGCGGCCCAGGCCATCGCCTATGCCCACAGCGAAGGGGTGCTCCACCGCGACATCAAGCCCGCCAACATCCTCACTGGAACCTTCGGTGAAACGATCGTGGCCGATTGGGGGCTGGCCTGCACCCCGAAGGAGGCTGCGGCCGCCCAGGGCCCCGTGGGCACGCCGGGGTACGCCAGCCCCGAACAGTTCGCGGGGGTGGGAACGGACGCGCGTGCGGATGTCTACTCGCTGGGGATGGTGCTGGCCGAGGTCCTGGCTGGGAGCTTGCCCACAGAGCCCGGCCTGCCCGTCTTTCAGGCCGAGGTACCACGGGAGCTCGTAGCGGTTGTGCTTCATGCCTGTGCTTCGTCCCCCGAGGACCGCTATCCGAGCGCGGCCGCGTTCTCCGAGGATGTGCTGGCGTGGTTCGAGGGGCGGCAGGTGAACGCGCATTCGTACAGCGCGCGCGAGCTGTTCGCCCGGTTCGTACGGGTGTGGCGGTTGCCGTTGATCGTGGCGTTGATCGGTGTGATTGCGGTGGCGGCGGCGGTTGCCGTGGGTGTGTCTCGCACCGTGTCCCAGCGGCTTCGGGCCGAGCGATCCGAGGCCCAGGCGTTGGCCGCACGGGGGGATGAACGCGCCGCGGTGGCGTCGTCCCTGCTCGCTCAGGCCCAAGCCGCAGCCCGCGACGATCGACCGATGGCGGCGGAAGTGCTGGCGGCCGGCTCCCTGGCTCGCGTCGAGTCTCCGGGTGCTCGGGGGGTGCTCGCCCAATTCTCCGAGTCCGCGCGGCTCACGTTGTTGTCGCAGGCGGCGGTTCCGGCCTGTCGCGATTCCTCCCTTTCGGCCTCGGGGGCCTGGCTGTTGTGTTCGCACGAGGCGTCGATTGAGCTTTTGAACCTCGACGCGCCTTCGGCCGAGCGTCACACCTTGGCGGTGTCGGCCAACCGCGTGTTCTTCGGCGGCGATGTTCCCTTGTTCAACACGCTGGAGGGCACGACTCAGCGTTGGCAGCCGCCGGCGGCCCCCGTGGTGATCGCGCGCGACCAGGGGAGGGGGGTCTGGATGGGCACCAGCCTCCGCGCGAACGACATCGGCACCATGCGCGGGCAGACGCTGCACCTCGATGGTTCCCCCGGCGTACTGAACTTCCCGTGTGAGGGTACGGCGGTTCGAGCCTCATTTCTGGACGAGCAGGGAGATCTCTACGGGTGTGCGAACCGTCGTATCATGCGCTCGTTGCCCGAGGGTGGCTATGCCATGGTGGCGCAGCTGAGCGAAGGACTGGGCATTCCGATCGCGATCGCGCGCTGGGGTGAGGATGTGCTGGTTGGCACGCTCAACGGGGAGCTCCTCCGCCTCCATCAGGGGAAAGCGGCGGATACCCTCCGCCTGCGGCAAGTCCGCATTGACAGCATCAACCTGTCCGGGGATCGTGCGCCCGTCGTCACCGACGCGGGGGACATCGCGCTCTGGAACCTGAAGAACGGAACCTTGTACGGCCG
>BJHF01000142.1 GCA_014191855.1 Deltaproteobacteria bacterium
CAACGCCGCGAGGTGGTTCAGCGCCGTGAGATCGCCGCCGATGACGGCGTTGGCCGCGTCGATCGCCGCTTCGGGGATCCAGGGCGGGAGGGGCGCGCGGCGGAGCTGCGCTGCGGAGAGCTTCACCGCATCGAGCGCCAGGCCCGAGCCCGCGCTCTCTCGTTGGGCCCACGCGCTCACCGGCGGTGAAACAAGCACGGCGAAGACGGCTGCGAGCGAGCACGCCACTGGGGTAACGGTGAGGACTGGCGTGAGGCCAACACAGCGACAGTCGGGGTCTGCGGCCGCTTCCAAAACCCTGGTTTGGGTCGCGACGAGTACGCGCGGGCGCGTGCGGGAGGCCTGCCGAGGGTGGAGCGCCACCTCGGGGGCGGTGGGGCGAAGCCATGTGTGCTTGTGGATTCTCGCCGACCGTTCGCCCCAGGCGAGGGCGCCCACGTCGATGAGCCCGCTGGTGATCACCCGAAGCCCCGGGCCATCCTCGACGATATGCCCCTGCAAGGCGTAGTATTCGTCGCGGAAGTCGGCTTCGACGGTCGCGACATCGCCGAGCGTGCCGGCGACCACGCTTGGCGCCCATGGGGGCCCGCCCTCGGTGACCAGCAGCGAATTCCAGGCTGCGGCGGGGGAGGTGGGCTCCGTGTCCGCAAGGCGCGGCGGGAGGGCTGCGTACCGCCGCGGGGGCCCAGGGGCATCCCGAACGAAGCCCAGCGCCACCAACGGCACGCCCACGTCTGCAAAACACCGGCTTGGGAGCGTCCAAACGAACGAGGGTGCCGGGCAGGACGCCCGCGCCGCCGCCGCGTCGCGCGTGGCGCACGCGCTCGCCGGAAGCACGATTCCCACCCGACGTGCGGCCGCCTGCAAACAGTCGAGCAGAAATACGACGCTCACGTCGGTGTACGGTCCTACGGACTTCCCGAGGCGGGCCTTGAGGAGGGCAGCCAGCTCCGCATCTACCGCCGTGAGCGCCCGAAGGCGCGTTAGAAAGGGAGGGTTTGTGAGGATGGTCTCGACGCCGTGCGGCGGGTGGCGCAAAGCATCCGCCACTGTGATTTGCGTCAGCAACCGCTGGCAGCCATCGATTTCCAGCCCCGCGGCGGTCGCCACTTGCGCCTGCGCGAGGGCAACTGCGAGTGGATCGATGTCTGTGCCGGACAAGCGGGTTGTGGCGAAGGCCGCGCGCTCGGTGGCGGGGACGGCGCGAACCGCGCCGAGCAGGAACGCGCCGGGACCACACGCAGGATCGTGCACGGAGCCCGCGCCGTCCCACACGAGCGCCACGACCTCGTCCACGACGGCGGTGGGCGTGTAGTACGCGCCCGCTGCGCGGCGGTCGGGGTTCAGCCCCGCATAGAGGGTGGCGGGGTCGGCCACGGCGGGGAGAGATGGCCCACGGCGGTGGCCAGGATCGAACAGCGGAAGCTGGGTGTGCCGCCAGCGCGCGTCGGCGTCCCCGAACGCCGACGCCAGGGCGTGAGGGAGGCCGGCTTTGCCTGCCTCCGCGAACCAGGCGCGGTAGGCGGCGGGAACCGGTTCAGTGGGGCGGGGCACGTTCGGCGGCTAACCGATTCCGCGGCGCGCTTTCTAGGGGTCTGTGCCTTTACACGCGGCGTGATCCGTGCGACGCTGGCGCCCATGCGCCTCATCCTCCCGACCCTGCTCCTCGCCCTCGTCGGCTGCGACGCCAGCACGCCGGGGGAGGGGGCAACGCCCGTTGGCCTCGAGTTGCTCACCAGCGCGGAAACGGTCGTCGCGGGTACGCCCGTGGAGTGGACGGCGAAACTACACTTCGACGATGGGGCGGTCGTTCCGGTACAGGTGGAGCTCGTCTCCGACCAGCAGGTGAATCTGCATACGACGTGGCGGGACGGCGGCTCCGGCACGGTGCTCCCCGAGGTCGCGGCGCTGCATTTGGTCACCGCCACCGCAGTATGGGGCGAGCACAGCTACTTCGACAACGCCTGGATCCAGGTGAATCCAGACGTGGCCGCGAAGGTCGACCTCGCCTTGTCCGCGATCCAGGCCGGCGCCGGCCAACCGCTCACGTGGACGGTGGCGGCGGAGGATCGTTTCGGGAATGCGATTTCCCGCGAGGCGATCACGGTTGCGGCCGACAGCACCGACGTGGTCGTCGCGGAGCCGCGGGTGTCCTCCGGTGTCCCCGGAGTGTACCGTCTGTCGGCTACGGTGGACGCGGTGGCGGACACTGAAGCCTTCCGGATCGTCGCCGGATTGCCAGCCTATATCGACCTTTCGTTGAGCGACACAGACCTTGAGATCTACGAAACCACCATCGCGACGGCGCTCGTGCGGGATGACTACGGCAATATCCTCGACGATCGCGCCACCCTGGAGGTCTCGGGTGGCGAGGCCGTGCCGACCATCGCCGGTCATAACATCACCTTCTATGGGGAAGGTTGGTACACCGTCACGGCTACGTACGAGGATCTCACGGCAAGCGTCGGCCCGTTCCTGATCGACAGCACGGGCCCGGACCTGGTGATCGTGGAGCCGGAGCGGGGAGATTGGGAGGTGAACCCATCCGCGCTCATGACCGGATCGGTGACGGACAAATGGAGTGCGATCGGAACGCTCACCGTCAACGGCGATGTCGTGCCCGTGAACGGTGACGGCAGCTTCACGCACACTTTGGATTACGAGTTCGGCTTGAACCTCGTGGAAACCGAGGTGGCCGACACCGATGGCAACGGCGCGAACGACACTCGAAGCGTGCTCGATGGGCAATTCCAGCCCAACGGAAGTCAGATCGGAAACGGAATCGTGGCTCGGATCAACGAAGATGGCTTCGATACCTTGGAGTCCCTCGGCGAGGGCTTGATCGACGACACCGACCTCACGGCGCTCGTGCCCAACCCGGTCGTGAGCACGTCGTCCGAGAGCTGCATCGACCTCATCTTCACCGAGGTCTGCATCACCTGGTACTCGCTGGACCTGTACATCTGGAACCCGTCGATCGGCGCCACGAACCTGGAGATCGATCCGACCGCGGGTGGCTACCTGGACACGACTTTTCAGGTGCTCAACCCCTCCCTCGACTGGGAGGCCGACGGCACGGTGATCGGGATCGGTCTGAGCGCAGATGGCAGCATCTACGCCGATGATATCACGGCGAACATGGATCTTTACCCCTATGTTGCGTCCGGCACGCTCGGCATGTCCGTGGGCGCGGTGGACGTAACGAGCACCAACTTCACCTTCGATTGGGATAGTTGGCTCTACGACGTGATGGGCTTCTTCGGTCTCGATCTCAGCTCGCTGGTTGAGGGGTTCATGGTGGATGCGCTGGAGTCGGCGATCACCGATGAGATTCCGGCGGCGGTGGCCGACGCGGTTGGCAGCCTTGAGATCTCGACCAGCTTCGCGGTCGGCACCGCGAACGTCGTACTGGCGGCCGAGCCGTACTCGGTGAGTGTCGACGACGTGGGCATGTCGCTCGGCCTGGGCACCGAGGTGTACCCTGAAACGTGGATGCACGAGGATACCGGCTTGGGATCGCTGTATGGCAACTACACGATTCCCAGCTACACGTCCGCCTCCCCCGGCTTCCAGGTTTCAATCGGGGAAGACTTTCTCAATCAGGCGCTCTACGCGTTCTGGGGCGCGGGCGTGCTGGATCAGGACATGGGCGGGGCCGATCTCGGCCTCGATCTTGGCACCTTCGGCAGCATCCTCGGCATCGCCGATCTCCACATCCAAACGAAGGCGCTGCTGCCGCCGGTTGTCGTCCCCGGCACCGGCACCTCGATGCTCGACTTGCAGATGGGTGATTTGGAGCTCTCGCTCTACGACGGCGAGGCGATCGACGAGAACCTGCGCCTTCGGGTGTATGTCACCCTTGAGGCGGGGCTTGATCTCGCGGTGAGCAACGGCATGTTGTCCCCCACGATCGGGGACCCGGAAGTGTGGTTCGACGTGGTGCTCCCCGAGGCGAACACGGTCGCGAGCAAGGACACCGAGGATCTCCTCCAGGCTCTGGTGCCGCTGCTCCTGCCGGCGCTCACGGGCGCGATCAGCGAGATCCCGCTCCCCGAGATCGCGGGCTTCGCCATCACGATCAACGGCCTCAAGATCGACGGCCCGGAGAGCGGGTTTGTGACCATCGACGCGGATCTCGGGCTGTAGCCGCCGCGAATCGGCAGATCGGCGCGCCGGGCCTCAGATCGCTGCGGTCGTGAGCGCGGCGACGAGGGTGAACAGCACGTCTACAATCGCGCCGAGGTTGGTTAGCGCCACAATGATGGCGACGGCCACGAGCCCGGCGATCATGGTGTACTCGATGGAGGTGGTACCTCGGCGGGCCTTACGCTGAACTGGGCTGCGTCTGCGGGCGGGCGGGTGTGTCGGCATGATCGACCTCGGGGAATGGCACCGGTAATATAGCATGGGTGGCGGGAGTCGCGCGCTGGATCAGCAACGGATCGCCCGCGCCACGAGCGTGGGCTCCACCCGCTGATCATCCGGGGGATGGGGTAACTTCATCGCTTGGTACAAGGCTTCCGAGGTGCGAACCGGGGTGCTGCCACCCTCCAGCGCAACGTCGTTGTTCATATTCGAGACGCCACCAAACTCTTCTTTCACCTTGTGGAACACCACTCACTCACGCTCCAGCCAAAGATTCATGAGCACCTTTTCGGGCACTCATGCAGCGAAACGCGAGGAATTACACGTGATTTGAAAATAAATAGGTGCCGGGCTGCCACGCCTGGCCGGGAGCGCTTCAGTCCTGCGCCCAGAATACGAAGGGGTAGCTCACCACCGTGGAGCCCGCGGTCGGCGAGAAGGTCAGGTCGAGGATCCGCTCGTTGATGCAGGACTCCATCCGCTCGTTGTGCATTGTGGACGCGCCGGTGTGGGCCTCGGTGACGATGCCCGACGCATCGATCGTGGCCCGGGGTCAACTCCACTTGGAAGCAATACCGAACCAGATGTATGCCGGGCTTCAACACGGGGCGGGGCATCGCCGATCGTTTACGGGCGAGGCGCCCGGTGTGCGCTGCCTACCGAGGGTGCCGACCCGCCAGCGACGCGCTGGCCTGCCCCGATGAACCGACGGATGGGTGTCGGACGTCCGTCACCACTGACGGACGTCCGTCACCCTTTGTGAGTAAAACGCAGCTTCATCCGTTGGCACGCGCCGTGCAAAGGCCTCCGCCGAGGTCTCCATGCTCCTTCTGCTCTCGTTCGCCTTCGCCGCCGCCCGCTGCCCTTCCCCCGATCCGCTCGCCCCGTTCGACAGCGACACGGCGCCCGACGGCGCCGAGTACCAGCTCGTCGAAGGCGCTGAAGTCGTGTGCTGGTGGATCGTCCCCGATCTGGGGGCCGCGCGGATCGCCCATCGGTGGTCCAAGTCCGACCGCTACCCGCTCCGCATCGAGTCCCTGGCGGACGGTCGGGCGTTCTTCGTGATGAACGACCTGCGCGTTCAGCTCCGGAACGCAGACGACGACCGATACCGAAACCTCGACCTGCGGGTGCACGGCGATCCGATGCTCGTCCTCGCGCACAGCCGTCGCGACTGGGTGGCCGTGACGAGCGTGCGCGATGACGACACCACCCTCGTGGAGCTCCTGGATCTCGACCGGGAACGCGTGCTCGGCTCCGTTGCGCTGTCCCCCACCGACCTGGCGATCTCTTTCGTAGAAGGGGACGATGTACTGTGGCTCGATGGAGCTCACGCCCTCGCGCTCACCGAGAGCGGCCTGCGCGTTCGCGAGCAATCGCCGTGACCACGGCCTCCATCTCGTACGGGAACCCGGCAGCGTTTCCGCTTACCCGCAGCCAGCCGCGATCGCCTTCGCGCGGACGGAAATCCACGCGGATCCCCTGGTGGGCGAGCGCCTCGTTGATCGCCGGCCCGGCCTCAACTTCGATGCATACGAACGCACCACGTTGCGATGCGGGCCAAGCGCCGCGTACGGCGAGGCCCTCCCGCGCACAGGCGTCCAGCAACGTCTGCACGAGGCGGGACGTGACTCCCCTGGCGCGCTGGATCGCAGCCGTCAACGAGCCGTTCGCGCTGGTGGCCAGCGCCGCCAGCTCGCCGAGCAGCATCGCCTGGGCCATTACCGTCGGCGTGCCCGAGCGGAAGCGTGTGCCGTCTTCGGCGCGTACGACCGGGCCCTTTTCGAACGCGAAGGGCGCGCGATGATTCCACCAGCCCGTGCGCTTCGGGGTGAGCGTCGCGTACCACCGGCGGGGAAGGTAGAGGAACCCGGCGCCGGTGCCGCTTCGGAGCTGCTTGTGTCCGGCGGCGACCACCGCGACGTGGTCGCCAAGCGCGGCTGCGTCGATAGGCACGCTACCGCACGTCTGGTAAGCGTCCACCAACAACAGCGCGTCGGGACACCGCTGCTTGAGCGCGGCCGCGAGCGCCGGCAGGTCCTGGAGCCAGCCGGATTCGAACAGGACGTGGCTGATCGACAGCACCCGCACGTCCGGCGTGAGCGCCGCGATCAACCGCGCCGTCGGCACGCTCCCGTCTTCGTCCACCGGCACTTCCACCAGCTTTCCCCCCGTGTTCTGCGCCCACTGGTGGTGCACGTAGTGGCCGGTGGTGAAGTGGCCAGCGCTGTAAACCAGCGTGCCGCCTTCGATGCCTTCCAGTACGGCGCTGAGCGCTTCCGAGGCGTTCGGGAACCACGTCACGTCGCCATCCGTGAGGTTGCCCCCCACCAATTCGGCCACGCGCTCTCGATATTGGTCCATCAGGAGAACCCAAGCGCCCTCGTCCCACACGCCGATCCCGTGGCGACCGACCTGCTCCAGGTGCTCAGCCACGGCCGCCGGGCCCGCCACGCTCGGCACGCCCATGCTGTGGCTGCATGCGTAGATTCCAAGGTCCAACCCGGGGTACAGGTCGCGAAACGCAAGGTCGGCCTCGGTAAGCCCGAGCGCTCCGGCCAACTCGCGTCGCAACCGGGCCGGCTCCGCCGCCACGGGAACCGCAGCGGGCGCGACCGCCGCCCGCAGCCCCTCCGGCGACTTCGCCGCTAACATCGCCGTCAGTCGCGAGGGGGCGGCCCCCACCTTCGCCGCGAGCTGCGCCGCAGCCACCCGTTGTCCAGCGTCCATTCTGCCTCCGCGCGCCACCCTAACCCTGTCCCCCCTTCGGGAGGTTTCATGTCCGACGTACCCGAGCAAGACCTGACGCATATCGAGGTGTTGAGCCACCTTCGCACCACGGAGAAGCGCGCGGAGGTCCAGCGGACGGCGTGGCGGGCCGGCCTGGGCGCGCCAACGGTGCTGGCCGCCGCGCCTACCCTTCTCTTGAGCCGTCGGTCCACAGTGGCCCCCGAATCGTCCGCTCACGCCATCGCCCCCTGGGCGCCTCCCGCGCTCTCGCCGAGGCTCCCGCCCAACGCTCAGGCGGCGATCGAACCGACCCCCGACTCGCCGGCCGACAGGGACGACCTCCCCCCCGAAAACTATCGCTCCGTGCTACTGTTTCTCGCCCTCGTCGCGTTGAGCTTCGCCGCCGTGCTCGTGTTGGGGATGGCGGCCGTGGCCTCGCTTGGGCTGCTGCCGCCGCTCGCGGCGGCGTTGTTCGGGCTGGGCGGCCTGCTCATCGCCTTCGGGATGGTCACGCTATCTGCAACGCTTCTCCTCCCGGTGTGGGCGCAGCGCAAGCGCCGCCGGGGTTAGGCTGCGCGCCCGTGCGCATCCGCTTCTTCAGCTACTTCTACACTCCCTGCGTCGGCGGCGGGGAGGTGATCCTCCAGCACCAGGCGGAGGAGCTGGCGCGGCGCGGGCACGAGGTGCACGTGCACACCACCCCGTTCACGAACATGGATGGATCTACTGCCGTTGCCGTGGGCTCGAACGTGGAGGGCGGCGTTCACGTTCACCGCCGCGCCTCGCGGTGGTTGCCGGGGCGAAACCCGCTCGAGAAGAACGCGATCACCCCCGCGTTCTACGCGGATGCCTGGCTTCCGGCGCAGCTCCTCGTGTGTGTGGGCTTCCCGAGCCTGCACCTCGATGCGCTGCTCGCCCGGCGCGCGGTCGCCGGTACGCCGCTGGTGGTTCAAAACTACGTAACCGCGGCGTTCCTCGACGAGATCCTCGCCGGGGAGGGCGGCTGGAACAAGCGGATCCGCGCCGAATACTGGAAGCGCTGGGTGCGCAACGGCCTGGCAAAGGCCGACGTTGTGATCGCCGACTCTCCGGCCGCAGCCGCCGGGCTTCGGGACCGTCTGGGGCTCACGAACGTGCAGACCCACATCGGGATGGCGGTAGATCCCGCCGAATTCGATGCCGTGACTCCCGCCGCGATCGATGCGCTTCGCGCCTCTCTCGGCCTGGGCTCCGCCAAGGTTGTGCTCGCGCCCAGCCGGGTGAGCCACCAGAAGGGGGCAGACCTGCTGGTGGAGGCCATGCGCCCGCTGTTGGACGCCCAACCTGGAGCTTGGAAGCTGGTGATCGCCGGCCCTGTAAACGAAGCTGCCTTTGGTGAGCGGGTGCGGCAGCTCGCGGCAAACCATCCGGACATCGTGATCACCGAGCGCTGCCGAGCCGAGCAGGTGACGCTGTTTCGAACGGCCGATATCGTCGTGTTGCCAAGCCGTGGGGAAACGGTAGGCGGCGTGGTGTTCGAGGGGATGTATGCCGGCGCCGTGTGTATCGTGAGCGACGGCGTGGAGGCGGCGAGGGACGATTATCTCCAGCACGGGGTGAACGGGCTGCTCGTTCCCAAGGAGGATGTGTCCGCCCTCCGGGCCGCCCTCACTCAAGCCATGACCAAGCCCATGTCGCAGGTGCGCGCCGCCGGTCGCAAGATGGTCGAGGAGCGCTTTACCTGGCGCGCCAGCGTGGACAGGCTCTGGGAGCTCTATCCGCATGCCTGAGCTCTCCGTTGTCATCCCCACGTTGAACCGGGGGAAGCTGTTTCACGACACGGCGCGGCAGGTGCTCCAGCAGCATTTCGGCGATTTTGATTTTTGGGTCATCGACCAGTCCGACGCCGAGGGGCGGGCGGCGAACGAGGCGCTGCTGGCCGAGCTGAACGACCCGCGGCTCCGCTACGTTCATGTTGCGCGCAAAGGTTTGCCCAACGCCCGGAACGAGGCGCTCGCCCGGATCGATTGCCGTTGCGTGTTGTTCCTCGACGACGATGTGATCCTCCTTCACCCCGATCTCCTCGAAGCCCACGTCCGCGCCTTCGGCGATCCGAAAGTGGGAGGGGTAACGGGCCGGATCGTTGAGCGAAGTGTGCGCCCCAACGTAGCCTACGTTGCCGCTCACCTGAGTCCGGGTGGCCGCACGCTCACCAACCTGTGGGGGTCGGAGCCCCAGGCGCTGTTGGGCCTCAAGGGCGCGAACATGAGCTACCGCATGGAGGCGGTCCATCAGGTTGGCGGCTTCGATCGGAACTATACGGGCACGGCGCTTTTGGAGGACACGGACTATTCCTGGCGCGTGCACCAGGCCGGTTGGACGCTGTGGTACGAGCCGCGCGCGGAGCTCATCCACCTCAGCGCGCTCACCGGCGGCGTTCGGGTGGAAGATGAGCTTCGGGGCGAGAAGTGGCGGTTCCGGTCCACGGCGTATTTTGTGCGCAAGCACCGCGGCCTCCCCGGCGTCGCAAAATTTGCGGCCACGTTTGGCGCGATCGCCTTGGCCCGAGCGGCGCGGTGGCGGGATCCGAGCGCGGTTACGACGCTCCTCGCCGCGGCTCAGGAGGGGTTGGCGGCTTTCGAGGCGGGTCCCGACGAGGGGATTCCCGCTATACTGACTGGATGACCCTCGCCGCCTCCCGAGCCGCCTCGCGCCGCGCCCTCCTCGCCCTGCTCCTCAGCGGGGCCACGTTCACCGGGTTGTGCGGGGGGCTCGCGGAGGATCCGCCGATCCCCCCGGTGATCGATGCGCCGCCGCCGGGCGAGCCCGCGCCGAATTCAACGCCGAAGCCGGTGATCCCGGAGGTGGAGCCGACCCCCGACGCGCCGCCGCAGCCTCCCTTGCCGCCCACGCCCCCGCCGCAACCCGACCCGCCGCCGCAGCCAGACCCGCCGCCGCCGCCCCCGCCGCCGCAGCCTCCTCCTCCGATCATGCCGGCCACGTGATCGTGGGGGCCGCGCGGCCGCCGCTTGGCTGGCTTCGCAGCCCCGGCTTCGACCTGACGATGATCATGGGGGTGCTGGGGCTCGCTCTGGGGCTGGGGGTGGCTGCGAGCGCCCGCCCCGGGTGGTTCGTGCCCGTGCTCCTCGTCGATCTCTGGCTGCTCGCCTATCCGCACGTCGCGGCCACCTGGGTACGCGTCGGCGTGGTCCGGGGGGGCGGCTTCGCGCAGCCCGTCTGGCTCGTCGCGCTGTTCCCGCTGGTGCTCGCCAGCACCGCGTTGCTGTGGCTGGCCGGAGGTGCGCTCGTGCTCACGAGCGTGTACTACCACTGGCAGGGGTTCCACTACACACGCCAAAGTTACGGGATCGCGCGGACGTATCAGCGGGTCGGTGGGAGCTCCGGGCGCGACTGGCTGAGCGACCTCGTCGTGTTCGGCTTTCCCGTCTGGGGTTGGCTTCACCGCTGCGCCGGCGGCGCCACCAACTTCCTTGGGCAGCCCCTCTGGCTTCCGCCCGTGCCCTCGTTCGTCGCCTCACTCGCGGGCGCCGCGGCCACCGCGCTGCTTGTCCTGTGGCTCTGGCGGGCCCCCCGGGACCGGTCGGGGCATACCCTGTTCGTGTTGTCGCATGTGGTGATCACGGTCGTGAGCTACGTCGCCGTGTCGGAGATCACGCGCGGTTGGTTGTTCGTGAACATATGGCACAACGCCCAGTATCTGCTGTTCGTGTGGGAGCGGAACGCGGCACCGCCTAGCGGTGAGGTCGGCGTGAGCCCGCGCTGGCCGAATCGGTTCAGCCGGGCGGAGAATTGGCCGGCTTACGCTGGCCTCGTGCTCGCGCTGGGAGTCGGAGCGTACCTGCTGCTCAACGGCTTCGCCGCCCACTTCAGCGCGGCGGTCCTCGGCGGCGCGCTGGTGCTGCATCAGAGCGTGAACTTTCACCATTACCTGGTGGACTCGGTGATCTGGAGGTCACCGAACGTGCGTGCGGGGCGGTGATAGGAGGCCGCGCCTACGGTGCGAGAGGGGCGCTGGTGAGATCGCCGTACGCGTACACTCCGAGCTTCCGGCCGGATTCGGAGCCGGCAAGGTCACAATTGGAGATCGTCCCGTATACGCTGCCCGTGAAGTCGGTGTACGCACAGAAGTCGTCGGAAACGGCGTGGAGCCGGGCTGGCCACGCTACCTCCAGTCCGCCCTGGTCGTAGGCTTCGTATCGCCAGCGCTGAAACTCGTCCGCGCCGTTGCACGTGGCGACGGTAAGGGTCCACGGGCCAATCCACGAGTCGGTATGCGAAAGGCATGCGTCGAGGGCGATGTTTCGGTAGCCGATCGCGTCGCCGCTTTGGAATGGGAGCCACTGCTGCGCGGGATCCGTGGCGATGCATGACGTCGTGGTCGTGACGTCTCCGCCGCTCTCCGCGAGAAGGCAGCGCTCCTCGGTCTGAAATTGAATACTATAGAAGCCAACTTCGTCGTCGCACACGTCCCCCAGCCCATCGGCGTCGCTGTCGAGTTGGTACGGATCGAACGTGTCGGGGCACAGGTCGGTGTCGTCGGCCACGCCATCTCCATCGGTGTCCACGACGCCTGCCGGCGGGGTGCCCGGCTCGGGACAGATCGCGCCGTGGCAGCTCCAGTCGGGGAAGTCGTAGCGAATCATCGCTTCGCCCGGCGCACAGACCTCGCCGGGAACAGGGCCGCTTAGGCAGCCGGCCTCGAACCATCCGCCGCTGCGCTGCTTGTCCCCAATCACGATCGCGGAGACGACCCGCCCCTCGAAGTCGCCGCTTACCTC
>BJHF01000143.1 GCA_014191855.1 Deltaproteobacteria bacterium
GGTGGCGGGGCGCGCCGCGGCGCTCGAGCGCGCCAAAGGCAAGGAGATGGTGTTCGTGCGGCTGGAGGAGGGGCTCTACGAGGCCCGCCGCGTCGAGGTCGCCGCCCGGCAGGGCGCAACCGTCGTGCTTCGGAGCGGCGTGGCCCCGGGGGAGGACGTCGTAACGGAAGGCAGCTTCCTGCTCAAGACCGAGACCCTGAAGGACAGCATCGGCGCCGGCTGTTGCGACGTGGAGTAGCCCATGCTCGACGCGATCATCCGCTGGTCCCTCGGGCATCGGCTCTTCGTGCTCCTCGCCTGGGCGGCCATCGCCGTGTACGGCGCGCTGGCGTTCGCCCGGCTCCCGCTCGACGCCTTCCCCGACACCACCCCGGTGCAGGTAGAGGTCAACGCCACCGCGCCGGCCCTCGCCCCCGAGGAGATCGAGCGGCAGGTCACCGCCCCCCTGGAGCAGGTCCTGTCGGGGATGGCCGGCCTCGAAGACGTACGTTCGCTCTCCCGGTTTGGCCTCTCGCAGATCACCCTCGTCTTCGCGGATGGCACCGACCTCTACCGGGCCCGGCAGCTCGTCGCCGAGCGGATCGCTACGGCCAGGCTCCCGACTGGGCTGGCCTCTCCCTCGCTCGGCCCCGTCGCCACGGGCCTCGGGGAGGTGTTTCACTACCTGGTGACCGGCCCCGGCCGCTCGCTCGCGGAGCTGCGCTCCGTTCAGGACTGGATCCTCGCGCCCCAGCTCCGCTCCGTTGCCGGCGTCGCCGAAGTGAACGCCTGGGGTGGGGACGAGCGGCAGGTCGAAGTGCAAGTAGACCCTACCGAGCTGTACCGGTGGGGCGTGCAGCTCGACGAGCTCAAGCTCGCGCTGCGCGAGGAGCTCGGCAATGTCGGCGGAGGCACCATCGACGCTGCGGGGGAATCGTTGCTGGTGCAGGGGCTCGGACGTGCGACCCGCCCCGTGGATGTCGCGAACGTCGTCGTCCGCTCCCGCGGAGGGGTGCCGATTCGCATCGCCGACCTCGCGAAGGTGGCCGAGGGCCGGGAGATCCGCCGTGGCGCCGTGACTGCGGATGGCAACGGGGAGGCCGTGCTCGGGCTCGGCTTCATGCTCACGGGAGAGAACAGTCGCGACGTGACCGAGCGCCTGGCCCAGCGGCTCGACGAGGCCCGGGCCAGCCTCCCCGACGGCGTAAAGGTGGAGGTCGTCTACTCGCGCACAACCCTCGTGGATCGCGTGCTCCACACGGTTCAGGCAAACCTCCTCGAAGGGGCCGTGCTGGTCATCGTGGTGCTCTTCGCGTTCCTGGGCAACGTCCGGGCGGGGCTCGTCGTTGCCGCCGTCATCCCGCTTTCGATGCTCTTTGCGGGCGATCTCATGCTCCAGGCCGGCATCGCCGGCAGCCTGATGAGCCTCGGCGCCATCGACTTTGGGTTGCTCGTGGACAGCGCGATCATCCAGGTCGAGAACGCCGTGCGCCGCGTGGCCGAGCGCCCGGGCGAGGACCGGCTCACCGTGGTGCGCGAAGCGGCGCTGGAGGTGAGGCGCCCGACCCTGTTCGGGGAGCTCATCATCCTGGCGGTCTACCTCCCGATCCTCGCGCTGGAGGGCGTGGAGGGGAAGCTGTTTCGGCCCATGGCGCTGACGGTGATCTTCGCGCTGGCGGGCTCGATGTTGCTCTCCCTCACGCTCACGCCGGTGCTCACGAGCTTCGCGCTTCGAGGAACGGTGGATCACGGCGAGAACGCGCTGGTTCGCGGCCTCGGGCGGCTCTACGCCCCGGCGCTCGCCTTCGCGCTCCGTCACCGCGCGGCAGTGCTCGCGGGGGCCGCCCTCGTCCTCGCGAATGGGATTTTCCTCGCCACGCAGCTCGGTTCGGAGTTCGTGCCCCGCCTGCGTGAGGGTGCGCTCGTCGTCAATACGGTTCGGTTGTCGGGCGTGTCGGTAGACGAGTCGGTGCGGTACGGCACCCGGATCGAACAGGCGTTACTTGCGGCTTTCCCCAATGAGATCGCGCGGATCTGGACCCGCACGGGCACGGCCGAGGTGGCCACGGACCCGATGGGCGTAGAGCTCTCGGACGTGTTCGTCACGTTGACGGATCGGGCAGATTGGACGCGCGCATCCACCCAGGACGAGCTGGCCTCTGCAATGCAAGCGGAGCTGGCCGCGCTTCCGGGGATGCGCGCGGGGATCACGCAGCCCATCGAGATGCGCGTCAATGAGATGGTGGCGGGCATACGCGCCGATGTGGGCGTGAAGATCTTCGGCGACGACCTCGACCTGCTCAAGCGCAAGGCGCGCGAGGTGGATGCCGTGCTCAAGCGGATCCCGGGCGGCGTGGACATCGTTACCGAGTCGGTGACGGGGACACCGGTTCTGGAGGTGCGAGTGAACCGGGAGGCAGCCGGGAGGCTGGGAATTCCTGCGAGAGAGATCCTCGCGGTAGTGGAGGCGCTGGGCGGCACGGAGGTGGGGGAGCTTCAGGAGGGCGAGCGGCGCTTCCCGGTGACGGTGCGGCTCGCGGAGCGCTACCGCACCGACCCCGACGCCCTCGGGCGGGTGCTGGTCACGGCGCCGGGGGCGAAGCCGGTGCCGCTCTCCCGCGTCGCCGACCTGAAGATCGTGGAAGCGCCGGCGAAGATCGACCGCGAGTGGGGGCGGCGGCGGGTCGTCGTCCAGGCGAACGTGCGCGACCGCGACGTCGGCTCGTTCGTGGCCGAGGCCAGGGCCGCCATCCTGAGCGAGGTGGACTTGCCGCCTGGGTACTACGTCCGCTTCGGCGGGCAGTTCGAGCACCTGGAGCGGGCGCGCGCGCGCCTGGCGATCGTGGTGCCGATCGCGCTCGCGCTCATCTTCGGGCTGCTCTATTTGACGTACGGACGGGTGCTCGATGCGCTCCGCGTGTTCTCGGGCGTTCCGTTCGCGGCCGTCGGGGGCGTCGTCGCCTTGTGGCTTCGGGATCTGCCCTTCAGCATCTCGGCAGCGGTCGGCTTCATCGCGCTCTCGGGCGTGGCGGTGCTGGGCGACATGGTGCTCGTTTCGACCGTCCGAAGCGCCGCAGACCGGGGGATGGAGCTGCGCGACGCGGTTGAGCACGCCGCCCGTGAACGCCTCCGCCCGGTGCTGATGACCGCGCTGGTTGCTTCGCTCGGCTTCGTGCCGATGGCCCTCAACACCGGGATCGGCGCCGAGGTTCAGCGCCCGCTCGCGACGGTGGTGATCGGTGGCGTGATCTCGTCGACGGCGCTCACGCTGCTGGTGTTACCGGCGCTCTACCTCGTGTTCAGGACAGGGCGCCGATGAGGCGGGCGCTCGCGATCCTGGCTGTCCTGGCCGCGCTCCAGGCCGGCGCCTGGCTGGCCTGGCGGGCGCTCGATCACGAGCCTACAACCCCGTTCCTCACGACGGTTACCTCGGGCATCGCGCCCGCCGCAGCACCGCCAAACGGACTCCTGCATGTGTGGGCGACGTGGTGCGGCCCGTGCCGGGACGAGCTGCCGGGCCTGCTGAAAGCGGCGCGCGAGGCCGGCGTGCCGGTCGTCGCCGTGTCCATCGACGAGAACCAAGCCTCTGTGGCTGAGTTCTTCGCGGGCGACGTGCCCGCGAGCGTGGTGCGGGATCCCGGCATCGCGGCGGCCACCGGCGCGCGCAACCTGCCCGTCACCTTCCGCGTGGAGAATGGCCGCTTGGTCGAACGCATCGACGGGGCCCGCGAGTGGTCGTCGCTCCCCGCCGAGGTGTGGCTGCGCCGCGTCGGCGCGTCCCCCTGACCGTCCTCGCCACCCGCCGGGATCGGGAATACCCTCCACGCATCGTGATCACCGTCATCTTCGCCTGTGTCCACAATGCCGGCCGCTCCCAGATGGCGGCGGCGTTCTTCAACCAGCTCGTCGACCCCACAAAAGCCCGTGGGATCTCGGCGGGCACCCAGCCGGGAGCGCGCGTTCACCCCGAGGTGCTCGCGACGCTCCGCGAGGTCGGCATCGACCTCGAAGGCGTGATCCCGCAGAAGCTCACGCCAGAGCTGGTGAACGAGTGCCGGTGGCTCATCACGATGGGCTGCGGGGACGAGTGCCCGATCGCTCCACCGTTCGTACAGAAGCGCGACTGGCCGCTTGAAGACCCGAAAGGGAAGCCCATCGAGCGCGTGCGGGAGATCCGCGACGAAGTGCGAGCCAGGATCGCGGGGTTCGTTGCCGAGAATGGGTGGGGGAGCGTGTAGTCAGGCGCCGCGATGCCGACCTACCCGCGCCTGATCACGGCGATTGGGCCGCAGGCATCGCCCGGAAGCCTCTTCAGAATTTGTCGTAGTCGACCCCGCCCGAGCTCACGACAATCTTCGTGATCTTGCCTCCGACGCCCGCACTGTGGAAGACGATCACCGGCGGTGCTGCCAGGCGTCGGACTCGGTGAGCACGAGGTCTTCGTCGCCACCGTCGGAGCTCACGCTCCGCTCAACTCAGCTCGGGGAGGTCCGCTCCGTCACGCCAACCTCGGGCGGGCGGACCTCTCACCCACCTCTCATCGGTCCGCCCCCGCTGGGGTTCACCCCTGCGAAAGCGCCAACCCAACCACCCCCGCCATCACGATCAAGATCGGCTCGGGCGCCTTTTTCAGCCACGTAAGGGCGGCCAGCGTCGCCAACGCGATCAGCGCCGTCGGGACGTCCACGATGGCGCGACGACCCAACACGAACGCCGCCCCCGCGATGGCGCCGGAGGCCGCCGCCGTAACCCCGTCCACGAAGCCCTTGATCACCACATTCTTGGCGTACTTCCGGAAGTAGGGCGCGGGACCGATCACCATGAGGTACGCGGGCAGGAACGTCGCGAACGCGGCGACGAACGCGCCTGCAGGGCCGGCGACGAGGTAGCCGATGAACCCCACGGTGATCACCACCGGGCCCGGCGTGATCATCGCCACCGCTACCGCGTCTACGAATTGGCGCTCCGTCAACCAGCCGAAGTCGTTGACCACGCCGCCGTGCAGAAACGGCACGATGGCCAGCCCGCTCCCAAAAACGAATGCGCCGGCCTCGGTAAAGTACCAGGCGATTTTCCACAAAACCGAGCCGTCCGCCGGCCCGTGCAGCCCCGTGAACAAGAGTGGCCACGGGAACAGCGCGACTGCAACCCCCGGCGAGGGAGGGCGGGCGGCGACCGCACCCAGCACCCCGCACACCAAGAACAGCCAGACCATCTCCGTTTCGGTGACGGCCGTAACCGCCGCCGACAGGCCGAAGATCGCCCACATCAGCTTCGCTTTTCCCATCGTGGCCGACGCCAACTTCCAGGCGCTGCGCGCGATGATCGCGATCACCGCCGCCCCGACGCCGTAAAACGCACCCTGCATCCAGGCGAGGCCGCCGAAGCGCACGTAGGCGGCCGAAAGCGCCAACACCATCAGAAACGAGGGGATCACGAACGCGAGCCCAACGAGCGTAGCCCCCGGAATTCCAGCTTTGACCCAGCCAAGGTAGATCGCCAACTGCGCAGCGAGCGGGCCAGGGGCGAGCTGCGACAGCGCGAGTCCCTCCTTGTAGTCCTCGGCGCTGACCCACTTCCGATCCTCGACCAGATCCCGTTGCATGTACCCGACCAGCGCGATCGGCCCACCGAAGCCGACCGCGCCCAGCTTGAGGAAGTAGGCCCCAAAATCGCGGAGGGAGGGCGGAGGCATGGTGGATCGCGAGGCCATCGCAGCGAGGTAGCCCGGTCTGCTGGGCGATGCGTCAGGCCCGAGCTCGTTGTGGCCGGTCGCGACCGGCCGAGGACGTCGCGACGCATCGCGGTGCGATCAGGCGGTGTCGCCGGCGCCGCAGGCGCGCTCGCTCAGCAGCCCCAATTCTCACATCGCGGGAGGGGCCGCGCCCCCCCACGCGAAGTGAGAACGTTTCCAGGGCATTTTTCTCACATCGCCCGGGGCGAGGGCCTCACCCCCTCGGATAGGAGAGCCCAACCGACAAAACCCTCTCACAACGGGCAGGGTGACTCTCACAACGTCGAGGGCGACTCTCACAAACGACAGGGCGGCCTGGCCCCTCCGAGGATGTGAGAACTAGACGGGGTCTCTGTCCAAACGCAACCGCGGCCCCGCCCGCGACGCCGGCCTGCCCCCGCCGCCGCCGGCGCGTACCCCGTAGCCCCGCGCCGCACGCGCGCCGCCCGTAGCCCCCTCCGAATTACATCCCCCTCTCGCCAGAAGTCCCCCGAGTGCCCAGCCCCGTTCGCATCGCCGCCCTCGCCCTCGCCGCCCTCCTCTGCGGCTGCTCCTGCACGCCGAAGGCGGAGAAGCCTCCAGGCAACGACTCCGAGTCCGACAGCGGCGCTACCGCGCTCCCGACGGTGAGCGCCGCCTGGCAGCGCGAGGAGACGGCCGCCCCCGGCTCGATCACCTTCACCGAAGTGATGTACCACGCGCCGACCGACGCGAACCTCGACTGGATCGAGCTGCATAATCCCATGGCGCTCGACATGGACCTGTCGGGCTGGTCGCTCGAAGGCGGCGTGACGTACGCGTTCCCCGACGCGACGATCGTGCCGGCCGGCGGGTACCTCGTGGTGGCGGCCGACCCCGCCGCGCTCGCCACGCAGTCTGGCTTCGCCGACGCGCTCGGCCCCTGGGAAGGCACCCTCGACGATGACAACGCGCGGATCGACCTGCGAAACAACGGCGACCGGCTGATCGATACGGTCGCGTACGGCGACGACGATCCGTGGCCCGTGGCGCCCGACGGGTCGGGCCTCTCCCTCGCCAAGATCGATCCGGACGCCGCGAGCGATCACGCCGAAAACTGGACCGGCAGCGCGGAGCTGGGCGGCACACCCGGGGCGGCGAACCTCGTGGATCCCCAAACACCCCCGATCACGGTGGAGCTCGTGGCCCTCGATGCGACGTGGGCGTACGACCTCTCGGGGAGCTACCCCGCGGCCGACTGGGCGGCGGCCGACTACGACGACAGCGCCTGGGCGCGCGGCCAGGCGATCTTCTACGCCGGCGCGGCGCAGTCCGACGTGCTGGCCACCGCGTGGGTAACGGCGGACAACTACTACGGGATCTACCTTGGGAACGCCGAAGGCGGCGACCTGCGCCTCGTGGGCCAGGACGCCGATGGCGACTGGACGACGGCCGAGGGCTTCGATCTCGACGTCGGCCCGCAGGACCACCTCTACATCGCCGCTTGGGAGCTGCCCGGGGACTCCGGCAGCCCGCAGATGACCATTGCCGAGGTGGAGCTGCCCGACGACCTCGTGGGGACCGACGCCGCGAACTTCGAGTGGGTGCTCGGGCCGACCGACGCCAACCCCGGCGGCACGCCGCCCGAGCCGCCGCCGAGCGAAGCGGCAATCGAGGCGCTGGTCGCAGAAGCCAACGCGAGCGCGTCGTGGGCGTTTCCCTCGGCCGAGGCCGATCGTTCGTCGGACCCGTGGGGCTGGGCCGTGAGCGGCTCCTTCAGCGCCGGCACCAACTTCATCTGGGCCGACACGTTCTCCAGCGACTCGGTGACGAATTCGGAGAACACCTACGCCCTGTACCGCTCCGTCGCGCCGCTGCTTGGCTCCCGCGGCACCACCGAGCTGGACCCCATCCCGACGACGATCCCCTTCCGCACGAGCTTTTCCTTCGACGCCGACCCGGCCGCCGCCACGCTCTCCCTCACCTGCCTGATCGACGACGGCGCCGTCGTGACCCTCAACGGCGTGGAGGTATACCGCGAGAACATGCCGACGGGGGCGCCGGATGCCGACACGCTTGCGGCATCCACGGTGGGGGACGCCGAGCAGAGCTACGCCGACATCGCCACGGATGCGCTCGTGCGGGGCGAGAATGTGCTGGCCGTGGAGCTGCACCAGGCCGAGCCCGCCGATCTCGACCTGACCTTCGGTTGTTCACTTTCGGCGCGGATCTCGCCCGACACGGCGGGGCCGACCGTCGTGTTCAACGAGGTCGCCCCCTCGGCAGACGCGCCCTTTTGGGTGGAGCTGCTCGACGCGAGCGCGAGCGCTCAGGAAACAGGCGGGATGATCCTGGCGTCTTCGGGCGGGGAGCTGGTCCTGCCTGCCGGAGCGCTGGTGTCCGGCGCGCTGCTGGCGGTAGACGACGTGGGCTTCCCCGTCGCAGCCGGCGACGTGTTGTTCCTCTACTCGCCCGACCGGACCGAGCTTTTGGACGCCGCGCGGGTGTCCGACCGCCTACGCGGTCGCGACAGCGGCGCCGGTGAATGGCGCTACCCTCGCGAGGCCACGCCGGGCGCGGCGAACGTGATCGAGCTGAACGACGACGTCGTCATCAACGAGCTCCAGTACCATCGGGCGCCGATTTCGCGGGAGGGCGAGCCGGTCGTGGCGCGCGAAGAGGAGTGGATCGAGCTGTACAACCGGGGCGTCGAGTCGGTGGACCTGAGCGGGTGGCAATTGGTGGACGCGGTGGCGTTTGAATTCCCCGACGGGACCACCCTCGCGCCAGATTCGTACCTCGTGGTCGCCAACGACGCGGCGGCGTTCGCGGCGGAGCATCCGAGCGTCGCAGTGGTCGGCGACTTCGCGGGGCGCCTCGCCAACGGCGGCGACCGGGTGCTGCTGTTGGACGGCTACGGAAACCCGGCAGACGACGTGCGGTACTACGACGGGGGTCGATGGCCCGAGGCGGCCGACGGCGGGGGTTCCAGCCTGGAGCTGCGCGACCCGCAGGCGGACAACGCGGCGGCCGAGTCCTGGGCGGCCAGCGACGAATCGGTGCGTTCAACGTGGGCAACCTACAGCTTCCGTGGCGACGCGGATCCGAGCGCCGTGGGGCCGGACGGCGTGTGGGAGGAGCTGGTGCTGGGGCTGCTCGACTCCGGCGAGGTGCTGATCGACGACGTAAGCGTGATCCAGGATCCGGCCGGGGCGCCAGTCGAGCTGATCCAGAACGGCGGGTTCGACGCTGATAATGACCACTGGCGCCTGCTCGGCAACCACCGGCACAGTGAGATTGTCCCCGACCCGGACGACGCGGGCAACCCCGTGCTCCGCCTCGTGGCAACCGGTCCGGAGGGGCACATGCACAACCACGCGGAGACGACGCTGGCGCGCTCGATCAGCACGCGGGAATACGAGGTTTCGTTCCGGGCGCGCTGGATCTCGGGGAGCAACCAGCTCAACAGCCGCCTCTACTTCAACCGCCTTCCGTTCACGACGCGCGTGGAGCAGCCCGACCTCTCCGGTACGCCGGGCGCGGCCAATTCGACGGCGCAAGACAACCTCGGCCCAACCTTCGCAAACCTCGCTCAGGACGTGGCCGTACCGGCGGCCAACGCACCCGTGTCGATCAGCGTAGAAGCCGACGATCCCGACGGCGTGGCGGGGGTGACCCTTTGGAGCTCGGTGGACGGCGGCGCCTGGCAGGAACAGGCAATGACCGAGGGCGGTAGCGCCTGGACCGCGTCGCTCGACGGCCAGGCAGCGGGCGCGATCGTGCAGTTCTACGTCGAGGCGGAAGACGCGCTCGGCCAGCGGGCCACCTTCCCCGCCGCCGGCCCCGACTCCCGCGCCCTGATCAAGTTCGATGACGGGAAAGCGGCCACCAACGGCCTCCACAACTTCCGTATCCTCGTCACCGACGCCGACTCCGACTGGCTGCACGACGACGTGAACCTGATGAGCGACGATCTGGTGGGCGCGACAATCGTGTACGACGAAACGGAAGTGTTCTACGACGTGGGCGTGCGCACCAAGGGCAGCGAGCGCGGGCGCCCGGAGACCGCGCGCCTGGGCTACGGCGTGAGCTTCCACAGCGAGCAGCCCTTCCGCGGCAGCCACTCCAGCGTGCTGATCGATCGCTCCGAGGGCGTTGGGTACGGGCAGCGGGAAGTGTTGTTGAACCTCGTGATGACGCACGCGGGCTCGGTTTCCGGCGAATACAACGACCTGACCCAGGCGCTCACGCCACTCTCCGCACACACGGGTCCGGCGGAATTGCAGCTCGACCGGTTCACCGATCTGGTGCTCGCCTCCCAGTTCGAGAACGGCGCCAGCGGAAGCCTGTTCGAATACGAGCTCATCTACTACCCGCTCACGACGGACGATGGGACCGCGGAGGGACTGAAGCTGCCCCAGCCGGACAGCGTCGTCGGCACCGGCCTCACCGATCTCGGCGACGATCAGGAGGTGTATCGCTGGAACTTCCTGATTCAGAACAACGAGCGCGAGGATGACTACACGGGCCTTATCGACCTGTGCCAGGACATGGACGCGGTGATCGACGTCGAGCAGTGGCTGCGCGCCTTCGCATTCGCCACGCTGAGCGGCGCGGTGGACAACTACGGCAGCGACGGGAGCCAACACAACGCCCGGTTCTACGTTCGCCCCGAAGACCAGCGCCTCTTGTATTTTCCCCACGACCTGGACTTCTTCGGCAGCTCCTCGATGACCCTCGTCGGCAACGGCGACCTCGCTCGGCTGATCGCGGACCCGGCCAACAAGCGCTCGTACTACGGGCACTTGCAGGACATCGTGGGGCGCGCGTACAACACCGGCTACCTCGGCCGCTGGTGCGACCAGATGGCGGAGCTCCTCCCCGCGCAGAACGTGGCGGGGAACTGCGCGTTCATCGACGCGCGAGCGGCGTGGGTGATGGACGGATCTTCCGACGCAGTGAACACGCGGTATCCGCCGCTCGACTTCCAGATCACCACCGGCGGGGGGGCGGACTTCTCGGTCGACGCGACGGGGGTGACGATCGAAGGTGACGGTTGGATCGACGTGCGCGAGATCTCGCTGGCCGGCGTCGCCCTTGAGTTGACCTGGATCGACGAGCAGACCTGGCAGTTGACCGTTCCCCTTGTGAACGGCCCCAACGACCTCACCCTCGTCGCGACCGACCTGCACGGCGGGGTGGTCGGCAGCGACACGATCGTCGTTACGTCAACGGCGCCCTAACGGAGGGGGGCCGAGATCAAACCCCCTACATCGACCCGCAAACATACCCTTCGACCGACCACTGCTCCCACTCGAACGTGCCGTCGCCCAGAGTATCGGTGTTGCCACCGAGGCGGCGGCCGCGAGCGTCGTAGGACCAGGTTTGGAGGGAGTCGATCATCCCGTCGGAGGTGGGGGTGTCGTACATCTGATAGATGAGGTGGCCGAAGCTGTCGTAGTTCTGAACCGTTTCCCACAGGCCGTCGCCGTTGGAGTCGGCGCGCAGCACCGAGAGCACGCCGTCGGCGTACTCGTACTCCCACACGCTGGTCACGACGCCGTCCATGTAGCTGGTGTTGCGGATGTTGCCGTCGGCGTCGACTTCGTAGGTGCCCGAGTACACGTCCACGCCGTCCGCGTACTGATCGCTGGTCTGGCTGGTGATCGTGCCGTCCGCGTCCACCGTTTGGGTGGAGTAATAGTCGATCACGCCGTCATCGGCGTAGTCCATGATCGCGGAATCCCAGTAGTCGTCGGCGTCGGTAAAGGAGTAGGTGCGCCGGTAGGGATAGGTTCCGCCCGTCACCAGCTCTTCCACGAGCTGATCACTAGTGACATCTTGACAAGTCAATCCCACCGAGTGATCGGTCGTTCTTGGAGAATTCCATGGACCCGACCCGGTGGAGCGAAGAAGAATTCGGTTGCGTTGTTCTCGGGGATGCACGGCT
>BJHF01000144.1 GCA_014191855.1 Deltaproteobacteria bacterium
GATGTCGACATCGAAATCATCCACGATGTCGGTATCGAAACCGATGCCGACATCGATGCCGACATCGACATCGACGGGCAAACATACGGCTCAAAATTACCGAACTCGGCTATCCGAGCGGCATTGGTTCTAGCATCGGGAATCGGGGATGTCAGCGGCGCACAACGCCCCGGTCGACGCGACCCAGCCGTCGCAGCAAGCCTCCATGGGGTTCTTGGGGTCTACCTGCTGGTTTCGGTTGTCCGCCGGCCGTTGGCCCGGGCGATGAACGGGCGGGTGACGGCACGGGCCGGCGGCGCTGAGCGGAGTCTTCGACGCGAGCGCGCCGACGGACTGTGCCGGCAGGACCCGGCGCTAACCTGGGTTCTTACTCCTGCGTCCACCCGTGACGGTGCGCCACCCCGAGGCTCCCAGCGTGACGGCGCCGCGTCTTGCACGGCGATCTTGTGCCGCCTCAGGACGTATTGGGGGCTGCCGCCTCCGCCCTCGCGCCCAAAACCCGGCTCCGAATCACCCAGATCCCGATCAGCGTGAGCACGATCGAGCCGTACTGCGCCGGCGTGAGCCCGAAGTAGCGGGTGTCGGTTTCCTGGTTCCGGAAGAAGTCGGACGCGAAGCGACAAGGCCCGTACAACGCCGCGAGCAGGCCGGTGTAGAAGCCAGCGGGCCGGCGCACGCGGTCGAGCAGCGTGAACAGCCCGAAGACGCCGATCGACCAGATGGCTTCGTAGAGCCCGAGGTCGTGGCAGGCGATGGTGGGGTTGTTCCCCGGGCACATGCCGTACACGCCGAGGTAGAAGTTCGTTTGCGTGCCGGCGTGATCGTGGGCGGAGAAGCAGCCCATTCGGCCGAAGAACCACCCGAGCGTGAGCCCGATCGCGAGCGCATCGGCGTTGGGCCAGAACGGCATCTTCTCCTTGCGGAAGAACCAGACGGTGAGCGCCACGCAGAGGAAGAAGCCGCCGAAGCTCGAGAGGCCGTGCCAGAACTGGAGGAGCACCGGCACGTTGTCCCCGTGCGGCATCCGGAAGTGGCTCAGCTCGGTGAAGAAGCGGGAGAACCGGGCGCCGTCCCCCGCCAGATCCTCGGGCTTGTACATCAACAAGTGGCCCCAGTGGCCGCCGACGAACACGCCAAACACGAGCCAGCCGATGAGCCGGTTGATCGCATCCGCGCTGCCGCCGAAGCGCGTGGCCTTGGCCTGCGCGACGTTCCCGCCGAGCACGAAGCCCAGGGCAACCAGGATGCCGAAGGCGTGGATCTCAAGGCCAAGGCCGGGGATCGTGAACGACGGGTCCTTGAACGGCCCAATGAGCGGGTGCATAGGCGGCGGGGACTAACCCCGGGGGCCCGAGTTGGATAGTTTCCCATGCCGCCCGCGGGTCAGTTCTTAAGCCACGAAATGATCGAGGCGGCAGGGGGAACTGCCCGCCGCCTTCCTGGTGCACCGCACGCTCCAGGCCCTCGTGGGGGTGCTCAGTCCGGCTGGCGCCCGGGGCGCCTGCCGGACTGGGCCGCGGGGACTGGAGCGAAGGAAGGCGGCGGGCGATGGGGGTTCGGGGGGCGCGGAGCCCCCCGTTACATGATAGTTGCCGGTGTATGGCGGTGATCAACTTCGCCCGGCGTGAGATCGAGGCGAAGGTCGTCTACTACGGTCCTGCGTTCTCCGGGAAGACCACGAACGTGCAGGTGCTCCACGGGCTCGTGCCGGCGCAGCAGCGGGGGGACCTCCACTCGATGGCCACCGCCGAAGAGCGCACCCTCTTCTTCGACTACGTTCCCGTGCAGCTCGGGCAGATCGCCGGCTTCAACGCGAAGTTCAAGCTGTTTACCGTACCCGGGCAGGTGTTCTACAAAGAGACGCGGAAGGTGGTGCTCCAGGGCGCCGACGCGGTGGTCTTCGTGGCCGACTCGGGGGACGATCGCGCCGACGCGAACATCGACGCGCTCATCGATCTTGAGGAGAACCTGCGCTCCCACGGGCTTGACCTGGCCAGCATCCCGCTGGTGATCCAGCTCAACAAACGAGATCTGCCAAACGCGCGCCCCGTGGCCGACATGGAGGCCGATCTCAACCCCTTCGGCGTGCCCACCGTAGAGGCAGTTTCGTTCGAAGGGAAGGGCGTGATGGAGACGCTGCGCGCGGTCACCGACCTGGCGGCGCAGCGCATCCGGGACAACCTTGCGGGCCGCGAAACAGCCGTAACGCTCACGGCGGTGGACAAGGCGGAGGCGGAGAGCGACCAGAAGGTGATCCGCGATCACCTCGAGAAGATCAAGCGCGTGCGCCCCTTCGAGGAGCAGCGTGGGCAGAAGTTGCAGGCGGCCGGCCACGTGAAACAGGCAGACGTGGATGCGTTCCTGCTTGCCAACGTGGATCGCGCCGACGAGTACCTCGACGGCAACCCGCAGCCTACGCCGCGCGCACGCTCGGCCACCGACGAGGTGCCCAAAGAGATGATCGTGCAGCGGCCGGCGAAACCGGCCCCCGCGGCGTCGGCCGGCGCAGTCGCGCAGCCGGCCCCCGTCTCCCCCGCCGCCCTCAAGCCGCCCCCCGCGCCGCCGCCCGCGAAGCAGAACCCCTCGACCCAGAGCGGCGCGCAGGCGCGCGTTCTGCCGCCGCCGCCGCCGCCCCCGAAAGCGGCGCCGCCCCGGGTGGGTGATCTGATCGAGGCCGCGGTGGACCCTGCCGGCTGGGTGGGCGCGCGTGTCGAGCGCGTCAGCGGGGCCCGCTTTGAGGGCGGCGCCGTGTTTGTGGACGTGGTGATCGATCACGACGGAGACCGGCGATTGCACCCGATCAAGCTGGTCGCCAAGTCGCCACCCCCGCCGCCGCCCGCGCCGGCGGGCCCGGGGATGCTGCCGATGATCGGGGCGGCGGTCGTCGCCGGGGGGTTGGGCGTGCTCTTGGGCGTCGTGATCGGGTACTTCATCGCGCTCGGCTCGGCGTGACCCCGAAGGGCAGCCGTGGCGGCCGGCGCTGGATTGTCCAGGAGCCGGCGGCGCCCGGTGTGGCGGAGGGCCTGGCCGCGGGGTTGGGCGTGGATCTTGTCGCGGCGCGGGTGTTTGCCGCGCGTGGCGTGGACGCATCGTTCTTCGCCGTCAGCGCCGCCGATCTTCACGACCCCAGCTCCATCCTCGGGATCGACAAGGCGCTGGCGCGGCTGCAGGCCGCCCGGAGCGCGAAGGAGCACATCCGCTTGGTCACCGACTACGACGTAGACGGCACCACGAGCTGCCTGATCCTGCACGCCGCCCTCGACCGGTTGGGCGGCGCCAAGGTGACCTACCACCTCCCCAACCGCTTCAAAGAAGGCTACGGACTCTCGTTGTACGCCGTGAACACGGCCGCCGCGGACGGCGTGACGCTCATTGTGACCGCGGACATCGGTGTGCGCGACCACGCGACCGTGAGCCACGCGAAAAGCCTAGGGATCGACGTGATTGTCGTGGATCACCACCTCCCCGCCGGAGAGTCCGTGCCCACAGACGCGGTGGCGGTGCTGTGCCCGCCCCAAGCCGGCTGCGCCTACCCGAACAAAGCTCTCGCCGCGTGTGGAGTCTCGTTCAAGCTTGCCTCGGCGCTGCTCGCGAACGATGCGCGTCGCGACGAGATCCTGAACTCGATGCTGAAGCTCGCGGCGATTGGCACCGTTGCCGATGTCGTGGACCTGGCGAACGCCGAGAACCGCGCGATGGTGACGCTGGGCTTGCGCGCGCTGAACCGTGGACCGCACTCGCCGGGGCTCACCGAGCTGTTGAAGGTGGCGGGCGCCGTGTCGGGTGAGATCACCTCGGAAACACTGGGGTGGCGCATCGGTCCGCGGATCAACGCCGCGGGCCGGCTGGCCGATGCGAAGGTCGTGGTGGATCTGGTTCGCGAGCGCGACGTGAACGTGGCGCGGGGGCAGGCCGAGCGCCTCAACGAGCTGAACCGCGAGCGCCAGGACATTCAGGAAGAGCTCGTGGACGCGGTGCTGGCCCGGATCCCCGAGCCGCTCCCCTCCTTCCTCGTGCTGGCTGGCACCGAGGAGGAGGGCTTCCACCGCGGGGTCGTCGGGATCGTGGCGGCGAAGATCCGCGAGCGGGTGAATCGTCCCGTCGCCATCGTCGCCATCCTCGGCGAGATGGCGACCGGAAGCGTGCGCTCGGTGCCGAACGTGCACGCCACCCACGCGCTCGATGCAGCGAAGCACCTGCTCCATCGGCACGGCGGGCACGCGGCCGCCGCCGGCTTCACGGTTTCAACCGTCGATCTTCCCGCGCTCGGTGAGGCGCTGGCGGCCTATGTGAACGAGCACGGCGGGGAGGACGTGCTGGTGGCCGAGGAGTGGGTAGACGTGGTGCTCGACCCGCGCGACGTGTCGGTTCGCCTGATCCAGGACCTGGCCCGCCTTGAGCCGACGGGGAAAGGGAACGAGCCCGTTCACGTCGTTGTGCGCGGTGTGCCCGAGGACATCGGCGTGATGAAGGAGAAGCACCTGCGCTTCAAGCTCGGGAATCTCCGGTGCGTGTGGTGGGGCGCCGCCGACCGGTTGGACTGGCTGACCGGGGCTACCGAGGTGCTCGGAAAGCTCTCGATCAACTCCTATAACGGCCGCACGGACCCCCAGTTGATGGTGGACGACGTGCGGTGACGCAGCGATGCCAGGCGCGGGCGTTTGGCCGAGGGACCTGGCCGCCGGCATCGCCCCGATTCTACCGGGCTAAAACGAGAAACGGCCCGCCGAAGCGGACCGTTCCAGTTGGTGCGGAGGAGGGGACTTGAACCCCTACGGGTGTTACCCCACTAGGTCCTGAGCCTAGCGCGTCTGCCATTCCGCCACCCCCGCGAATGGCGACGCTGTTTAGTCCCCGGCCGGGGCGGCGTCAAGTCGGTACACCTCCCAGTGTTTCGCCGAGTAGACCTCCACGGCGTCCCGGGCCAGCAGCCGGCTGAGCGTTTCTCGGGGTTCGACAAACTGCTTTCGCCAGTCGGCCTCGGGCAGGAAGCGATAGGACTTCCGCAAGAACCGGACGTCTCCCACCAACAGCCAGCGCACGCCGTCGGCATGCAGCTCCCGCAGCGCGTTGTCGCCGTGCACGGCGAGCCAGCGCCGCGTCGGGGTGTGGTCCTCTACGGAGCTGAGGCGCCATGGCTGCTCCACCCAGTAGCCCTGCCAGGCATAGAGCAGCGCGACGGGCGCGTCGTGCGGTACGTTTTCGCGCAGGTACGCGAGCGCGCCCCAGGCGGGCATCTCCCGGCTCAGCCACGAATCCTCCGCCTCCATCCCTGAGGCTACCGGCCACGCCGTGAGCGTTTCCTCGAGCAACGGCCCCTGGTTCTTCGGGCTGGAGAGCAACACGAAGCACGCGATGGCTGCGCCCCATCGGCTCGCGGCGCCCAGGAGCATCGCCACTCCCGCGAGCGGGAGCAGGTAGCGCATCACCTGCGCGGATGCGCCCCAGCCCACGAAACCGACGACGACGACGAACAACAGGCTGCGAACCTCCCAACTCCTTCGCCCTGCCCAGGCGGCGCCGAGGAGCAGCGGCGCCCAGCCCCAGGAGAGCTGCCCCAGGAATGCGAACGTATCGAGTCGCGACCGAAATAGCACGTCGAACGGGAGCCGCGCGGCGTCGCGCCACGTGTGCCCGACCCCGTACTTCTCGGGGTATACGAAGCGGAAGCCCTCGATCTCGGGCCAGCCTGCGTAGGGGAACATCGGGTGCAGGCCGGCGGCGACGTTTCGCAGCCACCACGGCGCGAGCACCAGCAGCCCGGCGCCGGCCGCGGCTGCGAACACCGTCGCGACGGCCCGCCCGCGCGCTGCTCCGCTGGTCTGCGTACGTGCGGCGCTCGCCAGCGCCACGAGGCCCACGGCCGCCGCCGCCGGGGCCGCCGTGTACTTGGCGGCGAGCGCGAGGCCGAGGAACGTGCCTATCCCCGCGCCGATGCCGAAGGGAGAGGCCGCGATCGCGGACCCGCCGAGGGCCAATTCCACGCCGAGGAGCAGCCAGATCGCGGCGGGCACATCGTTGTAGGCGAGCCCCGCTTCGTGGGTGAAGGTGTAGGAGGCGGCCAGGACCGTGGCGGGCCAGAAGCCTCGCCCGGGCCCGAAGCGGGCCTCGCCGAGCTCACTCGCGCCCACGAGCAGCGCCCCCGCCAGCGCCAGGTGCCACAACCGCGCGGCGTAGGGTCCGCCCAGCGCGTACGCGCTCGCGAGCACCGCGTGGATCACCTGAGGCCGCGACCCATCCGGCGCGTCAAAGCCCCCGAAAAACGAGCCGCCCTCCGCGATCCGCCGCGCGAGCGCGAGGTGCTGGTAGAGCTCGTCCGTGTCGGTTGGGGGCGTCAGCGCGGCGACCGCCGCCGGAGCCAGGAGCAGCGCCCACAGCCACGCGGCGTGGCCGCCGGAGGGGAGGGGCGCGGTGATTCCCGGCCTGCGAAGCCAGCCCAACCCGAGCACGAGGACGCCCGTCGCCGCCGATTCTGGTCCGAGAACGCCGAGAATGGCGGACAGGCACGCCCACGCCGAGTGCAGCGCCACGCCTGCGCCGAGCGCGAAGAGCCAGCCGCCGCGGCGGCGCAGCCATGCGGGCGCCAAACGGTCCAGCACCGCCGCACCCCCGCCCATGGCGGCGAGCACCATCGAGAGCGCGACGATCAACGCCCAGAGTTTTGCCACCCCGGTTACGGGCCGGTGTCCTCAACCCCGCAGCACGCCACGGTGAACACCACGGTGTCGGTCGTCGTTTCGCCCGTGCAGTCGGTGACCGCGAGCTGGAAGTGGTACTCCACGTCCTCACACGCGCCCGGCTCGGTGGGCTCGGCGCCGGACAGCTTGGCGGTGGGCGTGAGCGTGTCGGCATTGGTGAGCGTGGCATCGCCATCCACCACCGTCCACGCGATGGTGTACGGGTCCCCATCGGGATCGCTCGACCGCGCATCGGTGCCGATGACCATCGTCTGGTCGGCGCATTCGTCGCAGTTGTACACGTAGCCCGAAGGCGTACATTCGGCGTTTCCACCGACGATCGCCTGATCCGAGCCCGCGTCGGCTACCGGCTTGCTGTTGCTGCGGCGCTCGTCGGCCGTGAGCGTGACGAGATCCGGCGTGGACCAGTTCTTCCCGTCGTTCACCGCGCAGGAGAGCACGTAGGTGCCCGCCACGTCGGGGTAGAACGTTGGCGTGGCCGAGGCGGAGTCGGAGAACGTCTTGTCGTTCACGGCCGAGCCGGTGGGCGCGCTCTGCACCTGCCAGAAGTACTTCAGCGTGTCGCCATCGGGATCCACCGACGCGCTACAGTTCAGGTTCACCGTCGTGCAATCCTCGACCGACTGATCGCCGCCGGCGTTCGCGACTGGCGCGCCATCTTCACCGGTAACGGTGATGACCGCCGCATCCGCGGTGGAGCTGGCGAGGCCGTTGTTCACGACCAGGTTCACGGTGTAGTTGCCGCGTGAATCGGGGGTGAAGGTCGGGCCCACACTGTCGGAGCCCGAGAGCGCCGTGAGCGCGGAGGACGTGGGCTTGTCGACCAGGGTCCACGCATAGGTGAGCGTACGACCTTGGGGATCGTAGGACTTTGCGCCATCGAGTGTTACGACGGAGCCAGCGGCCGCCGTGGCGTCTGCGCCCGCGTTCGCCACGGGGAGCGTCTCCGGCGAGGTGATGGTGATGACGACGTAGTCGGGCGAGGAGTTGTCCTTGCCGTCGTTCACGATCAGCTTCACGATGTAGGTGCCAACCCGGTCGGGGCTGAAAGCGGGAGCGATGGCTTCTCCCGTTTCATTGACGGTGAACGGCTTCTCCTTCGTCGCGAGCGCGGAGCCATCGGGCACCGTGTCGAAGCTCCAGTGGTACGTGAGCGGGTCGCCATCCGAGTCGGAGCTGCCGCCGCCGTTGAGCTGCACCGCCGTGTCGGCTGTCTGCGTCACGCTCGGGCCGGCTTCGGCTACGGGGATATTGTTCGGCAAGATGACGACGCCGGTTTCTTTTCCGGAGGTGTCGCCCGTGCAGGCCACGATCAGGAGCACGGCCGAGAGAGGAAGTAAAGTGCGCATCGCAGGCTCCTAATACGAACCGGTGCAGGTGTAGGTGATGGTAACCGTGTCGTCGTCCGACTCGGAGCAGTCCGACACGGTGAGCTTCACGTCCCACGTCTTGGTAACGGCGGTGTTGTAGGTCGAGGCGAACGATGGCGTCGTAACCTCGGTCGTGGGGCTGGTCGGAGCGGCGATGATCAGCTCGCCGCTGGTCTCCGTCCAGTAGAAGTCGAGCTCATCGCCATCCTGGCTGTCGATGGAGGCGCTCGCATCGATCGTCACGCTGTCGGATGGGCAATCTTCGCAGGTCCACACGTAGGAGGCCGTTTCGCAGTCGGGCTCGCTCGTGATCGTCTGGTCGTCGCCCGCGTTCGCCGTCGGCGGGTTGTTCTCCGACGGATCCACGAACGTGTACGTCACGATGTCGGGCGCGGAGCAATCCGCCGCATCACACACCTGGAGCTGGAAGATGTACTCCCCAGGGACATCCCAGTGGAAGTACGGCGCGGCCTGCGCCGGGTCGTTCGCCCAATCTGCGTCCGTAGAGCCGGCGGGTACGCTGAGCACCGACCAGGAGTAGGTGAGGGCATCGCCATCCGGGTCGTAGCTGCCCCAGCCATCGAGGTGGAAGTCGGGCGGGGTGCAGGGGGAGAGCGTTTCGCTGGTTCCCGCATCCGCAATCGGGGTTGCGTTGTCGCTCGCTACGGTGATCGAGCAGTAGTCGGGCTCGGAGTAGTTCTCGCCATCGTTGACGACGAGGCTGACCACGAAGGTGCCCGCGCAGTCCGGAACGACGCTGGCCACCGACTGGTCGCCGTTGAACACATCGCCGCTCTCGAGCGCCGAGCAGTCGGGCGACGAAGAAACGGACCAGTCGTAGGTGATCTCCGCGCCTTCCGGATCCTCGCTCTTCGAACCGTCGAGATCCACGCGGTCGTTCTCGGCGGCGGTCTGGTTCACGCCGCAATCGGCGATGGGCGCTTCGTTCCCCGAGTTCACGTTGATGACGACGATGACGGTTTCGCTGTTGTTGCCGTCGGCATCCGAGGCGTACACGGAGAGCACGAAGGTGCCCACGACGTCGGGCTTGAACGCGGCGTTCGTCGGGTCGGATCCGGGGACAGCCGTGCTGTCCAGCTCCGAGTCGAGCGGCTTGGAGTCGAGCGACCACGTGTAGCTGAGCTCGGTGCCTTCCACGCAGGGGGTGGCCTGAACGGGGATGGTTGCGGTTTTACCGAGGTCGATCGTCTGGTCTACCAGCTCGCTGATCGTGGGCACGGTGCAGTCCCCGGCGCCGCTGTTGGTGTCCTTCGGCTCTTGCTCAATACAGCCGACAAAGGCCAGCACCAAAAGTGCGGGGAGGAGTCGGGAGGCGGAGGGGAGAGTCATTCGGGTCACTCCAGAGCGCTTGGCGCATCGAGCGAGGCGTGTGGTTCGAGGGGTGCCGCAGCGTACGCAATCCCATAGGACATCGTCAACAGCATTTGACACCTGATCGCGTCACACTTGCCAGGGGGGCGGTTGTTGCAGCTTTCCGCGCGTAACCTGATTCCTGCGGCCGCGACGGTGCTGTTGGTGCTCGCGGCGCGATCGGCGCGCGCGGAGGGGTGGTGGGTCGGGACACGGGTCCCGAACGCTGTAGGAGAATCCTCCTTTGATGGGGAGATTTCGGCGCGAGCGGCGTGGGCTCCAGGCCTGGTTCCGGCCTTTCGTTCGGGCGCACGAGACCGGTTCTGCGGGGGGATCGACGCGGAGGCCTGGATGTCCGGCCGCGTGCGCCTCGGGCTGAGCTGGGAGTGGCTGGTGGACGACACCGTGGCTTCTCCGCCCGTTTCTGGTCCGGGCGATGTGCGCCTCGGGACGGCGGCCCGGCTCTTCCAGGGCGGAGACTGGACGGCCGGGCTCGGCTGGGAAGCGAAGCTCCCCAACGCGGCCAACGAAACAGAGCTTGGAACGGATGAAACCGACATCCTGTTCGGCGCGTGGGGTCGGTGGGGCCACGGCCCGTGGTCGGCCGCCGGGGCTCTAGGGCTCGGCGTGCTCGGGAACCCGCTGCGCTTCGCGAACCAGGACGACGTGCCCATGATTCGAGCGGAAGCGGGGTGGGCGCAGAAACGAATCGGCGCGCGCGCGCTCCTGGTGGCGGACCTCGCGACGCCACGAAACCCGGCCAGGGTCAGCGCCGGTGGGGCGCTTCGGTACGGAGAAGGTTGGTTTGTGGAGGTTGAGGGGGCCGGCGGCCTCACGGCTGCGGCGGCCGACGGTCACGTCATGCTGCGTCTCGGCGTGACGGGCGCACTTCCCCGGAGGGACTCCGGTGAATAGCGTTGCGGCCTTCCCTCGGGCGGCCCATGGCGTGGTACGACATCTTCACCGGAAACAGCGTCACCAAGCACGGGCGGCGCATGCAGGATCGGGACGCGCAGGCGGAAGATCGCATGCAGTCGGCCGCCTGGCTCGCCGATCAGGCCACCCCCGAGGCGCTGCTGGCGCTGTGCAAGCGCTTTGATCTGCAGCTTGAGCACAACATCAAGGATCGGAACGAGAAAGATGCGGTGATCGAGCTGCTCGTGGAGCGCGGCCCGCTCGGCGCGGAGGCGGCGCGGGCGCATGCGCGGGGATCGGCGAACTTCCAGCATTCGGTGCGCACCGTTGAGCGCCTGGAGGGGGTGGCGGCTGCGAACGCCCTGCTGATCGAGCTTTTGTCGGCGGAGTCGGTCGACAACGAGTTCAAGCCCGAGAAGAAGCGCAGCCTGCTGCTCACGCTCGCGGAGCGGAAGGATCCGCGTATCGTGGCCGGCGCAGCGCCTTTCCTGCTGGACTTCGACGAGGGCGTGCGACACGCCGCGGTGGAGGCGATCGCCGCCCAGGAAGGGGAAGAGGGTCGCGCCGGCCTTGAAGCCGCGCTTCGCAGCCAGCGTGAGGAGTCCACCCGGGTGCGCGGTCGCCTGGCGGAGCTATTCTCGGCGCGGCGTTGGGCGCTTGCGAATTCGGACGGTTGGCTGGAGGCGAACATGCCGCCGGGGTATCGGTTGATCGAGGGGATGGTGGTGGCGGGGGCGCGGTAGGGGGGGGCTACGCGCCTGCGGCGCGGGGCTGCGGGCTACGCGCCTGGCGGCGCGGGGCTACGGGCTACGGGAGAGCGCGCCTGGCGGCGCGGGGCTACGGGCTACGGGAGAGCGCGCCTGGCGGCGCGGGGCCCGGGCCTGCGGCCCGGCGGGCGGGGCGCCTGACGGCGCGGGGCGGGGCGGGCGGCTGACACGGATGAACGCTGTGAATCGAGACGCGGGCGCCGCTGTCGCGACACAGGTGCGGCCGGCGAGGCGCGCGCCGGCCCCGCGAGCGCTCACCCCGGGACGAACGCGCGGTGGGGCGCCGTTCTCGACCGCGCCGCGCCGCTATCAGGCGCCCGTCGCCGATCGCGACCGCGCCCCAGACGGGCGAACGCCGCGAATC
>BJHF01000145.1 GCA_014191855.1 Deltaproteobacteria bacterium
GATGTCGACATCGAAATCATCCACGATGTCGGTATCGAAACCGATGCCGACATCGATGCCGACATCGACATCGACGGGCAAACATACGGCTCAAAATTACCGAACTCGGCTATCCGAGCGGCATTGGGGTTAGCCCCGCTCCATGCTGCTTGTCCTGTTGGCCTGCAACACCGATGTCCAGGTGGCGACCCAATCCGATCCGGCGCTGGTTCCCGCTCAGGAGCGGCTGGGGCTCACCGATGCGGAGGTGAAACAGATCCTCGCCTTCCTCAATCGGTGCGACACGTCGTTCGACCTGCTGGATTCGGTAGTGGGGCTCGATTCGGATGCCGCGGAGAACCTCGTGAACACCCGCGACGGGGCCGATGCCGAGTGCGGCACGAACGACGACGGCACCTACCTCACCCTCGACGATGTGGACGCGGTGCCGCAGGTTGGAGACAAGACCATCCTCGAAGTGCTGGCGTACATCGAAGAAGGAGAGGACGGGGACGGCACCTGGGAAGGGGTGACGTTCACGGCCGAGGAGCAGGAGGTGGTGCTGGAGATCGCCAACGACGCGAGCCTGTCGGTGCTCGACGACAACGTGGGCCTCGCCAGCGACGAGGCCAGCAACATCGTCGGCGCGCGACCGATCGCCAGCCTCGGCGAGCTGGCCGACGTGGCCCAGATCGGGGAGTCGGCCATGCAGAAGTTGAAGGACTACGTTCCCCAGTGGGGCGGATGAGCGCAACGGAGGCCGTGGCCCGGATCGTGGTGGGCACTGCCCGCGCGGTGGTTCGCCGCCTGCCCACGCGGCTGAAGAAGGCGCTCGACGACCGGCTGTTCGGCGCGATCTTCCAGGTCACCCGCGTGACGAACGATGCATATGGGTGGCGGCCGCCGGTGGAGGCGCCGGGGGCGCCGGAGGCGAAGGAGTAGGGCGACGAGCGCGGCCAGGTGACTGGGTCAGGCGCTGTCGCGGCTCGTCGCGGCGGCCGTCGGCACCGTGATCGGGGCGCGGAAGCTCGCGGCGGACGGAGCGCCCGTTCGAAGGGGTGTGGAACTCCCACCAATTCTACACGCCCATGAATTCGACCGAGACGCGGGCCAAGCGCCGGCTTGATCGCTCAGGATCGTGGAGACCCGCGTGAACGATTCCAGCGGAGGTCGCCTGACCCTGTGGCTCGCGTAACGAAGCGCCCAGGGCCGCTTGTGTTGGTTCGGCTTCCTCCATCACTGGGGCGTCGATCGCCACCGCCCCACAGCGAGCTTGGCGATGCGCCCGGGGCGAGGACGCGCGCCATGGCCTCGTTCGCCGCCCCTACTGCCAAGCGTTACCTTCATGGAATGCCTGTCCTTCCCAAAGAACCCGTCGGAATCAGCCCGCGAGTGGACTGCGTCTTCCGCGCCCTGCTCGCCGATCCCGATCACGTCGATCGCCTGGTAGACTTCCTCAACGCCGTGCTTCAACGCTCGTCCGCGATCATCTCCGTGCAGCTCCGGAACCCGATCCAGCCTTCGGAGTTCATCGACGACGGGCAGATCGTCGTCGACGTGATCGCGACCGATGCGGCGGGGGAGGTGTTCCAGGTGGAGATGCAAAGCTGGAACCACGCCGCGCTGAAGGAGCGGATGCTGTACGCATGGGCGACGCTGTACAAGGCGCAACTTGAAAAAGGCGACAAGTACACCGAGCTTCGCCCGGTCGTGTCTATCTGGCTGATGGACGAGAACACGTTCCGGGGGGCCACCGGCTTTCATCACCGCTTCCGCGTCCGCGACGAGGACGGCGTCCTTGAGCTAAGCTCCCATCTGGAGCTTCACGTTCTTGAACTCGACCGCTGGCGCCAGAATCCTGACCTCTCGACCCCGGCGGGACTGCTCGGCTGGATGCGCTTCTTCACGGAAGCGGAGACTTGGCGCGAGGTCCCACGCGACATCGACACACCCGTGCTGGAGAGCGCCATGTCCGTACTGACCGACTTTCAAACCAACGCCGCCCGCAACGACCTCTACCGCTCCCGCCTGGACTACCTGCGGGTTCAGAACACGATGGCGGCCGAGTTGGCAGAGGCGCTCGCCAGGGAGGCGCAGGCGTTGGTGCGCGAGGCCAGGATGCGGGAGCGCCTGATCGCGGCGGGGATCGACCCAGACTCGAAGTGAGCTCCTCGGCGGGCCGCGCGCGAGTCACCCCGCCTCGTGATCTCTGTCGATCCTCGCCCTAAAACCTCGCGTTTTATTCACCACCGGGATCGTCGTCGTTACGCTGAAAGAAACTCTCCCAGGAGCGCTACACGGCTTCAGAGGGGATCACCCTCCGCTCGTGGTCGCGCTGGCGTGCGCGCCCGGCCGCGTGGCAGGCGCCGCAAGCCGAAGTCGCGGTTCACGGTGTTGAACCTGGAGTTCGGCTTCATGGCACACCTGAATCCGATCTTCATGGCCACCAACATCGAGTTCGGTTGCGTGCGCAATTCGAAGTCGCTGTTGAGGCTCGTGAGCATCGAGCTCGGTTGGGAGGCGTTCCGCTCCCCCTGACGGGCCTTCCCTCGCATCCGATACTGACGTGGCGCCCGACCGTAGACCCGCGGAGGTGGGTTACCTCACACCCATGTCCTTCGCGGAGCGGCTCGCGGCCGCGGTGATACACAGTGATACATGCCTATGTGTCGGCATCGACCCCTGGGCCGATCGCCTGCCCGGGCGTGGTGCGCTCTCAAACCCGACGCGGCCGGAGCTCGCGGAGCTCGCACGCCGCTTCGGGCTCGCAGTGGTGGATGCCGCCACCGGCCAGGTCCCGGCGGTAAAGCCTCAGTTCGCCTTCTTTGAGGCCCTCGGCCCTGAAGGCATGGCCGCGCTCGCCGACGTGTGTGTGGCCGCCCGTGCGGCTGGGCTGCTCGTGATCGGCGACGCAAAGCGAGGCGACATCGGCTCCACAGCCACCGCGTATGCAGAAGCCACGCTCTCGGCGCACGCGCCCTTCCCGTGCGACGCGCTCACCGTCTCCCCGTTCCTCGGTCCCGACACCGTCGAGCCCTTCCTCTCGGTGGCGGAGGCCAACGACCGCGGCCTGTTCGTGCTGCTTCGGACGTCGAACCCCGGCTCCGCGCGGTGGCAGGAGCCGGTGGTGACAGACCTTTCCTCATGGATCGACGCCCAGAACGCGGAGCGTGGCGAATACGGCCCCCTTGGCGCCGTCGTGGGGGCGACACATCGAGATGTATCACTTGCATTACGCGCTGCGATGCCGCACACGTGGTTCCTCGTGCCGGGCTTTGGGGCTCAGGGCGGCTCAGCTGCCGACGCGAAAGTCGCGCTTCGCCCAGACGGGCTCGGCGCGCTGATCGTCAGCGCCCGCGGCGCCACCTTCCCCTCGGTCCCCTCCCCCGACTACGATGCGAACCCGGTCGGCTGGATCCGGGCGCGCATCGGCGCGACCCGCGCCGAGCTGGCCGCCGGATGATCTGGGCGCTGCTGGCGTGCGCGGCGGAGGCGCTGGATGGCGCCCCGGCCTCCAAGTCCCTCGATCCGAGCCTCATCCCCACGGATCCGGGAATCTACCGCCTTCGCGGCGAGGATATAACCCTGCTGCCAACGAATACGACACTGGCGACTGGAGCCGCCTCGGGGGAACCCCCCTCCCAGTACCCGCTCGTGCTCCCCGCCGCCCCGCCCACGCTCGCCGCGGACGACCTGCTCGTGCTGGTCGGGGCCGGCGCCGAAACCTGGACCGTCGCCTCGCTCACACCCACCACCCAGGTGCCCGGCGCCCCCCCCTTGGGCGAAGCCGGCCCCTGGTACGTGCTGGACTCCGCTGCGGCTCCCTTCGCCCTCGCGTTGGAGCGGCGCACCCCAACCGACCCACCCGCGCGCACGCTCGCCGCCGGCTCCCTACCCCCCGGCCGATACGTCCTGCGCGCCCCCGACGCTGCTCGCGCGCTCATCTTCGAGGCCACCCGCCCCTGAGAAGGGCTCGTCAGCGCCGTGTTTCTTCGCCATCGCCACCACGCGGGCCCACGACGCCTCGGCGAAGGCCTCAGCGGTGGTGAACGCCGCCCGCTCCAGCGGCGGCTCCAGCTCGAGCCCGAAGCGCTGGAACGGGAGGGCGTGAACGCCCACGGCGCGAACCGCCCGATCAGTGCCCCATACGCAGCACGGCACCACGTCGATCCCCGCGGCGTAACAAGCCTGGATCAGCCTGAGGTACACCTTCGAGGCGAGGCGGCCGTCGCGCGTGCGGGTGCCCTCGGGGAACACATGAAGGTTGGCGCCCTGGCTCATCATCGAGATCGCCTCGGTAACCACGGCCTGGCGGCTCTCCTTCTTGTTCCGGTCGAAGTAGATGACGCCGGAAACGTACCCCGTGAGCCCGAAGAAAGGCACGTACGCGACCTCTTTCTTCGATATGCCCTGGCTCGCGGTGTAGTACATCAGCATCCCGACGTCCGCCCAGGAACGATGGTTGCTGATCACGAGGTACCCGCGCCGTTTCGGCAGGTGCTCCAGCCCAAGGACGGTGGTGCGCCCCATGAGCGTGACGTAGGTGCACAGCCACCCGAACACCTGCCCGCCGAGGATCGACCAACGTTCGCGCCGCCCCCGCGGAATCACCGCAAAGGGCAGGATCAACGGCGTTACCAACGCGCCCCAGCAGATGATCTCGAGGAGCCCGAACAGAGCCCAGAACGCGCCGAACATCCGTGGTCGCATAACGCGCCGGTGAGCGGGGCCACATGCCCTCACGGGCGCCGGTGATTAGCAGGGGCGAGCCGAGGTCAGCCATGTTTCAGGGTTCCGAGATCAAGAAGCTCATCGAGGCGGCGCTCCCCGAGAGCGTGGCGCTGATCGTGGACGAAGATGGCGAACACTTCCAGGGCGAGGTGATGTCGCCCGCCTTCGTGGGGATGTCGCTCGTAAAGCAGCACCAGGCGGTGTACGCCGCGCTCGGCGCCCGCATGGGGCGTGAAATCCACGCGTTCCAACTGAAAACCTACACCCCCGACGCCTGGCGCAACGCCGGCAAAACCGCATAGGAGCACGACCATGGGCACCCACGAACGGATCGACGACATCGTAAAGGGCAACGACGTGGTGCTCTTCATGAAGGGCAACCCGATGTTCCCGCAGTGCGGCTTCTCGGCCCGCGCCATCGGCATTCTCCAGCAGTGCGGCGTGAAGTTCGCCCACGTGAACATCCTCGAAGACGCGGAAGTGCGCGAGGGCGTGAAGGCCTACAGCAGTTGGCCGACCATCCCGCAGCTCTTCGTGAAGGGGGAGTTCATCGGCGGCTCCGACATCATGATGGAGATGTTCCAGAGCGGCGAGCTCCAGAAGAAGCTCGGCGGCGCGTAGGCGCCGAACAGGGCGATATACTCCCGGTATGGTGATCCTCCCGGCTCGCGACGAAGGCCCCCGCGTGGGGCTCGTGGTGAGCGAGATCCTGCGCACGCTCCCGGGGGTTGAGGTCGTGGTCGTGGAGAACGGCTCGAGCGACGATACCGCCCACCGAGCGCGGCAGGCAGGCGCCACCGTGCTGCGCTCCGCCCCAGGCTACGCGCTCGCCTTGAAGCTGGGTTTTGGATACGCCGAGCAGCAGAAGGCCCCCTGGGTTGCCACCGTGGATGCCGACGGGCAGCACCCCGCCCGGGAGCTGCCCGCGCTGATCGCCGCGCTGGAGCAGGCCGATCTCGTGGTGGGAAGCCGCTTCCTCGGCGTCGCTGGCTACCGGGTGCCGCCCACGCGCCGGCTCGCGATCCGGGCGCTCTCCGCCTGGGCGAGCCTGCTCGGCGGCCACCCCTTCACCGATGTGACCAGCGGACTCCGCGCCATGCGGCCCGCCGTGTACCAGGCCTTCGCCGCAGATTACCCGCCCGACGTGGCCGACGCGAACGTGCTCGTGCGCGCGGTGATGGCGGGCTGGAGGGTGGCCGAAGTTCCGGTTGCGATGCGCGCGCGGAGCGGCGGCCGCTCGATGCACGACTCTCCGAGGAGCGCGCTGTTCGCCCTGCGCATGGCGCAGCTCTGCGTCGTCGAAGCGGGGCTCAGCGGCGCAAGAGCATGAAGTAGTGCTCCTCGGGCTTCCCCGCCCGGAACACCTTGCCGACGACCATGCGGTCCACCACCTTGCGCACGTGGTCGATCATGCCCCCGTAAACGAGGCGGCCGATCCCCACATTGTTCGCAACCAGCGCCGGCCATCCGGTCGGAACCGACTCGGCAAGGCGGGTGTAGTCGAACCAAACCTCGCCGCCTTCCTGCCGCACGGAGAAGTGCCCAGGCCCTGTGGCCCACGCGAATTTCTGGACGTTGATCCCCTGCACCACCCCGCCGCGCAGCACGGTGTGCTTCTCGAAGCGGTCGAAGAATGGGAGCAGGTCGTTCTGCCCCTCGTGCCGGATGATCTCGCCTTCTCCGCCGATCATCTCGGCGAGCGTGAGCGACAGCCCCTCGTCGAAGAGCTTCCGCATCTCCCGCTTTGGGAGCCCGTGCATGAAGTTGGCCTGCTCGTCGGGCGTGAGCGCGGCGAGCGCGGCGCGGAACGCCGGGAGATCGTGGGTGAGCGTGGGGAGCGGAACGCTCGACATCAGTGACCGCCCCCGCCACCCTGGGGCGGTTGACCGCCACCCTGCCCTCCCGGCGGCGCAGCTCCCTGACCGCCTCCCGGCTGCCCTCCCCCCGGCGGCGGCCCCGGCTTCCCTCCCCCGGGCGGCGGCTTCGGCGCCCCGCCGCTCCCCTTCCCCGCCGGCTTCGGTGGATCTTTCGGCAGGTCGAACAAGGCCGTTCCCGGATCGCCCATCGCGCCGGAAAACACCTTGTCTTCCAGCTTGCTGATGCGCGCGTCCATCGTCTCGATGGTGACGGGCGAGTCGGCCCCCGGCTTGACCACGCCGGCCGTGGGGCGATCGTCGCCCGCGATCTGGGATTGCGCGAGGGCGATCTCAAGCTGCGTAAGCCGAGCTTCGATCGCCGCTAATCGCGTAGCGCTGCCATCGGGGCCGCTCTCCAGGGTATCCACGCGCGCGTCGAGTCGCTCCAGGCCTACGGCCACGCTGGACTCGCCGTAGGTCACGGCGTCGGCGGCCAGCGGTGGGGGCGCGCTCCCGCAGGCAAACAGGAAGAACCACATGGAAGAAGCCTACCCTATTCGGCGTACCCGAGCGCCTTCAGCGCCTCCTCGTCGGGGCCGAGAGCGCCGCCCTCGGACTCGGGCACGACGGGCACCTCCGGGTGAGCCGCCAACCAGACGGTCTCCGCGGCGAGCAGCTCCGCCGGTACCTCCACGAGCGGGCCGCGCTCCCCCGGATCCGCCTCCAGGTCGTACGCCTCCCGTGTGCCGTCGCTGCCGTTGATATACTTCTTGGAGCCGACGCGAAACGCCCGACGAATGCGGTCAAACCGCTTGCCATAGGGCGCCATCAGGTCTTTCTTGAGGGTGTAGTACAGGTCCGCGACCTGGAGCGAGCCGGTGCGCTCAAGGTCGGCGCTGTCCAGCCCCGCGGTTTGGAGCACCATCCATGCGAGATCGTGGCCCTGAACAGGTGCCGTGTCGCGACCCGGCAGGAAGTCCGGCCCCTTCGCCATGAACGGCACATGCAGCACAGGCTCGTACACGTCCTTCGCATGCTCCACGAGCGAGTGCTCGCCGAGGTACTCGCCGTGATCGGAGAGCAAGAACACGGTCGAGGGGACGCGGGAGTTACCGAGGAGTTGGCTCACGTTCTGGTCGAGCCATCGCAGCTCGGCGTCGTACCCCTGCACCCAGGAATCTCGCAGATCCAGGTCCAGCGGACCGCCCGCCATGAGCTTCCGCACCATCTTCGCGTAGCCCTTCTCCCCGGGCAACGACGCTTTTCGCAGCAGCTCCGGCGACTTCACGAAGCCCTTGCGCGCCTTGTACGGCCGATGCGCGTCGATGAAATTCACGAACAAAAACAACGGGTGTTCGTCCTCCTGGGCCAGCGCGGCCTCGGCGAGCGGGACCACGCGGTCCGCGGCAAGGTAGGGAACGCCCCGCGGATCGGCGCCGAGCCCCTCGTTCATCCACACGTCGAAGCCCTGGCCCAGGCCGTAGCTCGGATGGAGGAACGCCGGGTTCGCCGCGACGGCGACGGTGCGGTACCCGACGGCCTGGAGCCGCTCGGCGATCGTGACGTTGCCCTCGCCCAGGGGCGCACCCTTCCGGGGATCGTCGCGACCTACGCTGCGGGCGCCGTGTTCACGTTGCGACTTCCCGGTGAACATGGAGGCGTGGGCCGGGAGCGTCCATGGAGCGTCGGTCCAGGCGTTCTCCCACACCCGCGCACCCGTCGCCCATGCGTCCAGCTTCGGCGTGGTTCCCTCCGTGTAGCCGTACATCCCGAGGTGGTCGGCGCGAACGGTGTCGAGCACGATCACCAGGATGTTCGGGGCTTTCGTGCCCTTTTTCTGAGGGATCGGCCGACTGGCGGCGGCGAGCCCAGCCTTCGTCAGGGCGGATGCCATCATGTCGCGGTCGCCCCTCGCCAGGTCCGCTGGTACCGCAGGCCAGTCGACCTGAAGGTCGCTGCCTTCCTCCGATTTGACGCGCGCGGGCTTCGCCGCCGGAGGCGACTCGGCGGGCGTGGAGCAGGCGAACAACAAGACCAGGGCGACCATCGGGCGTGCGTATCATTCGGGGGGCGAAAGCGTGGATTACAGGGGCGGCATGACCGATCTCGTCGTGGTGAACGTCACCGCCCCCGACCTCGCCATCGCGGAGACGCTCGCGCGCGCGTTGGTGCAGGAATCCCTCGCCGCTTGCTGCACGCTGGTGCCCGCGGTGCGCTCGGTTTACCGCTGGCAAGGCGGCGTTCACGAGGACGTGGAGGTGCTCCTGGTCATCAAGACGCGAGCGGCGCTGGTGGACGAGCTGGTCACGCGGGTCCGCGCCCTGCACCCGTACACCCTGCCCGAGATCATCGCTGTTCCCATCCTCGCCGGGAGCGCGGAGTACCTCGCGTGGGTGCGCGCCGAGACTGGGGGGTCGGAGGTCGGTTAGGAGCGGGCGATGTTGCTGCTCACCGCGTTCGCTCTCGCCGCCGGCCCCCGCCTGCTCCTCGTGGGGGATACGGGGGAGGACACCCCCATCGGTCGCGTCGTAAGCGCCGACATCGGGCGGGAGCTGCCGAGCGCGGACTGGCTGCTCGCGCTGGGCGACTTCTTGTATGACGCGCCCCCCATCGACGATGCCGACTGCGCGGGCAAGCTCGCCGAGAAAATCCGGCTCTATTATGGAACCTTCGACCCCAAGAAGGTGATTCCGGTGCTCGGAAACCACGACGTAACCACGGTCGAGCAAAAATCATTTTCGCCCGCGGCACGCGCGTGCAGTGTGGCCGCATTTGAAAAGCTCGGCTGGACCAAGGGTGACTATCCGAGCCACGTCGACAAGTTGGACAAAGGCGGGGTGGCGCTGGACCTCGCGGTGCTGGACGCCGGATTTTACGGCTCAGGGGCGCCGGTGCCCTCGCTGAAGTTTCGCGACACAGCCTGGCGGGCCTACGCCGCGCACTATTCCTGGCGCACGACGAGCGGAAAGTGCAGTGAGCAAGACAAGATCCCGGTGGAGTGGCTCGGCAAGCCGCCCATGGACTTTTGGCTGAACGGCCACGCCCACCACCTGGACGCCGTGCCCGTCGATACCGTGCTCGCGCTGACCTCGGGAGGCGGGATGGAGCTGCGAACGCCGACACCTTGCGAGGGCGTGACGGGGCTGTTCACCTATGTTCAACTGCCGGACGCGCCAGTGGCGGGCGGGTATGTCGCGCTCGACGTGATCTCCGCCACTCAGGTCCGCTTTACGCCGCGGGTGTGTACGCTTGACGGCTGCGATTGGAAGCCGGCGGTGACGTGTACACGCGACGCGAAGGTCCACGGGGTTGCTTGTGTGCTTGATGCGTCCTGAGGGGGCGGCAACGTTATGCCGCAGGGACATTATGTTTCAGCAGCACTGCCCGTTCCCGACCCTACGTGCGGCGGGACTCCTGTTCTTTTGCGCCTGTGAACCCGGGGATCCAGAACGCATCGGCGCCAAGGAGATCGACACGGCGCCACCGATCGACACCGGCGACACCTCAGACACGGCGGCCGACACGGCGACGGGGGACACGGCCGATAGCGCCAACTGCCCCGACCCTGTCGTCGGCGACGCGGGCCCCGACCAGACGGTGAACCTGGCCGACGGGCAGGTGCAGCTCGACGGGGCCGCAACGGGAGGCTGTGGGCCGTACTGGTGGTTTTGGGCACTGCAGGCGCAGCCCGCGGGCTCGACGCTCTCAGATCGTGACATCCATGCCGCTAACCTCGAGGATCCAACGTTCACCCCAACTGTCGCGGGGGACTACGTTTTGTCCCTCGCCGTGTACGACGGCACGCAGTCCTCTTCCCCGGACATCGTGCTGATCAGCGTGATGTGAGGCGTCTCGCGGTCCGCCGCTATGTCCACAGCACCGGCACGCCGTAGGGCTCTCCGGGCCCTCGCTCCGTGCCCTCTGTGGCCTCTGTGGTGTGCTTTGGCTCCCGACGCGCCATCTCGCTCGGCTGAGCAGTGAGCGCAGCATGGCACCTCGACCCACGGTTCAGCCATCGGTATCTCCCGGCTTCGCTGCGATCCGGCGCGAAGCCCGCTTTGGCAACGCCACCGGGCCTACCGGATCGCCCAAAACCCTCAGTCCGGCGCCGTCACCCGCACGACCTCTTCCAACGAAGTCATCCCCTCGCGGAACTTGGAGACCGCGCTCATGCGGAGGGTTTTCATGCCCTGGCGGATGGCTTCGCGCTTGAGCTCCAACGTGGAGGCGCCGTTGAGGATGAACTCCTTCACTTCGTCGTTGGTGATCATGATCTCGTACACGGCGATACGCCCCTTGTACCCGGTGTTGTTGCACACCCGGCAACCCTGGCCGCGCATCGGCTTGACCTGATCCACCTCGTCCGGCGGGATGCCGACGTCGATCAACTGTTGGCGCGTGACCTCGACCGGCCCCTTGCACTCGCCGCAGAGCTTGCGGACGAGACGCTGAGCGCCGATGAGGTTGACCGAGCTCGCGACAAGGAACGGTTCAATGCCCATGTTCAAGAGCCGGCTGACCGTGCTCGGCGCATCGTTCGTGTGGAGCGTCGAGAGCACCAAGTGGCCCGTGAGCGCCGCCTTGACCGCGATTTCCGCCGTTTCAAAGTCTCGAATCTCGCCGACCATGATGATGTCGGGATCTTGCCGGAGGAAGCATCGGAGGGCGGCTGCGAAGTTCAGGCCGATCTCGTCGTGCATCTGCACCTGGTTGATGCCGTACAAGTTGTACTCGATCGGATCTTCGGCGGTGCTGATGTTGTGCGTGCTTTTGTTGAGCTCGGACAAGGTAG
>BJHF01000146.1 GCA_014191855.1 Deltaproteobacteria bacterium
GCCAGCGTTTAAAGCCACGATCTTTCCCGAGTGGTCGACGAGCGCCTCGGGAAACGGGGAATCGATCAGGGCGTGCAACGGGCGCCTCCGCGGGGCTCTAACCGGCGTCGCCGCGGGCGCTTCTCGCCGCGATGTTCAGCGAAGCCCCTGGGCCCAGGGACCAGGCCTGGAACATCGCCCAACCCCCCCCCCCTCCGCCCTTCGGGCACCTCCCCCTAAAGGGGGGGGGAGGACCGGAGTCCTACGCCGCCTCATCCGCACTCGAAGCCACGCCAAACACGCTCTTGATCGTGTCGAACGAGATCTTGTCCTGGTTGTAGAACAAGAAGGAGAACAGGCTCGACGCGCTGGCGTACTTGTACACGTCCCGCCACGACTTGATGGTTTCGAGGTGCCGCGCGAGGGTGATCGGGCGGAAGTAGAACTCGCGGTAGAAGCGGCGGTGGAACTCGATGATGTCCTCGGGCTCCAGCGCCCACGGCACAAACGTCGGCTCCCAGAAGCTCTTCTCGTCGGTGGACTCGTTCACGAGGCGGCCCCACTTCGGGCCTTCGCGGTCCCAGATCTCCATTTGCGGCGTTTTTGGCAGCAGGGTGTTGATCTGCACCGTGACGTCATGGAGGGGGAGCGTCTTCGCGAATTCGATGCTCTCTTCGATGGTTTCGCGGGTGTCCGGCATGTGGCCGATGATGAAGAAGGCCTTGGGACGCAGCCCGACCTCGTGGGCGGCCGTAACCGCCGCGCGAATCTTCTCTTTCGTGATGCCCTTGGAGATGAACTCCAGCACCTTGTCGGAGCCGGACTCGATGCCGAAGCGGGTGCGCCAGCAGCCCGCGTCCTTCATCGACTGGAGCAACTCGCGGTCCACGACCTCGACGCGCGAGGAGCACGTCCACGACACCTTGGAGGCGATATCGCGGCGTTTGAACTCCTCCATGATGCCCATGACACGCTTCTTGCTCGCGCAGAAGAGCGAGTCAACGAAGGCGATGTCGCGCGCGCCGAAGTCACGCACCAGGTACTCCACCTCGTCGGCGATGTACTCGGGGCTGTGGCTGCGGTAGCCGGACTTCGCTTTCTGGCAGAAGGCGCAGGCGTGCGGGCAGCCTCGCGAGGTGATCATCGCGAACTTCGGCGAGGCGTGCTCGTCGATCGGGATGGGCTGGTAGAGGTCGTGCGGGAGCAAGTGCCGCGCGGGGAAGGGGAGCTGATCGAGGTCCTTGAACCGGGGGCGTGCCGGCGTAAAGTGCATCGTTCCGTCGGGCTTTTTGTAGACGATGCCCTGCACGTCGTCGAGCGCCTTGCGGCCGGCGTAGTGCTCCACCAGCTCCACCATCGTGAACTCACCCTCGTGGATCACGCCGACGTCGAACGCAGGGTGCTGCATCGCTTCGTTCGGGAGCAGGGTGACGTGGTAGCCTCCGAGAACCACGGGAATGCTCGGCATGGCGCCCTTGAGCGCCGTCGCGAGCCGCTTGCTCGTCTCAAAAACGACTGTGGTGCTGCCGATGCCGATCACGTCGGGGCGCGTGCCCTCGATGCGGCGAACGGTGCCTTTGACGTCGAGCTTTTCGGCGGCCGCGTCGATCGCGTAGACCGTGTGGCCCGCCTGCTCAAGGCACGCCGCAACGTAGAGGATGCCGAGCGGGGCCGAGTTGAAGAACAGGTACGCCGTTACCGGGCTGACGCTGCCGTTCTCCAAAACCGAGTCGAGCGGGGGGTTCACGAGGGTGATGCGCATGGGTCCACCTGCGAGGGAGGGTAGCCGAAGCGAGCGGGCGGGGTCGTAGCCGGCGGTACGCGGCCGCGATCTATCGCCACTCGGCCTCGGGAACGGGGCTGAATTGGATGGGCTTGCCGTCGGCGCCCACCGTATCGACCAGCGAGAGCTCGACGCGACGGTTCACGGCGTGTTCGGCCTCGGTCTTGTCGTTGTTGAGCACGAGTGTGTCCCCCTTCCAGCGGAAATCGAAGCGCAGCGTGGGCGCGCCGTGGTCGGCCAGCCAGTGCAGGAGCGTTTTCGCTTGGGCCAACGTGAGCTCTCGGGCGGCGGTGCCGCCGTTGGCGCCGTCGGTGTAGATCGCCACCAGCACCACGATGTCCGGGTACTGGGCCATCCGCGCGATGAGGTCCAGCAGCGCCGGCTCCGAGGCTGGCGTGACGGCACCATCGATAAACTGGATTTCGCGGCCGCGAGCAAGGGTGGCGAACAGGTCGGCGGGCATGACGTCCGGGCAACCGTCTCCATCCTGCCAGGCGTTCTCGGACTCGGGCTCGTTGGGGCACTGGTCCCCGCTGTCGGGGTAGGCGTCGCGATCGTTGTTGTGGTCGTCGCAGCCGTCGGTGTCCTGGAAGCCGTCGAGATCCTCGGCTTGTCCCTTACACTTGTCCTCCAGGTCCACGATGCCATCGTGGTCGTCGTCGGGATCGAGGCAGCCGTCGTTGTCGTCGAAGAAGTCCCAGTCCTCCAGCGAATCGGGACACCTGTCTTTGGTGTCCGCCACCCCATCGTGATCGCGATCGGGGGGCAGTTCGTAGCGTAGATCGAGGGAGATCGAAGCATCCGCGCCCGGCAGGGCGTGAGCCCCCTCGCTAGCTGGCTCCCCGCCAAGGACGAGCGTGCCGTGGGCATCTGCGCGGAGGTGTATCGGCCCCCAGATGTGGTAGCGGAAGCTGGGGCCGGCGCTGAGGAGCAGGTCCAGCGCCGGGTTGACGGAGAAGCCCAGCGCCTCCAGCGGAGTCTCCCCGTCTACCTTCGATTCGGCAATGTTGGTGTGGCGCCAGCCAAGGCCGCCGCCGAGCAGGAAGTCCGCTCGGTAGCCGTTCACGACGTTGGCCAGCAAGTCCAGGTGGTTGTAGGACACCTTCTGCCCAAACGGCACCTCCCTGGTCAGCCCATCGGCGAAGCTGAGCACGAGCTCCAGCTCCGCGTTGGATTCGGGCATCACCACGCCGGCGCGGAGGCTGGGAGCGAGGTTCGACGGCGTGTAGTCCTCGGGCGGGGTCCAAAAACCGCCAAAGGCGACGCTCGCGGTGAACAGCTTGAGCATCGGCGGCACGGGGAGCGCGGGCATTGCGCGTGGCTAACCGACTGCGCGCCTGCCCACGCGGCGCAGGCGCAGCGCGTTGGTGACCACGAACACGCTCGAGAGCGCCATCGCCCCGGAGGCGATCATCGGATTGAGCCACCCCATCGCCGCGATCGGGATGGCCACCACGTTGAAGCCAAAGGCCCAGGCCAGGTTCTGCCGGATGTTCCGCATCGTGGCCTGCCCGATCTCCAGCGCGACGACGACGCGCGAAACGTCGCCACCCACGAGCGTCATCGCCGCGGTTTCGTTGGCCACGTCAGCCCCGCCGCCGATGGCGATCGAGACGTCGGCCACCGCGAGCGCCGGCGCGTCGTTCACGCCATCGCCGACCATGGCCACCACGTGGCCCTCTTTACGCAACGTTTCGATCAACGCCGCCTTCTCCTCCGGGCGGCACTGCGCGTGCACCCGGGTAATCGCGAGCGCGGTCGCGACGGCAGCCGCTGCCAGGGGTTGGTCCCCCGTCGCGAGCACCACCTCCACGCCACGGGCGCGGAGCGCATCGAGCGCTTCCTTCGCGCCCGGCCGTAGTGTGTCGGCCAATGCAAGGACCCCCGCCGGTTTTCCGCCGATGGACACGCGTACCACTGAGCTTCCATCGGCCGCCGCCGCATCGGCCGCCACGTCGAGCGGAGCGGCCTCGATCCCGCCCGCCTCCAGGAGCGCGCGCCCGCCCACCCGAACCTCCACTTCGGCGCCGGCAAGCTCCACCAATGCGACCACCCCCTTGCCGATCGGCGCTTCGAACTTGAGGTTCTTCGGGATGGGCCCGGTTGCCGCGGCTACAATCGCCCGCCCGAGGGGGTGTTCGCTCCACCGCTCGGCGGCCGCTGCGTGGGCCAGCACCTCGTCGCGGGTGAACCCTGGGAGGACGGCGACGGTGCGCAGGGACGGTCGGCCGAGGGTGAGCGTGCCCGTTTTATCAAGAATCAACGTATCGACCTTGCGGGTGCGCTCCAGGGCCGCGACATCGCGGACGAGCACGCCGAGCTCGGCGGCGCGCCCGGTGCCGACGAGGATCGCGGTGGGCGTGGCCAACCCGAGTGCGCACGGGCACGCGATGACGAGCACGGCCACAGCGGGGAGCATGGAGCCCTCAGCTCCGTGACCCAGCAGCGCGTGAACCGCCGCGGTTGCCACGGCGATCACCAGGACGATCGGGACGAAGATCGCTGAGACATCGTCGGCGAGCCGCTGCACGGGAGCCTTGCGCGACTGCGCGTCTTCCACGAGCTGCACGATGCGGCCGATGGCGCTCTCGGCCCCGATCCGGCGCGCCTCCACCACGAGGCGCCCCTCGTGAACGAGCGTACCGCCCAAAACACTGCCCCCAACCTCTCGAAGCACGGGCACCGACTCGCCGGTGACGGCCGCTTCGTCCACGGCGCTGGCCCCGGCGAGCACGACACCATCTACCGGGATGCGCTCCCCCGGCCGAACGACAAGGTGATCGCCGATCGCGACGCTGTCGAGCGGCACTTCGCTCTCCACGTCTCCCTCCAGCAAGCGCGCCGTGTCGGGCACGAGGTGGGCCAGCGCCCGCAGCGAATCTCCGGCGCGGGCCCTCGCGCGGGCTTCCATGAATTTTCCAGCGAGGATGAGCGTGATCACCACGCCCACCACCTCGAAGTACACCTCGTGCCCGCCGCTCGCCCACGCCCACAAGGAGCTCGTCCACGCGGCGCCGGTGCCGAGGGCGATGAGGGTATCCATGTTCGCGGCGCGCTGCTTCGCCAGGTTCCAGGCGTGGACGTAGAAGTCGCGCCCGGCGCTGAGCAGTACGGCCGTGGCCAGCACGGCCTGCGCGGCCAGATTCCACGCGGCGTGGAGGTGGAGCATCCCGAGGATGGCCAACGGGACGGAGAGGAGTGTGGCCACGAGCAGGCGGCGGGGCAGGGGATCGACCACCACGGCGGCCGTTTCCGTGCGCTTTCGCCGATCCACCGGCTCGAAGCCGGCCTTGCGCGTTGCGTCGAATACGAGCGACCACTCCGCGCTTCCACGCACGGTGGCGGCCTCGGTCGCGAGGTTCACGGTCACGCCATCGACGCCGGGAACGCGCGTGAGCACGCGCTCCAACCGCGTTGCGCACGACGCGCAGGTCATTCCCCGAACGCCGAACGTGCCGCGGCCAAGGACCGGATCGGCGGCAGTGGGGGCAGCGTCGTTCATCGGGCCTCCAAGCTGTGCACGCGGAGCCGGCCGCCAAGGGTTAGCCCGCACGGGCATGAGCTGGATGGTCTGGGTATGGGGTGGCCTTTGCGGCGCCGCCGTGGTCGTGGCGGTTTTGGTGGCCGCCCTCGCGACGTGGTTTGCGCGTCGCCGGACGACCGCGCCCGCCGCCCCGGATGCGGCCGACGCGATCGACGTCGCGCTGATGGAGAGCCTGGCCCAGATGATGGTCGAGGCGGAAGCGGCCGAGCCGGGCTCGCCGCGCGCTGTCATCGCCCAGGCGTGTGCCGCGCTGGCCACGAAGAACCAGCGCGAGGCGTTGTTGGCGCGGGTGGCGGAGTGGGAGGCGCTCGGGGGAAAACCGAGGGAGCCCAAGGCCTTCAACGATATGAAGCGGGCGCTCCGGTAGGAAGCCCCCCCTCCGGCCTTCGGCCACCTCGCCCCGGAGGCCGGGGGGAGGACAGCAGGGGCGTTACTCCGGGATCGCGGCCTCCGCGGCGGCGGTGGCTCCGGCGGCGAGGCCCCCCTGGTAGCAGGCGCCGACGCTGCCCATGAAGCCGGTGCCCGAGCCGCCGCCTACGATCATGCCCGCCACCTCACCCGCGGCGTACAACCCAGGGATTACGGCACCCTCGTCGTCCAGCACGTGGCCCTCGACATCGGTGGCTGCGCCGCCGAAATTCTTGGCGAGTCCCGGGTGCACCTGCAGGGCGAGCCAGGGCGGGTCGACCAGCGCGTCCGTTGGGTCGAGCATCCGGCCGAACGGATCCGCTGCGCCGGCCGCGACGCGGGCACCGAACTCCTCAACCTCGTCCACCAGCCCGGATCCGAGCCCGGTCAGCGTCGCCAGCTCCTCCAGGGTATCTGCCTCGAACACCTCGTCGGAGCCCAGCGCCACCACCTCCGCGGCCGTGAGCTTTACGATCCCCTGGCCCTCGGCGGCGTTGTACCCCGGCGCCGAAAACGTGCCGGCGGTGGCGCCGATCCCCGCGGCGACGACCCACACCTCGCCTTCGGGCGCATCGAGCATCGGGCCGAGATCGGTGAGCGCGTCGTCCTTGGTAAAGCGGCGACCGTCGGCGCCCACGAGGATGAAGGGCCCGTTCGAGCTGAAGATCAGGGGCTCGCCTTCGACCTGTTGGGGATCCTGGACCGAGTGGAGGTAGGCGCCGATCTCCTCAGGACGGTCGGCTCCCGCGCGCGCCGCGCTCAGGAAGGGCAAACCGCCGCCCGTGGAGCTGGGGTTCGTTTCGAAAAGCGGCTCCCGCACCGCGAGATCGGGCCGTAGCGTCGCAACCGTGTCGAGGTCGCGCAGGAAGCCGCCCGTCGCGAGCACCACGGACCGGGCGCCGGTCGACCCCTCCAGGCCGCTCGCGACTTCGCGCCAACGCACGCCCACGACGGCGCCGTCCGCCAGGAGCGGCTCGGTTACCTCCACCCCGAGGCGCACGTCTCCTGAAAAGCCAGCCATCACGGATTCGAAGGGATCCTTGCCCGGCGCCCAGAGCAGCGGGTGGATGCGGGCGACGGAGCCGCCGCCGGCCGTGATGAGCGGCTCGCCGATCTCAGCGCCGCGCGCGGCCAGCCACTCCAGGGTGGCGCTGCTCTCGGCGAAGAACCGCTGAGGACCGGCGGAATCCCCCGAGACGCCGGTGATCTCTCCCCACTCGGCGGCGGCGGCATCCACGCTGTCCTCTACCCCCACCGCCGCCTGCCAGGGGGTGTTCACGGCGAACGCGAGCCCCCCCAGCCGCAGCCCAGAGCCTGCGGAGTCTTCGCGTTCGAACAGGATCACGTTCGCCCCGCCCGCCTCCGCCGAGAGCGCGGCCGCCACCCCGGCGGGGCCGCTCCCGACCACGATCACGTCGGTCGTCGTGTCCACCAGCTCGCCGGAGTCGCCGCTGTCCACGCCGGTTTCCCCGGGTTCGCCACTGTCGGCAACGGGCGCGGTATCCGCCTGTAGGGCGGAATCGCCCGGCGTCGCGGGGCCCTGGCACGAGAGGAAGAGCAGGATCACCGCCAGAGTGTACTACCGCAGCGCGGCTTCCGCGGCGGCGGTTGTCCCGGCCGCGCGGCCGCCCTGGTAGCAGGCGCCGACGCTGCCCGAGAAGCCGGTGCCAGACCCGCCTGCGAGGATCATGCCCGCGACCTCGCCCGCGGCGTACAACCCCGGGATCACGGCCCCGTCGGCGTCGAGCACATGACCGCTCACGTCGGTGGCCACGCCGCCGAAGTTCTTGGCGAGCCCCGGGTGCACGTTCACCGCCACCCATGGCGGCGACGACAAAACGTCGTTCACGCTCAGGATCCGACCGAACGGGTCGGACGCGCCGGCGGCGGCGCGTGCGTCGAACTCGTCCACCTCCTCCACGAGGCCGGTGCCGAGCCCCGTGAGCGCCGCCAGCTCCTCCAGGGTGTCGGCCACGAACACGTCCTCCGAGCCGAGCCCCGCGACGTCGTCGATCGACAGCGACTCCGGCTCCCCCGTGTTGCCGGACCAGTTGTAGGCGGGCGCGGAGAAACCCGCCGCCGCGGCGCCAGAGCCTGCGGCGATGAGCCAGAGGTCGCCCTCGGGCGCGTCGAGGATCGGGCCGAAGTCGCCGAGGTTCGTGTCCGACGTGAAACGGCGGCCGTCGGCCCCGACGAGGATGTACGGGCTCCCCAACTGCAGGAGCAACGCCTCGCCTTCGGGCTCGCGCGGATCCTGGATCGCGTGGAGGTAGGCACCGATCGCCTCGGGGGTGGAGCGCCCCGCACCCACCTGGGTGAGGAAGGGGAGGGTGCTCCCGAAGGAGCCGAGGTTGGTTTCGAACAGCGGCTCGCGAGCGGTGAGGTCGGGGCGCACGGCCGAAACCGCGTCGAGATCACGCAGGAAGCCGCCGCTGGCCAGCACCACCGCGGCCGCGCCCGTGGCGCCCTCTTCGCCGGTAAGGACGTTGCGCCAGCGCACGCCCGCCAGCGCGCCATCGACGAATAGCGGCTCGGTAACCTCCACTCCGGCGCGAACCTCCCCGGAGAAGTCGGTCATCAGGATCTCGTAGGGGGTGGGCGCATCTGGCCATACCAGCATGTGGAGGCGCGGCACGGTGCCCTCGCCCACCGCCAGCATGAGGTCCCCGACCTGGGCGCCGTGGCCCACGAGCCAGGTGATGGTGTCTGCGCTCTCGGTGAGAAAGCCCTGCACTCCGGGCTCATCCCCTGGTTCGCCGGTGATCATCGGCCACTCGCTCGCCGCGAGCGCAACGGAGTCTTCGATGCCCTCTGCCGCCTGCCAGGAGGTGTTCACCCCGAGGGCGAGGCCTGCGAGGCGCACGCCAATCCCCGGGATTTCATCGCGTTCGAACAGGATGACTTCGGCGCCCGCTTCGGTGGCCGAGAGCGCGGCAGCCACCCCGGCCGGGCCGCTGCCGACGATGATCACGTCGGTGGTCGTGTCCACGGCGGCGCTCTCGGAGGTGTCGGACGTGTCGCGACCGGTCGAGGGATCGGCGGAGTCGGGAGGATCGCACGCGAGGAGCAGCGGGAGCACGCGGCCAGTGTAGCGCCATCGGGGCTCCGGGAGGAGCCGGCGGCCCCGTTTGGGCCCGACACGTTCGCTACCCCCCTTCTCCCTCAGCCCGCGAAGCGGATCACGGCTTTCGGATGCCGCGAGATCACTCCCTCAAAGGCCGCCTTCTCCCAGTTCTTGATGTCCACGATGGTGTCGTTGCCGCGCTCGAGGATGGTATTCCAGATCGCGTCCTGGATGCCGTTCTGCCGATCCTCCAACAGGCGCTTGGTGATCTCCCACGTCCCGAAGATTTGCCGGCCCACAATGCCGTGAAGCTGGATGCCATCCATCACCACGCGGTGCACATCTTCGATGACCGCGTCCCCATTTTTCACGCCGAAGAGCACCACGTGACCGCCGCGACGAACGACCTTGATCGCGTTGTTCATCGAGCTGTTGAAGCCGGCCATCTCAAAGGCCACGTCTACGCCTACGCCTTCGGTGAGATCGCGGATAGCGGCGCGCAATTCGGGGTCGGAGGCGTGTGGTTTCGCGGGGTTCCCCATGCTGGGGGTGAGCACCACATCGCAGCCCAGGTCGCGAGCCATCTGCGCGTGTTTGGGATCCACCTCTACGCCGATGATCTTGGTGGCGCCGAGGCCGCGGGCGATCAGCACGGCGAAGAGTCCGATGGTGCCGCAGCCGAGGATCGCCACTGTTTTTCCGCGAAGGTCCGTCGCCTGGCAGGCGTGCACCGCGTTGCCGAAGGGCTCCTGAACCGCCGCCACCTCCGCGCGAATCCGGCTCAGGTCGGTCGGCCAGAGCGCCTTCGCGGGGAGCTTCAGGTACTCGGCGAAGCAACCATCGAGGGAGATGCCGATGATCTTGTCCTTCTGGCACACGTGGCTATCGCCCACGCGGCACTGGTGGCAGGTTCCGCAGATGATGTGGGACTCCGTGCTCACCACATCGCCGGCCTTGTACCCGTACTTCTCCCCGACCTTCACGCCCACGTCCACGATCTCGCCGAGCAGCTCGTGGCCGATCACCCGCGTGGTCTTGCCTTCTTCGGCGAGCGAGCCCTCGATCATGTCGCCGAAGGCCTTGCGCCACCAGATGCCGCGGTCGCTGCCGCAGAAGCCGGCGTACTTCACCTTGATGAGCACGCTTGCGTGGTCGACCTGACGGTCGAACTGGGGAACGGGAACCTGCTCTTTCACCATACCGGTGGACGTGGTCCAGCCGTCGCGAAGGGTGTCGAAGGTGAGCGCGGTCATCGTATCGGACATGGGGGCCTCGGCGCCGGGCGAGCCTATCGCGCGGTCGGCGCCGGTTGTGTGAGGAGGCCGTACAGATCCGGGAGGTTGGCCGCCGTCGGGCGTTCCACGTGGAACTCGCGAGGCGGGAGGGTCAACCCGGGTTGCGGGAGGTGAGGAAGCGCTGGATCGTTTTGCGGTCGATGTCCGCGGCCCGTGCCGCTGCCGACACGTTCCCGTCATGCGCCGCCAACAAAGCCTGGAAGTAGGCGTCGTCGAAGGGATCGAGCCAGAGGCGCTTGGCCTCGGCGTACGGCAGATCGCTGCGCACGGCGCCGCCCGTGAGCAGCCCGGCCTTGGTGCCCGTTCCCGCCGCAGACCGCGCCTCGAAATTCGGCGGCAGGTCGCCGATGCCCGCATCCGGACCCTCCGCGAGCCCGGCCACATAACGGGCGACGTTCGCCAGCTCTCGCACGTTGCCGGGCCACCGGTGGGTGCGTAGCCGCGTGAGGAGCGGCGGTGCGAGGGAGAGCGGCGCTCGGCCGGCTTCGGCCCGGAACCGATCGACGAAGTGGCGAGTGAGCGCGTCGACATCCTCCGGGCGATCCCGCAGCGGCGGGAGATGCAGGCGAACGACGTTCAGGCGGTGGAACAGATCGGCCCGGAAGCGACCCTCGGCTACCGCCGCGTCGAGGTCGCGATGGGTGGCGGCCAGCACGCGCAGGTTCACCTTTCGCAGCTTGTTGCTGCCAACCCGGCGGTACTCGCCCTCCTGCAACAACCGGAGCAGCCGGGTCTGAGCGCCGGCGTCGAGATCGCCGATCTCATCCAGGAAGAAGGTGCCGCCGTCGGCCTCCTCCACGAGCCCCTTTCGCTCGGTGTCGGCCCCGGTGAACGCCCCGCGCTCGTGCCCGAACAGCTCGCTCTCCACGAGGCTCGGGGGGATCGCGCCGCAATCAACCGGCACAAAGGGCCGGTCGGCGCGACGACTCGCGGCGTGGAGTGCGCGTGCCACCACCTCTTTCCCCGTGCCCGACTCGCCCGTGATCAGCACGCCCAGCTCGGTCGGCGCGACTCGCTCTACGGTTTCGATCACGACGCGCAATGCCGCGCTGGCGCCCACCAGCGGCGGGCCCACCAGTGCCGCCCGCAAACGTCGATTCTCGGCGCCCAAGGCCCGATGGCCGAGCGCCCGATCCACCACCGCTCGCAGCGAATCAGGAGCAAATGGCTTCGCGACGTAGTCCCACGCGCCGGCGCGCAGCGCGGCCACGGCCGTGTCCACGGTGGCGAACGCGGTCATCAACACGACGGGGGTGAG
>BJHF01000147.1 GCA_014191855.1 Deltaproteobacteria bacterium
GACCCCGCGTTCAACCCCGGGGCGGACGAATCCTGTGCGGAGGCCATCGACTACAATTGTGATGGCTCTGTCGCCTACGCGGATGCGGACGGGGATGGGTGGGCGGCTTGCGAAGAGTGTGACGACGCAGCAGCGGATATCAACCCGGCCGCCGAGGAGGTCTGCAACGGCTTCGACGACGACTGCGATGGCGACGTGGATGACGCCGACGCCGACGTGGATGCGAGCACGGGCTCCGTCTGGTACTCCGATGCGGACAGCGACAGCTATGGCGACGCCGCGGCCTACGCGTGGTCCTGCGTGGAGCCCTCGGGCTACACCGCCGACGATACCGATTGCGACGACGCCGCCTCGGCCGTGAACCCCGCCGCTACGGAGGTTTGCAACACCATCGACGACGATTGCGACGGCGACATCGACGACGCGGACGCCTCGCTCGACGCCTCGACCACGACGACGGAGTACCCGGACGACGACAACGACGGCTACGGCGACCCCGCGGGCGGGATCTCCGCCTGCGACCTGCCGGCCGGCTATGTGGCGGACAACGCCGACTGCGACGACACGAACGTGTCCGTAAACCCGGCCGCCACGGAAGTGTGCAACGACATCGACGACGATTGCGACGGCGACATCGATGACGCCGATGCCAGCCTCGACGTGAGCACCGGCTCGGCCTGGTACGGCGATGGCGATGGCGATGGCTACGGCGCGACGGCCACCACCACGACGGCCTGCGATGCGCCCACCGACTACGTGGTCGCCAGCGGCGACTGCGACGACACCGATGTGGACTTCTACCCCGGGGCCCCAGAGGATTGTAGCGATCCCGAAGACTTCAATTGCGACGGATCGGTCACCTACGCCGACGCGGACGCCGACGGCTGGGCTGCGTGCGAGGACTGCGACGACGCCGACGCCGCCGTGAGCCCGGATTCACGGGAGCTCTGCAACGGAGTCGACGACGATTGCGACGGCGCGATCGACAGCGGCACCGGCATCTGGAGCGACGACTTCAGCGACAACGACATCTCCGACTGGTCGATCCTCGATGGTTCGTGGTCGGTGGCCTCGGGAATCGTCTCCGGATCCTCGGCCTCGCATACCGGCCCCGACCTCGTGCACACCACCGGAATGACGTCGGCTACGGAGAGCTACACCGTCTACATGAACGGCGCTGGGGGCCACGGCTTCGGCATCGTGCTCGGGTACGGCTCGGCCTCCGCGCACTGCGGATTCCACTTCTGGGCGAACTCCACGCTGTACCTGGTGAACTCCGCGACGACGGAGACCTCGGTAGGCTCGCTGTCCTTCAGCAGCGGCACCTACTACGACGTGATGGCGGAGGTGAGCCCCGGCAACGTAGACCTGTACTTCAACGGCTCGCGGGTGTACTCGGGAGACGCCGGCTGCGATGCGTTCACTCGCACCGGGGAGATCGGGTTGCAGGTGCACCAGAGCGTCACGGCGTACTTCAACTCGATCTGCGTGGAGTACTGAAGCGATAGACTGCCGGGATGGTCTTTGCCCTCCTCGCCTGCACCGTCGCCGACTCGGCCTCCGAGGTCGAAGGTGCGGAAACGGGCGCGTCGGCCACGATCGAGGTCACGGTCACGCAGGCGCGGGATACCCCGGTTCATCGCGTACAATGGAGCACCCCGAGCGCCGCCTCCGGGGAGGTGCGCTACGGCACGGATGGGCTGGCGAGCGTGATCGCCGACGACACCGAATCCACCGAACATCACCTGTGGATTGCGGGCGTCGCGGCCGGCGCCGAATGGACGTTGCAGGTTGTCAGCGAGGCGGACGGCGAGACGGCAACCAGCGAGGTGATCACCATCCCCGCTGCCTCCGCGCCGCCGTGGGTGCTGGCCCCTACCCTCACGGTGCCGCCGGCGGACGAGGTGGAGGGCTTTCAGCTCTGCGCCAAAACCGGCCCGCAGAGCGGCTTTATCACGATGCTGAACCGCGACGGGGCCCCGGTCTGGTGGGCGGAAACGCTCCCGATGGCGAGCTACCGCGCGCGGTACGACAACGCGACCGCGACGTTCTCCTGGATGGAGGCGGGCACGGAGGGGGGGGAGCCGAGCTTCGTGACCAGCACGTTTGATGGAGTACAAACGCGAGTTCCCGCGCCCCCCACCGCCCACCACGACTTTGCGATGCTCGAGGGCGGCGGCTTCGTCACCCTCGCGCTCGACGACCGCGAGCTCGAAGGCGTAACGGTGCGCGGCGAGCGCGTGGTCGAGGTGGCGCCCGACGGAACGAACCGCACGTTGTGGACCTCCTGGGACACGCTCACGTGGCCAGGGGACGCGGGGAAGAAGAACGAGGATGGAACAGTGGAGTGGCCGCACGCGAACTCCATGCACTACGACGCGGCCGCGGGGAAGATCCTCGTGTCGCTTTTGTACGTCGACAGCGTCGTGCAGATCGACCGCGCCACGGCCTCGCTCGACTGGCGTTTCGGCGGAGAAGGCTCCGACTGGACGATCGAGGGCGAGAGCTTCGCGGGCCAGCACGGTCCGATGAGCTTCGCCGACGGGGCCGGGATGGCGCTCCTCGACAACGGCACGCCGGGGCAGGTGGAGGACGCCGCGGTCGCGCGCGTGTACGACCTCGACCCGGAGGCGAGGACCGCGAGCCCACGGTGGAGCTTCGACGCCGGCGGCGCCCACACCGGTGTGCTCCTGGGCAACGCGGAGTGGCTCGCCGACGACAGCGTGGTCGTGAACTGGGGGTCGGCCGGGATGATCTCTCGGGTGGACGCCTCGGGCGACACTCGCTGGGAGGTCGCGTTCGGCTTGGGGACGTACACCGGCTTCAGCGATCATGTGGCCGATCTGGCGGGCGCGAAGCGCTGAAGGCGGGGGCATCGGCAGGGTGATGCGGTAGGCCCGGTCCCGACGTCGCACGAGCGTCGCCCCGCATCACGGCACCCCTCCCGCCCGGATACGTTCGCGCCCACCGTGCAGCTTCCCCACCCGCGCGCTCTCGCCCTCGTGCTCACGGCGCTCCTCGCCGCGTGCGCCCCACCCGCCGACCCCGATCCCACGCGGATCGACACGATCATCCTCGTTTCGCTCGACACCACCCGGGCGGACCGCATCGGCGGCGCGTTCGGAAACACGCGCGGACTCACCCCCAACCTGGACGCCTTCGCGGCGGGTGCGGTGAGCTTCACCAACGCCTGGGCCGTCGCCAACCTCACGTCGATGTCGCACGGCGCCGTGTTCACCAGTCGTTATCCCTCAGAAGTCGGACGCCCGGGCGGCGATTTTCACCTCGACGGCCGAGCGCCCACGCTTGCGGGCATCCTCGGCGTGTATGGCTGGCAAACGGCCGCGTTCACGTCCGGCGGGCACCTCTCCCGGCAATTCGGGCTCGATCGCGACTTCGGGTGGTTCCAGCACACCCCGTTCCAGGGATCGATGTGGCACACGGTCCCCGCCGCGCTCACCTGGCAGGACTCCACGCGAAAGCCAGGTCCCGCCTTCCTTTTTGTGCATGGCTACGACGCGCACACGCCCTACATGGCCCCGGCCCCGTTCGGCCGTGCCTACACCGATCGCGCCTACGCAGGCACGGCCGGTCCAGACGCGCTCGCCACGCGGCTGGGGAGCGAGCTCATCTTCGGTCCCCACCTCTTTCACGCAGAGGGCATGCTCGGGTTCCTGGTCAAGCGAAACCGCCCTCGAATCTGGGACGCCGCCGCGCGGGCCGCCGTTGAGGAAGAGGCCGCCGCGGTGGCGAAGCGCCGGCCCGGCGAGGTCGTCTCGTTCACCGACGCCGATGTGGCCTACGTGCGCGAGGTCTACGACGGCGCCATCGCCTATCAGGATGCGATGTTTGGGGAGCTTGTGGAGGGGCTGGAGCGCAGGGGCGTCCTGGCGCACGCAGCGATTGTCGTGTTCGGGGACCACGGGGAGTCCCTCGGTGAACACGGCAGGTTTGGGCATGGCGAGTGGCTCGGCTCGGAAGAGCTGCACGTCCCGCTGCTCGTGCGGATTCCCGGCGGTAGCGGCCGCGCTGTTGCTGCGCCGGTGTCCCTGCTGGATGTGCTGCCCACCGTGATTGAGCTCGCCGACGCCACGCTCCCCGCGCAGGCGCGGGGACAGTCGCTCCTCCCCTGGCTTCAAGGAGCCACCGGGCCCGAGCACCCCACGCGCTTCGCGGAGGGCAACCTCGGGCAGCAAACGGTGCTCGATGCGGCCGGCCAGCTCCTCGTCGAGGGGATCCGCCCGGAATCAACGTGGTATTCCGACATCATCGGCAACGCCGACCTCGCCGGTCCCGCGTTCCGGGGCGAAGGAGCGGCCGCCGACGTGAGCTCCCGAGCGGCCTATCGCACGGCGCTGCTCGCCTGGCACGATACGATGGATCGCCCCAGCTTCGCCGAGCCGGCCTCGAAGGAGGCCGTCGAAGAAATGAAGAAGAACGGGTACTTCACCCCATGACCCTGCTCCTCTTCCTGCTCGGCTGCGCCGAAGACCGCAACAGCGAGCCCTATGTCGGAGTGCACCTCGCGTTGGATTCCAACCGGGATGCCCGGGTGGACGTGGCGGAGTACGCCAGCGCCGCCCCGCCCGTCGCTCCGACCTTCGACGACGTGGATCTCGACGGCGATAGCGAGCTCTCCCGCGATGAATTGGCCCGGCTCGCGCGGCGCGTCGACCCGGCGAATTACGACCCCCACCTGGTCCCGAGCCAGGTTTCGTCCCGACGCCAGCAGGGGCTCGCCACCGGGCGCGCCAAAGCCGACGCGCCCCCGCCCAGCGGTGGCCCCGGCTCCGGTTTCGACGGCTCCGGCCCGCCGCTGGTGGGCGGGCCAGGCGGGGCAGGGCTCGAGGAGGCGAAGCCCCCGAAGCCTCGGGGCTCGCCACGGGTACAGGGCGGTGAAGGCCCCACCGTCGGCAACACCGACATCGCGGCTCACGACCGGGAGTTGTTCCGCGAGGCCGTGCAGTTCGAAGCGGAAGAAGTGCTCGCCCGGGATCCTCTGGCGACCGTTCCTTCGGAACACGCGCTCCGCGCCGCGCTGGACGCGCGCCCGGGCAGCCCCGAGCGCCGCGAACTGCTCCTCACCCTGCGGGGCGAGGTGGAGCGCGTCGGCCTCACCTGGCCCCCAAGCCTCACGCCGTAGTCCGCACTGGAGTCCACCGATGGAACCCCTCGCCTCTGCCATCGATCCCGAGTCTCCGGAATTCAAAGCCCGCGCCCTGGCGATGGCGGGCCTCCTCGCCGATCTCGACCGCGACCTGACCGCGGCGCGTTCGGATCGGAGCGAGAAGGCCCTTGCGCGGCACCGCGAGCAGGGAAAGCTGCCAGCCAGCGAGCGGCTCGACCGGCTCCTCGACGCCAACACTCCGTTCCTGGAAGTGGGCGCGCTCGCCGCACACGGGCTGTACGACGGAGGCGTTCACAAGGCCGGCACCTTCGGCGGGATTGGGGTGATCTCCGGCCGCGAATGCGTGGTATCGGTAAACGACGCGATGGTGAAGGGCGGGACGATCTACCCGATGGGGGTGAAGAAGGCGCTCCGGCTGCAGGCCATCGCCATGGAGAACCACCTCCCCTTCGTTTCGCTCATCGATTCCGGCGGGGCGTTCCTGCCTCTGCAAAGTGAGGTTTTCCCGGATGCGGACGACGGCGGGCGCATTTTCTACAACCAGGCCCACATGTCGCGGATGGGCCTGCCCCAGATCACGGCGGTGATGGGCCTGTGTACGGCGGGTGCCGCCTACATTCCCGCGATGAGCGACGAGGTCGTTCACGTGCGCGGCACGGGGGCGATCTTCCTGGCCGGCCCACCGCTGGTCAAGGCCGCCACGGGCGAAGAGGTGACATCAGAGGATCTGGGTGGAGCCGAGCTTCACTGCTCCGTATCTGGCGTGTCCGACCACTACGCCGAAGACGACGCCGACGCGATCCGCATCGTGCGCGAGCTGGTGGCGAACCTCCCGCCGCCGGCGGCCTCGGGCGCCGATCTCGCTTCCCCGCGGCCGCCGCTCTACCCGCCCGAGGAGCTCAACGGCATCGTTCCCGCCGAGCTCGCCGAGCCCTTCGACATCCGCGAGATCATCGCCCGGATCACCGACGACAGCGCCTTCCTCGAATTCAAGCCGCGGTACGGCGCCACGCTGGTGTGCGGCTGGGCGCGGATCCACGGCTACAAGGTCGGCATCCTCGGCAACAACGGCGTGCTGTTCTCCGAGTGCGCCCAGAAGGCCGCGCACTTCATCCAGCTCTGTGAAAAACGGCGTGTCCCGCTCCTCTTCCTCCAGAACGTGCCCGGCTTCATGGTCGGCCGCGAATACGAGCGCGGCGGGATCACCAAGCATGGGCACCAGATGGTGAATGCCGTGGCCACGGCGACCGTGCCGAAGCTGACGGTGATTGTCGGCGGCTCCTTTGGCGCCGGAAACTACGCGATGTGCGGCCGGGCGTACGGGCCGCGGTTCCTCTGGACCTGGCCGAACGCCCGGATCGGCGTGATGGGCGCGGCGCAGGCGGCCGGCGTGCTCATCTCCGTGGCGAACGGACAACGCGCGCGAGCGGGCCTCCCTCCGCTCACGACCGAGGAAGAATCCTGGCTGCGCACCCCAGTTTTGGAGGGTCAAGCCCGGGAGGGAAGCGCGATGTACTCCACCGCGAACCTGTGGGATGATGGGATCATCGCGCCGGCCCGCACCCGCGATGTGTTGGGGCTGTGCCTCGCCGTGTGTGCGCGGGCGCCGGATCCGGGGTTTCGGTCTACGTTTGGGACGTTTCGGGTGTGACGTCCGGTCGAACCAGCGACCATCACCCCAATCGCGCCCTCCCCGCCTGACTCGCCAACAGCTCGTGTAATTGCGCCGCCGGCATGGGCCTCGCAAAACGGTACCCCTGCGCCCGGCTGCAGCCCAATGCCAACAAACACTGCTGCTGCGACTCGGTTTCTACGCCCTCGGCCACCACGGCCAGCCCCAGCGCCTCCGTCATGGTGAGCAACCCCGCCACGATCTGCCGGGTCACGGCATCCTCGGGAAGCAAGGCCACGAAGCTACGATCGATCTTGATGGTGGAAACAGCGAAGCCCCGGAGGTGCGACAACGACGAATACCCGGTGCCAAAATCGTCGAGCGCGAACTGGACGCCGAATTCCCTGAGCGTGCTGATCGCGTTCACCACCAGCTCGGGCCGATCGATGAGCGCCGTCTCGGTGATCTCAAAGCACAGCCGATCCCGGCTTATCCGGCCGCTTTCATGCAGGCGCGCCACCGAGGCAGGCAGCCGCGGATCAAGCAACTGCCGCGGGCTCACGTTCACGTGCAGCGTGAAGTCGGGCGGGAGGCCGCCGTTGCACTCCCATGTCCGCAAGTCGGCCACGGCTCGATCGAGCACGAACTGGCCGAGCTTCCCGGCGAGCTGGGTATCCTCTGCCAGCGGCACGAACTCGACGGGCGAAACCGTGCCCAGCTCCACGCTGTACCAGCGGACGAGCGCCTCGGCGCCCACCATGACGCCCGTGCGCAGGTCCACGACCGGCTGGTACATCACATCGAGGTGCCGCCTCGCGAGCGCCTCGCGCAGCCCCACCACCATCCGGGCGCGGCGCTGCGACCTCGCCGTTGCGTCTGGCGTGGCGACGCCCACCGACTTGTGATCCACCTTCCGCGCGTTGTACATCGCGGTGTCAGCGGCTCGGACCAGGCGATCTACCTCCGAGTTCGCGTCTCCCATCGCGACTCCGATGGTGGCGGAGACCGCGACCGTGAGCCCATCGAAATGGTGGGGCTGCTCCAGACGACGCAAGAGGCGCCGCGCCGCCGTGTCGGCCACCGCGGCGTCCGTAACGCCCGCCAGCAGCACCGCGAACTCGTCACCGCCGAGGCGCGCGAGGCTGTCGCCGGGGCGCACGAGCTGGCGAAGCCGCTCGGCGATCGAGCAGAGCACCTGATCGCCGACGCTGTGCCCGTGCCCGTCGTTGATGAGCTTGAAGTGGCGCAGGTCGATGTAGAGGAGGCAGAACGCGGAGCGGGCGTCGCGACCCGCTCGCCCAATGGCGGCCTTGAGGTGCTCCACGAACAGGGAGCGGTTCGGCAGGTCAGTGAGCGGATCGTGGGTGGCACTGTGAAAGAGGCCGGCCTCGGCGCGTTTTCGATCGGTGATGTCCGACACCGCGGACACCATTCGGCGGGGCTCACCGGAGTCATCCCGCACGGTAACCGCGGCGGACTCGACAATCCGCACGGTCCCGGACTCGTCCACCACCCGGTACTCCGTGGTGAACGCGGGCTCCCGTGAGCCGAGGTGCGCCGCGGTCGCCTCCATGAGGGCGTCAAGGTCGTCGGGGTGTACCCGGGCGAGGAACTCGGCGGCGAGCTGCTCCGGCTCGCCGGTAGCGCCAACGATCGCCTTCCACCGGTCGGAAGCGAGGAAGTGCCCCGAGCGCAGGTCCCAGTCGCAGAGGCCATCGCGGCTTGCCTGCATCGCAAGCGATAGCTGCTCTTCACGCACACGAAGAGCCTCCGTGTGCCGGCGATCCTCGGTAAGGTCCTGCCGCACGGCAACCCGGAAACGCACCTTCCCCTGGTCATCGCGCAGATCGTACACGCGCAGCCAGGTGTGAATCAGGCCGCCATCCTTGCGGCGGCTCACCATCATGCCCGTCCAGGATTGACCACGCTCCAGCGTGTCCCACGCCGCCTGGTAGTATTCATCGGGATGAAAGCCGCTTCGCAGCATCGACGGAGGGCGCCCCAGCGCCTCGGCCATCGAGTAGCCGGTGAGTCGCTCCCAGGCGGGGTTCACGTACCGGAAGCCCCCGCTGGCGTCGGAAACCTCCACCGCGTCGTCGATGGTCTCAATGGCGACGCGCAGGAACTGGTGGTCGAGGTTCTCGTCCTGAGGCGGAGGCATCTGGGCGCGGCAATCTTCGCGCGTTGCTGCGAGCGGTGCAACCCTGCCTCGTCCGCGGTGTGCGGCAGACCGCGCGGCTGGCGGTTCGCTGTTCAGCCTCCCGTATCGACGTCGACCTCGCGCTCGTACACCACGCACTCGCGGCGCACCCCGTCGAGGGTGATCACAACCGGCCCGAGATCGGGCGCGAAGCTCCACTCGCCCCCGAAGGGCGCGCCGTCCACGGTGCTGTTCACCGCCTCCGGGAAGGTGCCGTACCAGGTAACCAACTCCCCCGCGTCGGGGAGCGGCATCGAGAGCAGCGTTACGTCCGCGACGACGAGGCGTTCGCCCAAGACAACGGTCCAGACGGCAATTGGAGCGGCGGTGTCCCAGTCCTCACCCAACCGAGCCTCCCACGAATCCGCGCCGATCGTGAGCAGCAGCGGGGGTTCATCGGGCATTTCCGCGGGTGCGAGCTCGATGCGGGTGCCCGCCACGCCTGCGTAGTCTGCGAGCTGGCGCGCCCCGCCGGCCGCGGCCGACTGCGCCTCGCAGGCCATGAATCCCGCGAGCAGAAACACGCTACTCGGCCCACATTGGGATGTGGTTGTTCTGCGTGGCGTCCTGCCCTGGCAGCCAGAACGCCGGCCAGCTCGGGTCGGCGCCTGCGGCTGCGCGCACGGGATCGAAGCCCGTTACCCAAAGCTGCGGGTTCCCGGCGGTAACATTGCCATACACGCGGTTAGATGAGAACGCGAGCCACAGCACGTCGTCGTCAGGGAGCGGCGCCCAGCGCGGCAGCGAGTTGGTGTAGCCGGCCGCGATGTTCGCCGCCGTGAGCTCCACGACCACGGTGCCATCGCCGTTCACGGCGTACACCATCGCATCCGCATCTGCGTAGCTGTCCCCCGTCGATACGTTGAGCGCGATCCACTCCCCATCGGGCGACCATGCCGGATAATAGGCATTGTACGGGTCCGGCGGGTCGTACACGACGACGGGCGAGCCGAACGTGTGATCCGGCGCAACGTCCATCACCGCGATCCGGCCGCCGCTGAAGTACCAGTCCCCGCCGTCGCCGTTCGTGAGTACGATCGCGACGCGTGTGCCGTCCGGCGACCAGTCGGGGTGCGTCGCGACGCCGCCGGTGGGAACTTCGTAGAGGAACGCGCCGGTAACCGCGTCGTACAACAACAACGTTCCCTGGAACGCGACGAGGACCAGAGATCCATCGGGGGAGATGGTGTTGAAGTTTCCGAACACTCCGGAGTCGTGCCCCACCGTATCCACGCCGGTGGAGAGGTCGCGCAGGCCCAGGGGGCCATTCCCGCCGTCGAAGGTGTAGGCGATCTTGTCCTTACGAACGCTGTGGCAGCCGACGCAATACCCGGTCGTCGCGGCGGTGAGAAAGTCCTCCGCCTGCCCGCCATACGGGATCTTCCGGATTCCGGAGGCCGACGTGGTCCAGTAGTAGATGTTCCCGCGCGCGTCGAAGCGGTTCACGTTCACGGTGATCACGGCTTCGGACCACACTTCCGTGCCGACAAGGAGGGATAGCTCAACGTCCACCGAGCCACCCGCGTTCGTGCCGACGAGCGCGGCCCACGTGGCCTCGTCCGCCGTCCAGCTCGTGCCGGTGGTGTACACGCTCAGGTCGGTAACCGCGCTGCGGAAGCGGAGACGCGCGGCCGTGGCGCCGACATCGGCCCATTGAAACATGAGGCTCGGCGTGTTGCGCGGGAGGTTCACGCCATCCGGCGGATACGCCCAGAGGCCGGTGTGCGTGGTCTTCGGCGCCTCGAAGGCGGCGGGGTCCACCCCCTCCCCCACGATCTCGTCCTGGAACACCACGGTGAGCAGCGCGGAGGCCTCCAAGCCGGCGTACCGCGCGTTCACGTACGCCACCCCGCCGTTGTCGATCGAAGCCGCAAACGCGCCGGTTTCATCGATCTCGCCGATGGTGTGGTTCGAGAGAGTCCACTCCGCTTCCGGCAACACCTCCGTGCTGCCATCGGTGTGAGTGGTGGTGAGCGTGAACTGGGCGGCGGCGCCCTCCGGCGAGG
>BJHF01000148.1 GCA_014191855.1 Deltaproteobacteria bacterium
GGCGGAGCTGGCGCGCCCCTTGCGCCGGGCTCCCGGCCGGGTGGAGCTGGTGCGGGTGCGGCTGGAGCGCGTCGGGGGCAGGCTGATTGCGCACCCCGCAGGCGGGCACCAGGGGAGCGGCAACGTGCTCAGCATGGCGACGGCGCACGGGCTGGCGCTGCTGGACGCGGACCGGGCGGAGGTTTCCGGCGCGGTGCGCGTGCAGGTCTTTGATCCGACGTGGGATGATCGCGCGGAGCCCGACTACGCGTGGGCCCCAGCGGCGGCGGGCGATCATGAAGGGTGCTGCTGATCGCTTGGCACCGCGAGGCCACGCGGCGCCCGCTCCCTTCCTACCGGGCCTGTGGCCTCGCCCGTAAAACTTGACACGTCAAGTGAAATGATGTGATGATGTGCGGGCAAAGGAGAGACGCACATGAAGTCGAAGATTCTAGGCAGCTTGATCCTCATCGCCGCCCTCGCCCCGACCCCGGCTCTGGCCGGCTTCGGCATGACCGCCAGCCTCGGTGGTCTGAGCGACGGCACCGCCTGGGCCCCCTCGCTGGACTGGCGCGAGAAGGGCTTCACCTTCAACCTCCAAGCGGTCGACACCATCGGCGGCCTCGGCAACGACCAGCTCAACCTGGGCGCGGGGTTCACCGTCGTGGCGCTGAAGCGCACGATCGCGTCGGAAGTGGAAGGCACGCTCGCCCCGGGCGCCCGCCTTCGCTACTACGGGATCATGGGCGATCTCGGCGACGCCCTCGACAAAGCGGACATGCAGAGCTCCGGCTTCAACGGCACGGCCCAGCTCCGTATGGGCATGGAGATGAAGAAGGGCATGGGCTTTGGGGTGTACGTCACCCCGCAGCTCGGCGTCTCCAACCTCTTCACCGTGGGCACCGTGAAGAACAGCAAGTCCGAGCTGGGCTTGACCTACGGCGGCGGCGTGGAAGTGAGCGCCTGGTTGCTCAACAAGTGAGGCGTGAGGTTCCGGCGGCGTCCACCCGCGTCGAGATGACGCAGCTGGTGCTACCGGAGCACACCAACGCGATGGGAACGATCTTCGGTGGTCAGGTGGCCGCCTGGATCGACGTGTGCGGGGCCATCGCGGCGCAGCGCTTCTGTCGCAAGCAGGTCGTGACCGCGAGCATCGACGAATTGGTGTTTCACAACCCGATTCAGCGAGGTCACATCGCGATTTTTCGCGCGTCTGTGAACGCGGCGTGGACCCACTCGATGGAGGTGGGCGTGCGCGTGGAAGGCGAGGATCCGCTCACCGGCGTGCGAACGAGCACGTCGACCGCGTATCTCACCTTCGTGGCGTTGGAGGCTGATGGTTCCCGGTCGCCGGTGCCCACGCTGCTCGTGGAGGGGGACGACGAGGCCCGGCGACGTGACGCGGCGAACAACCGCCGCGCGATCCGGCTGAAGCGGCGCGTTCGCCCGTGATCATCCTCGCGTCGGCCTCACCGCGGCGTAAGCAGCTCCTCCTCGCGGCGGGGATCGCACTGCACGTGCGCCCAGCCGACGTAGACGAGACGGAGCACGCGGGGGAGAACCCGCGCTTGTACGCGCTGCGCGTTGCCCGGTCGAAGGCGCTCGCCGTGGAGGCGGGGCCCGACGAGATCGTGCTCGCCGCGGATACCACCGTGGCATTAGGAAATGAGATCCTTGGAAAGCCTGGAACGCCCGAACGAGCCACCGCGACGCTACGGCGACTCTCGGGTGAAACGCACCAGGTCCATACGGCGATGGTGGCGCGCAAGGGGCGACGGATGCTCCATCGCGTCGTCACTACCTCGGTGCGGTTCCGGACCCTGAGTGAGGAAGATATCGCCCGATACGTGGCGACGGGCGAGCCGCTCGACCGGGCAGGGAGCTACGCGATCCAGGGCGAGGGTGGCGCGCTCGTGGATCGGGTGAACGGCAGCTACACCGCGGTCGTGGGGCTGCCCCTGAAGGAAGCGCTGGGGCTCATCGCCGCGCTGGGATAAACCCGATGCCATGGGCATCGCCGAGAACGTCGCCGCCATCCGCGCGGAGCTCCCCTCAACCGTCACCCTCATCGCGGTGAGCAAAACGCGCCCGGCCGCGGATGTACGCGAGGCGCTGGCCACCGGGCAGGTGAACTTCGGCGAGAACTACGCCCAGGAGCTGCGCGACAAGGCAGAGGAGATCGGTGCCGGGCCGCGCTGGCACTTCATCGGCAGCTTGCAGCGCAACAAGGTGAAGTATGTGGTGGGCCGCGCAGCGCTCATTCACGATGTAGACAGCCTCGCGCTCGCCGAGGAGATCGGAAAGCGATCGGGCGACGCCGCGACAGGCATCCTGATCGGCGTGAACTTCGGCGAGGAGCAGAAGTCGGGGATCCCGGTGGGGCAGGTGCTCGAATTCGCGAGGCAGTTAGCCGGGGTTTCCGGGGTAGCGCTGCGCGGCCTCATGGCGATCCCGCCCCCATCGGAAGACCCCGAAGCGGCAGCGCCCTACTTCGCGGAGCTGGCGGCGCTCGCGGCGAAGGGGCGGGCGGACGGCTTGCCACTGCACGAGCTTTCGATGGGGATGAGCCACGACTGGCGGGTGGCCATCCGGCACGGCGCCACGCTCGTGCGCGTGGGATCGGCGATCTTCGGCGCGCGCCCGGCGAAAGCGCCTATTTAGATTTGAATTCGATCTGCGTTGGCCGGGATTCGTCCACGCGCACGGTGAAGGGCTGGGTGCGCCCGCCTGCGGTGAGGACCACCTTGTGTTCGCCGATTGGGAGCTCGATGCTGTGCTTCGTCGAGCGATCCCCGATCACCTTGCCGTCGACGCGCACCCGCACCGGCTCGTGGGCGGTGACGAGCAACACCCCGGTTTCTTTGGGGATCGGGTTGGTTTTGGGCGGCTTCGGGGTGGCGAGCGGCTGCACGAGGACGACCGGCGGGGGCGGCACCACTACCGGGGGCGGCTTCACCGGAGGCGGCTCCACCGGAGGGAGGCTCGGCGCGACGACCACAGGCTCAGGGAGCGCCGCGACGGGTTCCGCGGGCGGCGCGACGGGCTCCGGGGGCGGCGCGACCGGCGGGTCTGCGATCGCGGGAGGCATCGACGCGTCGGGCACGGGAACCTCTGCCACCGGACTGACGGCCGCAGAAACGTCCGGCTCGACCACGGCAACCGCGGGCGGAGAAGGCGAAGGTTGAACATCGAGATCCCCGCGGATCCGCCACCACACCACCCCGAGCGCTCCACCGATCAGCAACAGGCCGGCGACGAACCACATCACGGGCGACGAGCCCACGCGGGGAATCGACGGACGTTGGTTCCGCGGGACAAATCGTCCGGACGGCGGCGTGGTCGGAGGGTCGGCGCGGCGGGCCGGCTCGGCGCGGCCCGCGGGGCGGGCTCCTCCGCGCGTCGGATCCGGGCTGGTGAAGAAGTCCTCGTCCGCCCGGCTCGGGTTGGACGCGGTCAACGGCAAGCGCGGAGCCGCGGGAGGCTCAGGCGGTTCGGCACGTTTTTCGCCGCGATTCGCGCGTGCGTCCGCCGCGGCGGCCCGGCTGGCTGCGCCGCCCGGCCGCGGCGTTGGAGGCGGCGGTGTTGGCGACGTCGGCCGCGGCGCGGAGACCGTGGGCTCCGTGGCGTAAACCTCCGGGGCGACCGGCGGAGTCCCGCTCCTCGGGGCGGGGGGCTGGGCAAGGGCTTCCCAGCTCGCGGGCTGGGTGCGGGATCGCGAGCGTTCCTGCCGCTCTCGATCCCGGCGACCATCCACATCTTCTACGCGGGTGCGCGCGCTTCGATCGAGGCCCGTCCACCGCAGACGCTCCTCCCAGTCATCGGGGGCCGCCGCTGGATCCGGCGCAGCCTCGTCCACACCGGTCGTGTTGCCGAACGGACGCACGCCTGTGGGCGCCACTGCCCGCGGCGCGCCGATGAACAAGCGCGCCGGCCCCTCCACGGGCTCATCCGGAGGTTCCGGCGGCGAAGCCTCCTCCTCGTCGGGCTGCGTCTTCCCCATCGCGAGCGGCATCGTGAGGTGAATTGCCGGCGGCGAAGGGAGCTCAATCCGCAGCGGCCGATCGTCCACCAGGAGCGCAGAGGGCCGCGAGAAGAGGCGACCCTTCTTACCTGGGACACGATCGGGCAAGATTCAGTCCTGATCCCAGAGTCGGTCGACCACGCCAGCGCCTTCGATCGCGAACGCGCGCACATCCGGCTCCCGACCGGCCGTGATCGTGACCGTGAGCCCCATCGCCGACATCGAGCTTGCCAACACGCCTTCGCGGATCAGGGCGTTCACCGCCCGGCGAAGGACCCGCTGGTTCTCGACGTCGAGCCCGCGGAACAGGTTGTCGGCGCGGACAACCTTGGGTTCCACGTTCCCCTTCTCCAGCATGCGCCGCAGCATCGCCCGCACCAGCGCGCGATCGGCCGCCTCTCCGCCGGATGGGGCCGGCGGGCCATCCCACCACGTCTCCAAGCCGCCTGCCACGCGCACACGCTCGACGTTGTTCGCATCCAATTTCAGGTCGGAAGGCAAGGAGCCATCGGCGACGAGGATTCGCACGATCTCGAAGGGATGCAGCTCCAGCCACTTGGCCACCTGCTCGACGCTCATGCGCTGAAACAGCTCAAGACCGGCCATCAAACCTCCTCATCCGCGAGCATCGCCGCCCGCACCCACAGCCCATACAGCTCGATGCCGGCGGCACCCAGCTCATCGGCTTCTTCCCGCAGCGCGTCGATCTCCTCCAGTGCGCCCTCACGGAGATCCCCCTGGGCGTCGCAATCGCCGAGCCAAACCTGCACCGCCAGGCAGCCGGCCAGCTCGGCATATTGAATCGGCGCTCCGCCGGCGCCGACGCGGGTGAGCAGCCGCGAAACCGCGGCGACCACGCGATAGGCGAACTGCGAGGCGAGGTCTTCTTTGCGCTCGGCCCAGTCGCGACACACGGAGAACGGTACGGGAAGCACCGCCACCAGCGCCTCCGGCGCCCCCTCGGCCGGATCCACGGCGAAGAGCACGCCCACACCGACCGTTTCGAGCCCCAACATCGGGGGGCCGGCGTTGCTGGCCGCGATCACCGGCTCCAACCGCCGGCGAATCTTCTCGTGGTGATCGAGGATCGCGCGCCGGTAGCTCGCGGGCAACGATGCCAGCGACGCCTCGACCTCCACGAACTTCTCATATTCCTCGACCGCCGCGGCGATCTCCGGATCCTGAAGTTGGCGCTGCAGCTCGGCTTCCCGCGTCGCGATCGCCGCTTCCAGCTTCGCGGCCCGGGCCTCGATCACGGCACGGTCCGTGCTGAGCCCGGCGCGCAAGGCCGCCCGCTCCCGCCGCTCCGCCTCCGCCCCGACCTGGGCGTGTTTTTCGCGGAGCTCGGCGCGGAGCGTCGCGAGCGCGAGGAGCTGCCGTTGGGCCTCCTCGATCGCGCGCCGCGCCGAGTCCTCCTCCCGATCCACCTCAGCCATGGAGCCACCGAATTCGGCGTCTCCCTTGGCTTTCCACTTGGCAATGTCGTCCAGGACCGCGATCACGGCCGGACTGGTTTGGATGCCGCTCATTCGACTCCTTTACTCACAGCTTGACCAAAGGCCACGGTTGCCGGCCTTGGCGGCCGTCTGCGCGTCATAGAGGAGCTCTGCGAGACGGATGTCGTCGAAGTCCTCGTACACACGAGCGTAACCGTAGCGGATGACGATGTCGTTCACGAGCACCACGCCGGTGGCGCTGCTGTCCTCGGGGACGGAGCACGTACCCGAAAGGCACTCTTCGAGGTCGTACGTCGCGCCATCGTCGGTAAGAAAGACGTAGGCCAGCGCCCGACCATACTTGTCGTTGCAGGTGCGGTCGAAGCTCAGGCCCACTTGACGGCCGAGGAGCGTCGTACGCGTCCACGCCGCAGCCTCGTCGCCGTAACAATCGGCGACCTCCGTGGAGTCGTGTGAAATTTCAGGAGCATCCACGCCGAGCATTCGGATCCGGAGCACCCGCGTGTCCTCGCTGGTGCCGCCGGTGCTTCCGCCGCTATCGCCGCCGCCGCCCGTGTCGTTTGTGGCGGTTTCCCCTTCGCTCACGCTCAGCTCGGCGGTGGTGACCACATCGATCGTGTCCCCATCCAGCGCGTCCACGACGTAGCCGATCGCGTCCGAAGCGCAGTGCGGGCCCTCCACGATGGGCACGTCGTCGAGGGTGGGGCAGCCGAGGAGGGTGAGCAACATCGCGACGCCCGGACAGGGTACCATGGGGAGCAAACAAAGGCCCGTGCTGGATCCGCTCACTCCCCCCGCTCCCGTGCTCCGCGTGTCGGGCCTGGGCAAGCGCTTCGACATCTACCCGAACGATCGTTCCCGCTTCTTTGAGTTCCTCGGCAGCCGGAGCCATCATCGGGAGCACTGGGCCGTTCGGGGCCTCGATCTTGAGCTACGACCCGGCGAAGCGATCGGGATCATCGGCAACAACGGCGCAGGCAAAAGCACGATCCTGCGGCTGTTGGCGAGCATCACCGAGCCGACCGAGGGGAGCATCGAGCTGCAGGGCCGGCTCTCCGCGCTGCTCGATCTCGGCGTCGGCTTCCAGGAGGGGTTTACGGGGCGCGAGAACATCGAGCTCGGCTGCCAGCTCCTCGGCCTCGACGTGGCGCAGATCGAGGAGCGGATGCCGGAGATGATCCGCTTCGCCGAGCTGGGCCAGTTCATCGACGATCCCGTTCGTACCTACTCCACCGGCATGGCCCTCCGCCTCGGCTTCGCGGTCGCGGTGCATGTGGACGCCGACGTGCTGCTCATCGACGAGGTGCTCGCCGTCGGCGACCAGTACTTCCAGCGCAAGTGCATTCGTCGTATCCAGTCGTTGTTTGAGCGCGGCACGTCCCTCGTGCTGGTTTCGCACGACCTGCACGCGGTTCGGGCGCTTTGCACCGAGGTAGTCTGGATGGAGGGCGGAAGGGCGCGGGTGCGGGGGCCGGCCCGCGAAGTCGTGGAAGCCTACCTCGATCAGTCCCGCGTGCTCACGGCGCGCTCCCGCGGCGATGCGATCGAGCCCGCCCCCCCTTCGCGGCCGCGGCAGGGCTCCCGACCGGTGGCGCAGAGCCCCGAAGAGCACATCGAGAGCCGAAGCGCGATCTGCGACGCAGTGCAGCGGGCGACGGCGCCGGGCGATGCCGCCGAGGTGTTCTCGGAGGCGGCGGGCGAAGCCCCGCGCGTGGAAGATGGCGAGAACCTCGTGGTCAGCGGCACCGGAGAAGCGCGCATCCTGAAGGTGCAATTGCTCGATGGCAACGGCGTGGAGCACGAGCAGTTCCACGCAGGGGACAGCCTGGTCGTCGCTGTGACCTTCCGCACCGTGGAGCCCATCGAGGACCCGATCTTCGGCGTCGCGCTGTTTCGGAACGACGGCACCTACGTGTATGGCCCGAACACCGGCTTCGACGGCGTACTCAAGGGCACTTGGAGCGGTGTTTATACCTTCTTCGTGCATTATCCGGCGCTCCCGCTGCTCGCTGGCACCTACCGGGTGAGCGTGGCGATCTACGACAAGGGCCACGTTTCGCCGATGGCGTGGCACAACCAGCTCTATGAGTTCCAGATCGTGCAGGACGTGGACGACCACGGCCTCGTACGCCTCCCCCACCGCTGGGGGATGATCGTGCATCACGACGAAACGGGCGGGCGTTGAGCGGGGCGCTGCTCGTCGGCGATCTCAGCGATGCGGGGTTTGCCGCGTTGAGAACCCGGCACTTCGCAGCGGCGCTGGTAGGCGGGGGCGAACTGCGCGTGGTGGACTGGCGGGATGATGTTGCCGGCGCGGCGCGCGCGGCGGGCCCCGCAGCGGTGGTGACCGCCGGCAATCATGGGCCGACCCGGGCAGCGCTGGCCGCCCTCGCGGCGCTAGACGCGACGGGCGCCGGGCCGGCGTTCTGGCTGGACGTAGCGGGCGATCCCTTCGCAGAAGCCCAGGCGTTTGCAGCCTTTTCGAACGAGCCAGCAGCGACGGCAATTGAGGCTACCGCGGTGTGGGCGGCCGCGTACGCGAGGGCCGACGCGTTCTCGACGGTGTGTGCGCCGGGACGGTATGCGGCCCTCGGCGCGCTCGGCCTGTTGGGGAGATTACCCAGCTTCACCCCCGGCGAAGAGCCTGTATACGTCATGCCCTGCGCGGCCGAGTTTCCAGACGCCCCGAGCCCGGCTCGCGGCCCCGGGCAGCACGTGGCCCTCATCGGCGGCTTCAACACCTGGTTCGACGACGAGACCTTGCTCGCGGGGCTGCTGCTCGCGATGTCCCGCGGGCCCGTCGAGGTGACCGTGGCCGGCGGCGCAATCGACGGGCACCACACCGAGGGCTTCGAGCGATTCCGAGCCGGCGCGCTGGCTTCTTCGTTCGCCGCGCGCTTCCGTTTCGTCGGGTGGGTGCCGCACGTGGAGCTGCGCGATCTGCTCGCCCCCGCCCACCTCACGATCTGCCTGGATCGAGCGGGACCAGAGGCCGAATTGGGCGCGCGAACCCGCGTGCTCTACGCGCTCCACCAGGGGCTGCGGGTGCTCGCGACGACGCGATCCCCGATCGTGGCGGAAGCGGCGGCGGCCTCGATGGTCGAAGCGGTGCCGGCGGCGTGCGAGGTCGGCGCGCTCGCGGCGGCGGAGGCCTTGGCCGGGGCGATCCTGCGCGATCGGGGCGCGCCCGCAGAAGCGGCCCGGCGAACCTGGCTGAACGAGCGCTCCATCGCGGCCACGAGCGCGCCGCTCCGAGCGTGGGCCGCCGACCCGCAGCGCAGCGCGCTCGCCCCACACGCCGACGTGCTCGCCGCGCTCCAAGCCGAGCGCGATGCGCTCCGAACGGAGCTCACCGCCCTTCGCGCATCCCCCACCTTCAAGGTGCTGAACGCGGGGGTCAGGTTGTTACCGTTACGATTCAGGCGGTAGACGGCGAGCTCAAACTGGGCGATTCGCCAGGCCAAAGCCCCTTCATCGCGGATGGGTGGCGGCGAATCGCTGCGGCCATGGGGGCGCTCTCCCGTCTACCGCAGTTCGAATTCCTCCCGGGGAAGGTCGAACTCCACCACGTCACCGCCCCGGCGCACCACCAGGGTGGCCACACCTCCGCCGCGACTGTGGCCCACGAACAGCCCCTCGTTGAGATCCTCCGCGTGGACACCCGCAAACTCCACCACGACATCACCGGGTTCGACTCCGAGTCGCAGCGCCGGTCCGGCGACCTCCGCCACAACCAGCTCCCCGCGGGCGGCCGCGACCCGCACCCCAACATTCCCCCCCCGGAACGCGTAGTTCAGGGCGCGGCGCTCAACGGTGACCAAGCGACCGTCGGCGAGAAGAAGTTCGACCACGGTTCCGGGGGTGCCCGACACTCGCTCCAGAAGTGCGTGCGCGTCCGTGGCCACATCTGTCCACCCGTCCACTTCCACGATGCGGTCGCCGACACAGAGCCCGGCTGCCTTCGCCGCACTATCGGCGGCGAAGGACTGGATGGTTGGCGTCTCCTCCGCGAACCGAACCCCGATTCCCCCGTCCGGCGCTTCGAAAGCACCCTTCACCTGCACTACCCCCTCGGTTGGCACGTCGAAGCTGGGCAGGTTCACGGTCCAGGAGGTTTGCCAGTCGGACGCTCTCGCGACCATGGCGCAGCGCCCGGGCGTCGCGGCCATGGCGAACCGACCCCCTGTCACCCGCGCGGAGCTCCCGCACCCCTCCACCCACACCCGCGTGCCTGCCGGAAGCGCGTCGACCCCCCACAGCGTGCCGCGCACCTCCGGCGTCGGGCCCGGCGTAACGCCGATGTTGCAGGGGAGGTCCGGCACCCATTCGAACGAAGCGGGACGATAACCTTCGAGGAACAGCGTGTATGTTCCACCATCGCCGAGCGTGATCACCTGCATCGAGCCGCCCACGATGAGCGCGGGTACGGGCCCAAACTCCAGCACGCGGGGGTCGGCTGACGTGTGCCCGAGCGCCACGCTCGACGACAGGCCCGTGACCGAACAGGCGATGAGCTCGGCGGACGCCGGGCTCAGCGCGTGCACGAGCAGGAGTAGGGTGAGCATCACAAGATCATACTCGCAGTCCAAGGTTCATGGCGGGGAAGAGTCTGGACATTGCACGGGGCGTGCCGGCGCTTCGGCGCCCCGCCAGGTTGGCGAGCCCCAGGCCACCTATCCCCCCCAAAATGGAACACTCCTCAAGGGCATCCCCAGCGAATTGCGACAACCTGGCTCCGCGAGTCGCGGCGCGGCTGTGACCACCAAGAACTCTCGGCGTTCGTCCGTTACGCGTGGCGATGATCCACGCCGATCCGCCACGTCCCGTCGCAAATTACCTAGGATACCTCCGACTTTGTCGCAATTCGGGGGGGATGCCTCGGCCACGGTGCGTAGGCCCCCCACACCCTCCTCGCCCCTCCGTGCCTCCGTGGTGAATTCTCCGCCGCGAACGGTCGGTTACGTCGGGCCGCCCCTGCACGACCGGGCCGACGGCGGCCACGGGCGCCGCCGCTACTCCGTCCTCGCCCCCAACCACCGCATCCCCTCCCCATCCCAATACCACCCCTCCTCCCCCCGGTTCCCCCCCTTGAACCCCCCCCCCCCCACCCCCAACCGCCCCCCCCCCCCCCCCCCCC
>BJHF01000149.1 GCA_014191855.1 Deltaproteobacteria bacterium
CGTGACCATCTACATCAACGGGGTGGTCGTCCCAGGGCGCTATGCACGAGCTCAACGCCACGGCGTACGGGCTGCCTCGTGAACTACGCCGCACGAACGATCGGTATGAGCGATCCGTTACCCTTGGGCTGACGAACGAGACCGGGCCTTACGCATCGCCCGCCTACCCCACCTTCCTCGCGATCAGCTCAATCCGCTCCAGCACTTGCTTCGCCGGGATCACCTCGGCGAAGGGGACGATTTGCTCGGGCAGCGCCTCCGCCTCCTCCACGCAGTAGCGCTTGCTCACTGCGAGCACGAGGTTCTTCGGGCCGTGCTTCTTCATCGCGGCTAAGCGCTTCTCGATGCTGCCCTTTCGCCAAAAGCCAAGGATCTCGAGGTGCGCCACGCGCCCGCCCTTGCGGAAGCTGAAGTCGGGAACCACCACGCCGTCCGGGCCCTGCATGAGCGGCGTCGGGTCCCGATCCAGCACCCAGCCGGATTCCAGCGCTTCAAAGCGCTCTCGAAACCACTCGGCCTCCCGGGTTTCGTAGACGCCCGTGTCCTTGGTGGTGGTGCGGAGCCCGAGGGTATGGTCCACGGAGAGCAGGGGTTTGAAGCGCTTTACCTGCACACGCGCGGTGAGCGACCAGATGGGCTGCAGCACCAGGGTGGGCAGGAACTTCGCCATCGCGAGCCCGTACTTGGTGGTCTGCGAGAGGCAGGATGCGGGGCCGTCGAGGCGAAGCTTGAGGTCTACCCCCGACATCTCGGCGGTGAAGCAGAGCTGGTTGAATTTCACGGCCCGGAGGAGCTGCCGCGCTCGGGCCGGCGTCGGGGCGCCCACGGTGATGTCTACATGCTCGGCCGAGAACAACAGCGCCTGCACCAAGGCGAGGTTGTATCGGTCGATCAGCCACTGGGCATCGCCCGCATCGCAGATGGTGAGGCGCTGCTCGTCCGGCTGATCGGCGTAGAGGGCCTCGGCGAGACCATCGGGTTGGACGCCGAGCTCGGCCGCGACGGCGGCGAATACGGCGTCGCGGGTGTTTACGCCTTCCACTGCGATCACGGACAGCGGCCCCCGCCTGGCGCTCTCCAACCACACCCGCTGGCGCAAGTCGCGGGGAGGAATCGGCGACTGCGTTGCGAAGTCGCAGGTATCAAACACGAGCTTGGCGAGGCCGTCGAAGAGCTTGCGATCGATACCGTCGCCGAGGATTCCCTCCAGGTCTGCCTCGATGTCGCCTCGCCGCCGCTGTTCGCTGGCCTTCACGCACGCGAGGATGTCCTCCGCGCGCTCCCGGTAGCGGTCCTGCTCGTGCGTGATGAAGCCCGGCTTCACCTTGCCTTCCTTCACGGTGGCCCGAACCTGATCACCGGTAAGCATCGTGTTCCCTCCGGCGCTCGCTCGCCGCCGCCTCGGTCGTGCCCTCCGCGATCAGCTCATACAGCACCGCCTGCTTGTCGGCGGAAGGGCGCAGGATTCGGCCGAGCCGCTGCACCGCCTCCCGCACCGTAGACGTTCCGCTCACGATGATCGCAACCTCCGCCGCTGGGAGATCCACGCCCTCGTTCAAGACGCGCGACGTCGTGACGCACATCACATCCCCTCGCGAGAACGCATCGAGGATCCAGCGGCGCTCCTTCACGTCGGTGCGGTGGGTGATGCAGGGCACGAGCAGCTCTCGGCTCATTCGCATCGCGGTGGCGTTGTCGTTGGTGAATACGATCGCGCGGCGACCGGCCTCCTCCGCCAACAACTGGCGTACCATCTCGATCTTGCGCTCGCCTCCGTGCGCGATGGCCTTCGCCGCGTGGAAGGCCTTGAACGCGGCCCTGCCCTCCTTGCTGCGGCTCGCCTCGATCACAAAGCGCGTCCACCCATCGGGGGCGCTCATCTTGATCTGCTTCATCGAGACGAATTGCCGGTAGATGCCCCGTAGCTCCGCGTACTCCGCCTCCTCGTGGGCCGAGAGGGTTACCCGCACGACCTCCACCCGGTACGGCGCGAGGAAGTCCCCCGCGAGGTCCGGGATTTCGACGCGAGAAACGACCGGTCCGACGAGCGGAAAAAGATCCTCGTGGCGGCCATCCGGCCGCTCCAGCGTGGCGGTGAGCCCAAGCCGAAGGGGGGCGATCATCGACTCGGCGGCGCGCAGGTACATCGGCGCCGGGAGGTGATGCACCTCGTCGAATACCACCAGCCCGAAGCGGTTGCCCAGCCGATCCATGTGCATCCAGGCGCTGTCGTACGTCGTGACCGTGATGTCGCGGATGTCGTGTTGTCCGCCGCCAAGCGCCCCGATCTCGCAGCCGAATGCGGCGTGCAGGTTGCCGTACCACTGGCTGAGCAGGTCGAGCGTGGGCACGACCACCAGGGTGCTGCGCTGGGCGAGCGCGATGCAGCTCTCCGCCACGAAGGACTTTCCGGATCCCGTAGGAAGCACCACGATTCCACGCCAGCGGGCGGCGCGCCAGGCAGCCACGGCCTCCGTCTGATATTCCCGCGCCGTTCGGGTGCTCAGATGCCGAAGATCCGTGAGCCGATTGTAGGCCTTGGCCTCGTCCACCAGCTCCACGCCCGACGCCCGACACGCCTCCACCACCTTTGCGTAGCGATGCCCAGCCGCGCGTGCGCACCCGATCCGAGTGTCCCACGTGAAACCTTCGGGGAGAGCTTCGGGATCGGCGCCCTCGAGCACCAGCGTGCCGAGGTCGTATCGGAGGGTCCAGGCCATCGAGGGGGAGGGCTAACCGGGGCCGGGCTCGGTTACGTCGCGAAGCATGGCCTTTGGCGCGCTGCTTGCTGCCACCGTGGCGTGGGCGTCCACGCCGTGCGGGGCCTGCGCACCGCAGGCGGTGGAGTGGCTGAGCTGGGCAGAGGCGCTGGTTCCTCCAGTCGGATTCGGGAGCGGTCCCCGGCCGGAGTCCCGATACCGGTTCGCGGCGGACGTCGCGGCGGAGCTGGTACCGGTCGTGGCGAGCCGGCCCGCGGTCGTGGCGCCGTTTCTCGTGGGCCGCTCGGTCGAGGATCGTCCCATCTGGGGGTTCCGGCTCCGCGATCCCGGCGCCCCGATCCGCGGGAAGATGCTGGTGTTCGCGAACATCCACGCGCTGGAGTGGGTGCCCACCGAGGCGGCCACGGCGTTCATCCACGACTTTGCTGCGACGCCCATCCCCGGTGTGGAGCTGGTGGTCATCCCGAGCCTGAACGTGGATGGTCGCGACCGCGTGGAGCACGACTTGTTGGAGGGGAAGAACGTGTACCGCCGCGGCAACGCCCGGCAGGTGGATCTGAACCGCGACTTTCCGGTGAACCGCGAGAGCAACGCGGTTTGGAAGGCGCTGATCCCGGCGCGCTACACCGTGAGCCCCGGGCCGCTGTCGCAACCCGAGAGCGTGGCGATCGACCACCTCGCAGCCACCGAACACTTCGATGCCGCCGTGTCGTTGCACGCCTTCGGCGGCTTCTTCTACTACCCCTGGGCGGGGCGCTGGAACCGCGTGGAGGACCTCGCCGAATTCGACCGTCTCGGCCGCACGATGCAGGCCGCCATGGTGGAGCACCCGTATAAACCCCGGCAGTTGAGCCGCTGGGGCTTCGTGTTCCGAGGGCTCGGGATGGAGCTGGACCACCTCTACGGCACCTATGGGGTCATGGCGTTTCTCGTAGAGACGACGCGGTCGGGCTACGAGAGGCCGGGCGACCTCGGCAACCACTTCCGCATGTACAACCCCCGCGATCCGCTGCCGCACGCCCGTGAAGGGGTGCGTTACCTCCGCGCCCTGGCGGCCGAGGTCGGAGCGGGTCGTGTGCATGCTGCGCCGAGAACGCCGTGAAGCGCGCGCTGGACGTGCTTGCCGGCTGGGCTCCCAGGCTCTTCCCGCCCCTGGTGTGGTCCGTGGCCGCCGTCGCCAGCTTCGCGTTCGCAGCCGTTCTTCTGGTTCCCGGGCGTAATACGCTGGCAGAGCTGCTCTCGCTGCTCACGATGCTCGTGGCCATCGGCGTCGCGACCTACGCGTACCTGGTGGTGCTTGCGCCGGCCACGCTGCGGCTCCTGTTTCGCGCCCGCTCAAGTGAGGATCCCGAGGCTGGAAGGCCCGATCCTCTCGATGCCCCCCACATGGATCCCGGCCTCGCCCGATACTTTTCGCCCCAGGTGGCGAAGCTGATCCTGGAGCGGGGGCCCGACGCGCTGGTCACCGCGAAGCGCGAGGTCACGGTCCTCTTCGCCGACCTGAGCGGCTTCACCCGGTTCTCGGAGGTTGCCACGGCGGAAGAGACGGTTTCAACGCTCACGCACTACCTCGACGAGCTCGTGCGCGTGGCCCACAGCAACGATGGCACCATCGACAAGTTCATGGGCGACGAGGTGATGGTCCTGTTCGGGGCGCCCATCCCCACGGAGGACCACGCTTCGCGCGCCGTGAAGTGTGCGCGGGACATGCAGGTGGTGGTGGGGCTGCTCAACGCGGAGCGCGCGCGGCGCAAGTTGCCGACGTTGGGGCTTACGATCGGGGTGAACTCCGGGGAGTGCGTCGTGGGGCACGTTGGTGGCGAAGCACGGGTGCAGTTCTCCGCGATCGGGGATGCGGTGAACGTGGGGAAGCGCATTCAGGGCCTCGCTGCGCGCGGAGAGATCGTGATCGGCGAACGCACGCTCGAGCTCGCCGGGCTGCCGCTGGACAAGGTGGAGGAACACTTCGTAAAAGGCCGGGGGCAAGCCGTGAAGATGCTGAGGATCTCGACGAGCGAGGGTCCAACCCGCATCGTGTAGCCGCCGTTTTACGAATCGAGACTCGGGGTGGGTGGCGGGCGGGGCGCGCCGGCCATAAGCGCCGCCGGCACCCTCAACCCAAGCGCAACTCCCGATGATCAGTGTCGAAGGGCTCACGCATTACTACGGCAACCGTCGCGCAGTGGAGAACCTCGGGTTCACCATCGCGGAGAACGAAATTGTCGGCTTCCTCGGCCTGAACGGCGCGGGGAAGAGCACCACCCTGAAGATCCTCGCGGGGCTCATCATCCCCACGGCCGGATCGGTGAAGATCGACGGTACGGACCTGATCGCGGCGAACGCCGACTTCAGGTCGGCGATCGGCTATCTCCCCGAAGATCCTCCGCTCTACAAGGAGATGACGGTCTACGAGTTCCTGCTCTACGTGGGCCAGCTCAAGGGCCGCTCGGCCGACGCAGTGGTGGCCCGCATGCCGCACGTGCTGAAGGTCTGCCAGATCGAGCACATGCAGCACCGCGTGATCGCGGAGCTCAGCCACGGCTACAAGAAGCGCGTGGGCATCGCCCAGGCGATCATCCACCAGCCGCGCCTTGTGATCCTGGATGAGCCGATTTCGGGCCTCGACCCTCGGCAGATCGTCGAGATGCGCCAGGTCGTTCGCGATCTCGGCAAGGAGTGCACCGTGCTCATCTCGAGCCACATCCTCGGCGAGATCGCCGAGACGTGCGATCGGGTTTTGGTGCTGAAGAACGGCCAGATCGACGCAATTGGGGGTGTGGCTGAGCTCTCGGCGGCTGCGACGGCGAAAGGTGGAACGCGCCTCACCTTCCAGTTGCGGGGCACGCCTGAGCTGGTAACCAGCGCGCTCAAGAGTGTTTCCGCCGCGATCAAGGTCGCGATCGAGCCGGACGGCGAGGGGCTCGTGAAGCTCCACGTTGCGCTGAGCGAGGATCAGCGCGAGAAGGTGGTGGCCGCGTTGGTTACCGCCGGAGTGGGCGTTCGCCGCATGGTTGAAGACGATTCTGAGCTCGAGAACGTGTTCCTCGGGCTCACGCAGGGGGCAACGGCATGAGGGGAATAATGCTGGTCGCGCGGCGCGAGCTCGCCGCGTACGTGAACACCTACTGGGGGTGGACGATCATCTTCGTCGCCCTCCTGCTGGATGGCCTGTTCTTCCAGGCGCTCGCCCTCACCACGACGGCGCAGTATTCGGCCGACGTCCTGTCGAAGTTCTTCTTCTACACGGGCGGTGTCGCGCTCGGCATCGGCGTGTTCGTTACCATGCGCCTCTTCGCCGAAGAGCGGCAGACAGGCACGATGGTGCTCCTCGAGTCCTCGCCGCTCTCCGACCGGCAGCTCGTGCTCGGCAAGTACCTCAGCGCCATGATGTTCATGGGCCTCGTGCATGTGCTCACGCTGTACATGCCGGCGATGATCTTCGTGAACGGCAAGATCGGGTACGCGCAGATCGCGGTCGGGTATCTCGGCGTGATGCTGATGTGCTCGGCGGGCGTCGCGATGGGCACCTGGGCCAGCTCCATCTCCCGCAATCAGATCCTCGCCGCGGCGATCGGCGGCGTATTGGTTCTGCTGTTCGTGTTCTGCCACTGGCTCGCCAAGCTCACCGACTCCCCGTTCAAGGAGCTGTTCTCGAGCGCGGCATTTTACGCGAAGCAGTTCGCCCCCTTTGAAGACGGTCGGATCAACACGGAGAACGTGGTGTACTTCGTTTCGGTCACCTTTGGATTCCTGCTGCTCGCCACCCAGTCGTTGACCGCGCGGAGGTGGGAATGAACCCGGCGACCATCTTCTATCTGCTAGGTAGCCTCTGTGTTTTCCTGGCGGAGCGCATGGTGTCGGATTCCGACGCCGTACGCTACGCGCTCGATGGGCTCGGTGCGGTGTTCGTCGTCGGCGCGCTCGCCTCGCGGCTGAGCACGTTCGCGCGGCATCCGACGGCTACCAAGCTTGCGTTGGCGTTCACCGCGCTCTCGGCCTCCAGCCTGCTGTTCTACGTACTGCAGTCCAAGATGGTGCTCGAGGGCCTCGCGCTTGAGCACGACACCGAGGAGCACCTCGTCACGGCCTGCCGGGCGATGATCCCCCTGGTATGGCTCGTCGGCGCATTACCGGCGTTTGGCCTGAATCGTACGCTTGCGGCGAGCCCGCACAGCGTGCATCCGCTCCGCATGAGCGCAGCCTGGGAAGGCGGGCTCACCGTGGCGCTCGGCATCGGGATGTTGTTCCCGCTCAACTGGCTGGCCCACGAGTACAACGAAACCTTCAACTTCAGCTTCTTCAAAACCACGACCGTGGGCGATGCCACGACGAAGGCGGTGGATGCGCTCGCGGAGCCGATCCGCGTGGTGCTGTTCTTCCCCACGGGGAGCGAAGTGCTCACCGAGGTGCAGCCGTACTTTGACGAGCTTGAAGGTGCGAACCTGAGCGTCGAGGTGATGGACCACGCCATGGACCCCGAGCAGGCCAAGGAGTGGAAGGTACGCGACAACGGCAACGTGGCGCTGGTGATGGGCGACAAGGTGGAGATCATCAAACTGGGCGACAAGCTCGACGCCGCCAAGAAGGACCTCCGCAAGCTCGATGGCAAGGTGCAGACCGCCATCCTGAAGCTCAGCCACGAGAAGCGCACCGCCTACTTCACCGTCGGTCACGACGAGTTCTACTGGAAGGCGGCGGTTGACGACAAGAGCAACATCGAGTCCCTCAAGAAGGTGCTCGAAGGCCTGAACTTCAAGGTGAAGGAGCTCGGCATCGACGACGGCCTGGCGCAGACCGTGCCAGACGACGCGGCGATCGTGTTCGTGGTTGGCCCGAAGAAGGCGTTCTTCCCCGAGGAGGTGTCCGCGCTGGAAGCGTTCCGCGACCAGGGCGGCGCCCTGTTCATCGCCCTCGAGCCCGGCACCGAGGACTTCTCGGCGCTGGCCAAGCTCGGCGGCGTCAGCTTCGACGGCACCCCCGTCGTCTCCGACAAGAGCTTCCTGCCGCTCTCGCGCGGCCTGATTGATCACCTCAACATCGGCACCAACAAGTTCACCTCGCACGAGTCGGTCACGACGCTCAGCAAACACAGCAACGAGGCGGTGGTGATCACCCCCGGGGCCGGGTCGATTGCGGAGCTTGAAGGCCAGCCGGGCAAGGTGACGGTGACCATCAAGGGCATGCCCGACTGGTTCCACGATCTCAACGCCAACTACGAGTTCGACAAGGACACGGAGAAGCGCGGCGGCCTGAGCGTGGCGGCGATCTCCGAGGGCCCAAAGACGGACGCGGACAAGAAGGCATGGCGCACGGCCGTCGTTTCCGATGCGACGTTCGCAAGCAACTTCTTCATTCGCAACGCCGCGAACGCGTACTTCATCGCAGACACGGTTTCCTGGCTTACCCAGGATCCGGCGATCGGCGGAGAGGTGGAGAACGAAGAGGACGTGAAGATCCAGCACACCAAGGAGGATGAGTCCTTGTGGTTCTACGGCACCAGCCTGCTCCTCCCGAGCCTGGTGTTCGCGGCCGGCGCGATGCGCGTGAACAGCCGCAAAACGAAGGGTGCAGCATGATTCGGCCATGGATGATGTACGGCGGCGTGCTCGTGGTGGGCATGGGCCTGAGCTGGGTGCGGTACACGACGGACGACGGCAAAGCCGAGAAGCAGGGCGTTCCGCTCCTTGAGGAGAAGAAGGAGGATCTCACCTCGATCCTCTTCGCCTCGCCCGATGCGGACGCGAAGGTTGAGCTTCGGAAAGATGCGCTCGGCACCTACGGCTGGGTAACGGTGACCGAGCACAAACAGAAGAAGGGCAAGGAAGGCGAGCCGCCGCCGCCGGTGGAAACGAAGGTCACGAGCTTCAAGGCGGGGAGCGCGGGCGACAAGCTCATCGAGAGCCTCGCACCGATGATGGCGATGCGCGAGCTCGTGGGCGTGGACGAAACGAAGATCGAAGCCTTCGGGCTGAAGGATCCGACGACGAGCCTGGCCGTGACCGCTGGCAGCAAGACGGCGACGCTGGATATCGGCGGCGAGACGTACGGCGCCAAGGACCTCTACGCGAAGCATCGCGAGTCGAGCCGCTACTATGTGGTGGACGACGAGCTGATCAAGCCGCTGAAGTTCGCGGCCACCCGGCTGCCCGAGCGCAACGTGTTCTCGTACAAGGTCGAGGAGCTGGACAACATCACGCTCTCCAAGGGCGGAAAGAGCGTTTCCTGGCTCCAACACAACAAGGAGGACCGCGCCGCCGACTGGTGGGAGCGCCTCCCGACGCCGGGCACCGACGAGGTGGGGAAGAAGGACGAGACGTTCGCGAACTGGCTGGAGAAAGCGCTCAAGCTCAAGTCGCAGAGCTACGTGCAAGCCGGCGACGAGCCGGTCGCGCCTTCCGCGGCGTTCGACCTTGCGTTCAGCGTTCAGGGCAAGCCCACGGAAACGCTCCACGTGCTGGCGTTGGAAGACGACTGGTTCGCCAACAGCGACTTCACGCGCGGCCTGGTGAAGCTCACCAAGTCCGCGGTGGCCGACACGGCGGACGAGGTGGAGGACATCCTGGAAGGGCGCGAGCCCCCGCCGGATGAGAAGAAGCCGCCGGCCCCGGATGCCCCCCCTGGATCGCCGATGGGCGGGCCCCCGGGGATGGGTGAGCGGCCGGCGGGAATGCCGGGAATGCCGCCGGGAATGCCACGGCCTGGCATGATGCCGCCGGGCGGACCGATGAAGAAGGCAGTGCCGGCCGGCGGGGAGTAGGCCGGAGGCGGAGGGCGTCAGCGTGATTCGCCACTGCGATGTTCAGCGACGCCCCTTGGCCCCGAGTCCCGGCCTTGAACATCGCCCAGCTACAGCCTCGGCTTTCTCGCCCTAAAGCCTCCCGCCTGAAGCCTCCGGCGTCTCTGCCGCGTGCAGCTCCGCCCAGCCCGAGTAGATCGCATCTACCGCCAGCTCAAGCTCAAGCGAGGGCAGGGAAACACGCTCGCCGGGGCCGTAGGAGTTGTAGATCCACTCGCCGTCGAGGCCGCGCCGAAACACCTCGACGGCGATGCGTTGGCTGGAGACGAGCACGTACTCGCGGAGCGAGGGGAGCTTGCGGTAGTGGCTCCATTTCTCGCCGCGGTCGTAGGCTTCGGTTCCCCTCGTGCTTGATGCCGGTCTCCTGCTCGACGCGCAGGTATTCCGGGTAGGAGTGACGACGAATCGCGGGCTCGGCCATGCGCAGAGTGTACCCGATTCGGGGTGGCTCGCGCCGTTCACCGGGTGCCGGCCATCACCGCCTGATCCCGCCCCCGCGCCTTCGCCGCGTACAGCGCACCATCGGCGGCGCGGAGGATGTCGTCGAAGCTGGACTCCATGGTCGAGTCCGACACGCCGCAGCTCACCGTGAACGGCGGCGTGGTTCCGGTGAACGCCGCGGCCAGGGCCGTTCGGAGTCGATCGGCGGCGACGACGGCTTCAGTGCCGATGCACCCCGGCATGACCACCACGAACTCCTCCCCTCCGTAACGACAGGCAATGTCGTCGGCGCGCTGGTGGTTTCGGACGGTTTGCCCGAAGAGTTGTCCCATCCCACCGATTTCGCCCGATTCGATCCCAGGCGTTTCTACCGGTAGGATCGCTGGGATCTCGCCGTGTGGCGTGTCCCACCGCCAAGCCTGCGTCGTCGTGACGGGCACGCGCTTCCGTC
>BJHF01000150.1 GCA_014191855.1 Deltaproteobacteria bacterium
GGTTGTCGTGGAGCCGATCCAGCTCAAACCTCAGCTCCACGGTTTCGGGATCGCTTGGCGTGGGCATGCTGACCCGCAACGTAGCACCCGGCGCGGCGGCCGTGCGGAGCGCGCCGAGCACCCCTGCGAAGGCGCGCCCCAGCTCGTCGGGCTGGCCGAGGGTACGGGCGGTAGGGCCAAGATCTAGGATCAAGGCGACGTCCCGCTGGCGGAAGGAGCTGCCGGCGAGGGAAGCCACGTCCGTGAGCAAGGCACCCAGATCCACCGCTTCGCGCTCACCCGCTGGCCGCGGCGACGCCGTGAAACGAAGCAATGATGCGACGATCTCCTTGCAACGCAGCGCCTCGGACTCCGCGGCGGCGAGCAACGCGGCGTCTGGCGTGCCGTCCCGCCGTGCCTTCACCAACTGCACCATCCCGAGCAGCCCCGCCATCGGGTTGTTCAGCTCGTGGGCGAGCCCCGCGCTCATCTCGGCCACCGCCGCCAGCTGCGAGGACTGCACGAGCCGCGCCTGAGCTTCGCGGAGCTGGCGCGTTCGCTCGTCCACGCGCTCCTGCAACTCCCGATTGAACGACTCGATCTCCTCGTTCTTCGCGGCGATCTCGTCGCGGTTGGCAGCGAGCGCTTCCGTCATCTGGTTGAACGACCGCGCGAGGTCCGTGAGCTCGTTTCCGCCCTCGGCCGGCACGCGTCGAGCGAGGTCGCCAGCGCCCACCGCCTGGGCCGCCGAGCGGAGCCCGAGGACCGGCTGGGTGATGCTTCGGCCGAGCAAGGAGCCGGCCACGGTGGCGGCGATCAGCGAGATCAGGCCGATGTACCAGGTCGGCTGGAGGACGCGCTGAAGCACCGCATCCGCGTCTGAAGCCTCGGCGGCGACGACGACGACCAATTCGCGGCCGGGGACTTGCGCCAGGGCGACGACCACCTCGTCGTCCACGCGCGCGTCCGCAGCGGCGCTCCGCAGCAGCGGCGCGAGCCGCGAGGGATCAACGAGCGTTCTGCCAGCGACCAGAAAGACCTCACCGCCTGAATCCACGAGCAACACGCCCCGGTCTTCGCCGGCGACCTCCTCAAGCATCGTACGCATCGGGCGGAGCGAGAGCTCCACGCCGAGGGTCATGCCATCCCCCCACGGCGAGGTGAAGACCACGGGAACGGCAGCTTCTCCGCTTGAATCCGGGATGTACGGCGCCCCACGCGTAACGCCCGTTGCGGCGGCCGCGGGCAGCGAGGAACGGAATTGTGCAGCGCGCTCGCCCGTTACGACGTCATGTCCCTGCGCCTCGCGTTCGTTGGTGGCGAAGATGGGGGCGACCGCGTCTCCACCACCTGCATCGATCAGCGCGGCGATCGCGACGTCGGGGAACAAACGCCAGGTGCTCACGAGAAACGCCGTCCGGGCCTCGTCGGGCGCGACATCCAGGCGGAAGTTGCCGAATTGGGCGGCGATCACCCGCTCCTGCTCGTCGAGGGCACGGCCGAGCCCGACCGCCAGCTGCGTGGCCGTTGCGATCTGTTCGCGGGTGAGGGACTCGGTGAACTCGTCGTGGGCGATCTGGCTTGCCGCGAAAGCCAGGATTCCGAGGGGCAGTATGCCGGTGAGCAGCACGAACAGCCGGATCTGCGCGCCTAGACGCATCGGAGCCCGCTACCGCTCGACGGGGAACCGCAGCTCGAACAAGGCTCCCTGGCCGGGCCGAGAGTCCACCGTGATCGTGCCACGGTACTTGGTCACGATGCGGTAGACGATGTTCAACCCGAGACCGGTGCCCTTTCCCGGCGCCTTCGTGGTGTAGAACGGGTCGAAGATAATTCGCTGCTTCTCCACGTCGATCCCCGGACCCGTGTCCGAAACCGTGGCCCAGACCGTGTTTCCGGTGCGCCCCGCGGAGATCCGCACCACGCCGCCGCCCTCCAACTCGTTCACCGCCTCGGCCGCGTTCTTCACGAGGTTCACGAATACCTGTTGAATCTCGTTCGTGCGCGCGTTCAAAAAAAGCTCAGGTTCCACGTTTGTTTCGAAGCGGGCGTTGCGCACATCCGAGCTGCGCTCCACCAGACGCAGCGCGTCGTGGATGACGCGGGTGAGCTCCACCGTCGTGAGGTATTCGTTGCTTGCGGCGCGGGAGTAGCTGGAGAGCTCCACGACGATATCCCGCACCGAGCGGCAGTATTCCACGATGTCCCTGGCGTATGACTGCGCAAGCGGGAGATCGGGCTCGTCTGCGATCGCCTCGGCGAGGCCCATGATCCCGAACAACGGCGAGCTGATCTCGTGCGCGATGCCGGCGGCGAGGGTGCCGATGCCGGCCAGCTTCTCGGACTGGATGAGCTCGGCCTGCAGCGCCCGGGTTTCCTCCAACGCGGCCTCCACCGCCGAGTTCTTCTCGCGGAGCTCCAGGATCAGCCTTCGGTTCTCCAGCGCTACATCCTGCTTGGCGAAGGCCTGGCGCGCCTTCTTACGAATGTCGAACACGTTGTTGAGCGGCTTGAGCACGTAGTCGAATGCATCCAGCTCCATGGCCGCCAACGCCGTTTCCAACGAGCCGTAGCCGGTGAGGATGATGACCTCGCACAGCGGCTCGCGAGCCTTGGCAATGCGGAGGAGCTCGAGCCCGCTGACGTCGGGCAGATTCTTGTCGGTGAGGAGGAGATCGACCCGCTCGGCTTCGAGGATCCGCTTCGCTTCACTGCCGGTGCCCACCAGGGTGAGCCGCCACGGCTCCTCTTCGAAGACGGCCTTGAGGATCTGGAGGATCACGGGCTCGTCGTCCACGATCAGCAGGTGCTTCTTGTCGGTCGACTGCATTCTTACCGGCTATCCCGCGGGCGGGTTATACGGGGGCGTTCTTGTTTCGGTGGAGAACCGCGGATGCTGCTTGCGCTCACCTTCCTCGCTTGCCCAACCCAGACGGGGGGCAACCCCACCGCGTCCATTACCTCGGCTCCCGGCCCACTTCCGCAAGGGACTGCCGGGGTGTTGACCAGCCGCGTAACGGCCGACGGCCTCACCCAGGAGGAGGTAGACCTTGATGGGGACGCGAAGGTGGACATCATCAACTACTACCGGGAAGGCGGCGGCTCCAAGCTTCTGCTCAAGAAGGACGTAGATCTGAATCGCGACGGGCGAGTGGACGTGCGCACGTCGTTCGACGAGGCGGGGCTTCGCGTCGTGGAAGAGATGGATGGGGACTTCGACGGGCGCGCGGACGTGGTGGACCACTACATCCAAGGGCGCCGCTCCATGACGGAGAAAGACACCGACTTCAACGGCAGCTTCGACTTGTTCAGCTACTACGAGGGCGGGAAAGTGCGCCGCAAGGAGCGGGACTCGAACGCCGACAGCAAGATCGACTTCTGGGAGTACCTGGACGAAGCAGGTTCCGTGATCAAGACCGGCAAGGACAACGACGGCGACGGCATCATGGACGAACGCGGCCAGTGATCGTGCGCTAACGGCCGCCGCGGCGGGGGGAATGGTCATGGAGCTCACGGGCAAGGTAGCGATCGTGACCGGCGCGAGTCGCGGAATTGGGCGGGCGATCGCGCTTGAGCTCGGGCGGGCCGGCGCCCGGGTGATCGTGAACTACAAGGGGAACGCTGAAGCGGCCGCGGAAGTGGTGGGGCTCATCGGGAACGCGATTGCGGTGCAAGCGGATGTGTCCACGCAGGCGGGCGTCGATGCGCTGCTCGCGGTGGCGGAGGCGGAGGGCGGCGCCGAATTGTTGGTCAACAACGCGGGGATCACCCGCGATGGCCTGCTGCTCCGGATGAGCGATGAGGACTGGGACGACGTGATCACCACCAACCTCGGCTCCAGCTTCCGGATGTGCCGCGCGGCGGCCACGGCGATGCTGCCCCGCCGGAGGGGTTCCATCGTGAACCTCACCAGCGTCTCGGCGATCATGGGCAACGCCGGGCAGTCGAACTATGCCGCGGCGAAGGCCGGCGTAATCGCGATGACGCGCTCGCTGGCGAAGGAGCTGGGGCGGCGTCAGATCCGGGTGAACGCGGTGGCGCCGGGATTTATCGACACGGACATGACCCGCGGGCTGCCGACCGAGCTGCTCGACCACGTAAAACAGATGATCGCGCTGCGCCGCCTCGGAAAACCCGAGGAGATCGCCCCGATCGTGCGGTTCCTGCTGGGCCCCGGCGCGAGCTACGTTACCGGGCAGACCTTCATCGTGGATGGCGGGCTGAGCTGATCGGCGGCCTCCCGGCGGCCGAGGCGCGGCCGCGAGCCGTGGCACGACGGTGACGATTCCGGCTGAACTTGACGAACTGGCCGGCGCCGATGGCTTAGGCTGGCGCCGATGGACGACTTTCTGTCCGGGCTGGTCTGCGGCGGCGTAGTCCTCTTCCTCCCCAGCTTGATCATGGCGATCGTGGCTTTGGTGACCGCGCGTGGCGCGCGGGCCGAGGCGGAGCGGGCGTCGCGGGCCGTAGCGGAGCTGCAGGCGCTGGCGTCCCCGCGGGTGGATGCAGTGATCGCGGCGGCGAGGGCCGCCGCCTCGGCACCCGCCGCGCCCTCGACCGAGGTGCCGGCCGCCGCGAACGCGCCGACCGGGGGGAGCGCCCCCGGAGGCGCCGCTGCGCCGGCCGCGGCTGGGCAGCCTGCCACCCCGGAATGGACCGCTACAACACCCACGATCGACCTGCCGGCCGCGGTGCCGCCCCCCGCCACCACGCCGCCGGCTCCGCCCCCGCTTCGTGCGCGCCCGCCCGCGCCACCGCCCGCCGCCCCGATCGACCTCGGTTCGATCATCGAGAAAGGCGCCGTTTGGGTGTTCGCCGGTCTCGCTGGGCTCGCCCTGGTGGTGGCGGTTTTGTTCGGGCTACGCGAGGCCATCGCGCACGGGTGGTTCGGCCCCGCCGCGCGTTTCGCAGGGGGGATCGCTGTGGGCGCGGGCGCGTGGTTCGTGGCCGAGCTTCTCCACTGGCGCAAGTACCCCACACCCGCTGCGGCGCTGTCGGGAGCCGGCGCCTCCATCCTGTTCTCGACGTTGTATGCCGGGCACGCGCGGTGGGGCCTGATCGGCCAGCCCACGACGTTCGCCGCCATGGTCGGCGTCACCGTCGTCGCGATGGTCATGGCCGAGCGCCGCGGCAGCCGATTTGTCGCCTACCTCGCCATGATCGGCGGATATGCCACGCCGCTCCTTCTCTCCACCGGCGAGAACAAGGCGGTCGCGTTCTTCGCCTACCTCACGCTGCTTGATGGGGGCCTGTTGCTGGCGGCGTGGCGTCGTCGTTGGCCGGATCTGGTCGCGGTCTCGGGCGTCGTCACCGTCGTGCTCTACCTCGGCTGGGTCGCCAGCTTCCGCGCGCCGGATCAGGTGCCGGTGGGCCTCGGCGCCGCGCTGGTGTTCGTCGCTGGATACCTCCTCGTCGCGCGTCGTCGCGACGCGTCGATGTCGTCAACGGTCACGACTGTTTGTGCACTGGGGATTGCCCTCCTGTTCTGGTTGGTCGCGACCGCCTGCCTTGCGACGCCGACCGATCCCCTCCGGATCGATCCGGCGTCTTCCCTCCCGCTCACCTGGAACCTCGGCGCCACCGCCTGGATCGGCGCGGCCTGGCTCGCGCTCGGCGCGTTCGCGCTCCCCGCGGTGCTACGGGCGGCCGCCCCGAGCCGCATCGCCGCTGGCGCGGTCGTCGGCCTCGGAACCGTGATCTTCGCGTTCAGTTGGGTCCTCGCAGGCACCCCCCGGTGGGACGTTGTGAGCGTCGTGGCGCCCGCTGTCGTGGGCCTCGCGTTCGCGAGCGGCGCGCTGGAAGCGGGGTTGATCGTGCTCGCGCTCGCCTCGCTCACGGTTGGGTTGAGCGCCCAGATCGCTCCGCTCCCCGCGGCGAACCTCCCGATGCTCGTTCTCGGGCTGCTCGGCGCGGGGGTGTTCGGCGCCGTGCGCACGGGGAGTCGTCTCCCGCTGCTCCTCACCGCGCTGCTCGCCCCGCTTCCGCTGTTCGGCGGCCTTGGTGAGCGCGAGATCGAGGGGGAGATCGGCGCCGTTCTCCTCTCAACGTTGCCGTTGTACTTTGCGCTTGCGGTCGGGCCGTTCCTCGCCCCGAAGCGCGGCGACTTCGCGACGGCCGCGACGGCCGCCGTCGCCCCGCTCACGCTCGCGTGGCCGTTGTACGTGGTGTGGCAGGCGGCTGTAGGCCCGGAGTTGGATGGTGTGTTGCCCGTCTTGTTGGGCGCAAACACCCTCCTCGGCGCGCTGGTCCTGGTGCGCGCCGCAAAAAGCAGTCTCGCCGAGAAAGAGGTCGTGCTCCTGGTGCTCGTCACCCTGTTCGGTGTCGCGAGCGCGGTGCCGCTGCAGCTTCACGACGCCTGGCTCACGGTGGGCTGGTCGCTCCTCGTCGCGCTGCTCGCGTTTACGAACCGCCGGCTCCCGCACCCGCTGTTCGTCGGCTTCGGGGCGCTGCTCGGTGCCCTCGTGGCGGCGCGGCTGCTCCTCAACCCCTGGGCCCTGGAGTATGGGCGCGGGGAGGGGCTCCCGCTCTTGAACTGGACGCTGTATACTTGGGGAGTTCCCACTGTGTGCCTGCTCATCGCGGCGCGGTGGTTCCCGCAGGGGTGGCTGAAGGTCGGGCTCCGAACCGTCGCGATCCTCACGGGATTTGCGCTGGTGAACCTCGAGATCGCCCACGCCTTCGCCCGGGACTCGCAGCTCTCCTTCCGCAGCGAGCGGCTCGGCGAGGAGATGGTGCGATCCTTGAGCTGGGGCGGGTATGGGCTCATGCTCATCGTGATCGGAATTCGTAAGCACAGCCGCGCTGTGCGCCTCGGCGGTCTGGCCTTTGCCGTGGTGGGAGCGGGGAAGGTGTTCCTCGTGGACGTGTGGAGCCTGTCCGGGTTCGCTCGCGTCGGGGCCTTCGCCGGGATGGCCGTGACCCTCCTCGCCGCCGCGGTTGCGTTCGCGTGGTTGGCCAAGGGCGACCAGAAACCCAAGGAACCCCCTCCGGAGCCTACGCCATGATCGGTGTTCTCTTCTCCATCGCCCTGGCTGCCGACGGCGTTTCGGATGCCCCCGCCCGCACCACGCTCGCGCTGCCGGCCGAGGGGATCGTGCGCGTGCAGCTCCCCCCCGAGATCGTCGGCGCGAACCCAGCTTCCCTCGATGCGACGCTGCGCCTGCGTGACGCCGCGGGGGTTGACGTCGCGTTCACGGTCGCCGTTACGGAGCCGCTCGTGACGGAAACCGAGCGCCTCGACATGTGGCCGACGGGCGACCACGAGTGGCGCGTCGGGCCCAGCAGTCGTCCGGTCCAGACCTTGCACCTGGACTATGGTGGTTCGCTGATCCACCCGATCCGCGTGATGGTGGACAATCTGGGCCAGGCCACGTTCGCGACGGGGCTGATCGACGGCGAGGAGGTAACGCTCGACGCCTTCGAGGTTCCCAGCTCGCGTGGACCCTGGACCGTCAGGTCGGACCTACACTTGCAGGGGGTCACCGGCGAGTCGCGGGCGCCAGAGTATGTGCCGCCGTTCTGCGAGACGGTGGAAGCGCTCACGGCCCCCGCGCTCACGGAGTCGGGATTCGCAAGGTACGCGGTGGAGCTTGGCGGCCCTCGCCGGGTGCAGAGCGTTCGGGTGCTGAGCCCAACCGACATGTTCGACCGGAACGTCATGATCGCTGTGCCCACGGAGGCGCGAGATCAGTACGGGAGCAGCCACCGGATCCGGCGCGTCACGTTTGGCGGCGCCGCCATCGACCGTTCCACCATTTCGGACCTCGATCTCGCGACAGATGCCCTCGCCGTGGACATCGCGGCCGACGATGGGCGTTTGTTACCGGTCGAGGGCTTTGAGGTGTGCAGCCAGGGCGCGGAGCTGGTGCTTCGGGACGCCGGAACGGGGCCGCACATGCTGTTCGTGGGCGCCGAGGCCCGGGCTGGTTCGAGCGATCTGGCCTATGCCCGGGTGGACCTGCTTCGGAACGCCACGGCCCTCATCGCCGCGCCACTGCCAGAGCCCAACCCGGACTACATCGCCGAGGAAGAGCGGGAGGGGGTCGATGAGGCGGGGTCGGTGCTTCCGCTGGTGCGCTGGCGTTGGCAGCGCCCGATCGTCGGCGAGGGGTGGCTGCGCGTCCCGCTGGATCGGGAGGTGCTGGCGAACGGGCGCCCGGACCTGCGCGACGTGCGGGTGGTGGACGCCGAGGGGCGCCAGGTGCCGTTCGTGCTGCGCCGCACGGGGCGGGAAACCGTATGGGAAACCGGGGACTTCACGCGCGAAGAGGAGGGGACTGCCTCGCTCATCCGGGTGCCGTTGGGCAACGCGGACGCGCCGGTGGCGACCGTGCGGCTGTACACGTCGCGAAATCAGTTTGCCCGACAGGTCACCATCCTCCGCGATCGTGGCGCGATCACGGAGCCGCTCCGCACCGTGCGTTGGGTCGGCGACGAGCAGGGCGGCGCGTTGGCCGTAGCCATCGACGACATTGTGGGGCGCGAGCTGCTCGTGCGGATCGAGAATGGCGACAACGCGGCGCTCACCGTGTCCAGCGTGGAGGTCACCTTCCCGGAATGGGAGCTACGCGCACACATTCCTGCGGGTTCGCGGCTGGTCTACGGCGCGCCGGGGATGGACGCTCCGAGCTACGACCTGGCGCTGCTCACCGGGAAGCTGCTCGAGCGCCGACTCGACGCAGCTTCCCTCGGCGAGCCAGAAGCGATCTCCGGCCCCGTCCTCGCCGCCGGGCAGCGCTTCATCGTGCTCGCCGCGGTCGGCACCCTGGCCCTGGCGCTCCTGGTGATGGTCGTTCGGCTCATCGCGAGCGGGCGCGAGAACGATGAGCCCGGGCCCGGAGCTGCGTCCGAGCCCACCTCCGGCGCCTGAGGCGGCGCGCGGGCCCTTCCCGGGATAGCCCGCCGGTTCTGGGAGATCGGGATGTCCATGCTCGTCGAGAAGCTGTCCGCTGAACTGAAGGCCGCGATGCTTGCGAAGAACGCGCCTCGTACCGCGGGGCTCCGCATGATCCGGGCCGCGTTCATTGAGCTCGAGAAAGAAGGCAAGGGCGAGGTCACCGACGAACGCTGCATCGAGTCGCTTCGCCGGCTCAAGAAGCAGCGCGAGGACAGCGTGGCGTCGTATGTCTCCGCCAAACGGGAAGATCTCGCGGAGGTGGAGCGCGCGGAGATGGCGATCATCGATTCGTTCCTGCCGCAGCTCGCCGATGAGGCCACGACGCTCCTGTGGGTGAAAGAAGCCATCGCCGCGAGCGGGGCGACGGGTCCGAAGGAGATGGGCAAAGCGATGGGCGCGTTGATGAAGGCGCACAAGGCAGACGTAGACGGCGCCCTGGCGAGGACGATCTTCGCCCGCGAACTCGGCGGCTGAGCGATGTTTCGGCGGGTTTTCGTGGCCAACCGGGGGGAGGTTGCCGAGCGCATCGTGCGCACGTGCAAGCGGATGGGGATCACGCCTGTCGTCGCGGTGACCGACCCGGATGCGGAGGCGACGTGGCTCGCCGACGTGGAGGTGGCGCGGATCGGCGGTCCACGCGCCTACCTGGACGCAGACGTGATCCTCGAAGCGGCCCGCTCGACGCGCTGCGCGGCGCTGCACCCCGGCTGGGGATTCTTGTCGGAGAACGCGACGTTTGCGGCGCGGTGCGAGCAGAGCCGCATCCGGTTCATCGGGCCGTCGCCAGCGGCGATCCGCACGATGGGCGACAAGGCGGTCGCGAAGGCCACCATGAAGGCGCTGGGTTTGCCGCTCATCCCGGGTTCGGACGGCCCGCTGGTCGACGCGGCGGAGGGGCTCCGCGTGGCCGAGACCACCGGGTACCCCGTATTGCTCAAGGCGCGATCCGGCGGTGGCGGGCGGGGGATGCGGCGGGTGGATGGCCCAGAGGGCATGGCCGCGGCGTTCTCGGAGGCCACGGCGGAGGCGACGAGCGCGTTTGGAGACGGTGCGTTGTACCTTGAGAAGCTCATCCTCTCCGGGCGACACATCGAGTTCCAGGTGCTCGGGGATCGCCACGGCAACGTGGTGCACCTCGGCGAGCGGGAGTGCAGCGTGCAGCGTCGGCATCAGAAGTTGATCGAGGAGAGCCCCTCGCCGGCGTTGAGCCCAACGGATCGGGAGGCCGTCGGCGAGCAGGTCGTCGAGGCGTGCCGGAAGGCGGGTTACTTCGGCGCCGGTACGGTTGAGATGCTCCGAGACGAGGCGGGGAAGCTCTATTTCATGGAGATGAACACCCGCCTCCAGGTCGAGCACCCGGTCACCGAGATGGTCACCGGGGTGGATCTGGTAGAGCTGATGCTTCGGGTTTCGGCGAACGAGGTGGTGCGGCCCCAGGT
>BJHF01000151.1 GCA_014191855.1 Deltaproteobacteria bacterium
GTAGCCGGGGCCGGGGGCGGAGCTGCGCGTCGCCCTCAGTTTTTGAGCCCGATCGGCCCTTTTTTTCGTCGCTCGCGGGCTTGCCTCGGCGCCCGAAGCGGGTGTACGGTGTCGGCGTGTGCCTGCCACCATGCCGCTCATGCGCCCTATCCCCTCCGGATGGGCGTCGGCTGGAATAGGGGGTGCGGCTCCGCGAGTGCCCATGACCCTTCGCTCCCCCCTCGCGCTCGCCCTCGTCGGGCTGGCCGGCCTCGCGGCGTGCGCACCCCGCCCGGAGTGCGCGGACTCCGCGTGCGAGGCCATTCCCTCCTGTCCCGACTCGGCGTTCGACGAGGCCGCCATGCGAGCGGACGTCGCGTACCTCGCGTCGGAGGCCCTCGACGGCCGCGCGCCGGGCACGCCCGGGGACGACGCCGCGCGCGCCTTCCTCCACGACCGCTTCGCCTGCCTCGGCCTCCGCCCGCTGCCGGGCGCGCCGTCCTTCGAGCAGGCCTTCACCGACGCCGAGGGGCACGAGACGGCGAACGTCGTCGGCTACCTGCCCGGGGCCGACGCGGGCGACGCCTCGGACATCGTCGTCGTCTCCGCGCACTTCGATCACCTCGGGGACGGTCGCCTCGGCGCCAACGACAACGCCTCGGGCGTCAGCGGGCTCCTCGCGATCGCCCAGGCCCTCTCCGAGGCCGAGCCGACGGACCGTACGGTCGTCTTCGCGGCCTTCGGCGCGGAGGAGAGCGGGATGGAGGGCGCCGCCGCCTTCCTCGACACGCCCCCGGAGGGCTTCTCCCCGGACGATGTCGTCTACGACGTCAACATGGACATGATCGGCACCTACGGCGCCACCGGCACCGTCTATGCCCTCGGCAGCCTCGCCGGCACCGAGGGCCGTGCCGCCGTCGCGGCGCGCCGCGCGGAGTATCCCGAGCTGGACGTGGGGCTCGGTGAGCCGAGCGACCTCTCCGACAACGAGGCCTTTTGCTCCCGGGGCATCCCGTACCTGTTTTTCTGGACCGAGGACCCCGATTGTTACCACGCCCGATGCGACGTGCCCGACCAGCTCGACTACCCGAGCATGGTCGAGATCGCGCGGCTGACCGGGCAGGTCGCCGCGGACCTCGCGGACAGCGACGCCGATCTCCGGGGCGCCGTCGCCCCGGGAACCGATGTCTGCGACCGGGCGGGGCGGTAGCGCGGCGCGGAGGCGGGGGCGCGACGCCGAGCCTCCGGGCTTCGTCTGGTTCCGGGTGCGGCGGGCCCCGAGCCCATGCCCGGGACGTAGCGGGGGGATCGGCCGGTGGAGCGGCGCACCGTTGTCGTGCCCGCGCGCCTGCCGCCGGCGGGGGGCGAGGAGCGCGTGGGTCTCCGTGGAGATCGGTCGTGCGGAGCGCTCCCTCGTCAGCGCCGTGCCCGGGGCATCCGACGGCCCCGAGCCTGGGCGGCCTCGTCGCCACGCGCTCCGGGGGCCTGCACGACCACGGTCGGCGAGGGGTCGTCGCCTGGCACCGGTGACCGGGAGCCGCGCAATTCCGGCGAGTCGCGCGTGAGGCCACCGGGCCCGTCGCCGCGCCTGGGCGCGCGGCCGGCTTCGTTCCCGCGGGGCGAGGGACCGGCGCGGCAACGCCGCGCCGCCTGAAGCGGCCCCCGACGAGCGGGGAGGGCGCACCCCGCGCCAACCTCGTCGGTCAGCGTCCGCTCGTCGAGGCCCCGGCTCGGTGCACGCTCTCCTCCGCGCTCATCCGCCGATCTGCACCGCCTTGCCCACCCAGGCGTCCGAGTCCGCGGCGCTGACCAGGAAATCCGCCACGTCCGCGCGGGAGATCGAGCCGGGGACGGGGGAGAGCTCTGCCCGCTTGACGTAGCGGCCCCGCGCCGGCCCGTTGGTGAGGCGCCCGGGGCGCGCGATGACCCACTCCAGGTCGGACGCCCGCGTCAGGGCCTCCTGCCGCTCGTGATCCTGGGACGGCAGCTTCAGGAGGCCGTCGATCATCACGGTCCGGATGAACCAGCCCTGCAGCACGCGGCTGTCGCCCGTCCCGAGCGAGCTGAGCACGACCAGCCGCGGCACTCCGTGGCGCCGCATCGCCTCGACCACGAGCGCGGTACCCGCCGAGAAGTAGTTCGGGTTCTCCTTGAACCCCGCGAGCGACGAGGGCGCCGCGGTGACGATCACGGCGTCGTGCCCCACCACCGCGGCATCCACGGCGGCGGCATCGTGAAAGCTCCCCGCTCGCCTCGTGAGCGACGCATGCTCGATCGCGAGCTTCTGGGGGCTGCGCGAGAACGCGGTGACCTGGTGGCCGCGCGCCAGGGCGGCCGAGACCGTGAGCGCACCGGTGCCCTGGGAGGCACCGACCACGAGCAGGCGGAGGGAGGGCAAATGTCGTCCTGGGGAGGGGCTGCTAACCCATCCTCCCACGGACGGCGTACCCGTCGCCGTCGAACCGAATAAAAACGAAGAAGTACCTTTGACTATCGCGATTCGGACGGGCTTTCCCGGTAGTGGTCGGGGTGGCCGAATGCGTATCGAACGTTCTGGCTGGACCCGAAGGGGTGGGGCACCGAGAAGATGCTGGCCTTCGAGGGGAAGTTCAGTCCAAAGCCACAGGCTCCGCAGGCTCCGGCATGACTCGAGGGTCTGGCCGCCGGCTAAAGACGCCCCTGCTGCCGAAGTTGCTGTCCGATCGCTCGGATGTTGGCTTCGCCCTTCGCAAGTGACCCCGCGTTGGCATGCACCAAGTACCTGCCCAGCACCAACGCGTAGGGGTGCTTCTCCGCGCACCCGACCAGCACACGACACGGCTTCAGCGCCTCTACGGAGAATGCGCCGTCCGACTCGTCCAGCACCACAAGCTCCCCCTCGAGTTCCTCGCTGCAGATCCGGGCGCGACCGGCGTACACCATGGCCCAGCCGACCGTATGCCGCGGCGGCGGCTGGAACGTCCAGGTCTCGCCGGCTTCCAGCACGACGTCGAGGTACACCATCGGCGAGGGCGCGGGGATCGGGTTGGTCGCGCCGCCCCAGGACCCGAGCAGCACGCGCACGTTTACCACCTGCGGTACCTGTTTCGGCGCGACATACCGGCACTCAGGCGGTCCATCTTCCAGCGCCGGGGGCAAGGAGACCCAGAGTTGGAAGCCCATCACGCTGTCGGCGTGAGGGTGGAGGCTTCCCTGGTGCCAGTTGCCGCCGCCTGCGCGCATCCACTCGAGCCCGGATGCCTTCACGACGCCCTTCTGACCCGTGGTGTCCTCGTACGCGATGTCGGCGTTCACCTGGTACGCCAAGGTGGCGATGCCCGAGTGAGGGTGGAAGCCGAAGCCGGTGCCAGGCGCGACCTGCCCCGCGACGTAGTCGAGGAAGATGAACGGTTTGAGGCGTTCCCCGATGTCCCCAGGGCTGACCATGCGACGGATGAAGCCGTGCTGGGTGCCGCGGGTGCGGAGGTCGATGGCGCGCGGGGTGGACATGTTGTTGTCCTACCAGGGTTCGTTGAAAGGACGGGCTTCTACCTCGAAGGACCACGCCGAGGCATGCTGCGTCGCGAGGTGGAAGGCGGTGTCGGCGACTGCCTCGGGCGACACGAAAGAGTCGGCGGAAGTATCGGCCTTCGCGGCCCGGGAGCGCGGCGAGTCGACGATACCGTCGAGGATGATCAGCGCCACGTGGATGTTCTGCGGCCAAAGGTGGCGGGCCATCGACTCGGCGAGGCTGCGCTGGGCCGCCTTTGCCGGCGCGAAGGCGGCGGTCCGGGCGACGCCGCGGCGCGATGCGGTTGAACCAACGATGATGATGCTGCCCCCGCTAGGCGACTTCATGGCGGGGACGACCTGCTGCGTGCAGAGCAGCAGCCCGAGCGTGTTGACGCGGAACGCGCCTTCGAGCATGTCGGCGGTGACCTCTTCCACGGTTCCCCAGGTGCCGGAACCCGCATTGTAGACGAGCGTGTGGACCGGCCCGAGGTCAAGCGCGATCGCGTCGAACGTGGCTGCGACCGACGCTGCATCGGTGACGTCGCAGGCGTACGCCCTTGCGTCACCGAGCGCGGCTGCGAGCGGCTCGCTCGTCGAGGTTGTCCGCGCCAGGAGCGCGACCGCGTAGCCCTCGCTCGCGAACCGTCGGGCGAACGCCGCCCCGTTGCCGGGACCGACCCCGACCACCACGCAGACCTTCTTCGCGGTCACCGGGACACGCCGGGACGTGCCAGCCCGAACGGCGTGATCGCGCACGCCAGCACCCACAGCACGGGGCCGCCGACGGTTCCCGCGTTCAGCACGATGATGCCGGGCGTCACCATCGCGAAGGTGAAGGCGAGGTCGGCGATGCCGATGATGACGACGAACAAGAGGTACCCGAGCCAGGACGCCTGCTTCCACACCAGCCACGCGGCGACCAGTCCGAGCACGCCGTAGCCCCCGACGTCGACGCAGAAGTTGACGATCATGTGGGCGTGCACGTTCGCGGTCACTGCGTCGGTGGTGTGCACGAACGCTTCGATCGGTGCCCTGGTGCCGCCGAGGAACCCTTCCCACTGCGCCTTCACGTCGCCGGCGAAGAACTTGGCGAGACCGTCCCCTCCCACCCAGATGTGCAGGATGCTCCAAAGCACGATGAGGCCGGCGCCGATCTTCGCAGCGAGGCCGGGGGGGCGGGGCGTAGATTCCTTGTCCATCGAGAGCTCCTGTCGGGTACCGGCCGTTGGTGCGCATCGCGTCCTACGCTGCGTGGTCCGAGAGTATGGTGTTCGCGGAATGGGACAAGATCGAGGTTTTGGATAGACTGTCCCAATGATGGCGCAGTTAGACCTGAACGCGGTGATGGTGCTGGTGCGCGTGGTGGAGGCGGGCAGCTTCCGGGGTGCCGCCGCGCGGCTCGGCATGCCCAATTCAACCGTGAGCCGGAAGGTCTCCGAGCTGGAGGCGAGCCTCGGCACGCAGCTCCTGCAGCGGACCACCAGGAAGCTCGCGCTCACGGACGCCGGCGCATCCTTCGTCGAGCAGGCCGAGAGCGCCATCGCTACGCTGGAGGCAGCGCAGCTGGCTGTGTCGGCGCTACAGCGTGAGCCCCGCGGGCGGCTTCGGGTGACGGCTACGCCCCAGATGGGCCAGTTGTTCCTGGCTCCGCTTGTGGTCGCGTTCCTCGAAGCATATCCAGCGGTTCAGGTCTCGCTGCACCTCACCGATCGGCACGTGGACCTGCTCGCCGAGCGCTTCGATGTCGCGTTGCGTGCCGGACCGCTGCCGGACTCGTCCCTCGTCGCGCACCGGGTGACCTCGGGAGGCGTGAGCCTCGTCGCGAGCCCGGGCTACCTGGCGGCCCGTGGCACGCCGCGGGACCCGGCCGACCTCGAAGGTCACGATTGCCTGGTGTTCGCGAGCGCAGGCGGCCAGCCCCGCCGCACGTGGACCCTGCGGCACGGCAAGGAGCTCCGGGAGGTTGCGGTGTCGGCGCGGCTGGTCGCGGACGACTGGCAGGTGCTGCTGCAGGGGGCTGTGCGCGGTCTGGGCATCACCCGGGTCCCGGACGTTCTGATGCGGACCGAGATGAGGCGCGGCGAACTGGTGTCGGTGCTTGATGCGTTCTCACCCGCGGAGACACCGTTGAACCTGGTGCACCTCGGAGGTCGCTATGTGACGCCGCAGACGCGCGCGTTCGTCGACTTCGTCCGACCGAGGCTCGCGCGCCTGCTGTTGGACGCGCGTGGAGGGGGATAGGGCGCATGAGCGGCATGGTGGCAGGCACACGCCGACACCGTACACCCGCTTCGGGCGCCGAGGCAAGCCCGCGAGCGACGAAAAAAAGGGCCGATCGGGCTCAAAAACTGAGGGCGACGCGCAGCTCCGCCCCCGGCCCCGGCTACGCTTGTGCGCAGCCCCCCCGATCCTCGCCCCCGGTGGGAAGCCGAGGCGGCCCAGTGGAGCGAAGCAGGCTCGTGGTGATGGTCAACGCCGTCGGGGAGCCCTCGACCACCGTCCGGAGTCGGCTCTTCGGCGACGGCGCGGCGGCCATCCTGGTGCGCGCCTCCGAGAAGGACGAGCGCGCGTTCGCGCCGAAGATCCTGGGCTTCAACAGCCACATCATCACGTCGGCCATCGGCGCCATGCGCTACGACTGGGACGGCGAGCAGAACAAGTTCAGCTTCTACCTTGATCGTGACATTCCCTACGTCGTGGGCGCCAACGCGGAAAAGCCGCTCACCCGCCTGCTCGACGCCCACGGGCTCAAGCGGCGCCACATCGCCCACTGGCTCGTGCACTCGGGCGGGAAGAAGGTGGTCGACGCGATCAAGTACAACATCGGCATCACCGAGCACGACGTGCGGCACACGCACTCGGTGTTGCGCGACTTTGGCAACCTTTCGAGCGGGTCGTTCCTCTTCAGCTTCCAGCGTCTCCTCCAGGAGGGGCGCGTGAAGCGGGGGGACTACGGGGTCATGATGACCATGGGACCCGGCTCCACGATTGAGACGGCGCTGATCCGTTGGTAGGAGCTTCCATGTACGAGACCCTCTCCTTCGAGGACGGCAGCGACGTCGCGACGCTCTCGCTGAAGCGCGCGCGCATCAACGTGCGGCAGATCCGCGAGCTCGAAGCGGTGTGCGACCACCTCGAGGACCGCTCGACGGCCAGGGTGCTCGTGCTGCGCGGCCAGTCCCTCGGGATCGACTTCACCGACTTCGACCCGAAGGAAGCCCTCGACATCCACGGGTTCAACAAGTGGGAGAAGCTCGTCTCCCGCTTCGAGAGGCTCCCGAAGGTGACGATCGCGGCGGTGGACGGACCGGCGGCCGGCGGCGGCTTCCAGCTCGTGCTGGCGTGCGATCTGCGCGTCGCGACGCCTGCGGCCCGCTTCTCGCTGCCGGAGGTGAAGCTCGGCTTTCTCCCTGGCATGGCGGTGTTCCGGCTCGCCAAGTACGTCGGCCTGGGCCACGCCAAGCGCCTCGTGCTCACCGGCGCGGAGCTGGGCGCCGACGAGGCGCTCCGGCTCGGCGTCGTCGACGACGTCGGTGAGATCGACGTCGTGATCGCCCGCGCGCTCGCCGCGCTCGGCCCGATGCACGCGGTCGCGGGGACGCTCGCGCGGCGCCTTCTCCTCGAGAGCTTCCACACCGAGCCCGAGGACGCCATCGGCAACTTCCTCGCGGCGCAGCACCGGGCGATCAGCCAGGCGGCGTTCCTCGACACGCTCGCGAAGGAGCGTTCGTAGTGCACGGCGCCGGAATCGAGGCAACGCCGGCGGGCGCCGCGCCGCGGGTGAAGCCCTTCCCCGTGGATCCCGAGGTCATGGGCCGCATCCGACCGATGCAGTACCGGGACGCCGATCGCGTCGCGGAGCTGCACCACGCGGCGATGGGGAACAGCTTGTGGGCCCTGCTCGGAGTGAATTTTCTCTCGTCGCTCTACCGGGCGCTCGTGGACTGCCCGATCTTCTTCGGGTTCGTGTACGTCGAGGACGCCGACGTGAAGGGGTTCATCGCCGGGACGACCGACACAGCGGGGATGTACGACTTCGTGGTCAAGCGCCGCGCGATGTTCGTCGGGCCCGCGGCGCTGCGCGGCCTGGTTCGCCGCCCGCGCGTCGCCGTGAAGCTCCTCGAGACGGCGCGGTACTTCGGCGTCTCCGGCGCGTCCGACGTGACCGCGGAGAGCTTGTTCTGTAGCTTTGTGGAAGATCTGCGCGGGAAGCGCGTGAGCGGGCACATCAACAAGGTGCTGTTCGACGAGCTGTACGCGCGCGGGAAGTCGCACGTGAAGATCACCACCGAAGTCGACAACGAGGGCGCGAATCGTCAGCTTCAGAGCTGGGGATTCGAACAGCGCGGCACCTTCCGTTTCTACGGCAAGGAGATGGTGACCTACGTGCTCGACCTCGGGGCCTCGCCGCGGGTGGAGCGGATCAGTCGGCATCCGACGGTGTGATCGTCGTGGGGCGGGGGGGCCCGGCCCCCCCGCAACGCCCCCCAGGGCCTGGAGCGCGCGCAGGGCCCGCCGTAGGGGCGCGTGGCGCGGGCGAGGACCGGACGGCGTGCTCGACACGGGACCGGCGGGCGGAGGTGCACGTCGGGGGCGGCGTCCGCGCCGGCCGATCGCACCCGGCCGGCCCGGGGCCGGCGCGCCCTACTCCCACCACCAGGTCAGGACCGCCTCGGCCGCGCGCTCGCCCGTCTCGAGCGCGCCGTGCACGGTGCCGAAGTGGCCCTCGGTGTGGGTGGCCTCGCCGGCGAAGTAGACGGTCTCGCCCACGGCCTCGGCCACGATCGCGCGGGCCGCGTGGGACCCGGGGCCCGGGTACGAGTAGGCGCCGCGGATGGTCGGCTCCTTGAGCCAGTCCTGGATCACGCCGTCCACGTACGCGCCGCTCGCGACGCCGGCGCCGTAGATCGCGTCGAGGTCGGCCAGCACGGTCGCGATGGCGTCGTCGCCCAGGGCGGAGAGGGCCTCCGCCTTGTCGCCCATGACGAAGGCGGTGAGCACGAGGTTCTCCGCGCTGCGGCCGAGGCCCGTGGCCCAGAACTCCGGCACGTGCGCGGCGCCGTAGATGGAGCCGGTGTCCGCGTCCCAGAAGCGGCGGGCGAACGAGAGCACCACCTTCATGCCGGCGCCCATGGGCACCTTGCCGATGGCGGTGAGCTTGTCGTCGGGGAGCGCGGGGGAGAAGGTGATGTCGCCGTCGCGGAGCACGGTGATGGGCACCGCCACGATCACGGCGTCCGCGGCGTAGGTCGTGCCGTCCGCGCAGGTGACGGTCACGCCGTCGGCGTCGTGATCGACGCGGGTGACGGCCTGACCGGTCTTGACGGCGGGGAGGACGGCGGCGAGAGCGCTCTCGAGGTGGCCGAGCAGGGTGGTGCCGTCGAGGGCGAAGTTGGTGTCACCGGCGGTCCAGGCGGCGTCGCCCTGCGCGAGGCTGCGGGCCCCGATCAGGTCGTTCTGCGCGCCGTATTCGTTGCCGATCCACGCGTCGGTCAGGAAGTCGGTGCGCGCCGCGAGCCCCTCGTCGGCGATGCGCGCGGCGATGGTCACGTCGTCTCCCTCCCAATCGCCGAGGGCGTCCACGAAGGCCTCCGCGTCGGCGAAGTCGTCCTCCTCCAGCACGCCCTCGCCGCGGCGCTCGCCGTCTACGAAGTAGACATCGGCGTCGTCCGCGTCCACGAACCGCGCGCCGTCCGCCACGAGCAGCGTGTGGAGGATCGACCGCTCCCCGTGCACCTCCTCCGCGCCGAGCTCGATGGGGAAGTCCGCGAACCCCTCCAGCACGCGCAGCCGGCCCCCGTGCACCGCGCTCGCCTCGAGGATGGTGACGGTGGCGCCCTCGTCCTGGAGGGTCCACCCCGCGTAGAGCCCAGCGGCGCCCGCCCCGATCACGACAACGCGCAGGCCCTCCCCGCGCGCGGCGCACCCGACGACGGGCAGGGTGGCGACGAGCGGGCCGGCGGCGAGGCCCTGGAGGAAGCGGCGGCGAGGAAGGCGCATGGGGACAAATGTATCGCGCGCGCCGGTGGAGCGGGCGCCGCGCCGGGGGCGGCCGGCCTTCAGGGACGCTTCAACGTCTCCCGCACTTCCACCTGGCCGCGCACGCCGAAGCCGGTGGCGAGACGCTGGGTCGCGGCGGGGGCGCCCGTCGCGTACCAGCCCTGCACACCCACGCGCACCGGGGCGATCAGGAGCCCCAGATCGACCGTCGGGACGAGGGAGAGCCCGCCCCACTCGACGGGCGGGACCGGGGAGTTGGTGAACCCTCGGTTGCGGATGTCGGGCACGAAGGCGAGGCCCACCGCGCTGTCGAACAGGCCGACATGGAAGGAGGTCCCGACCGTGCCGGACACGCGGAGCACGCCGAGCCTGCCCTGCTCCTCGAGGGCGTACCACGCGACGGCCTCACCGAGCGCGTAGCCGCCGGCGTACTCGGCGGGGCCGTCGTACGCCCAGCGCGCGTACGGGACCGACCACACCGTGCCGTCGAGCGTGCCACCGAGCCCAACCCAGCCCCACCGCTTGCCAAGCGTGACATGGCCGCCCAGGCCCCAGAGCGGGCCGTCGCCGGGGATCTCGATCACGCCGTAGCCCCGCGCCGACCAGGCGTGGGCGCTGTAACTGCCGTGGGCGCCCAACTCGAGCAGGTCCGTGGGGATAGGGCGCATGAGCGGCATGGTGGCAGGCACACGCCGACACCGTACACCCGCTTCGGGCGCCGAGGCAAGCCCGCGAGCGACGAAAAAAAGGGCCGATCGGGCTCAAAAACTGAGGGCG
>BJHF01000152.1 GCA_014191855.1 Deltaproteobacteria bacterium
AAGCGGCCACCCACCGCGATGACATCGCTCCCGCTCACCTCGACGCCGAACAGCGTGGCTTCGGTGGGGATGTCCTCCCTCGTTCGCACGCCGCCGGACTCGCGCAGGATCGTTCCAGCTTCGCCCACGGCATACCAGGTGCCCGCGCTGTCTCCGGCGATCCACCACAGGGTTCGCTCGGTCACGGTCTCCGCACACAACGACTCTCCGTCGTCATGCACGATTGATCCGGGGCCGCTGCCCGGTGTCCCGCCGACAAACAGCGCTTCGTCGCCCTCGCTCCACGCGGCGAGCAGCGCCGGAACGGGCAAGTCGTCGGCCACGATCGAGAACGCCGGGCCGCTCGGCCCGGCGCTGTCTTCCGTGGTGCAACCCGCGATCAGGGCGAGGAGCAAGCTGCGGGGCACGTTCACACTCAGCCGGCCAAAGCGCATGATCCCTCAACGATAGTCGGGACGGTACCGGCTCGGTATCAGGCGTTTTACCGATGCGCGGGCGATCCCCAACCGGTAGAATGGAACATGCACCGCGCCGGCCGTCGCCTCGATCTGAAGACCGGGTTCACGTGTAACAACCGGTGTAACTTCTGCGTGCAGGGCGATCGCCGGGTCCATGAGGAGGATCGTGAAACCGCGGAGCTGGTCGCGCTCCTGGAGTCCGGTCGCGACTACGCCGATGGCGTGGTGTTGACGGGCGGGGAGTGTACGCTCCGCAAAGACATCGTCGAGATCGCCGCCGCGGCGAGGGATCTCGGGTACACCACCATCCAGATCCAGACCAACGGGCGGAAGTTGTCCAACGAGGCGTTTTGCGACGCGCTGATCGCCGCGGGGGTGACCGAATTCGGGCCCTCGCTCCACGGCGCCATCGCCGCCACCCACGAAGCCCAGACCCACGCCAAGGGCAGCTTCAAGCAGACGGTGCAGGGCATCCGCAACCTCGTCGCCCGCAGGCAGCGGGTCATCGTCAATTCCGTGGTTACGCGCTCCAACCTCACCGAGCTGCCGCGCCTCGGGGAGCTGCTCGTTGCGTTGGGCGTGCACCAGTATCAGCTCGCGATGGTGCATCCGCTCGGGTCGGCGGCGAAGCACCACGGGGACGTGGTGCCGAAGCTGCGCGAGGCGGCGCCGTGGGTGAAAAGCGGCATCCGCCCCGGGATCGCCGCGGGCGTGCGCGTGATGGTGGAGGCGATGCCGCCGTGCGAGATGATCGGCTTCGAGGCCTACATCGCGGAGAATTGGATTCCGCACACACGCATTGAGGACGTGGGCCGCACGGTTCCCGACTACCGGGCCGCGCGCGTGGGGGAGGGGAAGGCAAAGGGGCCGCCGTGCGAAGCGTGTACCTGGAACGCCGAGTGTGAGGGTCCGTGGCGCGAGTACCCCGAGCTTCACGGCTGGGGTGGCGTGGTGCCTCGGTCGGATCCGCCGATCGCGCACAATTCCGTGTCTCCGTAGCGCTCCACGTAGCGGACGAACGGCCCGGCGCAGGCTTTGGCCCAGGGGCAGTCGGCACATGCCGCGACAGGCGCACGGCCGCGGTCGGGCTTCATGGACACGACCGACGTGAGCCGCGCACCGGTCGGTCGCGCTGCCCACTCGACGGTGACTCGCGGGCTCCAGTACAGGTCGTTGGAGCGGGCGCGGGCGGCGCCCAGCGCGCACGCGGGCAGCCCGAAGAACCGTACGGGAACCTCATCGCCGACCGCGCGCACCACGGCTTCCGCCGCGGCTGGCCACGCCGACAGGGGCACCGCCAGCGTGTCGTAGGCGTCGTTGCCTGCGCCCTCTGGGGACACCGCCGAAATGAGGATGAACGCCGCTCCCAGCGTCACGGCGAACCGTACGGTGTCGACCAGGGTGGGCAGGCTCGCAGGCGTGACGACGACGTTCACTCCCGGCCGTGAGACGTGGCGGAGCGCCCGGACTGCGCGGTCGAAGCTCCCGGGACGCAGGGTGAGGGCGTCGTGAACCTCGGCGTTGGGGCCGTGCAAGGAGACAATCACCTCGTCGAGCAGGGGCGCGATCCGGGCGGCGTAGGCGGGCTCGGAGAGGCGCCATCCGTTGGTGCCGAGGCCGGTGCGCAGGCCGAGGGCGGCGCAGCGCTGCAGCACCGCGAGCAGGTCGGGGTGGAGGGTGGGCTCGCCGCCGGTGAAGTGCACCGCCCGAACGCCGCGGGGCATCCAGTGCTTGAGCGTAGCCTCCACGTGCGCCATCGTGACGCGGCGGCGGCGAAACGTCCGCATCCGCTCCGCCTCGGAACAGAAGGCACACCGTGCCGAACACACGTAGCTGAGGTGCAATTCCAGCCGCCGCGGGGCTATGTGGCACACGCGGGGGGCGGCACCCGGGGGCGGTTCACGGTCCACCGCTTGAAGAGTCGCTCGGTGGTGCCGGCCGCGTCGTCGTGGAGCAGGCGCAGCAGCCCTTCGAGCTGGCCGCGCTGGATGACACAGCGGGTGCTCCGTCCCGCGTGGCCGAAGAGATCGCCGTCGGTGGCCCAGCTTTGCACGGGGCAAACCCCGCAGAACGGACGGTAGACACAGTCGCGACACCCGGGGAGCGTTTCGAGCAGCGACGCCGCGGCCATCGCGCGCACCGTGGGGTGGCTGACGACGTCCGACCAGCGGTTCGTCTCAACGTGGCCGACGTTGAACGTCGCGTCGCCTGTGCGGGCTAACATCCGGCCTTCGTCGCAGGTATACACCTTGCCGTCGATGTCGTAGGCGAGCTGGCCGATGCCGGCCCCACACGGCGAGCGCAGATCCATGTGGCCCGGGTCATCGGGGGTGAGCAGCTTGGTGAGGTACACGGCAGCCGTCTGTTCCCGCAAGTCGCCGCCCGCGGCGTTCGCGACGATCACGGCGTTGAGCGCCTCGAAATAAAAACGTAGGTATTCTTCGCCGGTGTAGCCGATCCGCGCCCAGGCGGCGGCCGCGAAGCCGTAGCGGTTGAGCGGGCGCAAGTGGAGCGCAGGGAGGCCCAACGCGAGGTAGGTGTCGACGATCTCCTGGGCCCGCCGGAGCGAGGCGCGCGTCGTCGTCATCAGCGCCTCGACGTGGAACAGGCCAGGGTCGAGGGCGCGTTCGGCGTACACCTCACGAAAGCGCCGCAGCCAGCCGCTCACCGCCGCAAAGGCGCTTCCGCCGCCGAGGAGGCGCCGGTTCGCGTCGTGGAGGTCGGCGGGGCCGTCGAGGCTCGTGCACACGGCCACGTCGGGAGCCACCAGCCACTCGAAGTAGGCTTCTTGCATCCGGGTGAGGTTGGTGACCAGCGAGAAGCGCAGCTCCTTCTTGTGGAACCGGTTGCACTCGCGTGCGTACTCGATCACGAAGCGCACCACCTCCGCGTTGGCGAGCGGCTCGCCCCCCTGGAACTCGATGTTGACGTTGGGCGAGCGGGTCTGGAACGCGAGGTCCACTGACTGCCGGGCGGTGTCGATCGACATGTCCGCCCCGGCGGCGTCGAGCGGGAGGCGCGAGGCGTGGCAGTAGCGGCAAGCGTGATCGCAGCGGAGGGTGACCACCAGGATGTGGAGGTTCGTGCCTTGGAACAGGGGAGCAGTTCGGTGGCGGATGCGGGCAGCAAGCGCGTCGGTGTCTAGCCCTTCGCGCAGGAAGCCGCGGGCGGCCAGGGCCGCGAAGCGGGGGTGACCCGGAGTGATCGTGCCGGCAAACAGGTCGGCCGTGTCCGCCGAGCTGAGCCGGGCCCAGTGGCCCGCGTCGTTGGAGAGCAGCAAGTCGCCGTCGAGGGTGCCGAAGGAGAGCGGCGCGAGCTTCTCAATCGCGGCGGGGGTAAACATCGGCCGACCCTACCCCGGGTGGGCCGATCTCGCGTCGGTCGAACGACCGAGCGTGCCTCACTCCGCCAATGGAAATTCCATCGCGATCGTCTGCGTATCGGGATGGCACCCCGTCTCGTCCATCGGCACGTCGACGCTGCTCTCGATCTCCGCGAAGCCATCGGCGTTGGCGTACACGGTGAACAAGCCGCTGTCGTCCCACGCGCACAGCCAGTGGCCCTGGGTCTTGGCGCAAGGGTAACGCACCGCGGCATCCGTATTGTGGGACTTGGACTCCACGAAGTCGTTCTCAAGCACGCTGCCGTCGGCTGCGGTCAGGTCGACAATGAACGCAGCATGGGGAATATCGTCACACGCCGCGAGCAGCAGCTCCAGCGCCTCGGCTTTTACGTGACACTCGCCGGCCACCACGTCCGCCTCGCCGGTAACGGGCACGTACCCCTCGCGGGTAGCGGAGATCACGAAGTGGCCCGCCTGTTCGATCCCGCACACGAAGTCGCCCCCGCCGACGCTCTGGCAGGCCGTCGCCGTGCCGTCGTCGACTGTGTAGTTGACGCTCGCCGTGGTGACCGGCGCGCCCTCCCCATCCACCAACGACACGGTGACCGAGTAGGCCGCCATCGTGTCACACGCCGTTTGTTCGGTGTCCGGGCAGCCAAGGAGCGCGAGCAGGAGCATGTGGACCTCGTGGCAGGCGATGTAACCCGCGGGGGGTCAGCGGCCGGAGACCAGCTCCGCTACGCAGGGGTGGATCCCCGACAGCCGCCGCCGAAGCTCAGGATCGTCGGGGAGCGCGGCGGGGATTCCGGAGGCCATTGACTCTGCGAGCGCGAGGATCGCCAGCGCATCGGCGTTGTCGGGGTGCAGCTCCAGCACACGCCCAGCCCAAACGTGCGTGGCCTGGATGCGCAGCACAGGATCGTGCTGCCGCACACACGCCCACCGCAACCAGTAGGCGGCGGTGCGCCGCGCGGCTTCGGGCGGATCGGGGGGCGGGATCGGCGCCGCCTCGGGGAAGTCGGGGAGGATCATGCCGGCGCGTTGCATCCCGTTGAGCATGGCCATGGCGAGGCGCGCGGCGGCGGCGGGGAGGGGGTGGACGTTGTCGTAGAACTCGCGGTCGCCGGTGGCCGCTTCGCCGTCCACGAGGGTCCAGCCGTGCGCGGCGCCGACCTCCCGAATCGTCGCGTTCACCGTGGAGCTTGCGCGGAAGGGGAGGCCATCGACGTCGGCCGCGGTCCGAAGAGCAACGGCGCTGTCGGGACCGAGCCCGCGGCGCCCGTAGGCGAAGGCAAGGTCGGCCGACGGATGCCCGGCGCGCCAACGCGCGGCCAGGGCCTCATCGGAGAGGGTGGAGAGACCGCGAAGCTCGGCTTCGTCGCCCGTTGTGCTCCAGCTCGGGTCGAGCCCGTACAGGTTCCCGGCCTGGGTGGCGGCCACGGTGGGCCAGCCCAGGTCGGCGATCGCTTCAAGGTTCGCGCGGAAATGGGTGAGCACGGCGGCGGCGTGTGTGTCGTCCCCGTAGGCAGCCTCGCCGACCCAGCCCGGGGCGGCGCTGGCCCTGGGGGCCGCTGCCATGGCGTGCCGGTAGGTGGCAAATCCCCAGAGCTTCGCCGAGAAGTGCGCGGGAACATTCATGAATTCGTTGTGGCCGTCGTAGAGCACCAACCCGGTGGCCCCCCACGCCTGCGCCCGGCGCAGCACCCGCAGCGTATCCTCCGAGTTTCCCCCGTTGATCCCGACGTTGATCAGCTCCACCTTGCCCGGCGCCGCGACGTCCAGCGCCGCCTGCATCGCCGCGACGAAGCCCCCGAGCTGGGTCGTCGGCTCGTCCCCGACCGGCCGCTCCGGAAACCCGAACGTGGTGGAGCCGCCGGCCACGAGGATTCGCGTCACCCCGTCGGCAGGAGCGGCCGGGAACTCGACCGGCGCGAACTGCTGGGAGCGCACGCACACCCGCCTGTCGTGCTCCTCGACGGCGTACCACGAGGGATCGGCGGGCCACGCATAGCGGGCCTCCCACGCCTCGATTCCGACGAGCGCCAAGGCGAGGAACCCGACCCCGAGCGAGATCTGGAGGGCGGCCTGGGTGCGTGGGTTCAACATGCGTGGGGCAGAATCACACAGGTTGGGGGGGGCGGGTATCGGTTGATCGACGGAGGGACCGCGATCCTGCGGCGTCACGCCGCACGAGGTCGGGATCGTGGTAGCCTCTCCCGATTCACGGGCCTCCCATGCTGCTTCTCCTCGTCGCCTGCTTCGAAGGCGACCCGGCCGACTCTGCCGCGTCGAACCCGGTGGTGCTCCCCACCAGCGCGTCTGCCGCTGAGCTGTACGGCTTGCAAGTCGGCGCGAAGTGGACGTTCCTCCGCACGAACGACGCGCTCCGGTGGAAGGAGATCACCGGCTGCGAGGACGTGATGGTGATCGACCCCGAAACGGGCGAGCACAGCCTCGTGCGGGCCTACGTCCGTGAGAATCGCGGCGAATTCGGTACGACCTCGGTCCATTATCTCATCGAGGACGACGAGGGCGTGAAGCGGATCCGCCGCGACGACGTGGACGAGGGTGAGTTGACGATGTTTGCCACCTACAGCCCTCCGGGGCCGCGGCTCTACAACGGCCCGTACCCGGATGGCATGCAGTGGGAGTTCAGCGTCGTAACCGGAGAATTCTATCCGTGGAGCAACGAGTCGCGCGGCTTCGCGGAGACGAGCGCGGTGGACACGCTGCTCGGCGTGGAGAGCCTGGACGTGATGGCGGGCTCATTCCTCACGGTAGCCGTGGATCGTCAATGGGATGCGAACAACCCGCACAACGTCGAGAGCCACTACGCGCCGGGCGCGGGGGAGGTACGCGAGCGAACGGAGTGGCCGGGCAGTCCGCCCCGCGTGGAGATCGAGGAGCTGGTGGCCTATATGCGCATGTCAACCCGTGACCCCGTTGAAACCCCGGACACCCGGCAATCAGCGGCGTAGGGTTGACACCGCGGGTCACGGGTCGATCAGCGGCGTGATCCGGCCCAAGTTCCGGGGTCACGACCGGTGCGCCGGGACGGCATTTGCGACAATCATTGGAGCGTGGCCCACGCGCAGCCCGCCCGTGGCGCGCCGCGGCGCGCGTCAGGCGACCGGGAGGACCATCGCCGCGATCACGCGGACGGCGGCCTGGCGGTCGCGTGGGGGGACGCGGAACGTGCCTGTGATTCGGCGGGCGGCGAGGTCATAGAGGTTCTTCCTCAACTCCGGCGGGCAGGCGAGGATCACCTCCGCAGCCGCGTGCAACCAGAAGCTCCGTGCGAGGGTGCCGTCTCCGGCCATGGCGCGCTCGATGAACGTGCGCACGCGATCCTCAGGTCTCCCGGGGGCTGCGGTGCGGGCGTCGTCGAGGGCGACCAACGCGCGGTCTCGGGCGGCGAGGCGGAGCCGCCAGAGGACTTCGGCGATGGCGAGGCCCTCGTCGCGCACGGCGATGTTGTGGACGATGCCGAGCAGGTATCGGCTCCCGACGCCGGGCGGAAGCGTCGCGGCGCGGCGTTTGCCCTCGAAGGTCGCCAACCCGGCGAGCACGGCGGCGTGCGGGTACCGGGCGATGGCGTCCTTGATGTTGGCGGTGGCCTCCGTGAGGCCGAGGCGCAGGAGTTCCTGGTCGAGCAGCGCGCGGACGATGGGGTTGAGGCGGGCCTCCCGCGTTTGTGCGGCGAGCACCTGGAGCCGTCGACGCTCCTCCAACGCCGCTTTCGCGGTTGTGATCCGCTCATCGGAGATCACCTCATCGCGGTAAAGCTGCACGCGGCTGCGGCCGCGCCGACCGTTGCGGGGGCGGTGGTTCGTGGCGCGAGCCCAGATCGTGAGGGCGAGGACGAGGAACGCGTGGGCGAGCTCCCGATCGGTGGAGCCCGACACGACCAAGGGTGGGGCCGTCTGGGCGAACAGTCCGAACGCGCCTTCGATGGGGGCGTCGTTCTGCGGACGGCCGGGCGTGGTGCGAATGTGGAAGGTGTCACCCAAGGCGGCTTCCACCTCAGGGGTCAGGTTCGCGGCCCGGTTATCGGTGGTAAACGCGATTGGCGCGGCACCCGTGGTCAGGACGCCGTCGGTGAACGCCTCGATGACCGCCTGGGCATCCTCCTCATCACGAACGGAGGCGCCAACGAAGGCACCGCTGGATCCGTCCACGCCGAGCTCCCAGTTGAACGTGTGTTTCTCGCCGTTGAGCGTGAACGAGATCGACGAGCCATCGGCGAACCACTGTGCGCCGGGAAAGAAGGAAATCAGCGCGCCGCGGAGCGCCTTCTCGTCAGGGGAACGGCCGGGCCGACGCTTCCCGCGTCGGCCCGCGTGCACCTCAAGGATGCGACGAGTCATCGCCATCCCGAACGGAATCGCAAGGTCCACCCGGACGAAGACGCAAAACGCGGCGAAGCCGCCGCTCCACCCGCTCCAGGCGTTGAGCACCGAGGCGATCTGGGGGTGAAGCGCGTCGGTGACGCCAGCGGGTGCCGAGGCCGAGGCTGGCGCGGTCGGCGCCGGAGCGGGGAGCACGACGGGCTCCGCGAGCCAGTCCTCGAGCGTGGCTGGGGGCACGTTGACGGCCTCGGCCATCTGCGTGCGGTCCAGGAACGGGTTGTCTTCGACCAGCTCCATCACGCGATGCCGGAAGGCATCGCTGTAGCGCTGGCGCGTTTCCCCCGACGTGACCGCTCCAGGGTGCTCCATCAGAAACCGGAGAATGGAGCGGGAGATCGACCCGGTGTCCGCGACCGGTGGCAACGCTGCGGCGGGGCGGCCGGGCGGGCGGTGCACCGTTGGCAGCAGCGCGAGGATCGTCGCACGCATCGCGTAGGCGCTGGATTTCGACACGCCCGTTGCCTCGATCACCGCCGCCGCAGAAGGACGGGAGAGCGAGAGCTTTTCAAGGGAAGAGAGGGCGACGAGGAGGAGCCCTGTGGTCACGATCGACGCGACGACGGGCTCCTCGGGAGCTACGAGGGACATGGCGGGCCGGTTTGCGAGATTGGTGAGGTGGTACTTTCCTCTCTCACGGGTCCGGCCCGCCGACTACTCCTTCGCGTCGAAGATCTTGCGCCCCATCAGCCAGATTTCCGGCTTTCCCCGGTGCGATACGACCCTGAACAGGTCGAGGGTCCGCAGGGCGAGATCGACGGCATCGGGCACACCACCGCCCGCCTCGATACGCGCGAGCACCTCCTCGACGCGACCGTAGAACCGATCGGCCGGCACCAACAGCCCCCCGAGCGCGTGGTGCGTCCGGTGATGGTTGTACCAGGAAAAGTGGGGGCCGAGACGCCGCCGCATGTCGCCAACGTCGGCGAACACGACGCGATTGAACAGCTCTTTTTGCAAGTTGGCGTTGAACACTTCACTTTTTCCGTTCAGCTCGGGCGTCGTGGCGATGAGCTGGTCGACGCCGTACTCCTCAAGGATCCGCGTGAACCGGCTCGACCCTTTCCACGCCCAGAACGCCGATCCCCCGTCGCTCATGACGGCCTCGGGTCGCCCGTACCGTTTCACTGCATCTTCGAACGCGACGATCACCGCGTCGGCCCGCTCGGCGTCGTCGAGCGCCCACCCGGTGACGAACCGGGAGTAGTCGTCGATCAACGCCAACACAAACACCTTCTGCTTGTGGACGTACTGGTGCACGAAGTCCATGTGCCAGAGCTGGCCGGGGCGGACGGCCTCGTAGTCCCCCTTGTGATCCCGGCGTTCAACCTTCGGAGGCCGATAGCCCGCCTCCTCCATCACCCGCCGAACCGTGTGCACCGACACCTTGACGCCCGTGCGCCGGAGCTGGTTGCGGATCTGGGACGGCCCGAGCCCCTGCTGCTTCCGCCACTCCCCGAGAATCGCCGCGTCCCGGCGTTGTTCGATGGTCTTCGGGTCGGGACCGCTCGTCGGTGCCACGCCCTCACCCTTGGCGGCCTTCTCCACCTTGCGCTCCCAGTCTCGGAGCGCGTTGCGCGAGATGCCCAGTTCCTTCGCCGCAGGGCGCACACCGATCGCCGCAACGCGCTCCAACGCCTGCGCGATCTGCGACGGCGTGTACACCTTCGCGACGCGAGGCCGAGCCGTCGGCCGCGGGCTGGGTGCGCTCGGCGCAAGGGCCGTCGCAGCCGGCGCCACGGCCACCCCGGGCACGGGCTCAGGCTGCGACGGCGGCGTGGGCTCCGGCACGGCCAGCGGCGACCCCAAAGCCGCAGCCGGCGGGCTCGCTTCGGCGGCCTGGCGCGCCTTGAACACCCAGCACGACAGCGTGCCCCACGGGATGCCCGTCTCCCTGCTCACGGCCCGGTACCCGATCTCCAATGACCGGGCCGTGGCCTTCGCCTTCTCCTCCTCCGTGTACCGACGGAGTGTCCTGTTCGCGACCATGACGGATGCCTGCCGAGTGACAAGAACCCGGACGGGAGTGTCCG
>BJHF01000153.1 GCA_014191855.1 Deltaproteobacteria bacterium
CTTCCTGCTGCCGGCGAAACGGACCTTCGGGGCCAGTTTTGTGCGCCTTTACCGCGAATGGAAGGCCGAGCTGCAGGTGCGCTACGAAGCGCAGGCGGCGGCGGTGCGGGCAGAGGGCGAGACGACGCTCGAACGCGTGAGCGAAGCGGGGCTCTCGTGCGCCCCCCCTTCGTACAACCCGGTGACGGGCGACCTCTGGTACTCCTGCTCCGACCCCCGACGCGGCTCCTCAACGTGGAAGCTGGCAAAAGGTTCCTCGAAGCCGGTGATCGCCATCAAGGGGAAATACGCCGACGACATCCAGTGGCGCGCAGACGGGCGCGCCTTCCTCTACTCGTCGACCCACACCGAGGACCTCTACAGCGTGGTGGACGACGTGGTGCTCTACGACACGACCCGCAAGTCTTCGACCGCGCTGACGGACGGAAAACGGGCGCGGGACGCTACGCTCTCCCCAGACGGCGCGCGGGTCATTTGTGTGACGAACGAGCTCCAGAACAACCAGCTTGCCGAGTTGACGATCGACCAGCGGCTCCTGCCGCTCACCGACAACCACGACAAGTCGCAGCTTGGCGCGCCCCGGTTCTCGCCGGACGGCACCCGGATCGCGCTCAGCCGCTGGTCGACCGGGCAGCGAGATCTCTGGATCTACACGGTCGCCGGCGAACCTTGGCGGCGCCTCACCTGGGATAGCGCGCTCGACACCCAGCCGGCCTGGAGCCCGGACGGTTCGGTGCTCTACTTCGCCTCCGACCGCAGCGGCATCCCGAACATCTACGCGGTGGACCTCCAGAACGAGCACCTCTACCGCGTGACCAACGCACTGATCGGTGCGTACGCCCCGAGCCCCAGCCCCGACGGCGCTCGCCTGGCCGTGAACACCTACTCGGCGAAGGGCACGCTCGTCGCCACCCTCCCGGTGGACCGGACGACGTGGAAGGATCTCGGGAGCCTGCCGTCGTTCGACGCAACGGCCCCGGCGCTGGCGGAGCCCTTGCCCCAGGATGTCGCGGCCCGAACCGGCACGGAGCCCACGCCGGTGGCAGGGCGCGCGGCCAAGGCGGAACGTGCGGCGAAGGCGGCGGAGAAAGAACGAAAGTCTGCGCTACGGAAAGGGGAAGAGCCGGCCGAGTCCGGGGAACAGGTGGATCCGGCGCCGGAGGCCGCCGCGCAGGACGCGCGAGTGACGCCCTACAACCCGCTGCCTTCCCTGCTTCCGCCGAGGTTCTGGCTTCCCGGCACCTTGTTGACGACGACGGGTGAGTCCTTCGGGCTCTACCTGAGCGCCTACACCGGCGGCCAGGACATCCTCAAGCACTACGTATACAGCGGCTATGCAACCTACCGGACTGACGCCGATTTTCTCGGCGGAGGTGGCAGCTTCACCGTGAACCGCTACCGCCCGGTGTTCGGGGTAGCCCTCAACACCTACGTGTCGCCGTATGGTGATATCTCCACGTACGTGCAGCCACCCGCGGAAGGCGGCGCGTGGATTCCAAGCATCCAGGATACCGACCAGCGATACTGGGATCATCGCATCCGCGCTTCGCTCGCCGGCTACTACCCCATCGACGACAACACCTCGATCAGCGCGAGCTGGCGGGGCGAGCACCGTGAACCGAAGGACCCCCTGCCGGACGGCGTGTATTACCCCACGCTGCCCACCCGCGGCTTTTTCAGTACGTTGGCGCTGGGCTGGTCGCGCGGGAAGAGCGAGTCCTATGCGTTGTCGGTGTCCCCCGAGAAGGCCCGCGTGCTCGGCGTCGGTATCGAATACACACCTTGGTGGCTTGGAAGCTGGAGCTATGACGAAGAGAACCAGCCCCGGGCCTTCGACCAGGTGCAGGTGAACGGGGAGTGGCGCGAGTACGTGCCCGCCCCCTGGCTGCCGAACCACGTGTTCGCATTCAAGGCCTCGGGCGGGCTCTCGCTCGGCAGCACGTTCCGATACGGCAGCTTCCGCCTCGGTGGGAGCTTCTCGGAGAACGGCATCACCGTCATCCCGCAGGAGTGGCGTTCGCTTCGAGGTTTCTACACGGGAACGCGCGACGGCGAGACCTTCTGGCTCACGAGCGGGGAGTACCGCTTCCCATTGTGGCAAATCGATCGGGGCGTCGGGACCATCCCGCTGTTCGTTCGGCACTTGAGCGGCGCCGTGGTGGTGGACGCGGGGAATGCCTGGGACGACCCGGACGACGCCGCGATCCAGAATTCTTTGGTCGGGGTCGGGGCCGAGCTTCGCGTTTCCGCCATCGCATTATACGGCTTGAACCTGTATGGTCGTGTGGGCTATGCGTTTGCCATCGTGGGCGACGGGATCGCTCCCGGCGCGATCGAGGGCCTCTACTTCCAGGCGGGAAGCTCCTTCTGAGCCGGCGCTGAGGGGCGGGGCTGCCGACTCATGGCGCCGTCAGGAGCCGCGCACACCGGAAGCCCACGCCGTTGCTGGTGGCATCCTCCGGTTCGGGGAAGCGGGCCGATACACCGAGCCACTCGGCGGCCGACGTGTGATTTCCGCCGCGATCGACGCGCGCAATCCACTCGCCAACGCCATCGTTGTACAGTTCGCCCTCGGCTGGGCCCGCCGGATCGGTATCGGCGTCCGTGGCGTACCCGTCGGGATCGAACCAGTCCGACACCCACTCGGCGGCGTTGCCGGCCATCCCAACCACGCCGGAGCCGCTGGCGCCGGTCGCGTACGCATCGACCGGCGCGGTGTCGCCGACACACAGCTCCGGTTCCCCTGCCGCGCCCTCCGGCACGGGCGCGAAGTTCGCGCGTTCGCAGTCCGGCGGCTCGTCCCCCCAGGGAAAGCGGCGCTCATCAACCGCGCCGCGCGCCGCTTTCTCCCACTGGGCCTCGGTCGGCACGACCTTCCCGCGCTGGGCGCAGTAGAACTCGGCGGACCACGCCCACACTTCGACGACCGGGTGCGCCTCGTATCCTGGCTGCACGCTCCACCCGCCTTCGATGTCAAGGAGCCGCTCGGGCACCTCGTCGTCGCCATCCCACACGTCGAACAGCGGCCGGTCGGCATCGTCTACGTTGGAGCGGCCGAGGGCTTCGCGTTCGAGGAGGAGCGTGAGGAACTGGGCGTTGGTGACTTCCGTGCGGTCGATACAGTAGGCCGAAAGCGTGATCTGGCGCACAGGCTCCGCGTTGGCGACACCCGCTTCGCCCCGTGTGAACGGCCCCGCCGGAACGAACACCTCTGTCCCGGGGGTGACCAGCGGATCGGTGTCGTCGCAGTCGGCCACCGCGGGATCGTCGGTCGCGCTCCACGAAAGGAAGCCGTCTCCATCGCGATCGAACCCCGCAGCGGTGTCCGAGCCGGTGTCGGGCTGCGCAGCGGTTTCGCCGCCGGGCCCGGGAGCCGGGTCCGTTGAGCACCCGAGCCCCACCAGCACGAGGCCGAGTCGGCGCGGCACCGCTACTCGACGACGACGCTGGTGGTCGCGACACCATCGGTGATGGTGTAGCTTCCAGGCGGTATCCCACCGAGTGTGAACGTGGCGCCGAGCGCCGCCACGCAGTCACAGACATCGTTGCTCAGCGTGAGCGTGGCGACGATGTTCATCTCGCGCAAGGACACGATTCCGCTCACGTCCAGGTCGGGACAGCAGCCGTTCGCGAAGTGCTGCACCACAACATCGAGGTGTCCCGGGCCCTTGGGCGTCGCAGAGATCTCGTGGGGGTCCCCAGCATCGTCGAACACGAGGGCCGCGTCGGCCACGGTCAGCTCACAGAAGCCCGTGCCCTGCCCGCACGGGTCGCCGGTTTCGGACGTGTCCCCCGTTTCGGACGTGTCCCCCGTTTCGGAGGTGTCTCCGGTCTCCCCGGTTTCACCCGTGTCCCCCGTCCCGGCGCTATCGCCAGAATCGGACGTGTCGCCCGAATCCGCAGTATCCACGCCCGTGTCTCCGACTGAGGCGGGAAGCCCGGTGTCCATCAACACTGGCGCAAGGCAGGCGAGCTGGAGCAAAAGCAGCGTCATGCGTACAGCGTGACCGATCGCGGACCGCCGCGCTACCCCTCGAGCCCACGCCCTGCGGCTGCGGCCCGCCACAACCGCACCGAACCTAGCCCCTTGAGCGCCCGTTCCATCGGGCCAAATGCGATGCCTTCCGAGCGGATCCAGTCGCGAACCGCGGGGAGATCATGGATCGCTTCGGTCCATACCACTTCCCCCGCCTCCGCGGCCCCCTGCGCGCGGGCGGCGAGGTTCACCGTGCCGCCGAAGTAGTCGAGGCCGCTCTGGTCGGTGTGAACCGCCAGCGCCGCTCCGGCATGAACCCCCACTTTCAGAGATGGCGTGTGATCCAGCCCGAGCGACGGCGCCCACGACGCGAACGCTCGCTGCATCGCGAACCCGGCTTTCAAGGCAGAGGGCGCGTCGTAGAACGCCGCCATCACCGCATCGCCGATGGTTTTCACCACCGTACCGCCATGCGCCGCGGCCACTTCGCGCAGCAGCACAAAGTGATCCCGAACGACCGCGAACGCCCGCGCATCGCCGATCTCCTCGTACATCGCGGTGCTCCCCGACAGGTCGGTGAACAGGAGCGCGATCGAACGCACGCCAATGCGGAGGTCGGTCGCCAGGACGTGGTGGGAGAGGCGGCGCCGGAACGTGTCTCGGGTGGTGAGCAGGCTCGCCGGGACCATCGGCAGCGCGCCGCCCACCTGAGTGAGGTACACCCTCGCGCGCGCCTCGCTGCGATTGTGCAGGTCCAACTCGACGTTCCCGGCGCGCACGGTCGAGGAGCCGCACGCGCCTGGGCTCCAAGACAACGCCGACCCACCCTCGCCGTTCGCCTCGGCCGTCACCTCAAGGTCGAGCGCACCCTGCCCGGCGCCGAGCCGCCACGCCCCGGGCGGCACCGGGGCTTGAGTGTGCACCCGCTGGCCCGGCGCGAGGGTGAACACCGCGCGTTGGGCGGGGGCTTTGGCCGGAAACACCGTGCAGAAGTTCACCTCCAGCTCGGCGATTACGGCGGGGTGCGGGGCGAATAGCACCTCCACGTTGTCGCCGAGGTCGGTTTCGCTGCGTACGCCGCACGCCGGGCACTCCGCGTGATCGGCGAGATCAGAGAGCAGTCGGCCGCCCGCAACCTGCCCATAGCAGCGCACGCACCGCACCGACCAGAACAGCTCCGTCGCTCCCGCGTCCACGCCGGCGAGCAACGCATCAAGCACCAGATCCCGCGGTAGGCCCCAGCGATCCGCCAGGACAAATGCCCGCATCCGCGCCAGGTCCGCGGGGCGACCCGAGCGGAACAAGGCCTCCACCCTCGCAACGACCGCGGCATCGCCAGTGCCTCGCCAGCGCTCGAGGGCGGCCAACGCCGGCGCCGCGATCACCCTTGGTTTTCCGTCCTCACCCTCCTCCGGTTCGCCCAACCGCTGCAGCGCCGCCGCCCATCCTCGCTCCATCGCCCCGAGCGAAAGACCACGGCGAACCAGACTGCTCCACCCCGGCCCGGTGAGCGCCATCTCCACGACCGGGCGAACCCCTCCTTCCGTCGGCACCAGCTCGGCGCGGTAGTCGCTCCGCGCCACGATGGGCGAACGCAGGTCGCGAACCTGGCGGAAGAAGCGCTCGGTCACCCAGCTCGACCACACCTCGGAGAACGGGATGCGCATCCCGAACGGTCCCGCCATCTCTCCGGTCAAAAGCGGAAATCCGTCGCCCTGCGCGGCCACCTGCATCGCCACGACGGCACCGTTGCCGGCAGCCCGGTTCATCCAGTCCGTGTCGCCGACGAGCCTCCACGCGCGCTCGGCGCTGGTCACGGGCCCCTCGATCCGGAAGTGCTCCACTACGGTGCCAGGGAGCGGCTCGGGTGAGCCTTCCACGAATTCGGTCATGCCCGCGCAGCATACCCGAAACCGCCGGTCCCGCCCCGGCACGGAACGTGCAACTCCTCCAGTCAGGAGCCACCATGCACTTTCAACATCTACTCGTCCCCGTCGACTTTTCTGAACCTTCGCTGCGCGCGTTGCGCCTCGCCGTGAAGCTCGCGCGCCACGGACGCGCCCGCCTGACGCTGCTTCACGTCATCCCGCCCCAAGTAACCGCGATCGCAGCCGATGTTCCGGGCTGGTCCGCCTTCGATCCGGAGCTCCTGGTGCGATACCAACAGGAGCTTGAGACCACCAGCAAGTACGATTTGAGCAAGCGCGGCAAGGAGGAGATCCCCGAGGATGTGGCGTGGTCCGCGGAGGTCGTCACCGGCATCGTAGACGCCTCCATCGTGGAGGTCGCACGGGAGCGCGGCTGCGATCTTGTCGTGATGGGCACTGTCGGGAGGACGGGGCTTCCGCACCTGCTGCTCGGCAGCGTGGCCGAGCGGGTGATGGCTCGGGCCACGGTCCCGGTGCTGGTGACCCACTGAACTGCCGCGCGTTGTGCAATTCGGCGCACGCGGTGGGGACTATGCCCCAAGCGGGTGGGCGCGGTGGCGGGCAACCGCCACTAATTCGGCGTTCATCCGTATGGCACGGAGGTTGCATAGCAAATCAGCGTGAGGCGGTGCCAACACGAGGCGGCCCGTCGCCAGCCTGGCGCGCGCGGAGTTCATGGGTCCAAACCGTTGCGCGCCGGGCTGCTTTCTTTTTCCCCTCAGGGCGTGGAGCCGTAGAACACCCAGGCGCCCGGCGCGCCCGGCGCGCCGACGATGACGTCGTCGAACCCGTCGGCGTCGAGGTCGCCGTCCGCTGCGACGGCGGTGCCCGCGACGTCGTCCACGTCGTGCCCACCCAGCTCGGCATCGGCGTTCGCGAGGAGCACGGTGCCGCTCATCGGTCCGCGCACCACATAGGTGGCGCCCGCTTCCGAGCCCTTCACGCTGCGACCCCACGCGCCGATCACCGCGTCGAGGTGGCCATCCCCGTCGACATCGCCGCTGGAGAAGCTCGCGCCAAGGCGACTTCCGCTCGCTTCCTGGGTAAACGTCGCCGCCGCGCCGCTCAGCGAACCGCTGGTGAGCCCGTTCCCGGCGACAAGGTACGCCCGCGAGCCCCACGGCGCGCCGAGGAGCAGGTCGTCGTAGCCATCCTCGTCCATGTCCCCGGCACCCTTCACCGCGCTGCCCGCCCGCTCTCCGACACTCACCCCGAGCAGCTTCACGTCGGCGGTGGACAGGGAAGCGCTCGTGGTCACGGGCCCATAGACCACGTACACCGCCCCGGCTCGCAACCCAACGGTCGATTCGCTCCAGGCGCCCACCACCACATCGGCGAACCCGTCGGCGTTCAGATCGCCGCCGAAGCCGAGCGCGGTTCCGGCGCGATCGAGGCTGACTTCGCCGTAGAGGGCCGGCTGCGTAGCCAGCGAAACGGTGCCCGTTAGCGTGCCCGAAACGACATAGGCCGTTCCCGCCTTGCTGCCGCCGTGATCCTCGTACGGAGCGCCAACCAGGAGATCGTCGGCGCCGTCGCCATCCTGATCGTAGCCGGCATCCACCGCGTACCCGGCCCAGTCGAGCGAGGTCGCACCGGTGAGCACGAGCCTCTGCGCGGCGGCGTCCATGTCGCCCGACACGCCGCTCACAAGGTACGCCGCCCCGGAGTTGAAGCCGCTCGGATCGCCGCCATACGCCCCGACGAACAGGTCGCCGAGCCCATCCCCGTCCACATCGCCCGGGTTCGCCATCGACCAGCCGACCTGCTCGTCGGAGGTGGCGCCGTAGACCCTCGCTGTGGTGCTGACTGGGTCGATCTCACCCGTCGGCGCACCCGTCGCAACCCAGATGGTGCCGGTGTTGGTGCCACCGTAGTCGTTCGCCGGAGCGCCGACCGCGAAGTCGTCGAGCCCGTCTCCGTCCACGTCGTCGAGGAATATGACGCTTGAGCCCGTGAGATCGTCGGACGCATCCCCCGAAATCCAGGTGTCGCCGTCTGCGAGATCGCGGTCCCCCCAGGGGCCGCAGCGCGCGCTCACACCGTCGCAATCGTTGTCGATCCCGTCGCCACACACTTCCGCGTTGCCCGGCGTGGCCAGCGGCTCGGCGTCGTCGCAGTCGTCGTGAGAAGCGGCGTACCCCGCCGGGAGATCGCAGGCCTGCGTGCGGGAGGCGAGGCTCCCCGAACCGTCCGCATCCGCATCGACGTACCAGGTGAGCTCGCCGGAGGCCCCGGCCTCGTCCACGCTCCCATCGCAGTCGTTGTCCGCGCCATCGCAAGACTCACGACGGCCGGGGTAGCTGCCTGCATCCGCGTCGTCGCAATCCGTGGCGTCGTCCGCGTACCCCACCGGCGTGGAGCAACCCCAGACCGGGAGGGCGGCGTCGCCGTACCCATCCGCGTCACTATCGGCGTAGAACCAGCGGGCTCCGACCGTCGCGGCATCGTCGATGGCGCCGTTGCAGTCGTTGTCAAGGTCGTCGCACACCTCCACCGCGCCTGGGTAGGTGGCCGGATCCTCGTCATCGCAATCGCCGGTGGACGACACGGAGCCGGTGGGTTGGGTGCAGGCCGTGCGGTCGGAGTCGCCTCCTACGCCATCGCCGTCGGTGTCCCGGTACCAGGTGAGCGCATCGACGGCGGTCGTTTCATCGGCTTCGCCGTCGCAGTTGTTGTCGATTCCATCGCAGGTTTCGATGCCGACCGGTGACACCAGCGCGTCGGCATCGTCGCAGTCGCCGCCCCGCGAAGCATACCCAGCGACCGTGGACGAGCAGGTCCGGAGGAAGTGGCTTCCGAGGCCGTAGCCGTCGCCGTCCGCGTCGCCGAAGAAAGCGTAGGAGTCGACGGGCTCGATGTCCACGTCGCCATCGCAGTCGTCGTCAATGCCGTTGCACAGCTCGTCGCGACCGGGGCGCACGTCGGGGTCGAGATCGTCGCAATCCCCGCCGTAGAGCACCCAGGACGCATCGGGTTGGCAGCCCACAACGCCCGTGGTCGTGTCCCCACGGCCATCGGCATCCACATCCATGTACCAGGTGACGGTGCAATCTTCGCCGGTATCGGTGCCGCCGCCGCCGCCGCTGCCGGTATCGCTCGTGTCGGAGCCACCCCCGCCGCCGCTGCCGGTATCGCCCGAATCTGCGGGCGGCGGGGTGTAGGGGGCGGTGTCGCCCGTATCGGTGGGCGGCGGGGTGTACGGAGCCGTATCGCCGGTATCGACGCCGCCGGACGCCGTGTCGGCTGTGTCGCCTGTGTCCTCGACGGCGCAGTCCGCGCCGTTGTCATCGACGATCCCCGAGCAATCATCGTCGCGACCGTTACAGACCTCGATTCCATCGGGCGCGACGTCCGCGTTGGTGTCGTCGCAGTCGCTGAGGTCGGGCACGTAGCCAGTCGGCGCAGCGCAAGCGGTGATGCTGGTTGCGATGTCGCCGAAGGCGTCCTCGTCGGCGTCCGCGAACCACGTCAGCGCGTCGAGGGCACCGGCGTCGGCGTCGTCATCGCAGTTGGTGTCGATGCCGTCGCAGAACTCGTCGGCGTCCGGGTAGATGTAGGCGACATCGTCGTTGCAGTCGCCGCCCACGAGCACAACGCTGGCGTCGAGGCCGTCGCAATCGCCGACTACGCTCTCGCCGCCGAACCCGTCGGCATCATTGTCGCGGTAGCCGACAGGCGCGTCGACGGCGCCCTGGTCGACGGTGCCATCGCAGTCGTCGTCAACGTCGTTACAAAGCTCGAGGGCTCCCGGGTATACGGCCGATTGTGCGTCGTCGCAGTCGTCGCCGTTGGTCACGGTGCCCGCGTCGCCTGCGCAGCCCGTCGAGGCGAGCTCCACGTCCCCGAAGCCGTCGCCGTCCGCGTCGGCCCAGACGCTCACGCCGTCGATAGCGTCCTCGTCAATCAGGCCGTCGCCGTCGTTGTCCTCGCCGTCGCACAATTCGTCGGCCACCGAGGTGCCGGTGTCGACCGGATCAGTGCCGGTGTCGACGGGGTCGGTGCCAGTATCGAGGGGATCGGTGCCGGTGTCGACGGTAGCGGTTCCGGTGTCGAAGGGAGCAGTGCCGGTGTCGACGGGCTCGGTTCCTGTGTCGAAGGGACCCATGCCGGTGTCAGCGGGCTCGGTTCCTGTGTCGAAGGGACCAGTGCCGGTGTCGACGGGAGCGGTGCCGGTGTCGACGGGCTCGGTTCCGGTGTCGACCGGGGCGGTGCCCGTGTCCACGGGCTCGGTTCCGGTGTCGACCGGGGCGGTGCCGGTGTCGACGGGCTCGGTTCCGGTGTCCACGGGATCGGTGCCGGTTTCGGCGGGATCG
>BJHF01000154.1 GCA_014191855.1 Deltaproteobacteria bacterium
ACCACCCCGAGACTCCCGACCTGACGGCGCGGCGTTTGCACGGCGATCTTGTACGGCCTCCGGTGTATGGTCGCCGCGCTCTGAGCAGCGCTCATCCGTACGCCACGTTACGCGCCGCCCCCTCAAGGAAGCGCCATGGCCGGGATCAGCGACTCCATTCTCGACGCGATCGGAAACACCCCGCTCGTACGCCTGCACGTGGTCGGGAAGGACACGGGCTGCGAGATCCTCGTGAAGTGCGAGTACCTCAACGCGGGCGGCTCCGTGAAAGACCGGATCGGTCGCCGCATGATCCTCGAAGCCGAGAAGTCCGGCCGGATCAAGCCTGGGGATACGCTGATCGAGCCCACGAGTGGGAACACCGGGATCGGCATGGCCCTCGCGGCAGCGGTGCGTGGCTACCGCATGGTCATCACGATGCCGGAGAAGATGAGCCGCGAGAAGCAGGTGGTGCTCGAAGCGCTCGGCGCCGAGATCATCCGCACCCCCACGGAAGCGGCCTGGGATGCGCCCGAGAGCCACATCGGCGTCGCGAAGCAGCTCCAGGCGATCCTCCCCAACGCCCACATCCTCGATCAGTACGCGAACCCGGACAACCCGCTCGCGCACTACCACGGCACCGGCGCCGAGATTGTCGAGCAGTGTGGGGGAAAGCTGGACTATCTGGTGCTCACCGCCGGCACGGGCGGCACGCTCACGGGCACCGCGCGGCGCGTGAAAGAGGCCATCCCGGGCGTGAAGATCATCGGCGTCGATCCGGTGGGCTCCATCCTCGCGGGGCCCGGCCCCATCGGCAGCTACAAGGTGGAGGGCATCGGTTACGACTTCATCCCCGATGTGCTCGACACCGAGCTGGTGGACGAGTGGATCAAGACGGAGGATCGCCAGAGCTTCCAGATGGCGCGGCGGCTGATCCGCAAGGAGGGGCTGCTGGTGGGCGGAAGCGCCGGCTCGGCGGTGTGGGCGGCCGTGGAGATCGCCAAGAAGTATGGTCCCAACAAGCGGATCGTCACGCTCGCGGCCGATTCCGTACGCAACTACATGACCAAGTTCATCGACGACGCGTGGATGCGCCAGAACGGGTTTGTCGCCCGCAATTGGGAAACGTCGAGCGTCGGCGAGCTGCTACGCGCCCTGCCGCGTCGCGACCTGATCACCGCGGAGAGCGGCGACAGCGTGCAAGACGCCGTACGCGCCATGAAGGACCGCGGCATCAGCCAGCTCCCGGTGATCGAGGACGGCCGCCTCGTAGGAATTCTCACGGAGAGCGACGTGCTTGGGAAGCTCGTGGACGGGCGCGCGGGGCTCCACAGCAAGGTGGCCGAGGTCATGTTCCGGAACGTCCGCACGGTGCAGGAGAGCGACGATGCTTCCGTACTCACCAAGCTTTTTGCCGAGGGCATGGCGGCGGTCGTCGTCGATGCCGACAAGTCGGTGCGCGGCATCCTGACGAAGCTGGACCTCGTGGACTTCCTCACGCGGCCGCCCGCGAGCTGAGTCGTACCCATCGCGTGTACGCTCGTCTGGTCCGCGGGTGACGAACCCTGCAAAGTTCTGGTATGGTTCCGCCACTTCGAGGACACGATGCGCCCCACTTTGCTCGGCATTCCGATGTTGTTGCTGCTCGCTTGCGACGACGCGTCGGTAACGGTGGATGACTCCGGCAAAGGCGGAAACGACACCAACGACACCAACGACACGTCGGATACGGGCAGCGTTACCGACGGTTCCATCTCGGTTTCTCCCGCGCGCATCGACCTGCCGGTCATCTTCGTGGGCAAGTCGGCCACTGCCCCGATCGTCGTCACGAACGTGGGCGATGGGCCGGTGGCCGTCACCGTTTCCGTGCTCGGCGGGCACGCCGCAGACTGGACGCTGGACGCCTACACGAGCTCGCCGGGCCCGGGCGAAAGCGCAACGCACACGGCCTCGCTCACGCCGACCGCCTGGGGCGATTTCAGCGTGAGCCTGATCGTGGAAGACGCAGAGTCGGAGGCGCGCATCGAGGTGCCGGTGGTTGCCCACGTGCAGGAGGACACCGACAACGACGGGTATGGGAGCGTCGCAACGGGCGGCGAGGACTGCGCAGACAACGACCCGACCGTAAACCCCGGCGTCGAAGAGACCTGGTACGACGGCCTGGACTCCAACTGCGACGGCGCGAACGACTACGACCAGGACGGCGACGGCGTGATGCTCGGGTCGGACTGCGACGACGAGGATGCGAGCACCTACCCCGGCGCGGCGGACGCCTGGTACGACGGCGTGGACAGCGATTGTGCCGGCAACGACGACTACGATCAGGACCTGGACGGCTACGGCGAGGACGACTGCAACGACGCGGATCCCACCGTGAACCCCGCGGCCGCCGACACCTGGTACGACGCGGTGGACACGAACTGCGATGGGGCCAACGACTTCGATCAGGACGGCGATGGCTACCAGGTGGACGTGGACTGCGACGACACGGACGCCACAGCGAACCCGGGCGCAGCCGAGATCTGGTACGACGGGATCGACCAGGCTTGCGACGGCGGGGACGACTACGACCAGGACGGCGACGGCGTGGACTACCCCACCGACTGCAGCGACACCGACCCGACGACGACCGGACCGACGGCCGAAGTCGTGGACGGGATCGACAGCGACTGTGACGGGTACATCGACGACTTTACCGCCACCGAGTTGGCCTCCGGCATCCTGTACGGCACCACGGCGAGCATGGGCCTCGGGGACCACGGCGCCATCGCGTTGACCTCCGACATCACCGGCGACGGACTGAACGATCTGGTGCTCACCGCCGCGGGCTACAGCTCGGGGTACGCCTGGGTGGTCGAAGGCGCGGACGCGGTGATCGCGACCAGCTACGTCACAGATTCCGACACCGCGACGATCTCCGGAAGCTCCGGCTACTACCCCCTTCGTTACGTGAACGGCCCGTTCGGCGATGCCGACGCAGATGGCGACGGAGACCTCGTGGTGGGTGGGAAGTACGCCAGCGCCTACTACGGCGAGTCCTACGGCTTCGAGGGCGGTACCGGCCTCACCGGGGCGCTCAGCGCAAGCAGCCCCGACGCGAAGTTCACGGGGGACTCCAGCAGCTACGCCGATGACGCGGGCCAGGTTGCAAACGGGGATCTGGACGGTGACGGCCAAGCCGAAACGGTGCTCGGCTCGGATCAGGACAACGGCTCCGACTCCTTGCGGGACTCCGGGAGCCTCGCCATCTTCACCGGCTTCTCCGACACCTACGACCTGGGCGACGCCGAGGACCTCATCTATGGGCCGGATGCCTACGACTACCTCGGCATCTCCCTGACCCTCGCGGACGTGGATGGCGACGGCTACCTCGACATGCTGGCCGGAGCTCCGGGCTACGACGAAGGGGCGGACGACGCGGGCGGCCTGTTCGTGATCCAGGGCAACAGCTCCTTGTCGTGGGACAGCGGCGCGGACGACGCGGCGTTGTTTGAAATCCGTGGGGACACCTCGGATCTGGGCCTGGGCGAGGACACGCTCGCGCACCCCGGCGACATCGACGGGGATGGGAACCTGGATGTCGGCCTCACCTCGGAGGACAGCGGCTCGGTGTGGCTCTTCGTGGACGCGGGCTCGCTCTCCGGCGCGGTGTCGCTCTCCGCGGCGGACTACGAGCTGACCGGTACGGCCGGCGATCTCGGCTCGTCGCTCGCGATGGACTCCGATCTCGACGCAGATGGCGATGACGACATCGTGATCGGCGCCGACGGAGACGACACCGCGGCCACCAACGCCGGCGCCGCGTTCGTGTTCAGTTGGGCCTCCACGTGGGGCGCGTCACTGACCTCGACCGACGCCTCCGTGACCCTCTGGGGAACCGCAGCGGACGAGTACTTTGGCTCCGGCGCCGCGGGCGGCTTCGATCTCGATGGCGATGGCACCGAAGATGTGGTCATCGGCGCGGCCAGCAACGACACCAAGGCGAGCGCCGCGGGCGCCGCCTACATCATCCAGGGTTGGTGAGCTCCATGCGTTTGTTTCCCCTCACCCTCCCCACGTTGCTCCTCCTCGCTTGCGACAGCACGGCGACCGTCGAGCTTGGCAAGGACACCGCCAACCCCGGGCTCGACTCGGGCGATACCGGCGGCGACACCGACTCCGGCGACACGAATGAGACGGGCGAGACGGGTGATACCGCGGTGACCGTGGGCGAGATCGAGGTGGCACCGCCAAGCATCGAGCTGCCCTTGCTGTTCCTTGGGCAGAGCGAATCTGCGGCGATCACCGTGAGCAACGTCGGCACGGGTCCGGTTTCGGTCACGGTTTCGGTGCTCGGCGGCCATGCGGCGGATTGGACGCTTGACGCCTACACGAGCGCGCCCGAACCCGGCGCAACCGCAACCCACACGGCCTCCCTCACCCCGACGGCCTGGGGCGACTATTCGGTGAGCCTGCTGGTGACCGATGCGACGAACGGCGGCAGCGTGGAAGTCCCGGTGACCGCCCACGTGCAGGAGGATGCCGACGGCGATCTGCACGGCAGCACCCTGAGCGGCGGCGACGACTGCGACGATACGGCTGCGACCACGTTCCCGGGGGCGGACGAAGTCTGGTACGACGGCGTAGACAGCGATTGCGACGGCGCCAACGACTACGATCAGGATGGCGACGGCGTAAACGTGGGCGTGGACTGCGACGACACGGACGCGAGCGCGTACCCAGGGGCGACGGACAGTTGGTACGACGGCGTGGACTCCGACTGCGCCGGGAACGATGACTATGACCAGGACGCGGACGGCTCGCAGAGCGCGGACTACGGCGGCGACGACTGCGCGGACACGGACGCGACCATCAATCCCTCGGCGGCAGACGCCTGGTATGATGGCATCGACAGCAACTGCGACGGCGCGGACGAGTACGACGCGGATGGCGACGGTGCGGTGAGCGCCGACTACGGCGGCGACGACTGCGACGACACGGACGCGAGCATCTACGTGGGCGCGGCGGACACCTGGTACGACGGCATCGACTCCGATTGCGCGGGCGATGACGACTACGACCAGGACCTCGACGGCGTGGACTACCCCACGGACTGCAACGACACCGACGCAACGGTGACTGGGCCAGTGGCGGAAACCTGGAACGGCCTGGACGACGATTGCGACGGCCTCGTAGACGACCTGAGCGCCACCGACGTGGCGACGGGGATCCTCTATGGCTACAGCTCCAGCATGGGCGTGGGCAACAAGGGCCAGATCGCGATGGACAACGACGTGACCGGCGATGGGCTCGGCGATCTCGTCGTCACCGCATCGGGCTCGGGCTACGGCTACGGTTGGGTGGTGAGCGGGGCAACCGCCGCGTCCTCGACCGGGGATCTCGATGATTATGACACCGCAATTGTGAGCGGCGAACAGTACTATACGCTCAGCTACGTCAACGGCCCCTTTGCGGACGTAGATGGGGACGCGACCCACGACGTGATCCTCGGCGGCTACTACTCAAGCGGGTGGTATGGCACGTACGGCCGAGTGTACGAATTCGACGGCGGCTCCACCCTCACGGGGTCGATCGCCGTAGCCAGCTACAGCGCGCGCTTCACCGGCGACGACAGCGCGGATGGCACCAGTCAGGGCGCGTCGGGCGACTTCGACGGCGACGGCGTGGGCGACGTGGCGATCGGCTCGCAGGTAGACGACTACAGCTCCGGGAGCTGGAGCGGGTCGGACTACGACGCAGGCAGCGTGAGCGTGTTCGACGGCGCGGTGAGCGGGGATCAGGACCTCGACGACGCCGACGACCGGATCTATGGCGACAACGACTACGACTACCTGGGTGTTTCGCTCACCGTCGTCGATCTCGATGGCGATGGTTACGACGACATCCTCGCCGGCGCGAGCGGGTACGATGCATCCACGACCGGCACCGGCACGGTGTTCCTGTTCGCGGGCAACAGCAGCCTCGCCTGGGATAGCCGCTCGGAGGATGCCGCGTCGCTCCAGATCGACGGGGACAGCTACAACCTGCAGCTTGGCGAAGACACGCTGGCCAACCCCGGCGACGTGGACGGCGACGGGAACCTCGATCTCGGCCTGAGCAGCGAAGACGACGGCTCCGTGTGGGTGTTCCTGGACGGCACGGCGCTCACGGGCAACCTGGACACAACCGACGCCGACTACGCGATCACCGGCACCGCCGGCGACATCGGCTCGATGCTGGTGATGAACAGCGATCTCGACGGCGACGGGAACGACGATGTGATCGTCGGCTCCGACGGCGACGACACCGCCGCCAGCAACGCCGGCGCCGTGTACGTGTTCACCTACGCATCGTCCTGGGCGGCGGCGCTCACCTCGGCCGACGCGGCGGCGGCCTTCACCGGCACCGCGGCCGACGAGTACTTCGGCAGCGGCGGCGCGGGCGGCGCCGACCTCGATGGCGATGGCAACGAGGACCTCGCGGTCGGCGCGACCAGCAACGACAGCAGCGTGAGCAACGGTGGGGCGATCTACGTGATCCCGGGGCGGTAAACGGGCGCTATACTGGCGGCCTCTCGGGGTCGCCATGCTTCTGTTTCCGCTGCTCGTTGCCCAAGCCCACGCCTTCTGCGGCACCTTCGTCGCGACCGACGATGCCCCGACCAACGCCGGGAGCCAGGTCGCGATCGTGAAGCAGGCGGGCATCACCACGCTCACGATGGCGAACGACGTCAACGGATCGGTGGCGGACTTTGCGTTGGTGATCCCGGTGCCCGAGGTCATCCAGGAGTCCGCGCTACACGTCGTTGATCCCGCCATCTTCGCGCATATCGACGGCTACAGCGCCGCCCGACTTGTGGCCTACGAATGCGAGGACTTCTGGAACGACCAAGGGGACACCTCAGGCGATACCGGCGACACGACGGACACCGACACGGACTCCGACGACACCGGCGTGGTGATCGAGGGCCAGTACGTCGTTGGCGAATACGACATCGTGGTGCTCTCCGCCTCCGAGTCCACATCGTTGGTCGCGTGGCTGCAAAGCCATGGCTACAACGTGCCTTCCGAGTCGCAGGCGCTGCTCAACGAGTACATCGCCGGCGGCTCGTACTTCCTCGCGGCGCAAGTTCGGGCGGACGCGGGTATCGAAGCCGGGGATGTGCTCTCCCCGCTCCAGGTCGCCTACACCGACACGGCGGGATCGCTGCCGATCCGGCTTGGCACCCTCAATTCCGCCGGGAGCCAGGATCTCACGATCTTCAGCCTCACCGACTCTGGCAACGGCACGTTGGCCATCTCCAACTATCCTGAGGCGAAGGTCGAGACCGACTGCATGTTGCCGGAGGGCACGAGCTTCGGCGACCACGTAGATGCCACGCTGAACGCCGCGTTCCCCGCCGATGGCCAAGCCCACTGGGTTACCGAATACTCGTGGGACAACGGGAACTGCGACCCGTGCACGCCGGATGGCACCCTCACCGAGGAAGATCTCGCTTCGCTTGGGTTCGTACCCGATTACCACTACGGCTATGGGTACAACTTCACCCGGCTCCACATCCGGTACACCCCCGAACAAGCCAGCCAGGACCTGGTGCTTTATTCGACGGGGATCGCCACCAACACCCAGCTCCGTTACATTGAGTACAACCATGAGCTGGAGGACATGTTTCCGATTTGTGGGTTGGGGATGGTGAACGATCCCGGTTCCTGCCCGGACACGGGTGAGGGAGGCGAAGCCGGCGACGGAAGCGAAACCGGCGATCCGGCGGACACAGCGAGCTCCATCCTGGCCGGCGGCGACGGCTGCGGGTGCGAGGGCGGTGGGGCCGCGGGGGTGCTGGGCGGCCTGGTGTTGCTGACGATGGCGGGGCGCGTTCGGAGGCGGTGAGCTCGAGGCTCCAGCCAGCCGAGATCGCGCTACTCCTGCGAGTAGGCCGACCCCGGTTGATAGGTTCAACCGAGCTAAGGCTACTCCCGCGAGTAGGCCGAGCCCGGTTGACAGGTTCAACCGGGGTGCCGCTACTCCCGCGAGTAGGCCGAGCCCGGTTGACAGGTTCAACCGGGGTGCCGCTACTCCGGCGAGTAGGCCGACCCCGGTTGGCGATCACCGCCCCCGTCGCGCCGCGATCCGCCGCGACGCCCGGTTTTGCAACGGGACAGGGCCGCCGCGGATCGCCCATGCCCTCTTGCGCCGCCCCGCGCGAAACGACCCTGGCCCGGCTATGCTGCGCGCGCCCCGAGGTCCCCATGCTCCTGTTCGCCCTGCTCGCCCCCTCCGCCCACGCCTTTTGCGGCACCTTCGTTTCCACCGGCGATGCGCCGACGAACGAGGGCAGTCAGGTCGCCGTCGTGAAACAGGGGGGCCTCACCACGCTGACCATGGCGAACGACGTGAACGGCTCAATCTCCGACTTCGCGCTGGTGATCCCGGTCCCGGAGCTCATCCTCGAATCCGCCCTGCACGTGGTGGACCCGGCGATCTTCGCCCACATCGACGGCTACAGCGGCCCACGCCTCGTGTCGTACAAATGCTCGGACTTCGCGCCGTCGGAGCAGGAAACCGACTCGGACAGCGACTCCGACACCGATTCGGACACCGACACCGACACGGGCACGGTCGTGGAAGGCGAGTACATCATCGGCGAATACGACGTCGTGGTGCTGTCGTCCTCCGAGTCGATCTCCCTGGTGAGCTGGCTGCAAAGCCACGGGTACAACGTGCCGTCCGAGTCGCAACAACTGTTGGGCGAGTATATCGACGCCGGGTCGTATTTTCTGGCGGCCCAGGTGAACGAGGATGCAGGCGTGGAAGATGGGGACACCCTCTCGCCACTCCAAGTGTCCTACACGGACATCGCGGGTAGCCTGCCCATCCGACTCGGCACGCTGAACTCCACGGGCAGCCAGGATCTGACCATTTTCAGCCTCACGGACTCGGTGGATGGCGCTTTGGCGATCTCGAACTATCCCGAGAGCACCATCGAAACCGACTGCATGCTCCCCGTGGAGGAGACCTTCGCCGAGCATGTGGACGCGGCGCGGGACGCTGCGTTTCCCTCCACCGGGGAAGCGCATTGGGTCACGGAATACGCCTGGGACAACGGCAACTGCGACCCGTGTACCCCAGACGGCACCCTCACGGAGGCGGACCTCGCTTCGCTTGGGTTCGTACCCGACTACCACTACGGCTACGCCTACACCTTCACCCGCTTGCACATGCGCTATTCGCCGGAGCAGGCGGATCAGGATCTCGTCCTCTACCCGACGGGCATGACGCCCACCAAGCAGCTCCGCTACATCGAATACAACGAGCAGTTGGAGGACCTGTTTCCGGTGTGCGGCATCGGAATGGTGGACGACCCGGGGAGCTGCACCGACGCGGAAGACTCGGGGACCAACGACAGTGATTCGCTGCTGGGTGCAGGCCCTGAGTGCGGCTGCGGCAGCGAGGGGGCGGCGGGCAGGCTCATCGTTGGGTTGGCGCTGTTCACACTTGCGGGTCGCCTGCGGCGCCAACCCGCGCGCTGATTGCTACTCCGTCGCCATCGCCCACATCCGCTCCGACCCCTCCACGACCGGCTCCCCAAACGCCTCCGTCAGAATACGGGTGCTCTCCCCTGCCCCCTGGGTGAGCGTGTCCAGCTCGGTGTGCACCACGATCCACCCGTAGGTGGCGCGCAAGTGGGCGACGGTATCGTCGCCGAGGGGCGCAAATCGGGGGCGCACCCCCACGGAGGCGCGCGGGGGCAGAAACGCTTTCATCGTGGCCACATCCCCGTTCTCGTCGGTGCGAACGTTGGGCCACCAGGGGATTGGGTGATGGTGGACAGTTTGGAACCAGAAGTAACGGCTCGTGGCCATGGTGCGACGGACCTGGGGCGGCAGGTCGAGGACGCCGCGTGGATCGTTTGTGGCCGCGATGGTCTGGTAGATCGCGGGGACCGCCGAGGGGGAGCCGGGGATGGGCCACGCCGCGAGCGAGAAGCCGAGAGCCTCGCCGAGGACAATCGGAATCACGACAAACGCGCGGCGGCCGTGGTCACGCACCGCATCCGCCGCGAGAGCGCCGAGGATCGCGTGGGCGGCGATCGCGAGCCGGGCGGGGTGGGTGATGGCGATGCCGGGGATCCAGGCGACGAGGAAGCCGAAGGGGAGCAGACCGCCGTGCTCGCCCAGCGGG
>BJHF01000155.1 GCA_014191855.1 Deltaproteobacteria bacterium
GTCTTCTTCACGGTGAGCTGTGCCCGCCCCTTGGCGAACCGCGCCTCCACCACGTCGCCTGCCTTCAGCGTCGCTGCGTCGGTCACCGCCGCTCCCTCCCGCTGAACGAGGGCGTAGCCGCGGTCGAGGATCTTCAAGGGCGAGAGCGCGTCGAGGTGGCGCCCCGCCGCCACCGCGCGATCCCGCTTCTTCGCGGTGATCCTCGCGATCGCCGCCCGAATGCGCCCCTCCAGCTCGTCCGACCGCTGGCGCGCCCGCGCGATCCGCTGCTTCGGGTGCTGCAGCCGCACCCGGTTGAGGCGTTCCCGCAACAACCGCACCCGACGCTGCATGGCGCCTGCCAGGCGGTCGTTGCGCTCGCCCACCCACTCGACCAAATCCGCCTTCACCGGGGCTACTTTCTCCGCCGCGTGCGAAGGCGTGGCCGCTCGCAGGTCGGCCCCGAAGTCCGCCAGCGTCGTGTCCGTTTCGTGGCCCACGCAGCTGATCACCGGGATCCGGCTGGACGCAAGCGCCCGTACCACAAGCTCCTCGTTGAAGCAGAACAAGTCCTCCGCCGAGCCGCCACCGCGCCCCACGAGCAGCACGTCGCTCCCGCCGTGATCGTTGAGCAGCTTCACCGCCGCCGCGATCGACTCCGCTGCGCCTTCCCCCTGCACCTTGCACGGCGCGAAGTACACCGGCATTCCCGGCCACCGCTGCCTCATTACGCGCAGGATGTCGTGCAACACCGCCCCCGTCGGGCTCGTCGCGATCCCGACGGCGCGCGGGTACGTCGGGATCGGCCGCTTCCGCGAGGGGTCGAACAGCCCTTCCGACTGCAGTTTCAGGCGTAGCTCCTCCAGCTTCCGCGCCAGCTCCCCCGCGCCGGTGAGCTCCAGGCGCCGCACGATCAGCGAGAAGCTCCCACGGGGCGCGTACACGTCCACTCCGCCCCGCAACAGCACCTTCTCCCCCTCTTTGGGCGGCTTGCGGATCGAAGCGTTCTCCCTCGCGAACATCGCACACGCGATCACCGCTTCGTTCTCCGGATCCTTCAGGGAGAAGTACCAGTGGCCGCGCCCAGCCACCTTGAACCCGCTCACCTCGCCCTCCACCCAGATGTCGCCGTATTCTCCGCCGAGGAGCTCCCCAATCTCGCCAACGAGCTCGCCTACCTGGTACTTCGCCACGCTCATGTGCCCGCCAATACGACGACGGAGTAGCCGATGGCGGGCTCTTCGCCAGGGTTGTGGTAAGCGTGGCGTACATCGCCGCGAAATGCGATCACATCGCCCGGGTTTGCCCGATGGACCTCCCCGGCCACGGTCACTTCGATGCAGCCGCGCTCGCAGGTGAGATACTCCCGGGTGCCGGGTGTGTGGGGAATCCCGGTAAACCGGCCGCCAACAGGCATCTCCATGCGTTCGATGTCGGTTCCCGGCACCGGGTCGGGCAGGAGTTTACGCACGAGCACGTTCCCCGGGCGGCGCACCGGCAGCGAGTCCCGCGGATGGAGGCGCGCTTCGGTATGCGGGCGGGCAAGCAGCTCTTCCAGCGAAACCGCCAACGCCGCCGCCGCCGCGGAGAGCACCGCCAGCGTGGGGTTGGCGCCGCCCGATTCCAGGTTTGACCATGTGGCCCGCGGGATCCCGGCCGCCTTCGCGATCTGCTCCTGGCTCACGCCGCGGGCGCTGCGGAGCTGCCGGAGGTTGCGGCCGAGGTTGCGGGCGGGGTCGTCCATCGCCGCGAACCTAATACGGAGGGCGGATGCTGTTCCTCCTCCTCGGCTGTATTCCCGTCCCGTACATCAGCCCGCCGATGGACATGAGCGTGCAGCTCGATCCGCGCCCGGTGGTGAATGTGGGGGGCGGGGAGTCCCGGTGGCCCACGGCGCTGGACTTCCGGGTCGGCGTCGCGCCGCTCGCCGTGTTCCCGGCGCTCCAGGATCGGCAGTTCGATCCCACCGCAGGCTTCGTCTACTCGTGGGAAGATCCGGCTGGGAACGGGGAAACGCGCCTGGGCGGGTATGGTCGCGTGGCCTGGCGGGCGTGGCGCAAGGGGGGAGCGCACCGGTTCATTCTACTGGAGCCGCGGGTCACGGGGGATCTCAACGTCGGGGAATTTGGCGGCGGCCTGGGCGGCGGTGGCTCGATCGGCATGGCGTTCCGCGCCGGCGGGAACACGGGCGGTGAGGAGGGCACGGTGTTCACTGGTGGCCCCGACGGAATCGGCGTCGCGTATGGGGAATTCGGCATCGCCCTCGCGCTCGACATCGGTATGGTCGCGACGCAAAACGGCGTGGAGGAGCGCATCATGCTCGCGTTGGAATTCCGGGCGCCGGCCTCGGCGGGGGTGGTGCTGGTGCCGATCCCGCTGGGGCGGTGACGGGGCAGCCCCGGGGGAGGAGACATCGGTAGGGCGATTCGCCAGCTTGCCGCACTTCGCGGCCTGGTGGCCTTTTTCGGGGCGTGGGTAGGAGGCGAATCGCGGGGCGGGGCGGGCGCGCCGACCATCCCCCTCCACACGAGACAAGCCGGCGTCCATCCTGGTCTGTACGTGACACCCACCAGCTCCGTGGCGAGTCGGGCGACCGCCGCCAACGAGCGAACCTTGATTTTCGCGGTGCCGCGCGGCGTCTGCGCCCGCCCAAACGCGGTCGTTGGCCCCCGGAGTCACATTTGGAAGGGGATACTCGGGCGTTTGTCCCCTTTTCGGGGGGATGGCCGGGGTTGCTCATCCTGAAGGTCGTGCCGCGCCCCACCGGGCTAAGCCTCCCCATGCGCCGCCGCGATCCGCTCGCCGTCCTCCCCCTCCTCGCCCTCGCCGCCTGCGACGAGCCCGTCGCCGACCCGGTCGTCGCCGATCCCGACGACGTGCCCTTCGAGTATTCCGAGGTTCCACTAACGGGATTTGTCGATCCGATGGTCGGCACCGCCGGCCCTGGGAACACCATTCCCGGCGCGCTCGTCCCGCACGGGATGGTCCGCGCGTCGCCCGACACCGACGCCGAGGAGGGCGCGATCGATGCCTACCGCTACGAAGACACGAAGCTCGATGGGTTCTCGCACACCCACCTGGAGGGCCCCGGCGGATCCTACAATGGGTACAGTCAGATCCTGCTCCTCCCCCAAACGGGCGGGCTTGTCGTTGAGAAAGCCGCGCGCGCCGCGCCGTTCGACCACGCAACTGAAGCGGCGCGCCCCGGCTACTATGCCGTTACCCTGGGTGACATCCGCGCCGAGTTGACCGCGACTTCGCTCGCCGCCATCCATCGCTACACCTTCCCCGCCGGCGAAGCGCGTGTGCTGATCGACCTCGGAAGCAGCCTCGGCACCAGCACCGGGGGCGAGCTCACCCTGACGAAAACAGGGGCGGTCGGCCACGGCGATTATTCGGTCCACCCGCTCGTCGGCGCCTTGTTCAACAGCTTCGGCAACACCGCGAATACCACGGTGTACACGGCGATCACCGCCTCCATCCCGCCAACCGAGCACGGCACCTTTCGCGACGACGAAAACGTGATCGAGGGTGGCGACGCCGTGGCCGGCGCGTGGAGCGGGGGTTGGATCGGCTGGACCTTCGCGGAGCCGACCACCGTGGAAGTGCAGGTCGGGATCAGCTACATTTCCGAGGATCAGGCCCAGGCCAACGTCGATGCCGACATCGGGGACGCGGATTTTGACACCATCGCCGAGCGTGCGGACGAAGCCTGGAATCACACGCTCAACCGCGTGGTGGTGGAGGGGCCCGACGACACCAAGCGCCTGTTTTATACGGCGCTGTACCATTCGGCGTTCCAGCCCGCCGACCACACGGAAGCCGGTGGTAGATACGCGGTCCACGCGAGCGGCGCTGCGGTCGTCCGCGACGCCGTTCGCCTCCAATACATGACCGACGACTGGTGCCAGTGGGATTCGTTCCGCACGGTGCACCCCCTCGGCACGATCTTCGAGCCCGAATTGCGCGACGACGTGGCCGAGAGCGCGTTGGTCGTCTACGAAGAGGGCGGATGGCTGGACAAGTGTTCGTGGTCGGCCACGGGGTATTCGCGCGTGATGATCGCCAATCCAACCGTGATCATCCTCGCCGACATGCTGGGGAAAGGCCTCGACGGCTTCGACACCGAGCTGGCCTGGGAGGCGATCGAGAAGGCCGGCACCGAGGAGGCGCCGGGGGCGGTGCGCGGGCTGTGCGGGTACAGCTCGCTGGGCACGCCCCCCGAGTATCTGTCACTCGGCTTCGTGCCTTGGGAGTGCGATCCGCAACAGTCCGCGTCGCTCACGTTGGAGCACGCGGAGGACGACGCGGCGGCCGCCCGTTTTGCGTCCATTCTCGGTCGGGCCGACGACGCCTCCCGGTACGAAGCGCGCGCGGAGTCGTGGCAAAACACCTTCGACATGTCCATCGGCTATGCCCGCCCCCGGCATTTGGATGGCACGTGGGTCGAGCCCTTCGCCGCCGACGACAACACCCGAAACAGCGGCTTCACCGAAGCCACGAGCTGGATCTACAGCTTCCATGTGATGCACGACGTTCCGGCGCTGGCCGAAGCGATGGGCGGGCGCGAAGCGTTCATTTCCCGCCTCGATGAATTCTTCGATGGCGGTCACTTTGATGTGTCCAACGAGCCGAGCTTTCATATTCCGTGGTTGTACGCGGCGATCGGCGCCCCCTCCGGCACTCAGGCGCGGGTGCGTGACACCATCGCTGCCAGCTTCTCCGTCACCTCCGACGGCCTCCCCGGCAACGACGACGCCGGCGCCACCTCCGCCTGGGTTGTGTTGGCCTCGCTTGGGCTCTACCAGGTGGATCCAAGCGAGCCGGTGTGGACGATCACCACGCCCACAGTCTCGCACGCTGAGCTGCGGCTCCATCCGGGCTATTACGACGGCGGCACCTTCGTGATCGAGACTGTCGGCGATCCCGCAACGCTCCCCTACATCGCCTCCGCCACGCTCAACGGGGAGGCGTTGGAGCGCGCGTGGATCACCCACGAGGAGATCGCGCACGGGGGGACGTTGAGCCTCACGCTCTCGGCCGAGCCTACGGCTTGGGGGGAGTCGCGCTGAGGGGCGCTCACTCCACCAAATCAATCTTCACCCACCCATCCCCGACGTTGTCTCCCGCGACGGTAACCGGCGTTGCCCCCGCGTTCGTGGACCCTCCGCCGCCCGCGATCCAGCCGCCTTCGCCGCCCGAATAGCCGCCGCCCCCGCCGCCGCCGTAGCACCCGTTGCCCGCCCCGCCGCCGCCAAAGCCACCCTGCGCGTCGAATTGGCAGTCGTAGTCCGGGTTCGAAGCGCCCCCGGCCAACCCCAGCGCCCACGACGCGCCCCCAAAGCCGTACACGGTGTCGTCCCCACCGGAAGAAAGGAAGCCGCCGCCTCCCGATCCCCAGCTCTCCGCGCTCGCCTGGCCGCCCTCGCCCGGGCCTTCCTTCCGCGCCACGCACGTCGACTCCGCCGCCTCGCCCGATCCCTTGCCGCCGTATTCCCCGCCGCGGCCCCCGCATCCCGATTGGGTCGCGTCCGCCCGTGTGCCCCCGCCGCCGCCCGCCACGAGCAGCGCCTCCCCCGCCGCGTTCACCACCCACGTGCCGCCGCCGCCGCCGCCCTGCATCTCCGAGCCGGCGCCCAGCCCCTCCTGCCCCACCGCGATGAGCAAGACATCGCCTTCCGCGAGCACGAAGTCCCCCGACGCATACGCCCCGAGGCCCCCTGCAAACGCTGCTCCCGCTGAGGCGCCCTGCGCGCCGGCTGCTTCGATGTGGAAGGTCCCGCCGATGGGCACGGTCCACGCCTGGATCCCCGAGGTCACCACCAGCTCCGCTTCCAGGGGCGTGCCCGCCAGCACCTTCGTGCAGTCCTTGCTGGAGGGTCCGGTCGCGCCCGTCGCCCCGCACGTGCTCAATTCCCGCGCCCCTTCCCAGCGCAGCACGGTCACCGCGGCCGAGCCCGGCGCTCCCGCCGCCTCGTCGTCCGCCGGCGTCGCCTCGCAGGTCCAGATCTCCCCCCGGCGGGTGTGCCCGGCAGAAACCGTGTCGCCCGGCCAGGTCGTCGTCGTCGCAGCGCCTCCCCAGGCCACGCCATCCGCCAGCCAACGCATGGAGAACGTCACCGTGTCGCCGTCCGGATCCTCGCCCGTAGCCGCACAGAGCAGCGCATCCCCGGGCAGCGGCTCCAGTGGGGTCACGGTCACCGTCGTGACCGCGGGCGGGGTGCTCTGGATCGTGACCGAAGTGGTGCCAGCCTCGCCTTCCTGCGATCGATCGGCCGCGAAGACCTCAACCTTCCAAACCTCCCCGCTGCGCGTCTCCCCGGCCGGCACGGTCTTGGTCGTAAGCGTGGTTCGCAGGGCGCCATCGGCCCACCAGGCGTACCGGTACACGACGGCGGCGCCTTCGGGATCCACCGCCTCCTCGGTCACCGTCGCCACCAGGTCGTCCCCGGTCGCCGGCGCTTCAGGAGAGATCGACACCGTCGGCGCGCTCGGTGCCCGATCCCGGGCCGGCCCTTCCTCTTCCGGAATCGGCGGACACCCGGCGAAAAACAGGATCGGCAGGAATCCGGCGGTCAGGACGAACACGGGGAACCTCGTGGCCCGTCAAAAGTGACCGATCCCGGGCGGCGTGGCAAGGGGAATCGGCGGCTCAGAGCGCCGCTACGCCCGTGTCCGGCAACGGGCCGCCGGTCCAATCGAAGTACGTCGCCGTCACCTTCGCGCCCGGCCGGGGGATTGCCCACCCGTCGAACACGATCTTGTTGTCGGCACCGGAGTAGCGCCAGCCGTCCACGTCGCGCCGCGGCACCGCCACGCCGTCAACCTGCACCACCATCGTGTTCAACAGCGGGAGCTCGGTGAGCTCAAATTCTGTATTCAGCCCGATCACGGTGTTTGCGATGCGCTGCAGCACCGCGTCCATGTCCACGGTGCAGATGCTCTCGCGCACGCCCTTGGTCTTCTCCCGGGCCTCGCCGTACCGCACGCCGGGATCCGCCGCCGCTACGGCGCTCGCGCAGCCGGAGGGGAGGTCGCCCACGATCGTGTTCACGCGCACCGCGTAGCCGGATCGGGTGGCGCCGAGGTCGTCGATGAACTGCTGAGGTTCTATCGTGCCATTGTCGTCTTCGTCGCTGTAGAACACCACCTCGAGGTTGGCCGAGTCGCGCGCGAAGTCGGGGGTGATGGAGGTCGTGGCGCCAGCGATGGCGGTGCTGAAGCCCTCCTCTTCCCGCGTGCCCTTCACCCCGGCACCGTTCACCGCTTCTACGAATACAGTAGTCAGATCGCTCGAAGTTTCGTCCAGCACCGGACCGAGGAGCGTGCCCATGTCCGCGGGATCCGTGGTTACCAGGCCGAGCCTGAACTCAAGGTCCGCCGAGGCCAGGGTGTCGGTGAACGACGCGGCATGTTCGGCGAGCGAAGCGTGCTCTTCGCTCATGCTCCCGGAGTTGTCGAGCACCCACAGGATGTCTACGTTCGACTCGCGATCGGGCTGCGTCCACGCATCGAGTTGTTGGGATCGCGTGACACCGTAGTCAACACATGCGACCATGCCGGAGCAAACGAGGGTGAAGAGCGTGCGGTTCACGATCCGAGGGTACCACATCGCAGCCTGCTTGCTCGTCGGCTGCGATGCGCCGGCGGGCGGCGGCAGCACGGAAGGCGGGGGGGACGTAGTCTCGATCCGCGTCGAACCCCCGGAGGTCACGCTCGAAACGGTCACGGGGAGCCCGGTTGAGCAGACGTTTCAGGCGATCGCGACCTTCTCGGACGGCGACGAAGGGGTGCTGGACTTGGTGAGCTGGGAGCTGTCGAACGCATCGGTCGGGCTCATCGACTCGCGCGGCCTGTTCACCTCGGTCGACAGCAATGGCGGCGAGGCCACGGTCACCGCGACCTTCCTGGACAAGGTCGGATCGGCCGAGCTGCACCTGACCCACCACACCGAGTATATCGAGGAGGGCGTAAGCGCCGACGGAGCCGCGGCCCTCGGCGAGGCCTCAAGTGGAGAGGCCGGGCTCACGATCACGTATCCCTTCGAGGGAACCACGTTGCCGCGCAACCTCGAAGGGCTGAAGGTGCTCTGGGAAGGCGGGAATTCCACCGATCTCGTTCGCCTGCAGTTCGCCTCGTCCCTCGAAAGCGTGGATGTGTACACCACCGGCGTGGGCTGGACGGTACCGGTAGACGTATGGGAGGCGGTGAGCGCGACGAATCGGCGTGGTAGCCTGACGATCAAGGCGTTCTCGGCGAGCTGGGACGGCGCCAATCTCGGCCCCGTGCTGGAGAGCGAACCGGTATCCGTCACCGTCAACCGCTTCGACACGTCCGGCAGCGTTTTGTACTGGTCCACGGCCGACACGGCGATCATGCGGATTGTCGCCGGTGCGGCCGAAGTGCAGCGCTTCTATCCGAAGGAGGCGACGACACAGTGCTTCGGCTGCCACGAGATCAGCGAAGGCCGGCAATGGATGGTGGTGACGAAAGACGGCGTCAATGGCACCTATCAGGTGCTCGACGTCGCGGATCCGGAGAACCCGACCATCCTGTACGACACGATCGACGCGAAGCGGATGACCTTCCATGCCCTCTCGCCCGACGGGCAGAAGATCCTCGGAGTGCTCAACGGCGCGCTCGTCGTCTATGACCTCGGAACCAACACGTTCGTCGCCACGGTCACCCCGGACGAGCACCGGTACACCCACCCGAATTGGTCGCCGGATGGCACGCGGATCGTCGCAACCCGCGCGGTGGGGGCGATGATGAGCGACATGGCGGTTTCGGGCACCGAGGTCGTTACCGCAACCTGGGACGGCTCCAAGTTGAACAATCTCGAGGTGCTCATCGCGGACGAGCCCGGGGTTTCCTTCTACTATCCGGCGTTTTCTCCGGATGGCGAGTGGGTGGTGTTCAATCGGAGCACCGGCGACTGCTATGCGGACGACGATGCGGAGCTGTGGCTTGTGGCGGTTTCGGGCGGCGCCCCCGTGCGGCTGGACGCGGCCAACGGCGTCGGGGCGATGCGCAACAGCCTCGCGCGCTGGGCCCCGCTGCCGGACGACGATGTCCTCTGGTTGGCGTTCTCGTCGCGGCAGGAGCAGGGCGCGGCGAGCGGCGCAGCATCTCAGATCTGGGTCACGGCCATCGACCCCGAGCTGATGCGCGTCGGCTACGACCCCTCGGCGGCGCCGTACTGGCTGCCCGGTCAGGCGGTGTACTCCGACAACCACCTCCCGGTCTGGTGGTCGCAATGAGGTCGGTATCCCTGGCGTTCGGCCTTGGATTTGGACTTGCGGCGTGCGACCCGGACGCCGCTGCGGGCGAGGGCGGCGCGTTCGTGATCGCCGAGTACTTCACGGGCGTCGATTCGTGGACCTGGCGCGACGATGGGGACACCGGCATCGTGGACGACTCCACCGTGCTGCGCGGGGAGATGGACGAAGAAGGCACCGTTTCGGTGCGTCGGGGCGCGCGCTACGTGGATGGCGATGAGGTGGGGGAGCTGCGCTGGGATCTGACCGCCACCGATCTGATCCTCTCGAGCTGGGCGTGGCTCGACGACAGCAGTGGATCCTCCACCATCTTCGCACGCAACGCGGGCCTCTCCGGGGACATCGTGACCAACCTCCAGGGGGCCTGCGTCTCCGAGAGCATCTCCGATTTTGAGACCAGCTACGGCACGTTCGACTACGCGCTGCACGCCATCTGCGACGGCACGCCGGCCCCTTCAGGGGAATACTGGTTCGCGAAGGGCTTTGGCCTGGTGCGCGCTCAGGCCGATCCGATCGTCCTGGACTTGGTGGCGCCGCGCTGAGGCTGGAGGCTGAAGGCTCATCATCGATCACATCGTCCAACACTCACCCTTGGGGGGGCGATGGCGTGGGACCGTCGCCGTCGCCGTGGTGGTCGGCGGCCTCCGTGAGGCATATCCTTCATCACTACCGTTTGGCGTACCCGACGGCTGGGGAGGAGCGTTGGGGCCAGCGTCGGCT
>BJHF01000156.1 GCA_014191855.1 Deltaproteobacteria bacterium
TGAGCCTGCGTTCTACGTCAACGCCCAGGAAGGGGTGATTGACGTCGTGGCGCCCGAGTCGGGAGAGCTGGCGGACGCCTACCTGCAATACTTCTACAGTCCGGGCCAGCCGATTGTGTACATTCAGCACAGCACCGAGGTGCCCGAAGGCGAAACGGTCCTGACACCGGATGAATCGTACGATCTTGGCGTGGCCCTGGACTCGATCAACACCTTCTTCTACCCCGCGTACGGCGCTACCAACGACTGGTACGCGATGGACGTCGAGTGGAAGTTCGATGACAAGTGGACCCCCGGCTCGCCTACGCTGTTCATCAAGCAGGCGCGCCCCTTCCCGGGGTGGAGCAGCGACGTTTCCGGGGCGTGTGCGGGCGAGTAGGGGGTTGGCGGGAGGGCGAATCCGGCGTACCCTCGCGTCGAACCGCCGGAGCCGCCCTGTCCATCGAGATCACTGACCTCACCGTTCAGTACGGGCAATCCTTGGCGGTGCGGGGACTCTCACTCACGGTGCCCACCGGCTCCTGTTTCGGCCTCCTGGGACCAAACGGCGCGGGAAAGTCCAGCACCATCCGCTGCATCGCGACGACCCAGACCCCGACTTCGGGCACCATCCGCGTGGGCGGCCACGACGTCGCGGCCGCGCCTGCCGAGGTCCGCCGGCTCCTGGGCGTCGTGCCCCAGGGGCTCGCGCTCTACGACAGCCTCTCGGTCGCGGAGAACCTCCGGGTTTTCGGAGGACTCTTCGGGCTCCGTGGGGCCGCGTTGCGTGGGCGCGTGGACTGGGGCCTGGAGCTCTCCCAGCTCGGGGCGCACCGCGACAAGCGGGTTCACACGCTCTCCGGGGGGATGAAGCGGCGGCTGAACATCGCCGCTTCCTTGCTGCACGCCCCGAAGATCCTGGTGTTCGATGAGCCCACCACCGGCGTGGATCCACAGTCCCGAAACCACATCTTCGACATGATCCGCGCGTTGCACAAGGAGGGCCGCACCGTCGTGTACACCACCCACTACATGGAGGAGGTGGAGGCGCTGTGCGACCGGGTTGCCATCGTGGATCACGGGCGGCTGGTTGTGTGTGACACGATGGAGGCGCTCTTGGCCGATGCCGGGAGCCGCGAGTTCTCGGTGTCGCTGAGCGAGGTGACCAGCGTTGCCGACCTTCGGGCGCGCCTGGCCGCGGCGGGGGTCGTGGTCGAGTCGCTCGAAAGCAAGGGCCGGAGTCTGGAAGCGGTTTTCCTGGCGCTCACCGGCCGCGCGCTGCGGGATGCGTCATGAGCACGTTCTGGTGGATCGTTCGCAAGGAACTGGCGCTGTTCTTCGCCGATCCGAAGGGCGCGGCGATGGTCATCGTCGTGCCGCTCGTGCTCGGCGTGATGATGGGCTTCATCTTCAACCCGAGTGATGGGCCTTCGCCGATCGCCGTGGTGGTGGTCAACGAAGACGGGGGCCCGGAGGTCGGGAAGCTCATCGAGCGCCTCGGTCGGGAGTCGTCGCTGAAGGTCGAGGCATTGAGCGCCGCGGAGGCCCGGGAAGGCGTTTCAAAGGGCGACATCGGCGTGGCCGTCGACTTCGGGCCGGGCTCGAGCGCCCACCTGAAGCCTGCGGCGATGTTTGCGTCCGGCGAGCGGGCATCGCTTACGATGTGGGTGGACCCTTCCCACAAGACCGAGGCGGACATCGTCCAGGGCTTGCTCACCAAGGTGATGATGGAGAGCGTGTTCGCGGAGGTGGGCGATCCCGCGAGCCAGCGCAAGATGTTCGACGATCTCCGGGCAGACCTGGGCGCGTCGGGCGCGGAGCGGCCCGAGCTTGCCCGCTTCCTCGATCAGGGCGCAGCGTTCGCAGGGGAGAACGAAGCGCGGGTCGCCGCTCCCGGCGCTGAGGGTGCGGCGGCGCCGGCCGCGGGCGGCGGGATGGCGCTCAAGCCGCCGCTCGACATCGTGATCGAGCCGGTGGTGGCCGCGGGGCCGACGGCGGGCTTCAACGGCTTCGCCCACACCTTCGCCGGCATGCTGATGCAGTTCTTGCTGTTCTCGGCCTCCGGTCACGCGAAGACCTTGTTCGCCGAGCGCAACGCTGGCACGCTGGATCGACTCCGCATGACCATGGCGTCGAAGGCGCAGATCCTGCTGGGCACGGCCGCGGCGATCGGCGTGGTCTCGATGCTCGCGAGCGCCGTGGTGTTCGGCGCCGCAATGCTGTTCTTCGACGTGTCGCTGCGCTCCGGGCCCCTGGCGTTCGGGCTCGTGGTGCTCGGCCAGGCGGCGCTGGTGGGCTCGTTTTCGCTCCTCCTCGCCGGGCTCGCCAACTCCGAGAAGCAGCTCGACAGCCTGGGCACGATGGCGATCCTGTTCCTCTGCTTCGTGAGCGGCGCGTGGGTTCCGGCGTTCATGCTGCCGGAATTCATGCAGCAGCTCGGCCCCTTCGTGCCGACGCGCTGGCTGCTCGATGGCATGGCTGGCGCCACCTGGCGCGGCGTGGGCCTGCTCCACGCCGGGAAGTGTGCCGGCGCGCTCTTCGGGTTCAGCGCGATCTTTGCGGCGATCGGGCTGCGCCGGTTCAAGTGGGGGTGAGGGGGGAGTCGGGCGGCGGGGTTGCCGGCTCCGGAGGCGAGTCGCCGGCTCCACGGCGGCTCAGCCGCGAGGTATCCACCCCGAATTGTGACAACTCCCGAGGTATCCCCCCGGATTTGCGACGGCATCCGCCTCCGCACTCGCTCAGTCTCGTTCGCCCAACGGAGCAACGCCGAGAAATTCGCGTTGTGCCACCGCGCTTGGAGGAGGGCCGCTGAAACTGTCGCATTTTCAAGGGGATACCTACCCCGGCCGTCGCTTTTCGGGGTGGATACCTCGGTTCGGTGCCGCCGCCGCCCGCCCCGCGCTGTCCCGCGCGAATCACCAGCCCAGCTACGGCGCCTTCGCCACCAGCGACACCTTCAGCTCCACCCCGTCCTGAATGAGATTGTCGGGCTTTCCGGGGTACACGAGGTCGAAATCCTTACGATCGAGCAGCACTTCTGCGGTGGCGGTCAAGACGCCCGCGCTCACGTTCGCGGTGGCCGGGAAGGTGACCGACTTGGTTTTGCCGTGGATGGTGAGGTCGCCCACCACCGTGTAGGCCGGCGCTGCGCCCGTGACCGAGGTGGCGTGAAACGTCGCCGTAGGCATCGCCGCCGCGTCGAAGAAGTCGGGCGTGATGAGGTGGGCGGTGAGCTTGGCGGCGTCGGTCGTGAGCGTGGCGATGGGGACGGTCACGTCCAGGCCGACGAGCGCGCCGTCGGCGGTGCCGATCGCGACGCTGCCTGTGGCGCCAGGAAAGGCGAGATCATGGCCGCCGATCACCTTGTGCGCGCTGGCGGTTACCGTCGTGGCGGCAGCATCGATCGCCCACGGGGTGTTTTGCTGCGCCTGAACCGGCGGGGCCGGCGGGGCCACCTCGACGGGGGGCGGGGCGACCGGCGGGGCGGGCGGCGTTGCGGGCTCGGACGAACAGGCGAAGGCGAGGAGGTGGATCATGGCGCGCGGCTATCCCGTGGCGCCGCGAATCGCAGCGTCGCCCGCCTGACCTGGCGACGTGGATTCGCGATTCGCCCAGATGGGCTACCCTTCCGCAATGCTCGCTGGCCACTACGCCCCCGCTCTCCTCCTCAAGGTCGCCAACCCTCGCGTGCCGCTGTGGGCGCTGTTTGTCGGTGTGCAATTCGTTGATATCCTCTGGGCGGTATTCGTGACCACCGGCATCGAGCGCGCAAGCATTGAGCCGGGGTTCACCGCAAGCAACGGACTGGTGTTGGAGAGTGTCGTTCTCTCGCACTCGCTTGTGGCGGCGGGCCTGTGGGCCGGGCTCGCGGGGCTGATCGGCAGCGCCCTCCTCCCCGGTCGGGGCGCCGGGCCCTTTCTCGCGATGGCCGTCGCCTCGCACTGGCTGCTCGACCTGCCGATGCACACCCCGGATCTGCCGCTCGCGGGCTCCCATAGCCTCAAGCTGGGCCTCGGCTTGTGGAACTATCGCTTCGCTTCCTGTGCCCTCGAGGTCGGGCTGCTCAGCGTCGGTCTCGCCGCGTTCATCAAGCGCTCCCGCCCGCTCGCCGGTCCGAAGTGGGCACCTGCGACCTTGGCCGCCACGCTCCTCGTTCTGGCGGTCGCCGGCTACTACGGCCCCCAGCCGCCCACGATCGTGCCGACCGCGCTGGCCGGCTTGTTCCTGTACTTTACCGTACCCATCCTGGCGCGGTTCGCCGATTCCCAGCGGACCTTCGATCGCTCTGTTGATCGCTCGCGCAACGACGTCACAGCGGACGCATCGACGACGTAGTACGCTGTGCGCCCGCCGAGGTCCTGATGTTGCGTGGTTCTTGCTTGTCCCTGCTCCTGCTCGCCGCCCTCGGCTGCGAGATCGACAACGGTGTTACCGGCAAGCCCGACGGCGGCGCGGAATTCGACTCCGGGAGCGACTGGCATCCGCCCACGGACACGAGCGAGGACGACGACACGGGAGATTCCGGCATCGTCATCGATCCCGCGCCCGAGTGCGAGTCGCTGTACTACCCCGGCAGCGCGCTCGCCCAGGACGACGAGTGCTTCGCCGAAGCTCCCGAAGTCGGCACGTTCGACCCGGTGGTGGAGTGGGACAAGCAGACCTTCTCCCTGGGCACCGCGGGCTCCACGAGCTGCATGATGCAGCCGATCGTGTGCCCGCTCACCGACGACGATGGGGACGGGGACATCGACGAGAACGACATCGGCGACGTCGTGATCATCACGTACTCGCCGGGTGTGCTCCGCGCGCTCGACGGCACCGATGGCTCGGAGCTTTGGGCTGGTACGAACAGCGGCATCCAGATCACGGGCGGCGCCGCGTGCGGGGACATCGACAACGACGGCGTCGTCGAGGTCATCGCCGCCACCAGCAGTGGCGTCGTCACCTACGACAACGAAGGAAACGAGCTTTGGAGCACCAGCTCCTGCAGCGGCGCCATGGACGGCACCTCCGACGCGCCCGCGATTCACGACATGGATGCGGACGGCGACCCCGAGATCATCATCGGTTCCTGCGTGCTGGACAACACCGGAAACGTGGAAGGCAAGGGGAGCAGCGGCTGGGGCAGCTCAAGCAACGTCGGCAGCGCGGGCGTAACGGCCGACCTCGAGCTGGACGGAGAGCTGGAGGTCATCGCCGGCAACGCTGCCTATGACAAAGACGGGAACACGGTCTGGACCAACGGCGAGCAGGACGGGTACCCGGCGATCGGGAACTTTGACAGCGACAACGAGGGAGAGATCGTCGTCACCGGCGATGCGAACATGCGCATCATGGACAGCGACGGCTCGGTGATCTGCCGCGCGGGCATCCCGGGCGCCTCGGCTTCGTACGGCGGCCCGCCGACGGTGGCCGACTTCGATGGGGACGGGGAGGCCGAGATCGGGGTCGCCGCCAACAGCACCTACACCGTGTTCGAGTCGGACTGCTCGGTGCTCTGGCAGTACACCGGAACCACCGATCCTTCCTCGGGAAACACCGGAAGCGCGGTGTTCGACTTCGAGGGCGATGGCATCGCGGACGTGGTGTATGCCGACGAGCACTGGGTGTGGGTGTTCGACGGGGTGGACGGCGATGTGAAGATGCAGGACACCTACCACAGCAACAATACGTGGCTGGAGTACCCGACGATCGCTGACATCACGGGCGATGGAAGCGCCGACATCGCGGTATGCAACACGTCGGGGAGCTGGGGCAGCTACCAGGGCGTGACCGTCTTCGGCGATGCGAGCGCGAGCTGGCGCCCCGGTCGCCGCATCTGGAACCAGCACGGATACAGCATCACGAACGTCAATGACGACGGCAGCATCCCCCGGGACGAAGACCCGAACTGGTTGACGTACAACAACTACCGGTCGGGCGACCTCACGCCGGGGGATGGATACTCGGGTCCTGACCTCACTGCCCAGATCGTGGACGTCTGTACGGTCGAGTGCAACGCAGGGAACATCACCGTTTGGGTGGCCGTCGGAAACTCCGGGTTCAACGACGTGGACGACGACTTCGACGTCGAGATCTGGGGCGAAGGCAGCTCCGGCTTGAGCCTGATCCACACCGAGCGTTGGACCAACACGGTGATGGCCGGCACGCTCACGGATGCGCTGGAGATCGAGCTCACCGGCGTGGAGCTCCCGATCAACGACCTGTTCATCACCGTGGACCGCGGGAACGATGCGACGAACGGGGAGATCGACGAGTGCCACGAAGACAACAACGAGGCCTGGTGGGGCGCGTTGGTTTGTCCGTAGGCTCCGGGGGGCCGCGCCACCGGGTTTGGACCGCGCTGCTCGTCCTCGGGGTGAGCGTCGCGGGTTTATGGCCCTTCGGCCCTGGACTGCTACGCGGGGAGGTGCCCGGCCAACGTGAGCTGCCAATCGATGGCGGCCACGGACTGTACATTTATGCGCTGGTGGGGGAGGCGCTGTGGGGGCAGGGGTCGCTGCTCCACACCGACGCCATGTGGTTTCCCACGGGCCGGCCGTTCCTGTTGGTGGTGCAGAATGTCGTCGACGCCGCGCTTGCGCAACCTCTGCTGGCGATATTTTCTCCGCAAACGGCGCTCGCGGCGTTCTCCGCTTTGGTCCTCGTTAGTAACGGGATGGCCGGCGGCTGGCTGGGGGCCCAGATCGGTGGTCGCGGTGGCGCAATCGCCGGGGCGGTGGTGATGGCGATGTCGCCGTACACCTGGGGCGAGGAACAGACGGGGCGGATCGCGCAGACGATGTTGGCTCCGATGGCGCTCGCGGTCGGGTACGCGTGGCGAGCGGCGGAGTCCGGGCGCGAGGGTTGGAAGGCCGGGCTGTGGCTTGGCATCGCGGGGCTGGGGTACTGGTTCTATGGGGTGTTTGGGGCGTTCGGGGTGGCGGGGGTGTTGCTTGGGGCGGCCGTCGGGGCCAAAGTGCGGCGCGAGGCGCTTCGCGAGCTGGCCATCGCCGCATTGGTCGCGACCGCGATCGCCGCACCCTTCGTGATCTTCTCGGCGATTCACTGGGAGGAGATGGCCGGCACGGCCGTAACCAGCGATCCAATCCCCAACGCAACGCGCCTGCTGGGCGGCTGGTTCTGGCTGCCACACCCCCGCATCGTCGCGTACCTGCCACAGGCGCTCTTCGCGATCGGGGCGCTGGCCTGTGCGCGTGCGCCGCGCGCTCGGTCGGTTGGCCTGTTGATCGCCGCGAGCCTGCTCTGTTGGACCGCGCTGGGGGAGTCGGTCCGCTTCGGCGGCGTGGATGTGCCGACACCGCTGTGGCTGCTTCGGAAGTTGCCGGGCTTCTCCCGCTTCTGGTGGCCGCATCGGGCGCTGGCCGGGGCGCAAGTCGCGTTGGCGGCGTTGGCGGCGATCGGCATCGCGCACGGAGGCTGGCGGCGGTGGGCGGTGGGGGGTGGTTTGATCATGGTGGTGGCGCAGGGGCTGGGCGTGCCCGGTCCGCTCACGACGTGGCGGGTGCCGCCGAAGCCGGCCTGGGCGGACGAACTTCCGGCGGGGGCCGTGCTGTTCTTGCCGATGCTCGATCCCGAGGTGGGAAAGACGCGCTTCGCGGAGTGGATCTGGTACCGGCGCCCGCTGGTGAACGGGATGTCGATGTGGGACGAGTATCTGTGGCCCGACTCCTGGCGGCAGTGGGCGAAGGGGCAGCCGCTTGTGGATGCGTTGCTCCGGATCGAGCAGGCACGGCCTCACGGGCGGAAGAAGCCGAATCCGGGGGGATTTTCGCCGGAAGCAGAGGGGACGGGCGATGCCGTGGTCGTACCGAGCTTACCGCCCGGGGCGGTGTCGGCGCTCGCGGCGGAGGGCGTGGGGGTGATCCTCGCGGAAGTGCAGCGCACGCCGCCGGCGAGCTTGAAGCTGTTGGAGGGTGCGATCGGCGCGGGGAGCTGTGACGCGGCGGGGCGGGTTTGTTGGTGGGCGTTGCCGTAGTCCCGGTAGGATGCGCCGTGAGCCGTCCTCGGCCCAGCCGCCGGGCCGCGAAGTCTTCGTCCAGCTCGGAGGTATCCCCCCCGAATTGGGACACGGCGGGAGGTATCCCCCAAGATTTGAGACAATCGGCATGGCAGGCGCTCGCCGAGGTGGAGCAGGGCACGAACCAACGCCGAGAATGCGGCGTCGTCATCCACCATGTGCGCGGTGGAGGGCCCGAGCTGTCGCAATTCGGACGGGATACCCAGGGCGGCTGTCGCTTTTCGGGGGGGATACCTGAAGCCTGACCCACTTGACGACGCCCGGCGGTCAAACCGCGGGCCTGCCGTCGTGTCCGACGTGGTGCAGGAACACGGAGCGCTCGCCGGTTGCCAGCCTGGTGGGTTCCGCCCACGAAAAACTCGTCGGGGTGGCCCCTTTGTCCCCGTGCTCAGCGAGGGCGCCACCGAGGCAGCGCCGCTGCAAGCGGCCGCGAAGTGTCGCAACGCTCGCTCGGCCAAGCCACCGGGCCTTACGCTTCGCCCTGAACGACTCGGCCCCCCCTACTCCGCCGCGCCCACCGTCACCGCCAGATCCCCCTCAAAACGCCCCGTCTGGATGTGCAGCGTGGCTTCGCCCGCCACCTTCCACTCGATCTGCGGGGTGCTCGCGCCTTCCGTGATGTCGCCGGCCTCGACCGGATCCACCGAGGGCCGGCTCACGCCCATCTGCAGCACGTCGTCGCAGGTGAGCCAGAAGCTCCAGACATCGCCGACTTTGGGGGGATCCGCGCCGTCGAACTTCACCACGGCAGGGTCGCAGGTGAGCGCCTCTGGGGGGTCGGTCTCTTCGAGGGGAACCGAGTCCCCCGTCTCTTCGGGCTCGGGGCAGGCGATAAGGAGCAGGGGGAGGATCAGCGAGAGGATCATGGCGCGGCGAGTGTATCCGAAGGACGGTCCCGCCGTCGTCGCGGCGACCCCCGACCCGCTCGGAATGGCCGAGGCGTGGTTCCGTTCCCGGGGCTGGGCGCCGCACGCGTTCCAGGTGGAAACGTGGCGGCGGGTGCTCGCCGGGGAGAGCGGGCTGCTGTCGGTGCCCACGGGCTCCGGAAAGACCTACGCGGCCACGTTGGCGGCGATCTGCGCGGGCAGGAAGATCCTATATATTTCACCGCTGCGGGCGATGGCGCGGGATCTGCAAAAGGCGCTGGAGCGCCCCGCGAAGGACCTCGGTTTGCGGATCCGGGTGGAGACGAGGACGGGGGACACCGCGAGCCATGTGCGGGCAAGGCAGAAAGCGGCGTTGCCCGACGTGTTGATCACCACGCCAGAGTCGTTGTCGCTGTTGTTGACCTGGCCCGACGCGCGGGAGCGCTTCCGGGACCTCGGGCTCGTGGTGGTGGACGAATGGCACGAGCTCATCGACAATAAGCGAGGAATACAGGTGGAATTGGCGCTCGCGCGGCTGCGGGTGTTCAATCCAGGTGTCGCGACGTGGGCGCTCTCGGCCACGGTGCGAAACCTCGCCGAAGCCGCGCAGGCGGTGGTCGGCACCGGGCGCCCGTTCGCTCTGGTGAATGCCAAGATCGACCGCCCGATCGAGCTCACCACGCTGCTGCCGGAGGGGCGTGCGTTGCCGTACAGCGGGCACTTCGGCACCCGGATGGCGGCGGCGCTGGCGGCTCAGCTCGATCCCGCCCGGCCTACGCTGGTGTTCTGCAACACGCGGGCCCAGGCCGAGCTGTGGTATCAGGCGTTGGTGCTGCAGAACCCGGAGTGGTTCGAGTGGATGGGACTGCATCACGGGAGCATCGACGGGGACGAGCGGGCGCGGATCGAGGATGGGCTGAAGTCGGGGCTGCTGAAGCTCGTCGTGTGTACCTCGTCACTGGATCTCGGCGTGGACCTCGCGCCGGTGG
>BJHF01000157.1 GCA_014191855.1 Deltaproteobacteria bacterium
GCCCCCAACCACCGCATCCCCTCCCCATCCCAATACCACCCCTCCTTCGCCGGGTTCTCCCCTGTGAACCACCCCCCCTCTGACGAAAATCGCCAGCCGTCCTCCCCCCACGTCGCCTCCACCGGCACCCCGAGCCGCGGGCTCCCGACCCGCATCGGCGCGTCGAGTGCCACCGCCTCCCCCGAGAGGGTGCTCCGCCATAGCCCAGAAGCGCCGTTTCGCAGGGAATAGGTGCCTCGGACGCCCTCGGGGAGGAGGAGCACCGCCGGCGGCGCCGTGTGCGCCTCCATCCAGGACCGCACCCGCAAAACCTGCGCAGCCGACTGCGTCCAGGCGGAGATCGACAGCGCGACGCCCAGCACCTGGATCACGACGAGCGGCCAGAGCTGCACCCGGCCGGCGACCAGCACACACATGAACGCCGACGGCAAGTACAAGAAGCGCTCGGCCTCGAAGCGGTCCATCCGCGCGCCCATGGCCAGCACCGGCAACAGCGCCGCGCCCCACGCCAGCGACAACCTTGCCTCCGCCCGCCCGAAGCCCCACGCCCGGAGGTACACCGCGAGCGCGCCGCCCCCGACGACGACCAGCGCGGCCCAGCCAGAAACCGTGGTCGGATGGGGCAGGATCGGCGGCGCCAGGGTTCGCAGTGCCATCGTGGTCACGCTCGCGACGTACCGCAGCGGATCGGCGGGCATGTGCGACGCGACACCGTACCCCGCGACCCAATCCCCCAGCATCGCGGCCCGCAATGCCAGCCAGAGCGGCACGATCACGAGATCCCAGTCGGGCCGCCCGCGGAGCGCCCACGCAGCGATGGGAAGCCCCAGCGCCGACTCCTTGAAGGCACACGCGATCAGCAGGAGCGCCCCGGCCCAGCGCCGGCTCTCGATCGCCGCCAGGAGGTAAATCAGCCCAAAGAACGCGGCGAACAGGTCCCCCTGCGCCGCAACCCAAACCACCGCCTCGCCATGGCAGGCGAGCACCCCGAAGCAGAGCGCCGCCCCCACGCCTGAGCCGGGCTTTAGCCGCTCGGCGAGGCGGCCGACGAGCACCGTGCACCCCAGGTGCGCCGTGATCGAGAGGAGGTGGCGCGGCCAGGCGAGACCGCCGGCCAGCGCGTCTTCCAGCAGGTACATCGCGCTCATTCCCGGACGAAAAAATGGCGCCGGGTGGGTGAACCACGCGCCGCGCAGGCCGCCATCCCGCAGCGCCCACAACAGCTCGTAGTCGTCGGAGCAGAGCGGGAGCGCCACCACGGGGAGCCACACCAGGGCCGCGAGCCAGGCCGGGATTCGCGCCGCGATGCCGCGCGAAGCCGGCCTGTCTCCTGCCAGGTTCACGGCATCGCCCCTACGATCTTCGCCTCCCCCCTCACCCGCACGTCGCCCACGCGCTTCGTGATTCCCCGCGCGTCCAGCCACTCGAGCAGCGGGATCGCGGTACGTCGGCTCTGGCCGGTGAGCTCCTTGAAGGCGGCGGGATCGAGCGGCGCGCCGCCGTTCAGGAACGCCGATACCTCCTCCTGAAGCCGAGAAAGTACCGTAGCCGAAAACACCCGGCCGGCGATGATCTCGATCTCGCCGCGGTCGCGCAACAGGAATACCAACGCATCTCGGTCCGGACGCTCCGCGGGGAGATCGGCGCCGTCGAAGCCTGCCTGCGCCGCCACGTCCAGCACTCGCACACGCCACGCTTCCTGCTCGGCGTTCAGCGTCACGCTCCAGCCGGGCAGGCGCACGCGGCCGCCCTCGAGCACGATGCGCCCCGCCGCGGCCTCACCGTCGAGAAAGGCGAGAAAGGCCCGCTCTTCCAGCGCCTTGAGCACGCCTACCTGCATCGACTTCCGATTGACGCCGGGAGCGAGGGGCTCGACAGCGTGCCGCTCAGCAAGACCCTCGATGAGCGCCGCCCGCAGCTCCGCCACCACCGCATCGGCGTATCGCCTATCACCGATACGTACCCCGCCCCCGCCCGTGAGCCGGCCCCGACACTCCGGCTCGCTCAGGCCCGAGAGGCCCGCCCGCTCCAAGAATACGACCGTGTCCCCGGCCATCAGCCGATCGAGCTCCGTCTCCGTCTCCGCGTGCCGCTTCTTGCGAACGAGCGGCGCCCACGGATCGAGCACCAGGCCGCCCCCGAGCGTCATCGAGGGCGACGAACGCCGGGCCACAAAGCGATCGCCAGGCAGGCACGGCAGCGGTTCAGCCAGATGAAGCTGAACAAAGCTCGTCTCTCCCGGTTCCAGTCCCTCCCCCGCGATGGGCAAGATCCGCGCCGCCACCTCCCGCGTGCCGTGCAACACGACGACGCCGGGCTCGCCCACGAGGAGCGGGGCCGTATCGAGGTGCGTGTACCGCGCGTCGACGACGCGAGTGTCGGGCACCGCTCCCGGCGCAACGACCCAAAGGCCACGGCCAACATCGTCGATCTCCACGCCGGTGAGGTTGAGCGCCGTTCGCGATCCCGCGTGGGCCTCCCCCACAGACTCGCCATGTACCTGGATTCCTCTCACCCGGGCGCGAACCCCACCCGGCATCAACTCCACCTCGCCCCCATCCACCAACGCGCCCTCCCAGGCCGTACCGGTTACGACGGTGCCGAAGCCGCGCCGCACAAACGCTCGGTCGACCGGCAATCGGAAGGGACGGTTGACCGGCCGATGGCTGCTCGGCAAACGATCCAGCTCAACGACGAGTTCGTCGAGCCCGCGGCGCGTCACCGCGCTGGTCGGTACGATCGAGGCACCTGGCCACGGTGTTGCCGCCAGCACCTCTCGCACTTCCTCTACCGCCAACTCCAACAATTCGTCGTCCACCTGGTCGGCCATCGTCACCGCCACCACGAGGTGCGAGACCCCCAGCAGCCGAAGTACGTCGAGATGCTCGCGCGTTTGGGGCATCACGCCCTCGACGGCGCTCACGCACAACATGACCGCATCCATCCCGCTCGCGCCGGAGACCATCGTGCGGACCAGCTTCTCGTGCCCCGGCACGTCCACGAGGCCCGCGGTGCGCCCTCCCGGCAACCGGAGCGGAACAAAACCCAGGGTGATCGTGATCCCTCTCGCCTTTTCTTCCGGGAGCCGGTCGAGGTCCACCCCGGTGAGCGCTTTCACGAGGGAGGTCTTCCCGTGGTCCACATGCCCCGCGGTGCCCAGCACAAGGTCCGACATCCCGGGCGCTTATCCGGGGCAGGCACGATAAGGTGATGCGGTGCGCGTCGCGTGTCCAGATTGCACCAACCCCATCGAGGCCTCCCCCGGCGAGGAGGTGGTTTGCCCCGCGTGTTTCACGCGCTTCGAGGCGCCGAGCTCCACCCAGGTTCCCCGCCGATTCGACGTGTACTTCCCCGACGGCACCGTGCACCCACGGCAAACGATGTATGCGTTGCGCGAGGCGATCTACGCCGGGAAGGTGCCGATCACTGCACGGCTGCGGCCGGATGTGGGCTCGGAAGAGCTGGTGCCCGTGTACGCCTTCCCATGGTTCGCCCAGATCTATGCGCTCCTCGGCATCGAGCCGCCCGCGAATGCGGGCACCCGCCGGATCGCCGGTTGGCAGGGCATTCGGAAAGCCGGCCCCAAGGCTGTTCCTCCCGTTGCGCACACCGACGAAAAGATCAAGAAGATGGTGAGGAACGCGTCCGTGCCGGCGCTGCTCGGCCTGGGCGTCGCGGTGTTCTTCGTCCTCTTCCTCGGCGCCGTGCTGATCGTCGCGCTGTAGGCGAGCGCCGCTTCAGGGCCCGTAGGCATAGTCCGCGCTGATCGCCTCGTTCTGCCCGCCCAGGAGGGAGCTCCAGGTGCCGGAGGCGGTGTTGTTGTAGCCTCCGAGGATCGAGGACGACGCCCCAGTCGCGTCGTTCATGTAGCCACCCGCAACCGAGGCGGAATCGCCTGTCGCGGTGTTGGCGGAGCCCGCGCAGATCGCCGACTCTTGCCCCGTGGCATCGTTGCGCTCACCGCCGGAAACGGTGCTGTACACGCCGCTCGCGATGTTTCGGTAGCCGGCTGACACCACCGCCGCTTCCGCGCTGGCCAGCCCCTCGAAGCCGCCCGACACCATGCTCGACACGCCGCTCGCTTCGTTGCGGAACCCGCCGGCCACCGACGCAAACTGCTGCGAAGCAAGGTTGTACGTGCCGCCTCCCACCCAGGCGTTGTCTGCCCCCGCGGTGTTGTAGTGCCCGCCCGACACGACGCTCAGCGCGCCGCCCGCCTCGCTGTGATCGCCCCCGGTGATGCTGGAGTACGGCCCCGAGATCCGGTTGGTACTGCCCGCGATCAGGCCTCCGAAGCTCGTATAGTCGTGGTAGGGGCCGACGACGAGGTTGTGCGAGCCGGTGCGCAGTTCGTCCCCCTCCGCCTCGCCGTACCCGACGATGAGGTTGCCCAGGCCGTTGACTTCCCCGTCCGTTGCGCCGCTCCCGCTCACGATCCGCACATTCGCGCCGCTCACCGTGATGGTGGTACCTTCAACCTCGATGAACGGCGCGAGCGCCTCGAGGGGGCCCAGTCGCTGGTCCAGCTCGCCCGAGGTCGCGTAGCCCGCCGCTTCTACCGCTTCGAGGCGGAGGGTGAGGGCGTCGATCGCCGCCGCCTGCTCCGCGATGGTGGCCTCAAGCACGGCGATGCGAGGATCAGACGCCGGCGCGGCGCCTTCGTCGTCACACGCGAGGAGCAGCAGCAGCGTCGGGAGGGCTCGGTGGGGCATGGGGCGACTCCGCAGGGTCGTTCGGGGACAGGGTGAGCCGACGGAAGACCTCCTCCAAGGAGGACCGTTCGCGTGTGAGCTCGACGAGCCGCAGGCCACGGGCGACGGCCAGCTCAAACAGCTCCGCCCGAACGTCGCGATCGCCGAGTACCTCGTACGGGAAGGTGCCGGCCTCGTCCGTGGCCTGGAGGGCCGCTCGTTGTACGCCCGGGATCGCCGCAACCGCGGCGGTGATGTCCGCCGCGGGCAGGCGCACCGCGCCGTCGGCGAAGGTGACCCGAAACAGGTTTCCGCCGGACATGGCGGCGCGAACGTGGTCGATCGGTGCGTCGGCCACAAGCTCGCCGCGGTTGAGGATGATCACCCGATCGCAGGTGGCCTGCACCTCTTGCAGGATGTGCGTGCTCAGGATGACGGTTCGCGACTGCCCGATCCGCCGGATCAAGTTGCGGATCGCGAGGATCTGGTTCGGATCGAGGCCGCTGGTGGGCTCATCGAGGATGAGGATCGGGGGCTGATGCAGGAGCGCCTGGGCCAGCCCCACTCGCTGCCGGTACCCCTTGGAGAGGGTGGACACACGCTGGGCGAGTCGGTCTTCGATGTCGCATTCGTGGGCCACGCGATCGATGGCCGTCGCCCGCTCCACATCGCCCAGTGCGCGAATTCGCCCGATGAAGTCCAGGTAATCCCGCACGAGCATGTCCCCGTATACTGGCGCCGACTCCGGGAGGTAGCCGATGTGGGAGCGCACGCTCAAGCTCTCGGCCACGCAGTCGAAGCCGTGCACCCGGGCGAAGCCGCCCGTGGGGGACACAAAGCCGGTCAACACCTTCATCGTCGTCGTCTTGCCCGCGCCATTCGGCCCGAGGAACCCGACGATCTCGCCACGCCGGATGGTGAAGCTGACGCCCTTGAGCGCTTCGAACGCGCCGTACACCTTGGTGAGCCCGCCGACCTCGATCATCTCGTCCATGGGCGCCGACGTACCACGGCTCACCACACGAGCGCAGGGGGAGGCGCGATTCGCTGACATCCGTGCTACGCTGCCGCGCCTCGGAGGCCCGATGATCTCGCTCCTACTCGCGTTCGCGTGCAATGAAAACGAGCTCATCGTGGATGGAAGCTACGAAGGCTCCTCTCCGGACGACACGGCGGCCGTGGACGATCAAGCGGCGCTGGATGCGGAGTGGGACGGTGCCCGGCTCGTCGTGGAGGCTCCGATCAGCGGCTCCTTCCTGCCCTTTGAGGAGAGCGCGGAGTTCCAGGCAGTCGTGTACGCGGCCGACGGCACGGTGAAGGACTTCCCGGACATCACCTGGGCGAGCGATGTGGACGAAGACTGGGCGTTGATGGGCGCTTCGGCGACGGACGCCACGCTCGGCGTCGGCACCCACGCGCTCACCGCCGAAGCCCTGCTCCCGAACGGGGACCGGCTCGCCTACACCGTTGGCGGCGTGCTCGTGCAGAGCCCGTATGCAGGCGTTTATGTTGGCGATCTCGCCGTAACGGCCGCAGGCGACTACAATGGGCAAACCCTCTCGGTGGGCTGCTCCGGCGCGCTCACGATGGTCGTGGACGCTGAAGGGGATGTGGCCACTGGCGACGCGGGCTGCCTGCTCAGCCTCCTCGGCTACGACATCGACACCGCGTACATCTTCGACCTCGAGAATGACGACGGAGATCTCGCCGGCACCGCCTCGATCGATCTCCAATTCTACGAGCTTCCGGTCGACACGACGGGCACCATCACCGAAGATGGCGAACTCGAAGGCGACTTCTCCGCCGAGGTGGCTGGTTACCTGACGATGGAGGCCAGCTACGCGGCCACCCGGATCACGCGGGATCTGAGCACCGTCGAGAACTGATCGTGCTCGCTGCCCTCTTCTGGGCAACCACGAGCTGGGCGGCGCGTCCGGAGGCGGCCGGATTCGCCGATCGCACAGATCACCCCATCCGATGCCACTATCTGGAGGGGCAGGCCGCGCTCTGCGAGGTGGTCGGCGCCGCCCTGGATGAGGCATGGGCGGCGCAAGTGGATCGCATAGGCTTCGCCAGTCCGCTCCCCGATGATGGTCTCGGAGGCAGCGACGCCCTCGACGTGTACCTCACGCACGACAGCACCGGCGGCGCGGGCGGCGCCTACGTGATCTGCGACGGCGAAGAGATCGACCCCTGCGTGGACGTAGCGGCGGGGGATGGGAAAGCCTCCACGCCAAGCTACATCGTGATCGACCCGGATACGCCCGAGGCCGATCTTCGCGGCTTTGCCCACCATGAATTCAATCACGTCACCCAGTACGCCACGGACTTCGAGGAGCCGTTTCTGGATGTTTGGGAGGGAACCGCGGTTGCGGCCGAGAGCTGGACCGACCCGGCGAAGGTGCTCGATCCCGCCCCGATCGCCGACTACCAGGCGACACCCTGGGCGAGCGCCGTGCTGCAGGACGGCTACTGGCTCGACGAAGCCTTCGGGATCTGGTCGTACTACGAATACGGCGCGACCGTGTGGATGCGGTGGATGGACGATCGGTACGGCGACGGCGCAGGGAGCATCGGCCCGCAGTTGTGGGCGGCGTTTGCGAATGATCCGGGAGAGAACGAGCCGGACGTTCTCGATGCGTGGGACTCGTTCGCGGGAGACTGGCGCGACGACATGCCGGACTTCGTACGGATGCGGGCGCAGTTGGGAACGGCGGCGCAGCCGGATTGGGCCGCGGGGCTGGGGGAAAGCGCGGAGATCGCCTGGATCGACCTCGATGGCAACGCGAGCGGGGCGTGGAGCCCCAAGCGCGAGGTCTTCCCGCTCGGGGCCGTATTCGTACGCCTCTCGCCGACGCCGGACACGACCCGCACGTTGTCCGCACCGGAGGGCTTCCTTCTCGTGGACCTCAACCGATTTGACGGCGAGCCCGCGGCGGCGAGGCTCACGTTCGAGGCCGGAATCCTGTCCCGCTTCGCCATCGTCCGTGTACCAGGCGCGGAATTCGACGCCGATGACGTCCTGGTTGGGGAGGTGCCCGTGGTGCAGCTTGGCGAAACGGGCGGGTGCGGGTGCCAGAGCGGCGCCGGTTCGCGAGGGCCCTGGGTGCTGGCTGCGCTCGGCGCCCTCTCGGGCGTTCGTCGCCGCTTACTGCGCGCCAACCCTCGGTAGCACCCGCCACGGCGCCGGGAACCACACCCAGCGGTCATCCAACCACACCAAACCGTCGAAGTCGGTGCCTCGCCCGCCGCCCGTGGGGAGGTAGCTCCAAGCAACCCAGGTGCGAGAGGGTTCAAGCTCAGCCGCGATCCTCGAATAAGGAACGGGCCAAGCCTGCGGAGCCGCGCTGTCGGGCCCCAGCATCCCCGCCGGCGCCACGTGGAGCTTGAGCGTTACGGCCGGCGCGTTGGCCCGCACCCGGGGCGGATCCTTGGCCCACAGCGACTGATAGGCGTGCTCGATCGCTGCGATCCGCGCCGCGTCTCCCGCGAAGACACGGGCCGCATCACCCACCCGCGGCCGGACGGCGAGGATGGCCTCTTTCGTTCGGGCGGGGTCCACCAGCGCTTCAAGCAGGGGCTGCACCTGGGCGGCGATGGTGCGCATCGCCTCGTTCACCGCGTTCGCCGCGGCGATGATCGGACGCTCGCCAGCGGGCCCCGGTAGGTGCGGAGCCGTGGCATCGGCCATCCCCATCATCTCGTACCCGTCCACCCCTTCGACGACACGGAAGCCGAGCACCTCCTCGTTTGCGCCGACACGCACCACGAGCAACGCCCCCCGGAAGCGTGGCTCCCGAAGCTCGATTTCGTAGAATCGAGTCTCCTCAGAGGCGCCCCGGAGACCGAGGATCGCGCGCGCCCGGCCATGGGCAAGGCCGGCCTTCAGGAACGCCTCCACCGGTTCACCCGGCGCCGCGGCCCGCCGCAGGGCCGCCTTCTGGCCGTCGAGCAGGGTGAACCCCCACGCCAGGAACGCCGCGAGCGCAGCTCGATCCTGGAGAACCTGGATATCCCCCACTTGGTCGCCCTCCACGCGCAGCCATGCCATCGTGTGAGCTTCGTGGCGAACAAGGAAACGCCCGTCTCCCCCTCGGGCCACCACCCGAAGGTCGGCCGGAACGTCTTCTACTGCGAAGGGGATCGAGCGCGCCAACCACTCCGCGAGGGGCGGCGGCGGCAGAAAACCGTGGGCGGGCGTGGGGATCGCCGCGAGCGGACGAGACGAAGGCGCCCCGGGCACCGCCACCCGCCACGCCGACAGGCGCTCCGCGGCGACCGCGCTCGCGTCCGCGACCTCGGCTCCTTCCCCACCCGCCTGGGCCTGCTTGAGCGCCCACAGCGCAAGCTCCAGATCCCCGATCGCCCGAGCAATCTCCCCTGAAACAAAGCCCAGCGGCGAAACCGGCACGCTCGCGAGCAGCTCCGTGCCCACGCCGACGAGCGCCCCGGCGTCCAGCGCAGGGGTTGCCAATCCATCGCTCACGAGGGTGAACCGGAGCGTGCCCACCTCCGCCTCACGCACGCAGTCCCATTCAAACCCGCCTTCGGGCCCCGCGCGGGAAGCCACGCGCGACCAGCGATGATGGTGGCAATACGCAGCGGCCTCGGCAAGGGAGCGGACGGCGATCACCGCCGCAGCGTATCCCAGCCGACGCTGCGGAGTTCGTCAGTCGGCCGCGTCCGCCGTTTCACGAACCACCCAACCCCCTGCGCTGCCCCACCGCGCCGCCTCCAGGCGGGCGGCGTGCGCATCCCGGAAGTCGGCGCCGAGCGCCGCGAGCCGCTCGTCCAGTACGGGCCCCGCGAGGCGAACTCCGTACATCTGTGCCCCGCGATAGTAGCGGCTTGAGATGTGAACCTCTGTCACGTTTGAGGCTGAAAATACTTCAGTTCTCTCGAACAGCACTCCCGACCGCACGTGCACACGGTGGTCCCCCGAGGTCACCCACACGCGCGACGCGCCCTCCTGAACGAAGAACACCGCGCCAAGCAGCGCAAGCCCGACCCAGCCCGCCGCGCCCCGGATCTGCTTCCTCATCACTTGTCGCAAGGCCACCGAGAGGATCGCCATGCCGAGCGCGAGCGCCGGCACCGCGAGCCACCACCAACCGCTGCGCCCGCCCACCGAAACCACCTCTTCCCCGCCAGCCTCCCGCGCC
>BJHF01000158.1 GCA_014191855.1 Deltaproteobacteria bacterium
TTGGGGGACGCCTTGATGGCGGGACTGAAGGAGTTCGCTGACGCCGTCGCAGTCGCGAAGCGGTTTCAGCTCGTATACGTGAAGTCGGTTCAGACGCGGAGGACGGGCACGGAGGTCGGACTCACGGAGCTCCGTGGCACCGGGAAGGCCTTCAGCAGCCGAATTGATCCTGCCGATCCTCGTTCCCGAATGGATTGGGCCGGAGCCGTGGAGGGGCTGGCCTTTTGGGACAGACACGGGCCGCCCATCCCAATTCCGGGTCCTCTCGCGTTCTACGACACCGAGAAGCACCGCATCCTCCTCTTCCAGGGATTCGACGGACGTGCGATCCGATGGATTTGTCGCGACGGGAACCAGGATAAGCCGAACCTCCCGCAGGCGGTCGAGCTTTTTCAGGTATTGCCCTTCTTGGAACACGCCCTGACCACTAGGGCCGAGAAGGCTGCGTCGCTCGCCACCTACGAAGGTTTGTTGGGCATGGCAGCGGCGGACGGTGCGGTCTCCGAGAGCGAGTGGTTGTGGTTGAAAGGCCAGCGTGCCAATCTCGGCCTCAGCGACGCCGACGTTGCGGATGTTCACTCGCGCCTCGGGGTGTCCGAGCTTGCCGCCCTGAGTGTGCCGGCGGATCGCGTGGCCGTGGCCGTGCCACCGGAAACCCAGGGCCCGAGGCCCGAAGCCCCATCGCCCGCCACGCCGCAACCCACCACCCGCGAACGCCGTGATTGGGACGAAGAAAGCTACTTCGCCGACATGGCCACACGGCCGCCAGCGCTCCAGGCGCTGCATCGTCGCGTCTACGCAGCGGCTCGCTTGGCAGCCGGAGTGGCTCCTTGGACCATTAGCTGGGGTACCGGGAAATCTCTGGGGAGCTTCACGGTGAAAACCCCCGAGGCGTCGTTGCTCTCCGCTTACTCCGGGGGCACCTTGAGCCTGAATCTTGGGGCGTGGGGCAAGTTACCTGCTGCGACGTCCACGGCTCTCGTGCAAGCGTTCGTCGCGACGCTCGGATTCGCACCTACCGACGCGATCTGCGACGGTGGCACCCAATTCCCGAACATCGCCGCCGGCTTGCTTCAGCACGACCCAGACGGGGCGCGCCTGCCGCTCTGGCTCCGGCGAGCGCAGTCCCTCATCGCCGGCGAGGCGGAGGCGCCAGCCGCCCCAAGCGCCACGCCCCAATCCGGTCCCCTCCCCGCCCACTGCGCCGACGCGCTCCGGATCGTCCGCGACGCCGACATCCTCGCCTACACCTCCACCCGGGTCTCTACCGACCGCGAGCTCTCCAGGATCCAACTCGGTAGTGGCAATCTCTGGCTGGAAGCGGCGCCAAACGCAGGCATCGCCGTTTGGTTCTGGGCTTCTCCCGAGGGAGTCCAGGCTGTCGTCGGCTGGAACTCCGCCACCGAGGAATGCGACCGCGCCTGGGTGACCGTCCGCGATCGGCTGGAAGCCGCCGGACCCAGCATCTGGCCAGGGTGGCAGTTTCAACGTGCTGATTGGAAGGCCGGCGCGTACGAAGCGTATTCCAAGGTGGGCGCAGACGAGACCGCCGAAGGCCTCGCAGCGCGCCTGATTCGGGTTGTGGCGGCCCTCTCCGCTGCCTTGGTCAAGGCAGGTGCAGGAACGGCGGCACCCGAGCCTGAAGACGCCGTCGAACGAACCGCGACGCTCCTCGGGCTGTCCCCGACCGAGCTCGGAGGATACCTCGGCAAGTTCGCGGTTCAGACCAGTCGAGAAGATTGGTCAAACCTGACCGAATCGCTGGGGACCCCTCCTCGCCCGTTCACTCGCAAGGCAAAGGCGAGCGGGAAGTGGATGGACGGCAGAGTCGGCCTTGATCTCGTCGATCCGTGGTGCCCCGGCGCGTTCGCGGGCGTATTTTTGGATCCGACCGATCACAAGGTCACGCCAAGCCGGCCCCACCTTGGCACGGACTTCGTCATCATCCTCGACACCCAACACACCCAGAACCGCGTCCCCTACGACACCCTCCCCGCGTTCGGCGCGCTGGTACGCCGCCTCGAATCCGCGCCCAGGCGATGGGACGTGCTCGACCACCTCGCCACGGCCAAAAAGCCCAATCGCTGGCACCCCATCCACCTCCGGCGTCCGATGGCGGAGATTTGGGAAGGCACCTCCAACGCCGAGGAGCGATACGCCGCCTGGCTGGCGGCAGCCCGGGACGGACTCGCTCTCTTGCTCTCTGGTGGCGAAGTTCGATCGCTCCGCGCGGCCTGGGCACAATCGGATTCGCCCCCCGAAGCCGCCGCGCCCGACGATCAGGGTGACGCCGACGACGCCGCAGTGGCCGAAGAAAACCCGTCTCCCAAGAAGCGACTCCAAGAGCGCCCCGAGTCCATGCTGCTCGAAGAGGCCGAAGCTCGCGGTGTAAAGCCGCTCCTTGTTCGACTTCGCGGGCACCTCAACGAACGATGTGCCCAGGTCGCCGGCCTTAACGAAGTCCGCAAAGTCTGGGCGTTTGCCTACGCGTGCAAGGGCTCGGCGCTGGGGTACCCGACGGGCGCTGTCACGGTTCTCCACCTACGCGTTCACGACCATGCCGAACCGGGGCGCCTCCTCGTCCAACTCCGAGAAGTCGAGCTTCGACGGGGTAACGACGCGAGGGCGATGGACGCATTCCTGGCCCGGTGGGCGAAAGGCGTGCTGGACGGGGGCGGCTATCGCGACATCACTCTCGGCACCGACGAGGATGTCGATGCGTTCTGGCACGGACTCGCTGAATTCCAGCCCTTCAGCGCCGGATGACCGCGGAATGGTCGCCAGGCGTGATTCAGCAGAGGGGGCGCGGCGACCCCTTCATCCCATCTACCGTGTGCCCGATGTCCCTGAGGCGTATCAGGATGGACAGCGAACGTGGCGGTGCCCGACGGCCGCGATACGGGGGTCGGCGATGTTGAATGCCGGACAAATCGTTGGCAGCTACCGGATCGTAGCGGCGATCGGGGAAGGTGGATTCGCGACCGTCTACAGGGCTGAACACGAGGTGCTCGGTAGTGTCCACGCGATCAAAGTGTTGAATGCGGAGATGAGCACGAAAGAGGACGTCACGCGTCGCTTTCTTGATGAAGCCCGCGTACAGGCGCGACTCCGCCACCCGAACATTGTGCGTGTGACAGATATTATCGCCCTCCCCACGGTCGCGGCCATCGTGATGGATTACGTCGAGGGAGAGTCGCTGGCGACGTGGATCGCGGCTCGACGCGCACCGCCTTCCCCGGCCGAGATCCGCGAGTTGATCCTCCCCCTGCTCGACGCGCTTGGGTACGTGCACCGGAATCAGGTCATCCATCGGGATGTCAAGCCCGACAACGTGATCGTCACGCGCGGCACGCGGGACGAATTGGTGCCGTTGATGTTGGACTTCGGCATCGCGCGGGTGCGCGGGGAGCTGGGCGCGAGGGCCAGCAAGAAGTCAACGGGATTCGGATCGAAGATGGGGACCCAGGGCTACATGAGCCCGGAGCATATCCGCTCGGCGAACGACGTGGATGCCCGAACCGACATCTTCGCCTTGGGCGTGGTGGCGCTCGAACTGGCGACGTTGCGCCATCCCTTCGAACGGGGGAGCGAATACGACACCATGCATGCCGTGGTGACGGCGGACTACTCAATTCCCGCGGTTCTCGAAGCGAGGGACCCCGCTCTGGTCGCCGCCATTCGTGTGGCCCTGCGGGTCAAGCCGGCCGATCGTTTTCCGGATGCCGCGGGGTTTGCAGCGGCGATCAGAGGTGGGACGGGAGTTCGGAGCGTGCAAAAGGGGATGCCAGCAGAACCGGCGGGCGAGCCCTCGCGCGTGGCGAGTGCGCCGCCGCCCGTCGCCGCGGTGGACGAGCGCATCGTGGACAACTTCTCTGGCCTCGCGGCCGCCATCGCCGACCGGCGGCCCGGTCAGTCCTTGCGCCTCCGGGCGGGCACCTACCACCTACGGGAGCCGCTTGAGGTGACCGGATCGTTGAACCTTATTGGCGAAGGGGCCGACCACACACGGATCCGGTGCGACGTTGGGCGCAGGGTGCTTGGGTTCGCCGGCGGAGTCATGCTAACGGTGGTCGGGGTAGCTTTCGAGCGGGTGGGTACTGCCGAAGGCGACGTCGTTGACGTCGCCGGCGGGCGGGCCTCCTTCTCCGCGTGCCGATTTTCGGGAGCTTCGATGGCCGGCCTTCGAGTTCGCTGCGGGGCGTCCGCCATTGTTGAACGTTGCCAGATGACCAAGAATTTGTTCGGAGTCGAGGTCGTTGATACCGCATTCGCATCATTGTCCAGCAACGAGTGCCGGGAGAACAACAGCTGCGGCATCAGTTTTTCCGGCGACGCGGGCGGCACGGCGACGGGCAACACGTGTGACGGTAACGCGCTGCACGGGATTCACGTGGCCGAGCGCGCACACCCCACACTTGAGGCCAACGAGTGCCGGCAGAACAAGAGTTGTGGCATCGCGTTTTTCGGCGACGCGGGGGGCACAGCGAAGGCCAACAAGTGTCAGGGCAACGCAGCGAATGGGATTTACGTGGATGGGCGCGCGCAACCGACACTCGACGCCAACGAGTGTAGGGAGAACAAGAGCGCTGGCATCGCGTTTTTCGGCGACACGGGGGGCACCGCGAGCGGCAACGAGTGTCACGGCAACGCGGCCGACGGGATTTACGTGGGGGCGCGCGCGAAACCGACGCTCGACGCCAACGAGTGTTGGCAGAACAAAAGGTGCGGCATCGGGTTTCAGGACGACGCAGGGGGATGGGCGAACGGCAACAAGTGTCGCTGCAACGCGGCCGACGGGATTTACGTGGGGGCGCGCGCGCAACCGACGCTCTACGCGAACGAGTGTAGTCAGAACATCAGTTGCGGCATCGCGTTTTGCGACGAAGCCGCGGGCACGGCGAAGGCCAATCAGTGCACTGCAAATGGCTTTCATGGCCTTTATATTGAGGAAAGGGCCCACCCGCTGCTTGATAACAATCAATGCACCGGAAACCGGGGACAGGACACGGTGCTTCCCGCGCCGCCCCCTGCGAGCAGTATTTGGTCGAGCATTTTCGGTTCCAAGCGTTGAGGCGATCACCCCCGCCAGTCACCCCGCGTTCGGCGAGTCGGTGTCCGCCAAACGCGCCGCGGCCGGCAGATTCGGGCTGGTGCTGGGCGGTGCTCGCGTGGCCGCTCGGGTAGCTCCCGTCAACGCCACACCTTGCCACGCAACGTCGCCCCTGCGACAATGCCGCGACGAGTCGAACGCATGGAACCCGGCACCCTCCTCGAACACCGCTACGAAGTCATCAAGCAGCTTGGCTCCGGCACGTTCGCCGTCGTATACCTCGCGAGGCACACCGGGCTCCTGAGTCTCCACGCGGTGAAGATCCTCGACGAGAAGCTCGCGGCCGACCCGGACATCCGGAATCGGTTCCTCGCAGAAGGGCGCATCCAGGCCCAGCTCCGACACCCGAACGTCGTCTCCGTGACCGACATCGTGACCCACCCGTGCCCAGGTCTCGTGCTCGAGTACGTTGAAGGGCCTACGCTCGCGGAGTGGATCACGGAACGCGCCGGCAGCGCGCCGTCCGTCGATCTCGTGTTGTCCGTGTTTCAGCCGATTCTGAGCGGCGTCGGCGCAGCGCACCGGCGGGGCATCGTGCACCGCGATCTCAAGCCGGACAACATCATCATCCGTCGAGACAGCGCGGGCACGCTTCACCCCATGGTGGGCGACTTCGGCATCGCAAAGGTCATCGACAGCAACCTGGTCACCGGAAAGAAGAAGACGCAGGCGGGGATGCGGATGGGCACCCTCCAGTACATGAGCCCGGAGCAGGTGAAAGGCGCACAAGACCTCGACGCGCGGGCCGACATCTTCGCATTGGGGGCGATCCTCTACGAGGTCGTTACGGGTCGGGTGGCGTTCGAGAGAGCCAGCGAGTGGGACACCCAGCGTTCCATCGTGGACGGCAACTTCGAACCTCCGGAGCGCCTCGTGGGGGGGCTCCACCCGATGTTCGCGGCCTGCATCCGCAAGGCCCTCGCCGTGAGCCCAGACGAGCGCTTTCCGGATTGTGAGACGTTTCAACGAACCCTTTCGCTCGCGGAGGACGCGGATGCGCCGCTCCCGGATCGACCCTCTCGCTCCGTGGCAGTCACCCACACCCCGGCCTCGATCCCGTCGCCCGCCGCGCCACCCGTCGGAGGGTCGGCAAAGCCCTCGAACGTTGGGCGGGCGGTGCCTCCCCCGGCCGCCAGCCTGGCTCCCGCACCGGGTCCGCCTCCGCGGGGCGTTGCGAGTCCGGACCACCCTCCAGCTCCGCAGGACGGCGCCAACGCACCGCGTGCCGTGAGTACGCACCCATCGTCCGGACACCGCATCGTGGACCTGACCACGGAGCTCGACGAGATTGTAAACCGGTACCCCACCCCCATCGCGGAGGAGGCCCGGAAGCTCGGCGACGTCCGCGCAGGGCCGACAGAAACCCAAGGCACCCTTTTCCGCCTCGCCGAGGCAACGGTCCGGTACCTCTCGCTCGTCGCGTGGAGCGAGTACCGATTGAGTGGAAACCGCGGCGAGCAGATCGAAGCCGTGGTCCAGAGATCGGCGGGAAGGCCATCCTTCGGCGACCGGCTGCAACTTCTCAGGATGCTGGACAGCGCGCAGCGATCCAGCGTGATGCGGCCCGGGCTCGCCGACAAAGTGCTGCCCGAAACGCTTCCGGCCGGAGCCGACTTGCGGCGAGCCTGGGACAAGCTCAAAGAGACGCTGCCGTACGGGCTTCCCGGGAATATCCGGGGCTTCCTCCGGGCGGGCCGAGGGGGACCTGTGGGCAAGCTCGGTCTCCTGGACGTTTGGGGGCTCGTGATCGAGTGCCGGAACGCAATCGAACATCACGAACTGAGGTGCGCGGGAACGGTGGTGGCTTACCCCGACGATCGTGAGCTATCGGCGACGATAAACGACTACCTGCTCGCTGCCGTGGTGGAGGCGCTCCGGCACGGAGCCGTTCGCGCGGTGCTCTCCGACTACGCCTGGGCGCGCCCCGAGGGCGTGGTCGAGCGCCTCCGCGGCGGCGATTTGCGGGTCAGCGTGCACCTGCAGGTGCGATCGGCTTCGTTCGCCCGCAAGATCGCTTGGCCGGGGCACCTGGAGCCCAGAGACTACCTCGTCCGGTTGTCCGACCTCACCCCCTACGCTCCATTCGACTGGGAGCCGGGGTGGCCTCCAGCTTGGGAGGGTGCCGAAGGATTTCCCTCGCCAAGCACAACTTCCAGCGTAGCCGAAACGTCGCCGGACCCCATGGCCGCCGCGCGAGCGCAGTTCGCAGAGCTTGCTCGCGATGCGGCAGAGGATGGCCTCATTTCCGCTGACGAGCGGCGGATGTTGGAAAAGCTCCGTCATCGGCTCGGGCTCAGCGAGGACGACGCCAAGACGATTCTGGACGGCATTCTCCCTGAACAGGCCGAGAGCCGGCTTGCGGATGCCTCGCCCCCACGGGGCCCCCTCCCGCCCACCCACGGACGCCGCACCTGGGGCGAAACCGCCTACTTCGCCGACATGGCCACGCGGCCGGCGTCGGCAGCGAAACTGGAGCTACATCGCCGGGTGTACGAGGTGGTGTGCTCCATCGCCGACGGCCACCATTGGGTAGTGAGCTGGGGTACGGGAAAAAACCAAGCGAGCTTCACGGTGAAGTCCCCTGACGCCTCGCTCCTGACTGCGTACTCCAGCGGCCCGATTCGCCTCAACCTGCATTTCTGGACCGGTCTGTCGGAGACAACGTCGACCGCGCTCCTCACGGAGTTCGCGCGCCTCGTCGGCTTCTCGCACGCCGCCCCCCCCTCCTACGGCGGCGACCAGTTCCGAAACATCGAGGTGGGCCTCGCCGCTCACGACGCGACCGCCGACCGACTCGGCCAGTGGCTCCGCCGAGCCCAGTCCCTCATCGCCGGCGAGGCCGCGTCCCCCGCGACAGCGACAGCGACAGCGACAGCGACAGCGCCAACCCCGACCGGTCCCCTCCCTGCGCGCTGCGCCGCCGCGCTCCGGCTCATACGGGATGCCGGCATAGTTGCGTTCACGCCCCACGAAGTCTCCAACGATCGGTCGTTGTCCAAGGTTGGGCTCGACGCTGGCGGTCTGTGGTTTCAGACAGAGCCACTGCACTCCGTCTTCGTGTGGTTCCACGCTGCAGCCAACGGACTACTCGCGGCGGTGGGTTGGTACCACAGCACCGAAAGCGGCGATGCCCGGTGGCTTGCCATCCGCGATCGGCTCGAAGCCCGTGGCCCGGAGCTCTGGCCAGGTTGGCACTTTCAACGCGCGGATTGGAAGCCAAACGGCGGTTACGAGGCGTATTCGCGGGTAGGCGACCAGGAATCTGCCGATACCCTCGCAGCGCGCCTGGGTCGGGTGGTGGCTGCGCTTTCCGCCGCGCTCGTGGCGGCCGGGGCCGGGCCCGCCGCCCCGATTGCTGAGGGCGGGGCCCAGCGGACGGCGCAGCTGCTGGGCCGGTCACAGGCCGATGTGGAAGATGAACTCAACAAATTCGCCATTCGGACCGGTCGCGAAGATTGGTCCCATCTCTCCGAGCCGTTGGGGGTCCGCGCCCAACCCTACATGCGGAAGTCAAAGCCCAGCGGTAGTTGGGCAAGCAGCCGGGTCGGTTTCCACCTGGCCGATCCCTGGTGCCCGGGCGTATTCGCTGGTGTGCTCTCCGATCCGAGCACGCACGGTGTCGCGTTCAGCCAACCCTACCTCGGCCTCGACTTCGTGATCACGCTCAACACTCACCACACCGAGTGCCGCGTCCCCTACGACACCCTCCCCGCGTTCGGTGCGCTGATCCGCCGCCTCGAGTCCGCACCCGGGCGATGGGACGTGCTCGACCACCTCGCCACGGCCAAGAAGCCCAATCGCTGGCACCCCATCCACCTTCGGCGTCCGCTCGTCGAGATTTGGGAAGGCACCTCTAACGCCGAGGAGCGCTACACCGCCTGGTTGGCCGCTGCCCGAGAGGGACTCGCCCTCCTGCTTTCCGGCGGCGAGGTTCGAGCGCTGCGCTCTGCCTGGAAACAACCGGATTCGTCACCAGAAGCGCCCGAATCCAACGGTCAGGGTGACGGCGACGACCACGACGTGGCCGAAGAAAACCCGGCTCCCAAAAAGCGGCTCCAAGAGCGCCCCGAGTCTGTGCTGCTCGAAGAGGCCGAAGCTCGCGGTGTAAAGTCCCTCCTCGTGCGCCTTCGCGGCTACGTCACAGCGCGGTGCGCCGCGGTGGCCGGACTGAATGAGGTGCGGAAGGTATGGGCGTTCGCGTATGCCTGCAAGGGAACGGCACTCGGATATCCGAGCGGTAGCGTCACCGTCCTGCACCTCAACGTTAGCGACCACGGCGAGCCCGGACGCCTGCTCGTTCACCTCCGCGAAACCGAGTTGCGCCGCGGCAACAACGGGGATGCGATGGACACATTCATTTCGCGGTGGGCGAGGGACGATCTGGATGGAGGTGGCTACCGAGCCGTAACCCTTGGGACTGACGAGGAGGTCGACGCATTCTGGCAAG
>BJHF01000159.1 GCA_014191855.1 Deltaproteobacteria bacterium
GATACTTGTTCAGCAGGAGGTTCCCTTCGGTCGGCTGGGCCGAACGGAGCGAGGGTGATGCAAAGCCCATGGACGATCCTCCAGTGCGCGGTTCGCCGGGAACCAGTGCAAGAGCCGTGCCATGGCGGAAGGGGTTCGTCATCGGATGTCACTCCTTGCGCACATTTCCGAAGAAAGTCGACTGAACGCGAGATCGGCGCCGCTTCGGCCGCGCATGAGGCCCGGAACGACACGTTCGTCAATCGAAACGATGTCAAAAAAATCGGACAATGCTGACTGCAGCGTCAGGGGCGGGCGACGGCCTCGTGGAGCGCCGTGAACGGATCCCGCCGGCCCGCCGTGATGCTCCGAATCTGCTCGATGAAGCAACCGATGTCGCCATTGCATTCCGCGAGCACGCGCGCAAAGTCCCCTTCGCCGGAATTGTAGGTGTGGAACTGGGACAGGCGAGGGTTGTTCCAGGTCGAGGTGCGCACGAGCTGCAGCCAACGTGGCTTTTGTCGAAGCGTCGATGCGAGCACCCTTTCGTCTAATGATGCATAGAGCGCGGCCTTTCTCTCCCTCTTTTCGGCGTCGCTGGCCGTCGAGTCGCGGTACACCGCGTCGAGCTCCTCGTAGAGCGCCGCGAGCAGCCCCTGAAACACGATCCAGTCGTGGTTCCCGTCCCGCGCGGCCTGAACTTCGGCGCTCTCCGCGCCGTATTTGTGCACGAGGAAGGCATCCCCCGCTGCCTCACCGACCACGCTGGCGAAGCTCTCGTTGAAGTCCACGGATCCCGGAATCCACAACGTCGCGTGCGCCAGCTCGTGCGACACGGTCTCGGCGATCCGCGGCTCATCCCACCGCAACATCGCTGGGAGGATCGGGTCGCGAAACCAGCCCAGCGTGCTGTACGCGCCCACTTCCCGAACGGACACCTCCAGCCCTTCGCGCTGCAGCCGCACCCGCCAGGTGTTCATGTCCTCGTCCGTAAAGAAGCCCAGGTAGGGCACCGTGCCCACGATCGGAAACCACCAGGTCTTCGCCGAGAAGGAGAGCTCGGGACACGCCGCAAGATTCCAAATCCGCCGATCCCACGTGCGCGCGTAGGTGCCGTAGTTGTGGGTCGAGCGCAGCCCGAGCGTCGCCCCGAAGGCCTTCACCTCCGCGAACAAACGCAGCCGCTGCTCCTCCCCGGCCGACAGGGTACCCCCCGCCAGCACCGCCTCCACCGGCTCGCGCTTGCTCAGCAGCTCGGCCTGATGGAAGCCGCTTTTGATGATGTAGCTCCCTCCGCAGCTCGACGCTCCCAGCGCGAGGACCCCGAAGAAAACCAGCCCAAGCGAGATTCGTACGGGTCGGGTCATTGCGCGTGACGAGACGTGTGATAGTCTTTACGCGTCAAGATGGAACTCCTCCAGCAGCGGCTCTTGTGGAACGTGCTCCCCACCTGCGTGGTGGGGTTGATCCTGTATCTCGCGATCTGCGGCGAGAACGGGCTCATCAAGCAGCGCGAGCTCACGGCCGATTTGTTGAAAACTGAGCACCGCCTCGATCTCGTCGAGGGCGAGAACGCCTCGTTGGAGCGGGAGGTTGCGCGGTTGCGGGACGATCCGGAGGCGCAGGCACGCGCGGCGGCCGAAGAGCTGCTCCTGGTGCCGCCGCACAGCACGGTATTCCGGTTCGCCGAGGGCACCCCGTAGGTCCGGGTTAGCCGCGACCGATGGCCGACACCTTCTCGTTCTCGCTCGATGGCGCCACAGTCTCGGTCACCTGCGACCCGAAGGCGCCTGCCCTGGAGGTTCTTCGCGAACAACTCGGGGTCGTCGGTGTGAAGGCCGGGTGCTCCCCGCAGGGGATGTGCGGCTGTTGCACCGTGCTCGTCGATGGGAAGCCGCGGCTCACCTGCACCTTGCCGACGAAGTCGTTGGCAGGAAAGACCGTCACCACGCTCGCGAGCGTTTCCGACGAGGCGCGTCTGCGGCTGGCGGGCGCTTTCGCCACGACGCACGCCGCACAATGCGGGTACTGCACCCCCGCGATCGTACTCAGCGCCTCCACGCTCTTGGCGCTCGGCCGCGCCCCGACCGACGACGAGGTGCACCGCGCGCTGGCGCCGCACACCTGCCGATGCACTGGATACACCTCGATCAAGGCGGCGATCGGCCTCGCTTGCGCCCCGGGGTTGGCCCCCTTCGAGGCCCCCGACAACGCCAGCGCCGAAGTGATCCTTGGCCTGCGGCCATTCGTGGACGACCTGCATCGGCCGGGCACCTTGCACGCCGCCGTGGTGCTGGCGCCGGTCTCGCACGGCACCCTGCTCTCGATCGACGCGGCGCAGGCGCAGGGGATGCCCGGGAACGTCCGGGTGATCCAGTTGAAGGCCGACGGACAGCCGGTTCGGTACGCCGGCGAGCTGTTGGCGGCGGTCGTGGCCGATACCCGGTCACTCGCCCGCGCCGCCGCCGCCGCCGTGCGCTGCGACGTGGAGGCGACGCCGGCGCCGACCGCGGTGCCGCTGGCGCGCGCGGTTCGGCGCGAGGGCACGGTCGAGCCCGCGCTTTCCCAGGCGCGCTACCGGGCCGAACTTGAGATCTCCCTCGCCGCTACCGACGCGGTTCCGCTCGAGCCGGAGTCCGCCCTCGCCCTGCCCGAAGGGGGCGGTTTGTTGGTCTACAGCTCGGGCCACGACGCCCGCGGCCTGGCCGAGCGCTTGGGCGCCGAGCTCGGCGTCCCGGTGCGCGTGGTCCTGCTGCCGAGCGGCGGGAGCTACGGCGCCCGAGCAGTCGCGGTGGCGGAGGCGGTGGCGGCGAAGCTCTCGCTCACGACGGGATCGCCCGTGAGCCTGGCGTTGGAGCATGAAGAAGGCACGCGGCTGCGCGCCCGCCGCGCGGCCAGCGTCGTGACCGGCGCTGCGGCATGTGATGAGGATGGCCGGCTCCTCGCCGCGCGCGTGAACGTGCGCTTCGCGGGCGGCGCTACCGCCCATGAGGCGGAGCGAATGTTGGCGCGAGCCATCGATGGATGCAGCTACCACCTGCCGAACCTCGAGATCATCGCCGAGCTACATCAGGGGCCGGGATCGCCCACCGGGCCGCTCAGGGGCGCGGGCCCCCTCCCGGTGGCCGTCGTGATCGAAGCGCTCCTCGATCAGCTCGCGAGCGCCGCTGGCGTCGACCCGTTCCGCATTCGCGCGTTGAACGCGCTCCCCGAGCTTGAGCCGCTGCTTTCCTCCATGCACAGCGCTTCAGCTCGCTCGGCGGGCCCGCTTGGCGCCGCGCTCTTTCGAACAGCCGGAGGCGACGGCGCCGAGGTGGTGCTGACGGTGACCGCGCCGGACGAAGTGGAGGTGCAATGCAACGTTCCTGAGCTGGGCCAGGGGCGCGACCGGCAGCTTGTCGAGGCGCTGGTGCGCGCGACCGGGCTGCCGGAGGAGACCTTTGTCGTCGCCTGGGCAGACTCGTCCGTGGTGGCAGCGGGCGCCGACGGCCCCGTGGATGTGGCCGCGTTCCAGGCCGGGAGCGCCCTGGCCGCGGCCGGAGGATCGCTGCGGGCGCTGGTGGGTCGCCGATTCGTCGGTCGCGCCGGGCAAGCCCCGGCCGAGCTGGCGGGCTGCCTCGTCCGGCTCGGGGACGACGGCGGCGTGGCCGCGGTGGAGGTATTCGTGGCCGCGGGCGAACAGGATCCGGCAACCGCGCGGAGCCTCGCCGAAGGAGGCGCGGCGATGGGACTGGGCATCGCGTTGGCGGAGGAGGTCCCCGATCGCGACGGAGCGCCGGAATCGCGCTTTCGCTACCTCGGAACGCTCAAGTCCAAGCTCACTCCGCGCATCGTGGCCACCCCGCTGGAGGTGGGCGGCTCCGCGCGCGGGGGGGCCGAAGCCGCCACGGTGGCGGCCGCCGCGGCCACCTTCGCCGCCGTGCGAGCGTTCGAGGGAGCGGCGAGCGATCGGCTCCCCGCGAAAGCGAGCCGGGCTGCCGCCAGCGTCGGCGTGCGGATCAGGGGCAGCGTACCTGCGTCTGGCTAAGGCACGCGGCGGCGCACTTCGCGCGCCTCACCGCAACGTCGGTGTAGTTCTGGGTCACCAGCTTGGCGTCCACCGCCGCGCACATCTTGTCTGTGCCCGCCTCGAACACCTTCCAGCCGACGTCCTCCAGCTCCAGAACGTCGCCACCCCAGCACTCGGTGTCGGCGAGAGTCACGAGGCAGAACCTCGTCTCCTTCAGGCCGGCATCGGGGAAGCAGTCCACGTGGGCGGCGTCGCCAACCGCGCTGCAGCCAGCCAGCTCCGCAGGGTCGGCCGCAGGCTGCGCGAGCTGAAACGACTCGGCGGTCTTCACCAACGCCTTGGCCAACGCGGCCCGCGCCGCTTTCGTGGCAGCGGCCTCGGTTTTGGCTCCCGCGGTGACCGTGAAGGTGCCGTGCACGGCGCACGTCGGCACGGGCGGGGCCACGGTCGCGACGCAACGGTAGGGATCGCCAGCGTGGGCGAGCGAGACAAACAACAAGATCATGGCAAACATCACGTCTCCTACCGACGCCCGGCGCGGCGGCGGAGCCACCACGAAGCCGAGGCTGAAACCGCAAAGATCAGGCCGAGGATCGGCGCCGACCACAAGGGGGACTCACGACGGTCGCGTACGACCCGGCCGGCATCGGGATCGTTGAGCGCCCCCATCCACTCCCCCGGCGGCACGTAGCGGCCCTGGGTGGCGATGGCGAGGGCACGCAGCACCGACCCGTCCGGAACGACGCGATCAAGCTCCGGGTCTCGCGTCACGACGGCATACACGGTTTCGGCGCTCCCGAGGCTCGCTCCATCGGCCGCCGTGGCCACGACCTTGACCCGATGTGCGCCCCGAACGGCGGTCGGCACCTCGAAGATCGCGGCACCATCGGACCCCGTTGGCGCAGAGATCGGCGTTTCACCCTCCGGGCCGGTCACGGTGCCCGTCACGTTCGCGGCGGCTACAGCCGCAAAGCCAGCGTCCCGCACGCGAACCGTCACCCGGAGCACCTCGCCCGGCTCCACGTTCTCGCGCGGCACGTCTACCGTTACCGCCTGATCGTCCGGGTCCCCGACGAGCCAGCGCATCGCCGACTTCCAGAAGCGCAAATACGCCTGGTTCCCGCCACCTTTCCCGGCCTCCGCGAACGACCACCGCCAGGAACTGTCCACCGAAAGGGAAAGCGTCCGTCCCTTCCCGACCTGCCGCACCGCAAGCACCGGCAGCGGCCCGCCGGCGGCCTCAAGCGAGGGATGTTGCAACAGCACCGCCGCCCCGGGCGCCGCGCCCAGGTTGAGGTTCGTCCCATCCATCCCGGGTAGTCGAGCCCATAGCGTCCGATTCTCCGCGCTGTCCCCGTCGAGCCGCGTCACCGGGTGCCGGGCGCCCGACTCCGTGAGAACGGGCGCGAACGCCCCAGGGTCCACCGAGTCACCCGGAACGCCCAGCGCCACCGGCAGCACGTCCGCAAGCGCGGTGTTGGCGTAGTCACCCAGATCGAAGCTGCGATCCCCGCCGATGAAGGCGAGTGCGCCACCCTCCCGAACGTATGCGGCGAGGTTGCTTAGCAGTCGGGGTGCGTCGCGTTCGAAGTAGGGGCCGTAATCGAAGTTCTGCAGGATCACGAGGTCGAACGTGGAGAGTTCCTGATCAAAGAGCCGCTGGTAGGGGAACTCGATCAGCGACAGCTCCTCCGGCATGTAGCCGGCGCCAAAGTCGGAGAACGTGCGGAGGATGAAGAACGAAACGAGGTCGACACCCGGATCTTCTTTCAGGAAGAGGCGCAGGAACTTCTGGTCCATGGATGGCGAGCCGCACACCTGCAGCACCCGCACGCGATCCCGCACGACGCGCACGGCGCGGGTCATGCTGTTGTTCGAAGGCACCGCATCGGTCGCGGGCACGGGAACGCTCGCCTCGTACACGAAGCGACCCGGCGCATCCGGCATCACCTCGAACACGGCGCGACCACGCCCGTCGGCGTCCAAGGTCACCTTCCGGCTGCCGGCCGGTTGCCCGTTCCGGGTCAAGGTCACGGGCACCGCCTCCAGATCGAGCCCGCTCGACTCCACGCTCACCACGAGGGTGAACGGCGCACGCAGGAAGGCAAAGGAACCTGCTTGCACGTCCACGATGGAGAGATCAGGGACGCTCGCTTCAGCTCCGGTCTGGTATACGGTCAGCGGGCCGGGCAGCGGCGGCAGCCCAGACACATCGACGACGCGCTCGCCCCCTGTCTCGCGTAGCAGGCCGCCCCGGTCGATCCCGTCGGTCACGAGAACGATGCCGGCGAGCCGCTCCCCCGCGAACCGGCGCGTGAGCGCTTGCAGGGCGCCTCCGATGTCCGTCGTTCCCAGGTCGGCGGCCACGGGATCACCGGCCCTCAGATCCCCCCCGAAGTGGTACACCTCGGCGCCCGGGAAGCGCTGAAGCAGGGCCCGAGCGTGCTCGATCCTCGTCTTCCCGTCGGCCTCCGCGACCGCCATGGAACGGGAAGCATCCACGAGGACCACCGTCCGGCCCGGCTCCACCCGCTCGCCCTCCGCGAGCCAAACCGGGCGCGCGGCGAGCACAACGAGCGATCCGGCCGCGATCGTCGCCAGCCCAAGCTCGGCAGCCCGCCGACGCAGCGGCAGCGGCCGCAGGCTCAGCGCCAGGGCGCCCACCGTCGCGACGCTTGCTACGGCGATCACCCACACCGCTCCGGTGAACACCAGGTGTCCGCCCGCGAATACCGCGTCGCCGAAGAGCCACTCGATCATTCGATCCGCCCTTCTTCCATCAGCCGCCGCACGTGGGCCTGGTCGTGCTTGTAGTTCGACGTGAGCGCGTAAAGCGCAAGGTTTATCCCGAGCTTCACCGCCTCCCGCCGCTGGGCCTCGCCCCCGGGAACGCAGGGAAGCAGGTCCATTCCGTCGGCCCGCCGATCCAACGCGCCCGAAACGTCGTCCTGACTGTAGACCAGCGGGTGCATGGACCCCAGCGCGACCCCCTCCAGCACCTTGTGGGTGGCAACACGCCCCATCGGCTCGCGCAGCAGGAAGAAGCTGCGATACACCGAGTGGTCGGCGCTGAGAACCGTGAGCGGCCGCGTCGGAAACAACGAAGCGATCAAGCTGCGCACGCTGCTGTCGAACGGTCCCTTCGGATCGCCGCTGGCATCGTCCACGAACAAGAAGCCGCCGTAGCCGAGGTAGCGAACGAGCTGTTCTCGGGCGCGCGCGCTGAGCGCGGGCAGCGCGCTATCGCCGACGAGCACGGCGAACGGGTGGGAGAATAGCTCGGGATCATCCGGTTCAAGCTGGAATGCACGCGGGTTACACTCCACGGAGGTCGTTTGAACGACCTCGAGGAGCAGCCGCGTCCAGGCGTTCGGGCGAGAGAGTGTGCCCGAGCCCAACTGCAATTCCGCCACGTCCATCCGTGTTGCGTCGCCAAACGCCCAAGCCGGACGCGACGCCGCGGAGGCACCGACCACGGCCGCTGCGCTCGCCAACCACTGCCGCCGCGACCATGCGCTCATGAGGGAAGCTCCTCCCGGTCTTCGATCGGGGCGGCGCCCAGCCAGGCCGCGGCTACGAGGGCCACCGCGGCCACCAGGACCAGCAGCGCGTCCAGCGGTACCTCCCGTCGGGCCCGTTCGGGGTCGATCCTCGCCTTCGCCTCCTCGAAGCTCTCGTCGGCCCGGATATCCGACTCCGAAGCGGGCGTGTTCACCGCTACCCAGGCGACCGGCGGCTCGTCGCTGCGCCCGATCGCATACGCTCCGGGCGTCTCGGGTGTAAACGCAACGGCTCCGGGGAGGCGTGACACGCCCACCCGCTCCCCTTTCGGTCCGGTGACCTCGAAGCTCTCGCCTGCGGGCACGCTTACCGACAGCGGCTCGCCGACCTCGCCGTTCATTCGCGACGCGGCGCTGCCCACCTCGCCTCCCAGCCACGCCACCAGGCGAGCCCAGAACGGCGCATAGGTACTTTGAAGCGGGAAGTTCGACCATCCCACATCAATGGTCGAGGTCCAGAGCAACACCCGACCCGCCCCGATCCGCCGCTCGATCAGCGCGGGGGCGCCGCCCTGATAGCGGAGCAGCGTGCGCACGTCCTCAGAGTCGGAGTAACCTTCGACAGCGAAGATTCTCCGGCTTCGAATACGCTCAAAGCCGAGTCGGCCGCCACGATCGAAGGGTTCGAACAGGTCGATCCCAAGTTCAGGTGCCACGAGCGGCATGCCTTCGTCGGCCTCGAGCGACACGAGGTCGCGCGTGCGGGTGAGCGGGGCGGGCAACAAGGAAGACAGCGCGCTGTTCCAAACGCTCGCGCTCACGTTGTCACCGACCGAAAGCACAAGCGCCCCGCCGCCGCGGACGAAGTCCACCAGAGTCGGAGCGAGCTGCGTCGGGTCGCCGAGGTTGGCCAACACGGCCACGCGGTCCTTGCCCTCCGCGAGCTGCAGCGCCCCCGCCGGCGCAACGACCGCAAGGGCCGCGCCCGCGCCCGCAAACGGGGCGAGCGCGCGTTCAAGGAAGTACACCTCGGACTTGGTCGGCGAGGAACCCGGATCCCCGTCCACCACGAGCACCCGACTCTGGCCCACGCGGGGGAGGTGGAAATACCGAGCATCGTCAAGCAGAAGCCCCGGATCGGCCACGGTAACGACCGCCACGCCCCCCGCCGCCTGCCGCGGCACCGTTACCGCTGAGGTCGCCTCGCCGGGCGCGCCTTTCGCCGCGCCAGGCGCTTGCACGAACACGGTCATCCGCGCCCCGTCCGGCAGCTCAACCGTGGCGGGCGACTCAACGGCGTTCGAGCCGTAGTTTCGCACCGTGAGCGTTACGGTTCCGCCCTCCAGACCATCGCCGTAGCGGGCGTCGGTCACGACGAGGTTCGCGGGGGTTGCAACGCCTACGCTGCGGGGAATCAGCGCCGATCCCGTCGCCAACAGGCGCGCGACGCTGTTCGATGCCCTCGCGACGTTCCCCGGCCCGGAGCCGTCGGTAAACACCAGGACCTCCCCCGGCTCCCCCGCGAGCAGGGTGCGGGCCCGGGTCAGCGCACCGTCCAGATCCGTCGCGCCGGCGGCCTGCTGCACGGCCTCGATCTGGGTGGCGACGAGGCCGTGGTCCGTCGTCCAGCGCGGGGCGAGCACCTCTTCGGGGATCCCGGCGGTGAACGCCGCCACCTGAACGTCGGCCCCGAGCTCCCGCACCGCGGCGGCGGCCTCCCGCTGGGCGCGGGTGAACGCCGAATCCCCGCCTTCCCGCTGGTCCATGGACAAGGAGGTGTCGAGAACCACGACCACGCGACCGGAGCCGCCGACGCGCGCTTCCTGCTCCGGCAGGCGAAGCTCAGGGCGGGTCAACGCGAAGAGCCCGCAGGCCAAGGCGATCATTCGCAGCAGCAACAGCAGCCGGTCGTGCAGCCGACGGCGCCTCTCCACGCCCCGCCGAACGCCCTCGTTCAGCAACA
>BJHF01000160.1 GCA_014191855.1 Deltaproteobacteria bacterium
CGTTCCTGAGCGCCAGGTCGATCCAGGCGGGATCGATCCGGCCGCGCGCGTTCGCGAGCAGGTGCTCGCCGCATTCGGCAAGCGTCGCGGGCAAGGTCTCGGAGAGGCGCATCGCCTATCCATGCGCCAGGGCCTCCGAGAAAACAAGCCGCGAAGCGTCAGTGTCTTGTCAACACGCCAAAGTGGAATTTGGCCGATCCCTATTGCGCTATCCGAGCGGCATTGATGCTAGAACCGCACCCCAACCCCCGTTCGCAAGCTCACCCCCGAAGCGTCGATCGTCGCGACATCTTCAAGCTGCAAGGGCGCATACGCGCTGTAGCCGAGCTCGAACGAGAACGCGATCTGGAGCGGGCCGCCCGTGGGCGCGAAGGCCTCCACGCCCGCGCCGAAGGTGCCGCCGAACGCGAAGCCTTCGCCCTCGATCTGGCCGAGGTTCTCGTCGTCGTCCGGATCGTCGTCGAGGCGAACGATGCCGAGCAGGCCCTGGGCCTGCACCAGCCCGTAAACGCCCACGTATTTGTTGGGCGCCCAGGTGGGTTTTGCGCCGAGGAACATCTGCGTTTGGTACAGGCCGGTGCGGAAGGTCGTGCTGCCCAGCTCATCGTCGGAGGTCACGATGTGCGACATCGTTGCGTCCGTGTAGGAAAGGCCCGCGAATGGCACGAGCCAGCGGTTCACCCGGTAGCTGCCCCGGATTCCGGCGCTCGTGAGCCCGCCGTTCGAGAGCGATCCGTAGGGATCGGACTCGAAGACCGTGCCGGCAACGGACACGTCGATCTGGTACTTCGGCTCGGGGGGGCGCTGCACCGTGACCTCGATCGGGGCGACGGGCGCGGCCACCGGGCCGGCAACGGGCGCGGGCACGGGAGCGGGCGCGGACTCAGGGGCCGGAGCCGGAGCGGGCACGGGGGTCGACTCGGGCGCGGGCGCCGTCGGTTCAGAGGCCGCTTCTCCGGCAAACGCAGCAGCAATCATCAGGGCGAACATGGTCACTCCACAGCCGCGCGGCGCGGCAGAACGGGGCGTTCAACAAAAGCAACGGTGGCGAAGCCGGTGACAGTGGCCTGGGTGTCTTCCACCGGGTCCACGAAGCTGATCATGCCGAGCGGACTGTCCTCCATCACGACGAAGGTGTCATCGGGGGAGGCGGCGATGCCGAGCGGGGGCGCGTCCAGCTCAAGGGTGGTTGGGCTGGCGTCGTTGAGGCGCACCTTGAGCAGCGTGTCCACGTCGCTCATCAGCAGGAGCGCGTAATCCGCGGCTTCGGTTTCCAGCGTTGCGAGGCCGACCGGGGCCGACTCCAGGATCAGGGAAACCGGATCGGTGACGTCCTCGCTATCCGGGGCCGAGAGCGTGAAGATCCCGAGCCCATAGTGCGCGTCGTAGAGCCCGCTGGAGCTCGTTTCAGGCAACATCGTCGCCACCGCAAACCGCGAGCCGACCGTCATGTCCTGGATCGGGTTCTCGGCGCGGCTCTCCAGCCAGTCGCCGCTCACCGGGTCGATCATCGCAACGTCCTTGAAGCTCGAGGTCACGTCGTTGTAGGCGAGCACGCCCACCGGCGTGAGCACCGCCTGCGTAGCCGGCTCTTCCAGCTCGATCGTGGACACTTCAAAGAACTCGTGCTCGATCACGTCCACCTGGGCGTGCCCGGAGTAGGCCACCACCGTCACGCCGTGGTCGGGGTCGTCCACCACTGCGCTCGGCGAGCCGGCGAGCTCGAGGATGTCGATCGACTCGTTCTCCAGGTCCAGCACATACAAGTCCTTGGAGTTGGCCACGCTCACGAGCGCGTAGGCGCCGTCGCCGACGAGCACCACGTCGTCGGGAGTGACCGCAGTATCGGCGTCCAAGGTCAGCTTGTAGGTGACGCACGCGCTCCATGCGTCGCAGCTCTCGTCGCCGCTTCCCAGGCTCACCATCGCCACCTGGCTGCGAGAGAGCACCAGCGCGCGCGTGTTGTCCTCCGTGAACAACACCGCCTCGGCCGCGAAGCCCACCGCGACGCGGTGCACCTGGCCGGTGGCCGCCTCCACGAACGTCACCTCGTTGAGGTTGAGGAAGCCATCCACCACGACGGAGCTGGCGTTCGCCGGGCTCACATACAGCGCGGCGATCGAGGAGTCGTCGGTCCACTCGGCGGAGTCCAGCGCGGCCGACACGCCCTCCAGCGCCCCTCCGCCGACGCGCTCCGCGTCGCGCACGAACACCATCTCGCGCTCATACGTGAGCTTCGAGCCGGGGCATTGGTCGACGTAGACCACGAGCGGGTCGTTATCGTCACACACCGGCCATGTCGCGACCACGAACACACCGCTACCGTCGGGCGCGGCCGAGATCGACTCAGGCGAGGCGCCGTCGAGGTCAACGGTCGCCCAGGTGCCGTCGGACTGCACCCGAACCAGGCGTCCCGCCTCCGGCAGGCGAACATACACGCCATCCGTCGCGACGGCGACGTTGGGATCCCAGAGGGCGTTCTCGTAGGTGGTTTCGTTCACCGGGATGTCCCAGGGATTGCAGCCAATCATCAGTAGCGTGAGCATGGTATTCCTCAAAAACATTGGTCGTTAGTGCTCGATTTCGCTGTTGAGCTCAAAGCCGGTGATCGTGTCGAGGGTGCCGGCCGCGGCGTCGTAGAACGACAGGCGACCGAGGTCGTGCTGCTCGCTGGCCCAGGCGACGTCGGTGCCGGGCAAGGTGCCGACAAACACAGGTTCGCTGGGTAGCTTCACCAGCTCGGGGATCAGAGTGGAGAACGAGCAAGCCTCAATGGCGGACTGGCCCTCCATGATGAAGAAGCCCCACCGGTTGTTGTCGCTCACCGTGTACCCCGCGGGCTCCGATGGGAGGAGCAGGCGGTTTTCGCCGATTCCGTCCGTTTCCATCAGCGTGATCGCCCACTCGTCGTAGAAGGGATCGTCGCTGTTTGCGTCGTCGGCGTTGTCCTTGCTGTGGAAGATGAGCGCGGTGTCCCCCTCCGGCGAGAGACCTACGCTCGCGACGGGCTTGACCAGCGCACGCTCGCTGAAGGAGTCGTCGCCGAGATCCCAGATTGCGAGCGACGAGATCAACGAGGCGTTGGTGTAGAGCAGGGCGCGGAGGCCATCGCCGGTGAAGGCGAGGCTGCCATAGGCAAGATCGCTCGGGAAGTCCACAACGGTCGGGTCGGCGTAGGGGTTCGCCATGTCGAACGTCCACACCTGGCGGGCACTGCGGGAAACGACGGAGAGCCGCTCGCCGTCCACGCTCAGGTCCATGTCCGTTGGGTCGGTGCCGACCACCAGCGCGTCCACCACCTCGTTCGAGAGGTCCACCACCAGCAGATCCTGCACGCCGCGTTGACGAACGAAGGCGAACGCCCCGTCTGCGCTGAGGATCACCTCTTCGGCCACGGGCGCGTCCAGCTCGTCGTCCACCAACGGGATCAGCCGCGCGGAAGGAGAATCGGCGGCGAGGTCAATGACTGCGAGCGAACCATCGCTCACGACCACGGCGAGGCGACCGTCGTCGCTCCACCGCACACCCTTCGGGTTGTACCCCACCGCCAGCGGGTAATGGACGAGCGGCTCTGTGCGTACGAAGCTCACCTCGTTGAAGCTGGTGATCCCGCCGCTCACCCCGAGCGACTCCGCGTTCGGATCGTACCACGCCATCGCCCACTCGCCGTTGGGGGCCAACGAGAGCTGGTTCATGTTGTCGCGGATCTCGACCGACTGCACGTCGAGCGTTTCCGCGTAGACGTAGGACACCGAATCGTCGCCTTCATCGAGGGTTACGGCGATCCGGTAGTCGCTGGTCGTCTGCACCGTGGAGGGGATGCGGCCCACGCCCACCGTTCGAACCTCCAGGGTGCTCACCGCCACCCGGGTGAGCGTGTCCCGGTCGGGGTTGGCCACGAAGACGTACTGGTCCGTCGCCGCCGGGGCCAAGCGCAGGTAGTCCGACTCTTCTTCGGAGGGGCCGTCGTCATCGGCGTCGGAGTCCGAGTCGGCGTCGGTATCGGCATCCGCGTCGCGAGCGGAGTCGCCCCACCAGGCCGTATCCGACGTCTTTCCAGCCGTGCTGAAGCAGCCACACAGGGCGAGCGCGGAGAGCAGCGGGAGGAGTGGCTGCAAAGTTTTCATGGTTCAGTGCTCGATTTCGCTGTTGAGCTCAAAGCCCGTGATCGTGTCGAGGGTTTCATCTCCCGCGTCGTAGAACGAGAGCCGCCCCAATTCGTGCGCCTGGCTGGCCCACGCGACATCGCTCCCCGGCAGCGTGCCGACAAACGCCGGTTCGCTGGGCAGATCCACGAGCTCGGGGATGAGCGTGACGAAGGAGCACGCCTCGACCAGCGACTGCCCTTCGAGGATGAAGAAGCCCCAGAGGTTGTCGTCGCTCACCGTGTAGCCCTTCGGCTCGGCGGGCAAAAGTAGGCGATTTTCGCCGATCCCGTCCGTCTCCATGAGGGTGACCGCCCACTCGTCGTAGAAGGGATCGTCGCTGTCGGCGCCCGAGGCGTTCTCCTCGGTGTGGAACACGATGACCGTGTCGCCAACGGGGGAGAGGCCCACGCTCGCGACGGGCTTGACGAGCTGCCGTTCGTCGAACGAGTCGTCGCCGAGGTCCCAGATCGCGAGCGAGTCGGTGAGGGAGGCGTTGGTGTACAGCAAGGCGCGAAGGCCATCTCCGGTGAAGGCGAGGCTGCCGTAGGCGCGGTCGCTCGGGAAGTCCACGACCGTCGCATCCGCGTAGGGGTTCTCCACGTCGAACGTCCATACTTGCCGCGCGCTGCGGGCAACCACCGAGAGCCGCTCGCCGTCAACGCTCAGATCCATGTCCGTGGGGTCGGTGCCGACGACGAGCGAGTCCACGACTTCGTTGATGAGATCGACCACGAGCAGATCCTGTACGCCGCGTTGGCGAACGAACGCGAACGCACCATCCGCGCTCAGCACCACCTCCTCGGCCACCGGGGCGTCCAGCGGATCGTCAACCAGCAGGATCAGCCGCGCGGCCGGGCTCTCCTGGGTGAGATCAACCACGGCCAGTGAACCATCACTCACCACCACTGCGAGCTTGCCATCGTCGCTCCAGCGCACGCCCTTGGGGTTGTAACCGACCGCCATCGGGTGGTGCGAGAGCGGATCGGTACGGACAAAACTGACTTCGTTGAAGCTCGTCACCCCGCCGCTCACGCCCAACGACTCCGCGTCGGGATCGTACCAGGCCATCGCCCACTCGCCGTTCGGAGCGAGGGACAATTGGTTCATGTTGTCGCGGATCCCCACGGCTTCAACCTCCAGGGTCTCCGCATAGATCCGCGACACCGCATCGTCGCCTTCATCCAGCGTTACCGCGAGGCGGAAGTCGCTGGTGGTCTGCACGGTGGAGGGGATGCGACCGACCCCAACCGTTCGGACCTCCAAGGTGCTCACCGCCACGCGGGTGAGCGTGTCCCTGTCCGGGTTGGCCACGAACACGTACTGGTCGGTCGCGGCTGGAGCGAGGCGCAAATAGTCCGATTCATCCTCGGAAGGCCCGTCGGCATCGGTGTCGCCGTCGGCGTCGGTGTCCGCGTCGGCCTCATAGCTGCCGCTGTCCGCGCCCGATGCCCCCCTCCCGACCTCGTTGTCCGCACCGGAGAGGCCGTAGTCCGCACAGCCCGCGAGCCCGAAGAACAGCGAAAGGGGAATCAAGCGCATGGGCTCTCCAAGGTGATGCTGGGCGTGCTGCAAGCGGCGTGCCAGTTGGTCGTGGCATCGGCGTGTGCGGGCATCCTAATCAGCTTTCCCGCGATCATGTCGCGATAACTCTGCGCGCGCACCGCCCGCCCGGAGCGTCGTTCACGACTTCCCTGCCGCGCCCGAGCCCACCGCGCCTGTTTCCACCGCACCGCCCCGCACCGCACCGCCACACGCTGCCCAGCCGTCGCAGCAAGCCGCCGCGGGATGCTCGGGTCCTTCCCTCGTCTCCGGATGGCCGCCGAGGGTTGAACCAGCCAGTGAAGGGGCGGGTGACGCCCCACGTCGGTTCGGCTGAGGGCCGCTTCGGACCGAACGCCGAACCGACGTGGGGCGGCAGGACCCAGCGCTAACCTTTGTTTCTGCCTCTGCGTCCACCGAACCCAGCGCATCGCCCACGAGCATGCCGCCCCGACGGCGCCGCGTCCTGCACGGCGATCTCGCAGACGCCGAAGTCACCTCAGTGCTCAATCTCGCTGTTCAGCTCAAACCCGGTGATGGTGTCCAGCGAGTCTGCGCTCGGATCGTAGAACGAGATGCGCCCAAGGTCGTGCTCCTGGCTCGCCCATGCGACATCCTGCCCCGGCAGCGTTCCCACAAACACGGGTTCGCTGGGCAGAATCACCAGTTGGGGAATCAGCGTTTCGAAGGAGCAGGCCTCGATCAGGGACTGCCCGTCGAGGATGAAGTAGCCCCAGAGGTCGTCGTCCGTCGTCGTGTACCCAGCCGGCTCTGACGGCAAAAGCAGGCGATTTTCGCCGATCCCGTCCGTCTCCATCAGCGTGACCGCCCACTCGTCGTAGAACGGCTCGTCCGGGTCGGCGTCGGCCGCATTGTCGTCGGTGTGAAAGACGATCGCCGTGGTCCCCGAAGGCGAGAGACCGATGCTCGAAACCGGCTTCACGAGGGCGCGCTCGTCGAAGGAGTCGTCGCCGAGGTCCCAGATCGCGAGCGAGTCGGTGAGGGAGGCGTTCGTGTAGAGGAGCGCGCGGAGGCCATCGCCGGTGAAGGCGAGGCTGCCGTAGGCGCGGTCGCTGGGGAAGTCGACCACCGTGGCATCGGCGTACGGATTCTCAACGTCGAAGGTCCACACCTGACGGGCGCTGCGGGCCACGACCGCGAGCCGCGCGCCGTCCACGCTCAGGTCCATGTCGGTCGGGTCCGCGCCCACGATGAGTCGATCCACGACGCCATTGAGCAGGTCCACCACCAGCAAATCCTCCACGGAGCGCTGACGCACAAAGGCGAACGACCCGTCTGCGCTGAGCACCACTTCTTCCGCCACCGGCGCGTCAAGTTGGTCTTCGACGAGCGGGATCAGCCTGGCCGACGGCGTTTCCGCGGTGAGATCCACCACGGCCAACGACCCGTCGCTCACCACGACCGCCAGCTTCCCGTCGTCACTCCAGTGCACGCCTTTCGGGTTGTAGCCGACCGCCATGGGGAGGTGCCCCAGCGGATCCATCTTCACAAAACTCACCTCGTTGAAGCTCGTGACTCCATCACTCACGCCTAGCGACTCCGCGTCCGGATCGTACCACGCCATCGACCACGCCCCATCCGGCGAGAGCGAGAGCTGGTTCATGTTGTCGCGGATGCCGACGGACGCCACCTCGAGGGTTTCGGCGTACACCATCGACACCGAATCATCGCCTTCATCGAGGGTTACGGCGAGGCGGTAGTCGCTGGTGGTCTGCACGGTCGAGGGGATGCGGCCGACGCCCACCGTCCGGACCTCAAGCGTGCTCACCGCCACGCGGGTGAGCGTGTCCCGGTCGGGGTTGGCGACGAAGACGTACTGGTCGGTCGCGGCGGGGGCGAGCCGCAAATAGTCGGATTCTTCCTCGGAAGGTTCGTAGCCGTCGCCGTCATCGTCGCCGGCACCGTCGGTTGGGGCAGCGCCTTCGTCGAATTCCCCGTTCACGCTGGTGGCCTTCGACACGCTGTACTCCGAGCACGCGAACAAGAGGACCAGGATCGGGGTGAAACGCATGCACACTCCATGCCGTAGCTGTCGGCGAACGTCAATACGTAGGTTGGCCTCCCTCCGTGACGTGCCCCGGCCGCCATCGGGCTACATTTGTCCCTGATGCGCCACCGCCCGGCTCCCGGCCAGTACCACCCCGTTCACTACGGCCTGAGCGTCGTGGGGCTCGTGTTGATCGGCGCGATGGCGTGGTTGGCGGTCACGCACCAGCTCAAGCTCACTTTTGTCCTGGGCGGCGGCCTGAGCCTCACGCTGCTGTTGCTCATCGTGGACCGGATTGTGCCCTACCCCCGCCGCGCATTGCCGAAAGAGGAGGAGCCGGTGTTCACGCCGCCGGCCGGGGAGGACTTCGAACCCGACGAGCCTGAGCTCGACGAAGCCGCGCCCGTTTCCTGGATCGCCGCGGGGGTGTGGCGGCAGCGGAAGCAGGCTTCGCGGCTCGGGGAGTTCGAAACGGACAAGGCCACGATGGCGGACGTGGGGGTCACCGCCGAGGCCCCCACGCAGGAAACGCGGGAGCGCGTGCCGACCGGGCCCCAACCAGCGGTTTCGTTCACTGCGGAGGCCGGCACCGCCGAAGCCGGGGCGGCTGCGTTGGCCGCAACTCCAGTGGTCGGCGTGTGGTGGGAGCCCGGCCCCTGGCCCGCGTGCTGCGGCCAACTCGCCGTGCTCACGCTGGTGAATCCCACCCGGAAGGAGCTGATCCCCTACGATCGCGGCGGACAGATCGAGCGCGCGACGTTCGATCCGGAAGACGACGAAGTATGGCGAGAGCTGGTGGAGTTCACCCGCAACGGGCACGAGCCGGAGAACGGGATGAACCTGTTTCAATGCCCGGTTTGTGCTCGGTTGTATGGGGTGGCTACGTACGATTGAGGAGGGGCCACGGGGAACGCGCTAGGCGGCGCGCGGGGAAGGGGCCTGGAGGCGCTGGGGCGCGGTGCGGGCCGTGGCATCCCCCCCAAATTGCGACAACTCCTGAGGTATCCTGGGCGATTTGCGACGGACCTGGTGAGGCGTGTCCCTCGCGGCGGCCCGGCGATCGGGCGAACGCCGCAAATTCCTGTGGGTGGTGGGCGCAGTCGCGCAACGGGCGCGGTTCTGTCGCAATTCCAGGGGGATACCCCAGGGCAGTGTCGCATTTTGGGGGCGATAGGTCGGCGCAGAGGCGCCGCGATCCCAGACGGTGCACGTTGGACCAGGGACCAGGCCTGGGGATCGCCCAACAGGAATTCCCCGCCGCAAACCGGCGGCCGCGGGCGGCACCGGCCCCCGCGCCAAAGGCGCACCCCCGAAGCCCGTAGCCCGGAGCCCGACGCCCCCGCTAACGATCCACCACGTTCTACGCTAAGTAATCACCGGCCGCGTCGCCACTCCATCCGGCGTTCCATCCATCACGTCGAACCACGCCGAGAGGTTCGGGTGCCCGTCGCGCCAGCCCTCGCCCAACCGAAGGGCGTAGTACCCGAGCGCGCTGAGTACCGCGGCGTCGGCGTACGTCCACATTCCGCAGAACGGACGCCCGTCCGTGGGCGCGCTC
>BJHF01000161.1 GCA_014191855.1 Deltaproteobacteria bacterium
GTAGTAGGTCGGGTCATCCCCCCACGTCCAGCATGCGGAGGCATCGTCTGAGAGCAGGATGTAGGTGAGGTTTCCGATGTCGGCGAGCGTCTTGTTGAACAATGTCTGCCCATCCACCACATCGCTGGGGGTGTGCACACCATCCAGCCGCCCGCCGGTCGGCCGGAGCGAATGACACACGTCCCAGCCGTAGTCGTCGTAGCCCCAGGGTTCATCGCCCGCGAAGCACGTTTCTCCAAACCAGCCAAGCTCGCCGGCCCCGGTCTCCGCGATGCCAAGGCTCCACCCAGACGCGGACCCCGCGACCGCCACGGTCACCCCGCTGGCGTCCCAGCTCACGGTGACCGAGTCGAGCGTCGCGACGGTGGGGAGCCCCTCGTCCTCCGTGCCGTCGCAGTTGTCGTCTTCGCCGTTCGCTCGCTCGTCGGCGCCCGGGTATACGTCGGCGTCTTCGTCGTCGCAATCCGCGCCGTTGTCCACGAAGTCGGTCGGTCGGTCACACGCCTGCTCGGCGTCCTCAATGTCCCCATACCCGTCGCCGTCGTTGTCGGCGTAGTACGTGCCGCCTCCCTCCTCGTCCACAAGTTCGTCGCAGTCGTTGTCCACCTCATCGCACACTTCTGCCGCGTCGGGGTTCGCGTCGGCGTCGGCGTCATCGCAGTCGCCCTGGGCCACCGTGAAGCAGTCCCCATCCTCGTCCACACCTTCACCGCCGCAGCCCGAGGTGTCGGGCACACCGGTTTCGTTGTCGATGGCGCTGTCGGAGTCGCCCCCGGCGCTCTCGGAATCGGTCGCCGGCGTCTTTACGGGGAAGCACGCGAACAAGCAGAGGAGCAGCATCGGTCCGGTCTAGCACACGTTACGTTCGCGGGCGATGAGCAACGTCTTCGACGAACTCGCCCGCCGCTTGCGCCGCACCGACCTGCTGCTTCTCCGCGCCGTGCGCCGGCAGCGGTCGCGCCCCGCGATGCGCGCAAAAGGCCAGTTCTGGGGCTCGGTAATCACCGATGATGAGGTGGACGCGCTGCTGCGCGCGCACGGCGAGATCGACTACCCGGCGGGGCCCGACGGGCTGGAAGAGGCCGTGCTCGCCTCGGCGGCGCTGCGCGATGCCCCAGGCGGTCGCTTCGCCAAGTTTCGGGACGCGTTCGACCTCGATGGGGACGACGCCGACCTCGTGCTCCTCGCCCTCGCTCCCGAGATCAGCGCCGGGTACGGCAAGATCTTCGCCTACCTCAACGACAACCTGAATCAGGCCTACCTCACGGTAGACATGGCCACGCGCGTGCTGCGCGCCGGTCGTCGTGAGCGCCTGGCGTTGCAGTCGCGACTCTTGCCGGGCGGGGCGCTGATCCGGAATCGGCTCTTGCTGCTCAACCCGCCGGATGGTTTTGAAACGCACACCTCGCGCCGGTTGCACCCGACGCCGAGGTTGGTGCGGTGGTTCCTCGAAGAAGGCGAGCTGCCCGCGAGTGTCGGCTTCACGCCGATCGATACCTCGATGGAGCCGTTCATCCCGGCACCGACGCGCAAGCGCATCGAGGACCTGGGCGAAACGCTGCGCAGTCCGGTCACGGTGGCGGTGGTCGGCAGCACGGTTGGCTTGCGCGAAGGCGTGGCCCAGTCGCTGGCGCGCTACGTCGGTCGCCAGCTTGTACGTATCGATCTGGAGCGCGCGAAGCAGTATCTGGACGAGCCCTGGGATCTGATCCGCGAGCTGCGACTCAGCGGTGCGTTGCCCTATGTCATCAACGTGGCGCCCGCCCAAGAGGATCCAGCGTTGCGGAACGGCCTGATGGCCCTGGGCGGCGCGCTCTCCACGCTGCCGTACCCGGTGCTGGTGTCGGGGAGCGATCGGCGCGCGATCTCCGGCTTGCTCGGCTCGGATCGGCCGAGCGTCACGGTGCACGTGGGGCGCACAACGCTTGAGGAGCGCATCGAAGCGTGGTCGGTGCAGTTGGAACGGCGGGGGTGGTCCTCGGCCATCGCGTCGGACATCTCGGAGCGCTTCTACAGCGTCGGTGGCACCACGATCCCGCGGGTGATCGAGCGGGCGGGCGCAGAGGCCGGCGGGAAAGAGCCGGCGATCGAGCTGGTTTGGGCGGCGGCGCGGGAGCTGTCGCGACCGGAGTTCAAGGGGTTGGCGCAGCACGTCATCCCGCAATTCAAGATGGACGACCTGATCATCACCGAGAAGGTGAAGGGCCAGCTCCACCACCTCACGCACTACCTGTCGGAGCAGGAGAACGTGTATCACCGCTGGGGTGGCAACAAGATCCGGGCGCGGGGATACGGCATCAAAGCCCTGTTCTCGGGTGGTCCGGGCACTGGCAAGACGATGGCGGCCGAGGTGATCGCCGGGTCGCTTGGCTTGGATCTCTTCCGGGTTGACTTGTCGAGCGTCATCTCCCGGTGGGTCGGCGAGACCGAAAAGAACCTGCGGGAGATCTTCGACGCGGCGGAGGGCGGCACCGCGGTGATCCTCTTCGACGAAGCCGATGCCTTGTTCGGATCTCGCGGTGAAGTGAAGCAGGCGCAGGATCGCTTCGCCAACCAGGAAGTCAGCTTCTTGCTGCAACGCCTCGAGGTGTTCGAGGGCTGCGCGATCCTCACGACCAACTTGCAAGAGAACATCGACGAAGCTTTCTTGCGACGTTTCGGCGCCGTCGTCGAGTTTCCGATGCCCACGCCGGAGATGCGGCAGAAGCTGTGGGAGAAGGCGATCCCACCCTATGCGCCTCGCGGCGAGGACTTGGATTTGTCTTACCTTGCCGCCCAATTCGCGCTGGCGGGCGGCGGTATCGTGAACTCGGCGATCAATGCATGTATCCTGGCCTCGGCTCGGCGCGAGAAGGTGTGCATGCGCCACGCGGTCGAGGCGGTAGCGCGCGAAATGATCAAGATGGGCAAGCAGGTGAACCGGGTGCACTTCGCGGACTACTACGAGTTCGTGCAGGACCTTTAGGTTGGGTTGGGTCGCCCTCGTTTGGATGGCGGCTTGTGCGCTTGATCCGGGGGAATTGCCCGAAGACTGCGACCCGCGCGTTCTGGGACCCGGCGAGGTGCGCGCCAAGCGGATCGCTTGCGAGGAGGAGCTGATTCCGGGCGGGGAAGGCCGCGTGGACGACTGGCTGATCGAGAACGCCGTGGCCCGGTTCGTGGTGCGGGACAGCTACGCTTCCCTGACGCAGTTGGGCGAGGAGGGCGGGACCTTGATCGATGCCATCGAGGTTGGTGGCGATGATCTACTGATGGAGCTGGTGCCGGAGGGGGTGCGGAGCCCGATCTGGGTGGAGACGACGGCGGACGACTGGGACGGGCCGGAGGTGGACGAGGCGTCGATCTTTGCGGGGGACGTGGAGTACAGGTTGGCGGCGGACAGCGCCGAGCTCCACCTCGTCGGTCCGGATGGGCTCCCCGACTCCCTCATCGGGATCGGCGCTGTCTGGGTGCCTCGGCCGGGCGTCGAACACACCCAAGTGACGGCGCGGAATGGGGGTTCTTTTGCCGGAATTCATGGCCTCCACTTCGAGAATGTCGGGCAGGAGTCGCTGGGGCAGATGTCGGTGGCGATTGCAGGCTTCGTGGTGAGCGAGGGCGAGTGGTACGTTGGCGCCGGTGCGCCGTCGGTCGGGATCGACGCGGATGAGGTGGCCAGCCTGGTTCTCAATGAGTGGGTGGTCGATCGCATCCCGGTGATCGACGGCGCGATGACTACGGGGGTGAACCCATCGTACTCGCTCCTCGCCGAGCGCCCCGGCTGCGTATACGACGGCCTCGTGAAGCTCGGCTGTGGCGGCCTGAGCGTGCGCGTTCGGGACGATCACGGCGCCGATCTCGCGGCCACCGTTCACTTCGTAGACGACGACTTCCCCCTCGCGGTCGGGGGCGGCCGCGCCCCGCTGGGGGTCAAAGCCGGCGAGGTGTGGGTGTGGGCCGGCCCCCGATATGGCGCCTGGCACGGGTGGTTTTCGGGTGGGGAGGACGATGCGGAGGTGGTGCTGCCGCTAGTCATGCCCGCGGAAGTGGAGTGGCCCGAGGATGCCGGGCCGGGAGCGCCGGCAGCGTGGGCATCTGGAGGGGCGATGCTGGCCGCACTGGCGGCGGAGGTCGCGCCCGACGCGGACCACGCGCTCTACTCGGAGGATGCGCTGCACGCGCTGCGCGCCGTGGGCGTCGGGTGGGCCAACCTCATCGCTGACGACGAAGTACCGGTTGTAACGCATGAAGTCCACGACGACGTGATCCTCACCGTCGGCACACGTTCGTTGGATGTGTGGGCGTGGGGCGCGTCGTCGACCACGCGTCGGGCTGCCCACGGCGCGCCCGAGCGCCTGGGCTTCGGCGCGCTCGACCGGCTCACGCTGGTTCGCGGCGGCGCGGGCGCCGATCGCTTCACCCTGGTGAACTCCGCGTGGGTAACCGCCGCGTACGCCGAAGCACCGCTGCCCTGGACGTGGCCGGTGGCGCCAGACGCGCTCTGGCTCGACTCCCTCGCTGATCTCCCCGCTCTCGACGCGCTCGCCAGCGCCTGGATCGATGTGCAGCCGGTCGCAGATCGCACCTGGTTGCCGTATTCGGGGGCCCCGAACTTCGCGGTGGCGTCGCGTGCGCTGGTGTCCCGCACCGCCAGCGCCGGCAACGGGCCGCGGGTGGACGTGGCTTGGCGAACCCCGCCCTTCGGCATGCCCTTTGAAACCCTTGCCGTCTCGATGTGGGCGCCCGGCTGGATGGGCCCCCCCGTCGTCACCGCGCACACCGACCTGGGCAACTTTCCGGTTTCGTTGGATGCTTCGGGCCGGGCCGAGCTGCACCTGCGCGACCACACCTGGGTGTACGTTACCGTGGAAGCGCCGCGGTCGCTGCCTTGGGGCGGGGACCCCGCGTGGGCGGTGAGCGCGCTGCGGTGGGTGGGGATGCCGGAGCTTGGCCCCCCGGCGGCCCCTATTGCGCCGTAATCGTCACGATGATGCCCGCTGGCGTTTCGACGCACACCAGCTCTGCGGATCGATCACTGCGACTCAACGCATAACGAAACGTCCCGGCGGAGGTGTCCGCCCAGCCGGCGCGCCGGAGCCCCACCTGCACCTCGGCGCAGCTCTCCAGCAGGTCCGCGCGCCCCGACATCGCGAGCCGCCCCGCGTTGCACTCCACGATCGAAAACTTCGCTGGGACAACCACTCCGTCCGCCCAGTCTGCGCACACGTCGGTCTTGAGGGGCATCGCGGGCAGCGGGGGCGGAATCGGGATGCCCATGGTGCTCGAGCCGCCGCCGAGGCCGTCGATGCTCACGGGTTCGGAGGGGACCGGCGGGGGCGGGCTGGCGCCGCGGTCGTCGCACGCGAGCAGGAGCAGCACGAGCATGGTCTACTTCCGGGGGGTGCCGTGGAGGCGGGCGAGCAGGCGTTCGAGGGAGGCGGCGTCTACGCGATCGAAGGTGCCGAGGGCTTCAGAGTCGAGGTCTAGCACGGCGGTGAGGCGCCCTTCGCCATCAAAGATGGGGACCACGATCTCGGAGCGCGAGCGGCCATCGCAGGCGATGTGCCCCGGGAAGGCATGGACATCCGGCACAATCACCGTGGTCGCCTGTGCGGCGGCGGCCCCGCACACCCCCTTCCCGAAGGGGATCTCCAGGCAGCCGAGCGTGCCCTGGTAGGGCCCAACCCGCAGGAGTCCCGGGCTCACGACACGGTAATACCCGGCCCACAACAAGCCGAAGCCGTGGAAGAGGCCGCAGCTCACGGTGGCCATGATGGTCACCTCGTCCGTCACGCCATCCAGCACGGAAATCAGCTGCGACTCCAGCAGTGCGTAGCCCTGCGCCTTGGGGAGGTGCCGGACGTCGAGGGTCGACTCCGCCATCAGCGCTTGGGGCGCCGCATGAAGTGGCAGGTATACCCGCCCGGATTGTCCTCGAGGTACCGCTGGTGGTAGCCCTCGGCCCGCGTGAACGGCCCAGCCGCGACGATCTCGGTCACGATGGGCGCGCCCCACTGGCCCGACGCGCCCACCTTGGCCTTCACCGCCTCCGCCGTTTCGCGCTGGGATTCCGACGTGAAGAAGATCGCCGAGCGGTACTGGCTCCCCACGTCGTTGCCTTGCCGGTTCCGCGTGGTCGGGTCGTGCATCAGAAAGAACCACGACTCCAAAAGCTCCGAGAACGGCAGGACGGTTGGGTCGAACACCACCCGCAGCCCTTCCGCATGCCCGGTGCGCCCCGTCTTCACCTGTTCGTAGGTCGGGTTTGGCGTGGTGCCGCCGGTGTACCCAACCTCGGTTTCGAGCACCCCAGGCACGGTCCGTAGCAGCTCCTCCATGCCCCAGAAGCAGCCGCCGGCGAGGATGGCCGTTTCGAGGGTGGCTTCGCAGCTCGCCGCTGCTCCAGGCGCGGGCACGGCGCAGGCGTTGTCCGTGTGCGCTTCGGGTGGGGTGGTCCCCCCGGAAAATAGCGCTTCAAGCTCGCCGTACCCCTCCGCACCGAGGCGCTCCCGCGGCACGAACCGCAACGAGGCCGAGTTGATGCAGAAGCGCATTCCGGTGGGCTTCGGCCCGTCGGGGAAGATGTGTCCGAGGTGGGTGTCCCCCGCCGCCGACCGGGCTTCGACGCGGGTCATCCCGTGGGTGCGATCCTCCTTCACGCGCACCGCGCTGGCCTGGATCGGGCGGGTGAAGCTGGGCCAGCCGGTGCCGGAGTCGAACTTGTCGAGGGAGCTGAACAGCGGCTCCCCGGTCACGATGCAAACGTACACCCCGGCTGCGTGGTTGTCCCAGTAGGCGTTGCGGAACGGGGGCTCCGTCGCATCCGCCTGCGTGACCTGGTACTGCAGCGGCGTGAGGGTGCGACGGAGGGTGGCGTCGTTGGGCTTGAAGTGCTGGGCCATGGGGCCCTATATCAGCGCACCTTCACCTTGTGTTTGTAGTCGAAGCTCACCCACAGATCTTCCGAGAGCACCAGCATCTTCTCAAAGTAGTAGGCGTTCCCGGTGAGCGGGAGCTGCACTTCCACCGGCTCGACACCCTGGCCGAGCGCTCCGGTTTCCCCCTGGTTGGTCACCTCGGCGTTGAGCGCGTGTTGCGCCTGCTGGGTCACGACGGCCTCGGCCGGCAGCACCGGCGCTGCGCTGAACCAATCGACGCGGCGAACGGTGCCTTTCGAGGTCTTGGGCACGATGGTCGCCGTGGCGGGGATGTAGACGGTCCACTGGAGCACGCTGGAGGGCGCATCCACCGTGGGCATCGCCACCTTCAGGTTGCCTTTTCCGTTGGCCAGCTCAGCGCCGCCCTCGACGTACACCAGCTCGACGAGGAACGCCGAGAGCGCGCCGCCGGAAGCATCGCTGCGAACCAGGGGAATCAGCACGCCGCCGCCTTCGCCGCGGGCCACCTTCACGCCCCGGCCGGCCACCGAAGCGCTCCACACCTCCGCGTCTTTCGGCAGCTCCATCTTGAGGAACTGCTTGCGGTTGTTGCGCACGCCGTAGCGAATGCGGGTCATGCGGCGACCGTCTTCCGTCACCAGCGTTTCGGCCGAGGCCGTGTCCACCAGGGTGACGAGCATGTCCATGTCGGGGTGTTGTTTGACTTCAAGCGGGATTTTCACGTCGCCACCGCGCGCCCGGTAGGCGAGGAGCACGGGGTAGTCGGTCTGGCCCGTAATGGCCGCGGGAAGCTCGCGAACGTCGATGGGCACGGCGCCCGTCGCCGTCTTGGCCACCAGCTCGACGGCGCTGCGCGCGTCTACACCGACGTAGTCCGTTTCGCGAGTGACCCCCGAGAGCTTCACGAGCGGGATGTCCGCGCCGCTCGTAAGCGCACGTTCATAGTCCACACCCAGCTTGTAGAGCCCCTCCGCGCCATAGTTCAGCTCTACGTCGATGCCGCCGTCCTTCCCCTGCGTCCAGTTCCGGATTCCGGCACCGCGAACCTCCAGAACCGTGACGTCGGCGGGGAGGGACACGTGGAACTTGTCCACCTTGTTGTGCAGCACGGTGTAGTCGATGTCGGTGCGGCAGGTGAGCACGCCCTCGCTCACACCGACGAGCGTGCGGGCTTCGGCGTACACCCGGGCTTCGCGCTTGGCTTCGTCTACCGCGGTGTCCTTGAGCTTACGCGCCCAGCTCACCGTGAGGCTGGACATCGAAGGCACGTACGCCTCCAAGCGACGTTCGGTGCCGACGCTCGTGGTGTTCAGTCCGCCCGCGCCGGGAACGTCGAAGTCCAGCTCGTCTTCGCTCTTCACGGCGAGCCCGATCACGGTGGCGCCGGCTGCGGGGAGGGGGATGGTGAACCCCGTTTCGCCGTCTGCGGCGAAGAGCTTCACCGCGAACTCCAGCTCGGCGTCGAAGGTGCCCGGCTTGTTGGTGATGAGGGTGTAGTAGCCGCTCTGCACGAACAACGCGGCGTCCTTCCCACCGATCTTGGCGGAGCGCAGCGCGGTTGAAGCGCCGAGCAGGGGCACGGTGGCCCAGCCTTCCTGCTTGTGAATCTCGCCGCGAAGCTGGAGCTTGATGATCGCGTAGGCGTCTTCGCCCTCGCCGACCACGGAGCCGGTGAACACCGCGCGATCCAGCGTCCAGTCGCGGGGGGAGACGATCTTCGGCGGCGTCTCGGCCATGTACTTCTGGTACAGGGTGGAGAAGTCGTTCCAGGGCAGCTCCACCTTGCCTTGCGACGAGTTGAGCGGGGCCGCGAGCGCCAGCGAGAGCAGGAAGAGGATCATAGGTTCTCCGAGGGAAGTTCTTTGTACAGGAAGCGGAAGGTGGGGAAGGTGCCCGCGGGGAGGAGCGCCTGGGTAACGGTGAGGGTGGGGCCATCGAGCGGCATCGCGAGGGCCATCGGGGAGGCACTCGCGACGAGCGGCTTGCGTTTTTCGGGGATGCGGCGCGGGCGCTCGGTGAGCTTGGGGTCCGGTGGCGGCACGTCGGCGCGGAGGGCGATCCCCTGGGCGTCGAAGGCGTCGGGCAGGGCGACGGGGATGTCCACGACTTGCATCGGGGGGGTGCCGCGGGGGAGCCCGGAGGGGTCGAAGACGTCGGGGGGGGGCGCCGGGACGTAGTAGTAGGAGGCTTCCTCACGCCGGTTCGAATGCCGGTCTTCCACGTCGGGGGCGCCGTCGGCATCCTTATCCGCAG
>BJHF01000162.1 GCA_014191855.1 Deltaproteobacteria bacterium
CGGGGCTGGCCGCGAGAGGTGTAGCATCCGCCGCGCCACCAGACGGCTCGCCAGGCGCACTGGCGCTTGGCGCCGCGCTCACGGCCACGGACCGCGCTGCCTCCTCGGCCATCTTGCTCTCGCTCGGCGAGAGGTAGTGCCCCGCCACCGGAATCACCAGCAACAACGCCGCCGCCGCCGCGAGGCTCAGACCCACCGCCGGCGCCATCCACCACCGGGAGGGGCGGCGCTTTGGCGGCCGCTCCACAACGCCACTGTCGCCGCGCGCGGCACTGGCCGCCCGCCGCTGCCCGTCCTTGGGCCGCCCGGCCGCTTCCGCGGGAAACTCCGCCTCCGGGGCCGTTGTCGAAGGCGCGGTGCTCGCCGCCGCCGCGAACGGACCTGTCGTTACCGCCGCGAAAATGTCGTCCATCGACACGCGCGCCGCGGGCGCCCGGTCGGGGCGCATCGCGTACACCGCCGCAACAACCTCGTCTTCGAGGCCCTCGGGCGGCGGCGTCCCCGCCGGAGCGGCGAGCCACTCGGCGAGGAGGCGGGCGTTGGTCTCTTCAGTCGACATCGGGTTGGAAGGCCTTTCGGAAAGCGGCGGAAGCGCGGTGGAGGATTACGTCGAAGTTGCCTACGGTCACGCGCATCTTGGCGGCGCATTCTTCACGGTCGAGGTCTTCAAGGAGGCGGAGGCGGAGGGCCTCGGCGTAGCGGGGATTCACCTTCTGGAGCGCGGCTTCAACGCGGGCCCGCGTGTCTTCGACGTCCGCATCCTTGTCGGGCGCGGGCGATGCATCCATGGGGTCCGTTTCGGCTTCGAGGGCATCCTCGAGGCGGCGGGCCCGCTGGTGTGCACGATGAACGTCGATCGATCGGTTGATCGCGATGCGTCGCAGCCAGAAGTAGATGGACTTGTCGGACTCTGGTTTGTAGGTCTCCACCCGCTCCATCACGGTCCGGAAGGTGTCTACCAGCACGTTCTCGGCCAGCTCACGAATCGGCAATCGCGGAAGGATGACCTCACGAAATAGCGCATCTCCGTACCAGGCGTAGAGCGTGCCCGCAGCTTTACGGTCGCCACGGAGGAGGCCCTCCACGATCGTCCGCTCCTCAAGGATGGGCTGTAGCTGGGCTTCGTCGACCAGGGAGCCCTCCTCGGCGCTCCCACCCTGGTACGGGCGGGTGAGTGCGAATCTTACACTACCGGCGTGATCACGCTGCGAGGCGCGGCTGCGGATTCGCGGCAAAGGGTACGGGCCTGCCGCCTCGCCCCTTCACTTCTTGACCGTTTCAGAACTTCGGGGCGGAGCCAGACACCAGCTCGTCTTGCGATGGCTCGAAGGGCGTTTCCGGCTTTACACCGCTGCGAAACTTGACCAGCAGGATGATCAGGCCCAACAGGAACACGGGCACCGACATCACCTGCGAGGTGGTGAAGTGGCCGAACCAGTCGGTGCCACGCACATCGTCGCCCCGCAGGGTTTCGTTGAACGGCCGCCAGATTCCGTAGAGCATGAGCGTGGTGCCGAACACCTGACCGTCGAACATCCGGCGGCGCCAGAGCCACGACATGCTCAGAAAAATGCCCAGGGTCACCATGGTTTCGTAGAGCTGGGTGGCCATGACGATCACGTGGTTCTTGCCGACGCCGTTGTTTGTCATCTCCAGCAAAAACGGGGGGCCGGGAACGAGCCAGAGCTGGCCGCCGTTGGTGCCGCTGGCGAAGGAGTCTGGGAACAGCGCGATGGCGTTGTCGGGAAGCGCGTGCAGCGATCCGTGGCAACATCCGGCGAAGAAGCAGCCCATTCGGCCTATGGAGACCCCGAGTAGCACGGCCGGCATCACCGCGTCGCACATCTTCCACACGTTGATGCCGCGCGCCACGGCGTAGATGCAGCCGCCGATGCCCGCGAGGATCACGCCGCCCAGCAGCGCAAAGCCGCCCTGCCAGATGCGGAAGAAGATCATGGGGTCGGCGAAGAACTCCTTCGGCGTCGCCATCGTGAAGTGCAGGAGGCGCGCGCCCGCGAGCCCCGCCACGATGGCGATGACGTAGAGCCACACCATCCAGTCGGGGTTGATCCCCACCTTTTTGGTGCGATGGTGGACGACGAACGCGGCGGCCGCGAAGGCCAGCGTGACCATCACCCCCCACGTGTTGATCGCCAGATCGCCACCTGGCTGCTGGTACAACGTCTTCCACATGCGGCGAATCTAACCGGGCGGGAGGCGATGCCGTGTCCCGAAGCGTCAGGCGGCGGCGGGTTCTTTCCTGGGGTAGCCTGTGCCGATGTTGATCGTCGGGTTGTTGGCGGGCTGCGTGGAAACGGTGCTTTTGCCGCGGTTGGAGGTGTCCGACACGTCGATCGAGCTCGCCGGAGTGGCGTTGGGAGAAACAGCCGTGGGCTCCGTGACGGTAACGAACGTGGGAGAGGTCGTACTGAGCGGGGTTTCGGTAACGGCGACCGGTGGAGTGGTTGTACCCAGCGGAGATGCTGGGCCGCTTTGCGCTGGCTGTTCGCTGGACGTAGCGGTTTCGATGATTCCCGATGAGCCCGGCAACCTGCTTGCCGCGCTGACGATCCAGTCCGCTGCGGGCGGTTGGGCGACGGACGGGCGCCTGGAGGCGCTGCCGGAAGCTCAGGGTGATCCACTGAATTTTGTGCAGGAGGTTGCGGTTGTACTGACGGGGCCCGTGGCACCCTCCGTTCAGTTCGTTTTCATCCGCCGCATCGTTGAGGTGCCGTGGCACTGGCCCGATGGGACGAGCACCGAGACGACGTGGACGGGGTTCAACGCGGGGAATCAGCCGGTTTCGGTGCTGACGCCGGTGCTGGATCAGTGCGGGCCGGACGTGGAGGTGATCGACGCGCCGACGCCCGGATTGAAGGTGCAACCTCTCGAAACGGTTGAGGTGACCGTGCGCCACACGCCGGCGGACCCCGCCTCGCTGCGGTGCACAGTCACCCTCCCGACGGACGAGGGCGTGAGCGCGATCGGCGAGCTGTGGTTCACGGCCCCTTCCTTCAGTGCCCCCCCAGAAGTGACGATTACGTCGCCGGTTTCGGGTGCGGCGCTGCGGAGCGGAGAGGAGGTGGAGCTGACGTTCTCGCTCAGCGACGATCTGGACACCCCGACGACGATGGCGTTCGCAGTCTACAGCCTCGTTCGTGGCGAATACGTGCTGTATGGCAGACCGGGAAACGACTCGGGAACGGTAACCGGCACGCTCTCGGCGAGCGCGCTCGCGCCGGGCCCGGACACGCTCACGGTGGCGGCGCAAGACTGGCACGGGAACCTAGGTTTTGACTCGATCTCCGTGCGCATCGACGACCCGGCGGCCGACGACGCCGATGGGGACGGTTGGGGCGTCGCCGACGGCGACTGCGACGATGCTCGGGCAGACGTGTTTCCCGACGGCAAGGAGGTCACCGACGGCGCCGACCAGGACTGTGACGGCGCAATCGACGATGGAACGCCGGAAACGGACGATGACGGGGACGGCTTTGCGGAGGACGATTGCGACGATCGGGACGCAACGGCATCTCCCGGGGAGCTGGAATCGGCCGACGGCGCGGACAACGACTGCGACGGTTCGGTGGACGAAGAGACCACGAACGGCGACGACGACCGGGACGGCTACGCGGAAGCGCTTGGCGATTGCGACGATGCCGACAGCGGCACGAGCCCGGAGGCGTGGGAATTCTGCGACGGCGACGATGACAACTGCGACGGCGAGATCGACGATGGCTGCCCCGAAAACGAGCCGGTGATCGCGGCGATCTCGGTGGTTCCTGACGCGTGCCACTCCGGGCAGGTCGTGACCGTGAGCGTGATCGCCGACGAGGGACTGAGCCTGGTCTGGTCGTCGGATGCCGGCTCAGACACGACGCGGTTCGCGGACTGGTTGGCCGGGAGCACCACATTCACCTGTCCGGAGCTTGCGGATCCGGACGCGAGCCAGGGCGTGACGATCGCGGTGATCGGCTCCGACGACCAAGGGCGGCAGGCGTTCGCCACGGCGCGCGTGGTGGTCGTCCCCGCTGACTGGAGCCTGGAACCGGAGGTCGAGGTGCCGGGGTGCGCAGGGGAAGCGGCGGCGGGGGCGTTCGGGTGGGTGCCGGCGGTGTTTTTGTGGCGGCGGCGGCGCCAGGCGTGACGCCGCTGGCGCGCAGGATCGCGGCGGGCGAATCGCATGCCCGCGGAACTACGTAGCCGAATCGTGTAGACTTCCCGTCGTGATCCAAGGGGCCCCCCAGAGCGCGATGCACGTTGCGATGCTGTTCGCGCTCGTGAGCGCTCCGGGTTGCGAGCTCTGGATCAGCAACGACGACCTCTGCGGGGACGGCGTACAACGCACCCATTTTTATCTGGACGCGGACGGCGATGGGTACGGCGATCGGACGGTGGACGGGGGTTGCACGCAGCGGGAACGCTATGTGCCGGTGGCTCGCGACTGCGACGACACCGACGCCACGCGCAACCCGGACACGCCCCAGTACCGCGATCACGACGGCGACGGCTTCGGGAGCAGCGCGGAGGTGACGACGGGATGCAAGCTCCTCAAGGGCCACAGCTTCGTCGCGGGCGACTGCGACGACGCGGACGGCACGATCGGGGAGGCCACCCTCTGGTACCGGGACGCCGACGGCGACGGGTATGGAGCCGGCGATCCGCTCAGTCCCACGTGCGAGGCGCCGCAAGGCTACGTCGCGACCGACGACGACTGCGACGATACCGATCCCGACCGCAGTCCGCTGAGCGTTTGGTACCGCGACGACGACAACGACGGCTACGGGGTCGGCGGGGACACCCTCTTCGGCTGCGAGGCCCCTGATGGGTATGGCGCCTTCGAGGCGGGGGACTGCGATGACGAGAACGGGCGATTCAGCCTGTTGTGCCCGAATGTGCAGGTGACGGGAGGTGCCACCCACACCTGCGCGCTCAGGAGCGATGGTTCTGCGTACTGCTGGGGCATCGGCGAGTTCAAGCAGGACGAGCCCCCCGATGGGGCGACGTTCACGGAGCTGTCCGCGGGCGGCCGCCATAGCTGCGGGCTGGGCTCCGACGGGAGCGTGTCCTGCTGGGGCGACACCACCGACGGCGCAACCCTGGCTCCAGCAGGGAGCTTCGCCTCGGTCACCACCACTTGGGGGAACAGCTGTGCGCTCACGACGGATGGCGCTCCGGTGTGCTGGGGCGTCTACGCGTCCGACCTCGACGCGCCCGACGGGGTGACCTTCTCCCAGCTGGACACGTGGTCGGACGTGGCGTGCGGGGTGGCCGCCGACAAGAGCCTGCGCTGTTGGGGCACGCCCGCCGTCACCAGCCGCCTCGACGCACCCGCCGGCAGTTTCCTGCATGTCGCCGTCGGCGACACTCACGCTTGCGCCGTCGCCGAGCCGGGCACGCTCTCCTGTTGGGGGGAAACGACCACGGGCGCCGAGACCCCGCCGACGGCGAGCACCTTCGTGGAGGTCGTGGCCGGTGTGGGCTACAGCTGCGGACTACACGACGACGCCACCGTCAGCTGTTGGGGCGCAATGGAAGCGCCGATTGAGGGCGACTTCATCTCGATCGAAGGCGGGTATTCGCATGTTTGCGGGGTGCGCAGCAGCGGTGAGATCGCCTGCTGGGGCAACGACGACTCTGGGCAGGGGGATCCGCCCACGGGAGCCTTCTCGGCGGTCGAGGCGGGACCGGACTTCTCGGTCGGCGCCGCTGATTCGGTGGTCCGCTGGGGGGCGGAGTCCGCGAGCTGGCACCTCCCCTACACCCAGGTCAGCGCCGGCTTCCTTCGTAGCTGTGGGCTCCACCCCAACGGGAGCTTCTCTTGTTGGAGCACCGCCGCATGGGGGGCCTTTGTTCCCCCCAAACTCGGCGACGACCCGCGCTTCACCCAGATCAGCGTGGGCTACAGCGTCGCATGCGGGCTCCACGATGACGGACGGGTGTCGTGCTGGGGATCGTCCGGGGACCTGCCGATCGACACTCCGACGGATGCGGATTTTTCCGAGGTCGCCGCCGCCAACGAAGGCGCCTGCGGATTGCACGCCGACGGGTCGATCTCCTGTTGGGGTGCGCCGCGGGCGATGCCGGACGGGGGCCCGTTCCAGCAGGTGAGCGTGCAGGACGCGCAGGTCTGCGGCTTGCAGATGGACGGGCGGGTCCGCTGCGCCGACGACTACGACGGCTGGGACGAGCCTCCGGACGAGGCCTTCACGGAGATCTCGGTCGGTTCGGCTCATGGGTGCGGGATCCTGGAAAACCAGAAGGTCGCCTGCTGGGGTGAGTGGTTCGGCGGTTTGCAGTCCGGGCGGTTTCTGAGCGTTTCCGTCGGCGACGGGTACACGTGCGGGGTCGAAGTCGGCGGCACGCTGGTGTGCTGGGGGTACGGCGACATGGCCTACGCCACTCCTCCGGCCGGTGACGGGTTTGTGTCCGTGGACGCCGGCAACGGTCACGCCTGCGCCCTTGGAACGAACGGCGACGTCGCCTGCTGGGGGAGCGACCAGTATGGGCGCGCCACCCCTCCGACGCGTCCCGCCGCCTGTTCGGCCTTCGCGATCGGCACCGACTTCACGTGTGGCCTTTGCGATGAGGGCGTGGTGTGCGCCGGGGCCGACGATCGCGGTCAGTCTACGCCCGTACAAGCGACCTACACCCAAATCGTCGCCGGTGACGCGCATGTTTGCGGATTGGAGACCGACGGGGTGATCGCCTGTTGGGGGGACGACCGCGACGGCCAGACCACACCGCCGGTCTCCGACGGTTGGACGGCGGTGGCCGCGACGCTCACCGCGACCTGCGGCCTCGACCTTGACGGTGCCGTCCGGTGCTGGGGCGACCGCGACGCGGCGGTGGCGAGCGAGGCTCCGGACACCGCGCTCACCGCGATCGACGGAGGCAACGGTCACATGTGCGGCCTCGATGCGGATGGTTTCGCCGTCTGCTGGGGAGACGACGAGTGGGGCCAGGCTTCGGTGCCAACCGAGCTGGCCGACGTCCCCTTTGTGGCGATTCGGGCGGGAGGTTGGCACACCTGTGCGCTGGATGAAGACGGCGTCGTGTCCTGCTGGGGAATGGACTCGTTTGGCCAGGCTTCGGGCGCGCCAGCGTGGCGCTTTGACGCGATCGCGGCGGGCGGCGAGCACAGCTGCGGGCTGAAGTCGGATGGGATCGTCGAGTGCTGGGGCCGGGACCTGGAGGGGCAGGTCGACGCGCCGTACCCCTGGGAGCTCGAATGATCCTCCTCCTGGTGGCCGTTGCGTCGGCCACTGACTTGACGCGCTGCCCAACGCGGATCAGCGGCATCGAGCTCCACGATCTCACGGAGCGCTCGCTTGAAGCCTACGCGGCCGGGCTGCGGCCTGAGTTCGAGGCCGGGTTGCGCGAGGCGCAAGACAAGCTTGGTTGTGCCAAGGATGTCATCGATCCCGACACCGTGGCCAACCTGCATCTCGCCGAGGCGCTCCTTCGGCACCAGAGCGGCGCCGCGGACGCCGTCGCCTACGCGGAGGCGTGGCGTTCCATGTCGAAAGGGCGCGAACCTGCTCCGGAAATAGCGGCAATCGTCCGGCAGCAGCGTGACTTTCTCGCTCCGGCCAGCGGGCCGGAAGCGCCGGCCGCGGCCAAGCCCGACGTTCGACGGCTCCCACCGCCGCTGGGGGGGGAGCTCATCGTGGACGGCCGGATGCGGGGGCGGGAATACGCAAACACCCAGCCGTACGTCCTGCAGTGGCTGGACCCCCTCGGGAATCCGGATCACGCGGCGTACGTCCGGCTCGGGGCGCCGCTGCCGCTCTACCCGCAGCTGCGCCCGGTGCTCGCCTCGTTTGCGTTGAGCGGTCTGGCCCTTTCGGCCGCGGGGTTCATCACCGCCACCGAAACCCGTGATCGCCTGGAAACCGAGGATTGGCGTGAGGTGGAGCCACGCGAGCTCGCCGAGCTGCAGACGCTGAACCAGGCGGCCTTCGTCACGGCGGTCAGCGCCGGCGCCCTCGGCTTGTCGGCGACGGCCTGGTGGGCGTGGAGCTTCCGATGAGCTGGGTCTGGAGCTTCGTGACGCTGGTCGGGTGCGATCTCTGGATTTCGGACGAGGATCTCTGCGGGCCAGGCGTCAACCGCGTCCGCTACTACCTCGACGCCGACGAGGATGGCGCCGGCGATCCCGCGGCGGGTGGCGGCTGTGTCCCGGCGAGCCGGTATGTGCCGAATGCGGACGACTGTGACGACGCAGATCCGACCCGGCATCCCGAAACGCCGCAGTACCGGGACGCAGATGGCGACGGTGTGGGCGAGGCGGCGGCGACCGCAGCGGGCTGTGAGGTGCTCGTTGGGTACAGCTTCGTCGCGGGAGATTGCGATGACGGTGACCCGGCGCGGGGCGCGGCGACCCCGTGGTACCCGGACGCCGACGGAGACGGTCATGGCGTTGGCGACGCGCTTCCCGCCAGTTGCACGCAGCCCTACGGGTATGCGGCGTTCGGGGATGATTGCGACGACGAGGATCGAACGCGGAGCCCGGACTCCTTCTGGTACCGTGACGACGACAACGACGGCTACGGACTCGCCACCGACGCAAAGCAGAGCTGCGAAACCCCGGAAGGCTACGGCGCCTTCGAGCCGGGCGACTGCGACGATTCCGACGAGCATTTCACCCTCCAGTGCCCCTTCGAGAGCGTGAGCGTCGGCGGGTTCCTGTTCGTCGAAATGGCGTTCGGCTGGCCGGAGCCGCCGTCGCAGGCGCATAGCTGCGGGTTGCGCACCGACGGGTCGATCCTGTGCTGGGGTTCGGACGACGAAGGCCAGGCGAGCCCGCCCGACGCGCTGTATGTCCCATCCCACCGATTCCGCCCGATTCGATCCCACGCCGTTCTACCGGTAGAACCGTTGGGATCTCGCCGGTTGGCGTGTCCCACGGGTTGGCGCACTTCGGCGTAACGCGACGACGCTCGTGTC
>BJHF01000163.1 GCA_014191855.1 Deltaproteobacteria bacterium
CGGCGCCGGTCCGACCGACGAGGCGGGCCCCTTGCGCCCAGACGAGCTCTACGGCGCCGCCCGTGCCAGCGCCGAGGCCCTCGCGCTCCGGCGTGCCGCGCGCTTCGCGCAGGATCTCCTTATCGTGCGCCCCTTTTTCGTACTCGGCCCCGACGTTCCGCGTGGAGGGGAGGTGGCTGGCTGGTTCGCCGACCACGCCGCCGGGCGCCCCATCGCGGCGTCCGGCCTGGATCAACCGCGCGACGTCCTCGACGTCCGGGACGCGGCGCGCGGCGTGGTCGCCGTGTTTGAAGGGGGAGTATCGGCGAGTGCGTCCAACCTCTGCAGCGGCAACACTCCCACCGCGCGAGCGCTCCTTGAGCGGCTGTTCCCGGAATTCCCCGCGGTCGAAGCCCCCTCGCGGCGGCCCCTCCGCGCGCGAACAGGTACCTGCCCTTCCGCCACGGCGCTCGGCTGGACACCTCGGATCACGCTGGATGAAACGCTGGCTTCCGTTTCCGTACGCGCCACGTCTGGTCGGCGCTGATGTCGCCCCGGCGCATCGTCATCCGCGCCCCCGACCACCTCGGCGACGCGGTCATGGCCCTCGGCGCCATCGATGCGCTCGCCGCCCTCGGCGAGGTGACCGTGTACTGTCGCGGGCGCTGGGCCAAGGAGCTGTACGCCGGCCATGCGGTGCGACCGGGCGACGAAGTACCGGCTGCGGCCGACGTGGCCGTGTGCTTCAAGCCTTCCTGGCACGCCGCGCGCCGCTGGTCGCACCTCCCCACCGTGGGCGTCGGGCCGCCGGGCCGATACCGGCTCACCCTGCCTGAAGGCAGGGCACATCGCCGCGATCGATACGCACGCATCGCGTTGGCCGCGGGCGCCCCGGCGGTCGGACCGTCGGTGTACCGGCCTCGGGGCCAGTCCGTGACGATCCCCGAGCGCTTTGTCGCCTTGAACCCGTGGAGTCCTTCGGCCACGGTGCGCTGGGACGGATTCGCGGCGCTCGCCGAAGCGCTTCAGCCAAGGCCGACCCTCGCGTTCTGCGGTCCCGGCGAGCTCGGGGAAGTGATCGGGCTCCTCGGGGCCTCGTTCCCCGTGTTCTCAGGCTTGTCGCTCCCCGACTTCGCAGCCTCGCTCGCCGGTTGTGGGGCCTTTGTCAGCAACGACTCGGGTGCGGCCCACTTTGCCGCAGCCTGCGGGGTTCCGGTGATCATGATCCATGGGTCAACCGCCCCGGAGCACACCGGCGCCGGCGAGCCCGTGGAGCGTGCCGAGCGGCTCTGGTGCCAGCCCTGCTACCGGAAAACCTGCCTTTGGGGAAGGCCTTGTCTCGATGTCACCGTCGCGGCGGTCGCGGCAAAGGTGCGAGCCGCCTACGATCTTCCCGGCGCCGTTGAATCTCACTGAATGTTGGCAGGCGACTCGCGTTGTACGGCTCAGGAGTCGCCAAGATGTTCACCTCTCTCGCCCTGCTCTTCGCCCTCTCGACCAGCACCCCCGCCGAGGCCGGCGTCGTGGTGTCCATCGGCCTGCCCGGCTTCTCGATCAACGCCTGGTCGCCTCACTACGTGCCCGCGGCGCGCTCCGGCTGGTCGTGGGTTGCCGGTCACTACGACGCGTGGGGCGAATGGCACCCCGGCCACTGGCGCCCGCTCGCGGCTCGCGCCGGCTACGACTGGGTTCCCGGCTACTGGGTCGGCGCGCACTACTACGACGGCTACTGGCGCTCGTACAATCGCGTTGGGTATAGCTGGGTTTCCGGCTACTACTCCCGCGGCGTGTGGTGCGAGGGCTACTGGCACGACGGGCACAACGGCCGGGTGTACGAGCGCCACGAAGCGCGTCAGGAATACCGGGAGGACCGCCACGAAGCCCGCGAAGATCGCCGGGAGTACCGGGAGGACCGCCAGGAGCGGGTCGAGGATCGCCACGAGGCCCGGGAGGATCGCCAGGAGCGCGGCGAAGATCGTCGGGAAGCGCGCGATGATCGCCACGATCGCGGAGACGATCGCTCCGGGTCGAGCAGCTCCAGCTCCGCGACCGCGTCCTCGTCGAGCAGCTCGTCTGGGCATCAGCCGGCCGACCACCGGAGCGCCCAGCGCGGCGGTGGAACGGCGAAGTCGGGCAAGTCGACGAGCAGCGCCGCCGCGACGGTGGCGAGCGTCAAGCCGGGAAAGTCCTCGTCCGTGTCGAGCCGCACGAAGTCGAAGAAGTAGCGTAGAACGGGCCGATTAGGCCGGGAGCCGCCAGTCCACTGGCGGCTCTCCTCGTTTTTCGAACCACGCATTGATGCGGGAGAAGGGCCGGCTGCCGAAGAACCCGCTCGCGGCGGAGTAGGGTGAGGGGTGCGGGGAGCGCACGACGAGGTGGCGATCCAGGTCGATCGCGGCCGCCTTCTGCGCGGCCGACGCGCCCCACAGCACGAAGGCCAGCCCTTCGCGTTGGGCCGCCAGCCGCTCCACCACGCGGTCGGTAAACCGCTCCCAGCCGTGGTTGCGGTGAGAGTTCGGCGTGCGGGCGCGCACCGTCAGGGTCGCGTTGAGGAGGAGAACGCCGCGATCCGCCCAGGCGGTGAGGTCTCCGTGGGCGGCGGGCGGAATTCCCAGGTCAGACTGGAGCTCCTTGTAGATGTTCACCAGTGAAGGCGGCGGACGAACACCGCGGCGCACCGAGAACGAGAGCCCGTGAGCCTGCCCGGGGCCATGGTACGGGTCCTGGCCCAGCACGACGACGCGAACGGCGTCCATCGGCGTGTGCGCGAAGGCGGCGAAGATCTCGGGGCCGGGCGGGTACACCTCGGCGACCCGCTTCTCTTCGACGAGGAACTGGCGAAGCTCCGCCATGTAGGGGGCCTCGAACTCATCGCGAAGGGCGGAGAGCCAGGAGTCGGGGAGTTGGGGCCGGCGGGGTTCGGGGGGCGGCGTCGGCGCCATGGTCAACGCCGACCGGCGAGGTATTGCCTCGGCCAGGGAACCGGCGCGCCGACTACGCCGGCTTGGCGGCGGGTGAAGTATGGATCGCGGAGGTGCTCGCGGGCGAGCGCCACCAGGTCGGCGCGGCCAGCCGCCACGATCGTGTCAGCCTGATCGAGCGAGGTGATCGCGCCGACGGTCATCGTCGGAACGCCGGCTTCAAGGCGGGCGCGCTCGGAGAACGGTACCTGGTACATGCGACCCGCGGTGATCCGCGCCCAGGGGACTGTGCCCCCGCTCGACAGATCGAGTACGTCGGCCCCGGCTTCGTGCATCGCCTTCGCGATGTGAACGTGCTCGGCGTCGGTGTGATCGCCCGGCGCCCACGCGCTCCCGTTCAGGCGAACGAAAAGCGGGCGATCCTGTGGCCAACGCGCACGCACGGCGCGAACGAGGCGCAAGGGGAAGCACAGGCGCGCTTCGAGGCTGCCGCCGTGCTCGTCGGTGCGATGGTTCGTGAGCGGGCTGAGCCAACTGTCGAGGAGGTACCCGTGGGCCATGTGCAGCTCGAGCACGTCGAAGCCGGCGTCTGCGGCGCGTTGGGCGGCGGCGAGGAAGTCGGCGAGGAGGGCGTCGAGCTGCTCCGGCGTCAGGGCTTGCGGGGTTTGTGACGCGCGATCCCAGGGGAGGGGACTCGGGGCGACCAGCGGCCAGGCTTCTGCCTCGGGGAGCGGGGCACCTCCCGCCCAGGGCACGGCGGTGGCGGCCTTCCGGCCAGCGTGACCGATCTGGAGCCCCACTTTGGCGGCGGAATGATCATGGACGAAGCGCACGATGCGCGCCCACCCCTCGCGCTGTTCGTCGTTCCAGAGGCCGGTGCAACCCGGGGTGATGCGCCCCTCCGCACTAACCGCGGTTGCTTCGGCGAACACGAGCCCCGCGCCGCCGACCGCGCGGCTCCCGAGGTGCACGAGGTGCCAATCATCCGGCTGGCCATCCGTGGCGGAGTACTGACACATCGGGGACACGACGATGCGGTTCGGGAGCGTGACCCCGCGGATCGTGAACGGTTGGAGCGCGGGCCGGCCGCCCCAGCGGGCCTGGAGCGGCGCCATCCCGGCGGGGTCGCGCTTGATGAGCTCGTCCCAGGTGATGCGTTTGCTGCGGGTCATCAAGGAGAAATTGAAGGTGTCGGGATCGTGCGCGAGGTAGCGGGCGCTGTTTTCGAACCACTCGAGGCTGGTCTGCGCCGCGGCTTGGAGGCGCTCCACGTCGGGACGGCGCTTGGTTTCCCAGGCGGCCAGGCGCTCGGGCACCGTGCCGGGGGCCAGCAGCGCTTCCGCCAGCGACATCGCCGATTCCATCGCGAGCTTCGTGCCCGAGCCGATCGAGAAGTGGGCCGTGTGCAGCGCATCGCCGAGGAGGCAGACGTTTCGGTGCGACCAATGCGCGTTTCGAATCGTGGGGAACACGCGCCAGAGGCTTTTGTTGGTTCGGAGCGGGTGCCCATCAAGCCAGGGGGCAAAAAGCGCCTCGAAGTAGGCCACGGTGTCGGCCTCGCTGCGATCCGCCATCCCGGCCCGATCCCACACCTCCTCGCGGCATTCGATGATGAACGTGCTCATCGTCGCGTCGAAGGGGTAGGCGTGCACCTGGAACAGGCCGGCATCGTTCTCGGCGAACAAGAAGGTGAATCGTTCGTAGACCTTCGTCGTGCCGAACCACGCGAAGCGGCATTTTCGATGATCGACCGCGGGCTGGAAGTGGATCGCCCAGGCGTTGCGAACCCCCGAATTCACGCCGTCGGCGGCGACGACGACGTCTGCCGCGGCCGAGAGCGCCTCGATGTCGGTCACGTCATCGCCGTGGGTAACGGGAACCCCCAGCTCGATCGCCCGATCTTCGAGGATGTCGAGCAGCGTGGTTCGCCGCATGCCGCAGAACCCGTGGCCCGAGGAGATCCGGGTCTGGCCGTGGATGTGCGTCTCCATGTCGCGCCAGTACACGAAGGCCTCCCGAATCCGCTGGAGGGCGATCTCGTCGCCACCGGAGAGCTCGTCGAGCGTGGCGTCCGAGAACACGACACCCCAGCCGAACGTGTCGCCCCGCTGATTGCGTTCGTGAACGCGAACGTCGGTTTCGGGCGCGCGCTTTTTGAGGAGGATGGCCAGCCAGAGCCCGCCGGGCCCACCTCCGATGATCTCCACGCGCATGGGCGCCTCCGCGGGGGCCGCTTATCGCGCCGCCACGGCGCCGGGTTAGGAGGCGCGCATGACCGTGGCCGAACTACAGACCCTTCACGACGGACTGCTGCGCGCCAGGGCCGAGCTGGTAGACGCGGGCGCGTTTGAGGTGAAAGCCGAGATGGATAGCCCAGTGGCCAGCGCGCGGGATGAGGACGAGGCGCCGCTCGTCGAGATGGGCCAGGCCATCGCCTCAGCGCGAAACATCGAGCGGATCGAGCGGATCCAGAAGATCGACGACGCGCTTCGCCGGCTTGTGGAAAACCCGGACGAGTACGGGCTCTGCTCCCGGTGCGGCGAGCCCATCCCGGTGCGCCGGCTGGCCCTGATGCCGTTCGCAACGTCGTGTGTGCCGTGCCAGTCCAGCCGCGAAGTCACGCCCCACGGGCCGGGGCGCCGCAAGATCACGGATTACCGATGAGCGCGCGCCCGATCCGCGCCCTGTCGGTGGTGATCCCCGCCTACAACGAGAAGAACACGCTGGCGGAGGTGGTGCGGCGCGTGCTGGCGAGCGAGGCGCTGGACTTGGCGGACCACCTGCAGATCGTGGTGGTCGACGATTGCAGTCGCGACGGTACGGAGGCCCTCGTGGAGTCCCTCACGGGCGACTGGCGGGCGGTCCTCGGCGTGGACGCGGCGGCTACCGAGCGCGCGGAGGTTGTGGCCTTGAGGCACCCCGAGAACCGGGGCAAGGGCGCGGCGCTTCGCACGGGTTTCGCGGCGGTCGCCGGGGACTTTACGCTGGTTCAGGACGCCGACTTCGAGTACGACCCGCGCGACTACCCGCGGCTTCTGCGCCCGCTCTGGGAAGAGCGCGCCGATGTGGTGTACGGAAGTCGCTTTCTCCCCAGCGAACGCCGAGTGCTTTTGTTCTGGCACTCGATGGGGAACGGCCTCATCACGCTCTGCGCGAACATGGCCACCGACCTGAACCTCTCCGACGTCGAAACCGGCTACAAGGCCTTCCGTACCTCGGTTTTGCGCCGCATCGACATCGAGAGCGACCGCTTTGGCGTGGAGATCGAGCTCACCGCGAAGGTGTCGCGGATGGGCTGCCGCGTGTTCGAGGTGCCGATCGCCTACAACGGCCGCGGTTACGACGAGGGGAAGAAGATCACGTGGAAGGACGGGGTGGAAGCGCTGGTGTGCATCGCGCGCTTCGGGCCCGTGCGGAGCGTGCGGGCGCGGCTGGGCATGCCGGATGTGAGGTAGGGCGCTGTGGTAGGATGTGGCATGCGGCGCGCACGCTTGAGATCTGCCTTCACCCTCGTCGAGCTCGCATTCGTGATGGCCATCCTCGCGGTGCTGGTTGCCGCGGCCGTGCCGTCCTACCAGTCGGTGCTTCGCCACGCCCAGGTGGCCGAAGCCTACACCATGGTGCAGGGCATCGCCCACGCCGAAAAACGAATCTTCCGTGATCAGGGCCGGTTCTTGCCGTGCGGGGAGCCGGGACAGCCGCCCGCCCGAACGGCACCATTCAGCGACGATCCGTGCTGGAGGGAGCTTGGTTTTTCTGTATCGGGCGACGTGCGCTACCACTACTGGGTGGAGTCGGCGGGGGACGAGTTCCGGGTGTTCGCCGTGGGCGACCTCGATCACGACGGGAAGCTGTCGCGGCTTGAGCTCTCCGGACTGACTCTGGCCGTGCGCGTGGAAGACGAGCTCGAATGACGGAGGGCATCGTCTTTCGGCAATTGTCCGCGCTGCGACGGCGTGGGGTCAGCCAGGCGGGGTCGCTGGCGCTCCTGATGACTGCGCTACCCGAGGGGGCGTTGCGGGTGCGCGTGCAGGCGGCACGGCAGGCCCTCGAAGCGGGTGCGGTCTCTACGGATGACGTCCTTGCGATGGCGGAGCCGTCCGAGGCGCAGCTTGAGTGTGGCGCAATGGCTGCGGACGCGAAGCAGGACGCGGCGGCAGTTCGACGGATGACGCGAGGTTACCTGGCCGTGGGCGCGGGCATCGCGCTCGGACTTACGTCGATCCAAGCCCTCATTCATCACGACGTCGGCCGTGCGGCCGCGTATGGGCCCGAGGAGACGGGCATCGGACTTGCGGGCGTGTTCGCGATGGCCTTGGTGTCGCTTGTGGTTGCAATCGCCGTATCTGCGGTGTTGTGGCTGCCGATCTCGCTCACTCCTGGGGCACGCTACTTCGCGGCGGCCGCGGAGGTCGCAAGCGGCGCGGGGGACGAGGTCGGCGCGACATTTATGCGCATTCGTCTTGAGCAAGTTGGCGACCACATTGCTCGTCTCGAGCTCGTGGAGGAGCTCCTACGGCTCGGCCGGAACGAGTGGCGCGTCGCATCGCGACTAGCACCGATGATCCTCGCGTTGGCGCTCGCGACGCTCTGTGGGCTCGTGGCCGGGCTGACCGGATGGGCCCAACATTTCGTGCCGATGTTTGGTGGCTGGTGACGCTGTCGGTTCCCAATCGGCGCGTGGCCCAGCTTCTGGCGGTGTCCGCCATCGCGGAGCAGCGCCCGCTCGGGGCTGTGCTCCGCTCCTGCGCGGGAGCCGGACGTGCGGCCTCGCTGGCGGATGCCGGCCGGCTGGGTGCCGCGCTCGAGGCGCTCGGGCTGCCGCACGAGGTGGTCGCGACCGCGCTGCACTGGCCTGCGGCGACCGCCCGCGTGGCCCGCGCCGTGGACGCACTTCCGTTGCCCTGGACGCGGGGCGCAACCGTTGCGGTGGCGCTCGCCTGGCCGCTGGGCGTGGGGCTGCTTCAGACGGTCGTGCTTGTGGTGTTGAGCACCAAGGTCGCGCCGCAGTTGGACGAGGTGTTGCAGAGCGGCGCCTGGCATGCGGGCCGCATTCAGCTCGCGCTTGCCGCCGTGGAGGTGAACGTCGCAGCTTGTCTCGCCGCAATCGGCGCGGTCCTCGGGGCTCCACGGTTCCTTGGCCGCGTGCTGGGGTGGGGTCGCCCCGATGCGGCCGCGCGGCGCGCGGCGTGGCGTGCCGGCCTCCTCGAAGGCGGGACTCCTGCGGACGTGCTGGTGCGGCTATTGGGGGCGGAGGATTCCGGGGCGCTTCCTCCACGGCACGTTGCGGACCGAGCCTTGGCGCAAGCGGAGCGGGCGGAGGCGCGCGCGGCGGCGTGCGCCCGTATCGGAGGCCTCGTCGGGCTGCTCCTCGTGGGTGCGCTCACCCTGCTGACGATCTACGGGGCGATCGCTCGATTGCCGGGTCTCGCACAATGAGCGGCACTGCCGACGAACGGGTGGAGCGCGTCCTCGCATGCGCCGCGCCGCCCGACCGCGCGGGTGCGGCTGCGACGCTGCGGGCGCTCGTTGCCGAGCGGGAGGCGCACGAGAGCCGCGTGGTCTCCGCTGCGGTGTACGCCGTGACGTTGGCGGGTGCGGTGGGCGTGGCGGGCGCGGTGGTTCTCGCGGCCGCGCCCGGGATGCCGACCGTCCCGGGCCCAGTCGCAGCCGCGCGAGCCCTGTATTTCGCCGCGGTCGCGTGCTTGATTTGGCTGGCGGCGGGCGCGTGGACGGGGCGCTCCGTCCCGGGCGCGCGTTCGGCTCGCGCACTGTTGGACACGCTCAGCTTCCTCGGCGCGGTGGACGTACTTTGCCGCGATGGCGTGCGCTTGGGGGCTGCGTCGCGGGCGGCGGCGGTCTGGCTGGAGGGGGCCGGGCGCGTTGCCGCCGAAGCGCTCGCTCACGCGATCGATGCGGGCACGACGCGCCCGCCGCCGGGCCCTCTCCCACCGGGATGGGCCGCGTTCTTGACCGGCTCGGCCGCGTGCGGCGCCGAACCGGAAGCCATCGCCGCAATGATGGCCGCCCA